>NZ_JBQHDB010000002.1:0-673003 GCF_052068135.1 Micromonospora sp. BQ11 | reverse complement strand
GAAGCTAAGCCCTCCAGCGCCGATGGTACTGCACCCGGGAGGGTGTGGGAGAGTAGGACACCGCCGGACAATCTTCCCGTTCAGGGCCACCCAACAGGGTGGCCCTGAACGCGTTTCCACACCTTTTCCCACCCGACGCCACCCCGATCCGGCCGGCGCCAGGTGGCCCGTACCCCTTGGGGGTTGTGGACCTGTCAGGGACGGGACTGCATCTGCTCGCGCATGATCCTCAGCAGGCCGCCGGCCTCGTCGACGGAGCGGCCGGGGAACATGGCCATCACGACGCTGCCGTGGTCGGCCCAGCCGCAGACGGCGAAGTCGCCGCCCTCCCCGCTGGTCGTGCCGCACTTCATCACGCCACCCAGGTCGCCGGCGGGAACCTCGCGTAGGCCGGTGACCCGGCCCGTCTCGTCCGCCATCAGGCCGAAGAGACTGTCCAGGTCCCGCTCCGGCTGCCACAGCAGGGTGGTGCCGCCGAAGACGAGCACCGACCGGCGTACGTCGGCCGGGTCGCGGTAGACGGTGCCGAAGCTGCGGTCCAGGTCGATGTCGGCGGCGAAGCCGCTACGCAGGTAGTCGGCGGTGCTGCGCGCCCGGTCGCTGTCGTCCCGGGTCAGTCCCACGATGCGCTCCGGCTGGGTGATCTCCGCGTCCTTCTGCTGGGCCACCCGCCACCCGGCGACGCCGATCGTGCCCGCGCCGACGACCCCCACCAGCGCGGCCGTCGCCCACGCCACCCGACGACGCCGTGACCAGCTCGGCCGCTCGTCCTCCGCCGCCCCCGGGTTCCGGTTGCTCAGCCGGATCGGCTCGTCGGTCAGGTCGATCGGGTCCCGGTCGTCGTCGACCGGGCGCTCGGTGAGATGTGCGTCGGACATAGCCGACACCGTACGCGAATGGCAGGTGGCGCACGTCGGGTCCCGGGAAGCCCTCCGTAGACTTCCAGGGTGACCGAGAGACTGGATGCCCGACGCCCCGACGCCCCGACCCTTGCCGGCCAGTACCAGCCCGGCGAGGTAGAGCAGCGACGGTACGAGCAGTGGGTAGCCGACGGTCGCTTCCGGGCGTCGGCGGACACCGACAAGCCGCCGTTCACCATCGTCATCCCGCCGCCGAACGTCACCGGCTCGCTGCACATGGGCCACGCGCTCGACCACACCGTCCAGGACGCCCTTGTGCGGCGCAAGCGGATGCAGGGTTACGAGGCGCTGTGGCTGCCCGGCATGGACCACGCCGGTATCGCCACCCAGAACGTCGTGGAGCGGCAGCTCGCCGGCCAGGGGCTGTCCCGGCACGACCTCGGGCGGGAGAAGTTCGTCGAGCGGGTCTGGCAGTGGAAGGCCGAGTCCGGCGGCGCGATCCTCGGCCAGATGCGGCGCCTGGGCGACTCCGTGGACTGGGAGCGGGAGCGCTTCACCATGGACGAGGGCCTGTCCCGGGCCGTCCAGACCATGTTCAAGAAGCTCTACGACGACGGGCTGATCTACCGGGCCAACCGGATCATCAACTGGTGCCCGCGCTGCCTGACGGCGCTGTCGGACATCGAGGTCGAGCACACCGACGACGAGGGCGAGCTCGTCTCGATCCGCTACAGCGACGACGTCGTGGTCGCCACCACCCGGGCCGAGACGATGCTCGGTGACACCGCGGTGGCGGTGCACCCCGACGACGAGCGGTACAAGCACCTCATCGGCACCGAGGTCGAGGTGCCGCTGACCGGGCGGCGCATTCCGATCGTGGGCGACGAGCACGTGGACCCCACGTTCGGCACCGGCATGGTCAAGGTCACCCCGGCGCACGACCCGAACGACTTCGAGATCGGCCAGCGTCACGACCTGCCGTCGCTCACCGTCATGGACGAGCGTGGGGTGATCACCGCGCACGGTCCGTTCCAGGGCCTGGACCGGTTCGAGGCCCGCCCGGCGATCGTCGCCGCCCTGCGGGAGCAGGGTCGGGTCGTGGCTGAGAAGCGGCCGTACGTGCACGCGGTCGGGCACTGCTCGCGCTGCCGGACCACGGTGGAGCCGCGGCTGTCACTCCAGTGGTTCGTGAACACCGCCCCCCTCGCGAAGGCCGCCGGCGACGCGGTGCGCGACGGCCGGGTGGCGATCGAGCCGGCGGAGCTCGCCAAGCGCTACTTCGCCTGGGTCGACAACATGCACGACTGGTGCATCTCGCGCCAGCTGTGGTGGGGCCACCGCATCCCGGTCTGGTACGGCCCGGCCGGCGAGATCGTCTGCGTCGGCCCCGACGAGCAGCCGCCGACCGGCGAGGGCTGGCACCAGGACGAGGACGTCCTCGACACCTGGTTCTCCAGCGGCCTGTGGCCGTTCTCCACGCTCGGCTGGCCGGAGCGTACGCCGGAGCTGGCGACGTTCTACCCGACCAGCGTGCTGGTCACCGGCTACGACATCCTCTTCTTCTGGGTCGCCCGGATGATGATGTTCGGGCTGTACGCGATGGACGGGAAGCAGCCGTTCGACGTGGTCGCCCTGCACGGGATGGTCCGCGACGAGCACGGCAAAAAGATGTCCAAGTCGTTCGGCAACGTCGTCGACCCGCTGGACTGGATCGGCCGCTTCGGCGCCGACGCGACCCGGTTCACCCTGGCCCGGGGCGCCAACCCGGGCGGCGACGTGCCGGTCAGCGAGGAGTGGTGCCAGGGCTCCCGCAACTTCTGCAACAAGCTCTGGAACGCCACCCGTTTCGCGCTGCTGAACGGCGCGCACACCGCGGGGGAGCTGCCGGCCGGCGACCAGCTGTCGACCGTCGACCGGTGGATCCTGTCCCGGCTGGCGCACGTCACGGCCGAGGTGGACGAGCAGTTCGAGGCGTACGAGTTCGCGAAGGTCTGCGACCTGCTCTACCACTTCGCGTGGGACGACGTCTGTGACTGGTACGTGGAGCTGAGCAAGCCGGTGCTCGCCGAGGGTGGCCCCGCCGCCGAGGCCACCCGCCGGGTGCTCGGTCACGTGCTGGACCAGCTGCTGCGGTTGCTGCACCCGGTCATCCCGTTCGTCACCGAGGAGCTGTGGATCGCCCTCACCGGCGGCGAGACGGTCATGACGGCCGCCTGGCCGGTCGCCGACCGTGCGCTCGTCAACGACGCCGCGGAGGCCGAGGTCGGCACCGTGCAGCGGGTGGTCACCGAGATCCGCCGGTTCCGGTCCGACCAGGGGCTGCGGCCCACGCAGCGGGTGTCCGCCCGCCTGGACGGCCTGACCGGCGCGGGGATCGGCGCGCACGAGCCGCTGATCCGGTCGCTGGTCCGGCTCGACCCGGCCGGGGACGACTTCCAGGCCAGCGCCACCCTGGCCGTCGCCGGTGACGTCACCGTCGCTCTGGACACCCGGGGCTCGATCGACGTGGCCGCCGAACGCGCCCGCCTCACCAAGGACCGGGCGGCGGCCGAGAAGGAGGCCGCGCAGGCCCGGGCGAAGCTCGACAACCCGGCCTTCGTCGGCAAGGCGCCGGAGCCGGTCGTCGCCAAGATCCGGGACCGGCTCGCCACCGCCGAGGCCGACCTCGCCCGTATCGACGCCGCTCTGGAGGCGCTTCCCTCGTGACCGACCGCACCGATTTCGCCGCCGTCGAGGCCGAGCTGGCCGGCCGCGGGTTCACCCGCATGGTCTTCGAGCTGGACCGGATCGAGTCCCTGCTCGACCTGCTGGGCAGCCCGCAGCGGGCGTACCCGTCGATCCACCTGACCGGCACCAACGGCAAGACCTCCACCGCCCGGATGATCGACTCGCTGCTGCGGGCCTTCGGGCTGCACACCGGCCGCTACACCAGCCCGCACCTGGAGACCGTCCGGGAGCGGATCAGCCTGGACGGCGAGCCGGTCGGTGAGGAGCGGTTCGCCGCCACGTACCGGGAGGTCGCGCCGCTGGCCGCGCTGGTGGACGAGCGGTCCGCCGAGCCGCTGACGTACTTCGACATGACCACGGCGCTGGCGTTCGCGACGTTCGCCGACGCGCCGGTCGACGTGGCCGTGGTCGAGGTGGGGCTCGGCGGTGCCGAGGACGCCACCAACGTCATCCAGGCGGGGGTGGCGGTGTTGACCCCGATCGGCCTGGACCACACCGAGTTCCTCGGCGACACCCTCCAGGACATCGCGCTGGCGAAGTCAGGGATCATCCACAAGGGCGCCACCGTCATCTCCGCGGCGCAGGACGAGGAGGCGGCCCGGCCGATCCTGGAACGCTGCGCCGAGGTGGGCGCCACCATCGCCCGGGAGGGCTCCGAATTCGGCGTCATGCGCCGGGCGGTCGCCGTCGGCGGTCAGGTGCTCACGCTCCAGGGGCTCGGCGGGGTGTACGAGGAGATCTTCGTACCGCTGCACGGCGCGCACCAGGCACAGAACGCGGCGGTGGCGCTCGCGGCGGTGGAGGCGTTCCTCGGGGCCGGTACCAAGCGCCAGCTCGACGTGGAGGCGGTGCGCGAGGGTTTCGCCGCGGCCAGCTCGCCCGGCCGGCTGGAGAAGGTCCGGACCGCCCCGACGATCCTGCTGGACGGGGCGCACAACCCGCACGGCATGGCCGCGACGGTCGCCGCCCTGCAGGAGGAGTTCGCGTTCAGCAAGCTCGTCGCGGTGGTGGGGGTGCTCGCCGACAAGGACGCGCCCAGCCTCCTGGAACTGCTGGAGCCCGTGGTCGACCAGATCGTGGTCACCCGGAACAGCTCGCCCCGGGCGATGTCGACCGGGGAGCTGGCGGACCTCGCCGCCGAGGTGTTCGGGCCGGAGCGGGTGGAGGTGGCTGAGGAGATGCCCGACGCGATCGAGACCGCGGTCGCCCTGGCCGAGGAGGACGTTCCCGGTGAGCTGTCGGGGGTCGGCATCATCGTCACCGGGTCCGTGGTGACCGTGGCCGACGCCCGCCGGCTGCTGAAGAAGTGACCGGTCCCGAGCGGGAGCCGGCGGACGGCGTCGACCGCACGAGCGGCCCCGACGCCGGTACGCCGGGCGGGCCGCAGCACCGGTCCGGTCTGCGCGACCCCGAGCGGGCGGTACGCGGGCTGGGCGCCGGCACGCTGGTGCTGGAGGCGCTGGTGCTGCTGCTCGCGATCCAGCCGATCCGGGTCCTCGGCGGCGACCTGAGTGGCGCCGCCGTCGGTGTGGTCGTGGCGCTCGCGGTGGTGGCGGTACTGCTGGCCGGGAGCATGCGCCGGCCGTGGGCCTGGAACGCCGGCACCGTCCTGCAGGGGCTGCTCCTGCTGGCCGGCCTGCTGCACTGGTCGCTGTTCGTCCTGGGCGTCATCTTCGCCCTGGTGTGGGCGTACGCGCTGCACGTGCGCCGGGTGATCCTGGGCTGAACCGTTCGCGCCGCCGGGCCACAGCGCCTCCGGCGGCGCGAAACGGGATCTCGTCAGGCGTCGGCGCGTTCGCGCCACTGGGTGAGGGCGATGCCGTGTCCGTCCGGGTCACGGAAGGCAGCGGCCCAGACCTCCAGCTTCGTGCCCCGGTTCACCACCCGGGGGGCGTACGTGAAGCGCACGCCGGACCCGCGCAGCCGGCCGTACGCGGCCTCGATGTCGTCCACTTCGAGGTTCACGTGCACCAGTCGACGGCTCACCGGCACCGCCTCGGTGACCTCCCGCAGCACCAGCCGGGTCGCCCCGGAGGCGAGGACGGCGTTGCCGGCGCCCCGGTCCACCTCCGTGAAGCCCAGGTCCCGGTAGAAGCGCAGCGAGCGGGTCAGGTCGGTGACGAGCAGCGTCACGCCGACGCCTGCGATCGGCGGGTCCGGCTCACCGGCACCCTCCGGATCGGCTCCCGTGCCGGGCTGCCGCCCGAAGATCGCCTCGTCCAGGTCCTCCGCGCTGACGTCGCTCGCCGGTGCCCGGTCCCGCGCAGGCGTGGGGTCGTCCAGCGGCAGGTCCAGCGGGTCGAGCGGGTCCGACGGCGCCGGCACGCGGAAGCGGCGCTCGGCGGTCGGTGCCGCGGTCGGCGTCGCGTCGATCGTCTCCACGGGCACGGTGGGATCGAACGGGCGGTCCGACGCCGGGCTGTCGAACGGGTCACCCGGCGGCGTGTCGTACCGCTCGGTCGCCGGTCCGAACGGGTCCGGTGGGCCGTCGTAGGGGTCCGGTGGGCCGTCGTACGGGTCCGGTCGGCCCGAGGGCGCGAAGCCGGCGGTGGGCGGGTCGAACTGCTCCTCGGCGGGGGGCCGGGGCGTCGGTGTGGCCCGGCGCGGCAAGCTGCCCGTGCCGCCCGGCTCGACCAGCGTGCCCTCCAGCACCACCGGCTCGCCGGGACGCTGGTGCAGCACCACCGGCTCGCGCTCCTCGGGCGGGCCGCCCAGGTCGTCCAGGGGGTCCGGGGCCGGCGGATCACGGAAGTCGTCGTCGGGCGCCCGGCCCGCCCACGGTGGCGCCTCCTGCCTGATGAGCCCCTCGTCGACGGGCTCCGCGCCCGCGTACTCCGGGGGAAGGTCGGCGACGGCGGCGGCGGTCTCCGCGTGGGTGGGCACCTCGTCCCAGAGGACCCGCACGTGGCGCTGGTCGTCGAGGGCGACCCGGATCGGCAGGGTCTGGCCCAGCGACGGCCACTTGGCGACCGGCACCCGCGGCTCGATGATCTTCTTCGACCGGGGTGGTAGGCCGGGTGCGTCGATCACCAGTTGCAGCTCGCAACGACCGAAGGCGTACTGGGTGGGTGGTTCGGAGGCGCTGTGCACGTGGCCCTCGCCGACCACCCAGGTGCGACCGCCCCCGCGCACCGTGGCCAGGGCGATCGACAGGACCAGCAGTGCCACACCGAGCGCCACGATGGCCCAGCTCTGCATGCCGAGGCCGAACAGGATCATGAAGACCGCCACGGTGCCCAGGACCGCGCCGATCAACTTGCGTACCGGCGCGATGGGTCGGCTCCCGCCATTCGCCACAGTGGACCTCCCTGGGTCAGGGCCAGGCTAGGCCGGATCGGCGGTCGGGGGAAGGACCGGCCGCCGCGCCGGCGCCGGGACCGGGTCGCTAGGCTGACCGTACCCAGATCGACCGGCTTCCGCGCACAGGAGGAACCCAGCGTGTCCAGCACCAGCCCGGCCGAGCGCACACTCGTACTGATCAAGCCCGACGCGGTCCGTCGCGGGCTGGTCGGCGAGATCATCTCCCGCTTCGAGCGCAAGGGGCTGCGGATCGACGCGATGGAGACGCGGACGCTGGACGGCGACTTCGCCGACCAGCACTACGCCGAGCACGTGGACAAGCCGTTCTACCCGCCGCTGAAGGAGTTCATGACCGGTGGGCCCCTGGTCGCGCTGGTGCTCACCGGCGACCAGGTGATCGAGGTGGTCCGGGGCATGATCGGCAGCACCGACGGTCGCAAGGCCGCCGCCGGCACCATCCGGGGCGACCTCTCCCTGTCCAACCGGGAGAACCTGGTGCACGCCTCCGACTCCACCGACAGCGCCAAGCGCGAGATCGGGCTCTGGTTCCCCGAGCTGGGCTGAGCAGGCACCACGACGGCCGGCGCGCGGAACCCCGCGCGCCGGCCGTCGTCGTTCCCGTGTCGTCAGGCGTCCGCCGGAAGCTCGGTGCGGCAGGTGACCGCGATCCGGTTCCAGACGTTGATCGTCGCGATCGCCATCAGCAGGTCCGCCAGTTCCTTCTCCGACCACACCTTGGCCGCCGCGTCCCAGACGTCGTCCGGCACGCCGTGGTCGCCGAGCCGGGTGACCGCGTCGGTCAGCGCCAGCGCGGCGCGCTCCCGCTCGTCGAAGAAGGGCGCCTCCCGCCAGGCCGCCACCGCGAAGAGCCGGCGGCTCGACTCACCCGCGGCGAGCGCGTCCCGCGTGTGCATGTCCACGCAGAACGCGCACCCGTTGAGCACCGACGCCCGCAGCTTCACCAGCTCCAGCACGGTGTGGTCGACGTTCTGCCGGACGTACTTCTCCATGCCCAGTACCGCCTGGTACGCCTCCGGCGCCACCCGTGACGGATCCATTCGCTGCATGACAACCTCCTGGTGCGGTGTGCGTGACACCGACTCGACGGAACGGCGCACCCTCGCGTGACCAGCGGATCGGGTGACCGTGCTCACGCTCCGTCGAGGGTGCTCGGGTCACGGGTCAGAGGGTGTCCAGGGGCTGGTCGCGATCCGGGTGCGGGCCAGCGTGGGCTCGTCGACCTCGATCCGGATCACCCTTGCAGCGAAGCGACGGGTGCCGTGCTGCCCTGGCCCGTGGGCGTTAAGCGGGGGCCCTTCCTCTACCGGAGGCGTTAAGCGGGGGCCCTTCCTTCGCCCGGATACTCGGCGGCGGACCGGCCGGCGGGTCGAGTACCCTTGACCGCACAGGCGTCGACCCGGCCATCACCGGCGAGCCTCCGGAAGAAAGGGCCTCCGCGCCCGAGTAGAACCGGACGGGACCGGCCCGTCACAGCCGGCCAACGAGCGGGCGGTCGCACCTCGACCGCCAAGCGGGGTGGTACCGCGGGCCCGGCCCGGCGCGTCGTCGAGGCGTACCGGTGAAGGCTCGTCCTCGCAGACCCACGACGAGTGAGCTGCTGCTGAGGAGAGCGACCCCCGATGGCCTATCCGTTGCACGACCCGACCGCCGCCGGTGTCCCGGCGAGCCCGGACCTGCCCGCGGTCGAGCGCCGGGTCCTGGAGCACTGGACGGCCGACAAGACCTTCGAGGCCTCCGTCGAGGCCCGCGAGGCCGGCCGGAACGGCGAGAACGAGTACGTCTTCTACGACGGCCCGCCCTTCGCCAACGGCCTGCCGCACTACGGCCACCTGTTCACCGGGTACGTCAAGGACGTGGTGCCCCGCTACCAGACGATGCGCGGCCGGCACGTCGAGCGGCGCTTCGGCTGGGACTGCCACGGCCTGCCCGCCGAGGTGGTCGCCGAGAAGCAGCTCGGCATCACCAGCAAGGCGGAGATCCTCGACCTCGGCGTGGCCCGGTTCAACGAGGCGTGCCGCACCTCGGTGCTGGAGTTCACCCACGACTGGGAGCGGTACATCAACCGGCAGGCCCGCTGGGTCGACTTCGCCAACGACTACAAGACCCTCGACCTGGACTACATGGAAAGCGTCATGTGGGCCTTCAGGACCCTGCACGACAAGGGCCTGGTCTACGAGGGCTTTCGGGTGCTCGCGTACTGCTGGCGGTGCGAGACGCCGCTGTCGAACACCGAGACCCGGATGGACGACGTCTACCGGGACCGGCACGACCCGACGTTGACCGTGTGGTTCGCGCTGACCGCCGACGAGTCCGCCCCGGAACTGGTGCGCGGGCCGGTCCGGCTCGGCGTCTGGACCACGACGCCGTGGACGCTGCCGTCGAACCTGGCGCTCGCCGTCGGCCCGGACATCGAGTACGCGGTGCTGGAACGGGAGGGCCAGCGGTACGTCGTCGGCGCCGCGCGGCTGGCCGCGTACGCCAAGGAGCTGGAGGGCTACGAGCTCCTCGGCACGGTGTACGGCCGCGACCTGGCCGGGCGCCGCTACACGCCGCTGTTCGACTTCCTCGTCGAGCAGGCCGGCGAGAACGCGTACCAGGTGCTCGGCGCGGACTTCGTGACCACCGAGGACGGCACCGGGATCGTCCACCTCGCCCCGGCGTTCGGTGAGGACGACCAGAACGTCTGCAACGCCGCCGGCATCCCGACGATCGTCACCGTGGATGACCACACGCGGTTCACCGCGCTGGTCCCGCCGTACCAGGGTGAGCAGGTCTTCGACGTCAACAAGCCGGTGATCCGGGAGCTCAAGGAGCGGGGGGTGGTGCTCAAGCAGGACACCTACACCCACTCGTACCCGCACTGCTGGCGCTGCGACACCCCGCTGGTCTACAAGGCGGTGTCGTCGTGGTTCGTCGCGGTGACGCAGTTCCGGGACCGGATGGTCGAGCTGAACCAGCAGATCAACTGGACGCCCGGCCACATCAAGGACGGCTCGTTCGGCAAGTGGCTGGCCAACGCCCGCGACTGGTCGATCAGCCGGAACCGGTTCTGGGGCTCGCCGATCCCGGTGTGGAAGTCCGACGACCCGACGTACCCGCGGGTGGACGTGTACGGCTCGCTGGCCGACATCGAGCGGGACTTCGGCGTACGCCTGATCGACCTGCACCGGCCGGCGGTGGACGACCTGGTCCGTCCCAACCCGGACGACCCGACGGGTGCGTCCATGATGCGCCGGGTGCCGGAGGTGCTGGACTGCTGGTTCGAGTCGGGTTCGATGCCGTTCGCCCAGGTGCACTACCCGTTCGAGAACGCCGACTGGTTCGAGCACCACTACCCGGGCGACTTCATCGTCGAGTACATCGGACAGACCCGCGGCTGGTTCTACACGATGCACGTGCTGGCCACCGCGCTGTTCGACCGGCCGGCCTTCCGGAACTGCCTCAGCCACGGCATCCTGCTCGGCTCCGACGGGCGCAAGATGTCCAAGAGCCTGCGCAACTACCCGGACGTGTACCACGTGTTCGACGCGTACGGCTCCGACGCGATGCGTTGGATGCTGATGTCCTCGCCGGTGTTGCGCGGCGGGGACATGGCGGTGACCGAGACGCTCATCCGGGACGCCGTCCGGCAGGTGCTGCTGCCGCTGTGGAACGTCTGGTACTTCTTCTCGCTCTACGCCAACGCCGACTCCCACACCGCCCGCCGTCGTACCGACTCCACGCACCTGCTCGACCGGTACGTGCTGGCCAAGACGCGGGAACTGGTGGAGACGGTCGGCGCGCAGATGGAGGCGTACGACATCTCCGGCGCCTGCGCCACCGTGCGGTCCTACCTGGACGCGCTGACCAACTGGTACGTGCGCCGCTCGCGGGACCGGTTCTGGTCCGGTGACGCCGACGCCTTCGACACCCTGTGGACGGTGCTGGAGACGCTCTGCCGGGTGGTCGCGCCGCTGGCGCCGCTGACCGCGGAGGAGATCTGGCGCGGCCTCACCGACGAGCGGTCGGTGCACCTGACCGACTGGCCGTCCGCCGAGGAGTTCCCCGCCGACCACGACCTCGTCGCGGCGATGGACGCCACCCGCGAGGTCTGCTCGGCGGCGCTGTCGCTGCGCAAGGCGAAGGGCCTGCGGGTGCGGCTGCCACTGTCGAGGCTGACCGTGGCGTCGCCGGTGGCGGCGCAGCTGCGGCCGTTCGGCGACCTGGTCGCCGACGAGGTCAACGTCAAGGCGGTGGAGTTCACCGACGCGGTGGCGGACTACTGCCAGCAGGTGCTGACCGTGGTGCCCCGGGCGCTCGGCCCGCGGGTCGGCAAGGCGGTGCAGCAGGTCATCAAGGCGGTCAAGGCGGGGGAGTGGGAGCTTCACGACGGCGCCCCGGTCGCCGCCGGGGTCACCCTCGCCGAGGGCGAGTACGAGCTGCGCCTGGTCGCGGCCGACGCCGAGCACTCCGCCCCGCTGCCCGGTGGGGAGGGCGTCGTCGTGCTGGACACCGAGGTCACCCCGGAGCTGGCCGCCGAGGGGCTGGCCCGGGACGTCGTCCGGGTGGTGCAGCAGGCCCGCCGGGACGCCGACCTGGACGTGTCTGACCGGATCGTGCTGCTGGTCGGCGCCTCCGAGGAGGTCCGGGCCGCGGTCGCCGGGTTCACCGACTTCGTCGCCCGCGAGGTGCTCGCCGACTCGGTGGACTTCGCCGACGAGGTGGAGGGCTTCACCGGCGAGGTCGGCGAGGGCGACCGCGTGACGGTCTCCGTCCGGAGGGTATGAGGGTGTAAGGAAGGGCACCTTCCTAACGCCTCAGGTAGAGGAAGGGCCCCCTCTTAACGCCGCCACCCTCCACGGGTGGACCGCCCGCCACCTCGGTCGGGGTGGCGGGCGGACGTCCGCTACGGTGACACCGCCCGTTCAGCACACGATCTGCCGGAGGACCAGTGCCGCTGCTCTACACCATCGGCAAGCTCACCGTGGCGCCCGCGCTGCGGTTGGCGTTCCGACCGACCGTGGAGGGTCTGGAGCACATCCCGGAGACCGGCGGCGCGATCTTCGCCGGCAACCACCTGTCGGTCGCCGACGAGCTGTTCCTCGGCACCGTGGTTGCCCGGCACCTGGCCTTCTGGGCGAAGTCGGACTACTACAAGGGCGCCGGGGTGAAGGGCGCGTTCCAGCGGTTCGTGTTCAACGGGCTCGGCGCCATCCCGGTCGAGCGGGCCGGCGGGCGGGCGGCGTTGTCCGCGTTCGACGCGGCGATCCCCGCGCTCAAGGGGGGTGACCTGGTCGCCATCTATCCGGAGGGGACCCGGTCGCCGGACGGGCGGCTCTACCGCGGGCGCACCGGCGCCGCCCGGCTGGCCCTCGCCGCGGGTGTCCCGGTCATCCCCGTCGGCATGATCGGCACCGACAAGGCCCAGCCGATCGGGGCCCGCCTCCCCCGGCCCGGCACGGCCAAGATCACTATTCGGTTCGGCAAGCCGCTGGACTTCACCGGCCGATCCGACGACCGCACCTCGCTGCGGGAGATGACCGACGAGCTGATGGGTGAGATCCAGAAGCTCACCGGCCAGGAGTACGTCCCCCGCTACGCGCCGCCGCGCGCCCACCCGCCGCTGGCCGGCGAGCCCGGGGCGGTCTGACCCTTTCGGGTGCCGCCCCGGACGGCACACGGCCTCCCCGACGGGTCGGTCAGCTCTGCTGTGGAGTCACGATCTGGGTGCGGAGCTCGTCGAGCAGGGCCGCGCTGTCGTCCAGCGAGAGCCGGGTGAAGACCGCGGTGGCGATGCTGCCGTGGTCGACCGAGGTGCAGACCACCACGTCGGCGCCGTTGGATCGGCCCGCCGCGCAGCGCGCGTGCCGGCCGCGTACGCCGGTGTCCTTCACCTGCGCGTCGCCCAGCGCGTACTCCTCGCGCAGCCGGCTGATCTCGGCGTCCGCGTCGGACTCGGGGGCGAACCGGAAACCGGTGCCGCCGAAGACGGTCACCCGCTTGCCGGTCGGGGTGGTGTAGACGCCGGCGAAGGTGTCCTCGGCGAGCCAGTGCGCCGCGCGTACCTTCGCCTCCAGTTCCTTGGCGGTCTGCGTGCTGCGGCTGTCCTCGCGCAGCCGCAGGTCGTCCACCTGGGCCGGCAGCGTGGCCTTCGCCGGGTACTGGCTCGCCATCGGCGCGCCGAACCAGGCGGGGCAACCGCAGCAGCACACCAGGGTGAACAGCAGCAGCCAGGGCCAGCGGCGGCGTCGGCGCACGGGCACCGGGACGTACCCCTTGGGGGCCTGCCAGCCGGGCGGCGGCGCCGTCGGCGGCGGCGCACCCCGGCCCTTCTTCCGCTTCGGCCGCGCGGGCGGCAGGTCCGGCACCGGCGGCGCGGGCTGTGGGTACGCGGGCTGCGGCGGCGCCGGGTACGCGACCGGCTGCGGCGGCGCGGGGTACGCGGCCGGCTGCGGCGGCGCGGGGTACGCGGCCGGGGGCGGAGACACCTGGTACGGCATGGCGGGCGGTGCGGGCGGCCCGGAGTACGGGCGGGTCGTCGGCGGTGCCGGGTAGGGCAGCGTCGGCGGGAGGTGCGGCATCTCGGCCGAGGGCAGCTCCCAGCCACCGGTGTCGACACCCGCCCAGGGGTCCACCGGCGCCTGGTGCTCGGGTAGCGGGGGCGGGGGCACCGGGGTGGGCTCGGCCGATTCGCCCCAGCCGCGCCTGCGTGGCGGCGGGGGCGGCACGGCGGCGGACCCGCTCCACTTCGGCGCGGGCGGCTCCGGCGGCTGCCCGCCCGAACGCTGACCGGCGGGCTCCGGCTCGTCGGCCGGCAGCGCGCGGGTGCCCTGCGGGCCGACGGCCGGTGCGGCGGCGGGCTCGGACTCGTCGGCGGGCAGCGCCCGCGTGCCGTGTGGGCCGTCGGTCGGCCGCCCGGCCTCCTCCGGCTCGTCGGTGGCCAGCTCACGGGTGCCCTCCGGACCCGTGCGGGGCTCGTCACCCGACGGTACGGGGGAGGGCGTGGCCTCCTCGGTGACCGCCGGCTCCCGGTCCCCGTGCGGGTCCGGTGTGTCCCCGTCGGCCGGCCGGTCAGCACCCGGCTGCGGCTGCGGCATCGCGGCAATCTCCTCTCGCGCCCGTTGCGAGGTTAGTACCGGCGCGCCACCACCGACGAATCCGCTGGTGCTTCTCGGCCGGTGGCGTGCGCGCCGTCACCGGCGACGGGCCGCGTACCCTTGGGCTTCATGAGCGTCCCGTCGACCGCGCCGCGCCCGACCGCGGCCCATTCCGTCTGGCCACAGCTGGAGCCGCTGCTGCCCCAGGTGACCAAGCCCATCCAGTACGTCGGTGGCGAGCTGGGTGCGGTGGTCAAGGACTGGGACACGGCGACCGTACGGTGGGCGCTGATGTACCCGGACGCGTACGAGGTCGGCCTGCCCAACCAGGGCGTGCAGATCCTGTACGAGGTGCTCAACGAGCTGCCCGACGTGCTCGCCGAGCGCACGTACGCGGTCTGGCCGGACCTGGAGGCGCTGATGCGCTCCCACGGCGTGCCGCAGTTCACCGTCGACGCGCACCGCGCGGTCCGCGCCTTCGACGTGTTCGGCGTGTCCTTCTCCACCGAGCTGGGCTACACGAACCTGCTCACGGCGATCGACCTGGCCGGCATCCCGATGCTCGCCGCCGACCGGACCGACGACGACCCGGTGATCGTGGCCGGCGGGCACGCCGCGTTCAACCCGGAGCCGATCGCCGACTTCGTCGACGCCGCGGTGCTCGGCGACGGCGAGGAAGCGGTCCTGGAGATCACCGCGATCGTCCGGGAGTGGAAGGCCGAGGGCTCACCCGGTGGCCGGGACGAGCTGCTGCTGCGGCTGGCCCGCACCGAGAGCGTGTACGTGCCGCGCTTCTACGACGTGGACTACCTGCCCGACGGGCGGATCCAGCGGGTCGTGCCGAACCGGGCGGACGTGCCGTTCCGGGTGCACAAGCGCACGACGATGGACCTGGACGCCTGGCCGTACCCGAAGAAGCCCCTGGTCCCGCTCGCCGAGACCGTGCACGAGCGGTACGCGGTGGAGATCTTCCGGGGTTGCACCCGGGGCTGCCGCTTCTGCCAGGCCGGCATGATCACCCGCCCGGTGCGGGAGCGCTCGATCACCACCGTCGGCCAGATGGTGAAGGAGGGGCTGGAGTTCTCCGGCTTCCACGAGGTGGGCCTGCTGTCGCTGTCGTCGGCCGACCACTCCGAGATCGGCGACATGTGCTCCGGCCTCGCCCAGCAGTACGAGGGCACCAACGTCTCGCTCTCGCTGCCGTCGACCCGGGTGGACGCGTTCAACATCGACCTCGCGCAGGAGCTGTCCCGCAACGGTCGGCGTACCGGTCTGACGTTCGCCCCCGAGGGCGGGTCGGAGCGGATTCGCAAGGTGATCAACAAGATGGTGTCGAAGGAAGACCTCATCCGCACCGTGGTCACCGCGTACACCAACGGCTGGCGGCAGGTGAAGCTGTACTTCATGTGCGGCCTGCCCACCGAGACCGACGACGACGTCCTCGAGATCGCGGACATGGCGCACGAGGTCATCCGCGCCGGTCGGGCGGCCACCGGTTCCAAGGACATCCGCTGCACGGTCTCCATCGGCGGTTTCGTGCCGAAGCCGCACACCCCGTTCCAGTGGGCGAAGATGGAGCGCCCGGAGGTCATCGACCACCGGCTCAAGATCCTCAAGCAGGCCATCAACTCCGACCGTTCGCTGGGCCGGGCGATCGGCTTCCGCTACCACGACGGCGAGCCGTCGCTGATCGAGGGCCTGCTCTCCCGTGGCGACCGTCGGGTCGGCGCGGTGATCCGCAAGGTGTGGGAGAACGGCGGCCGGTTCGACGGCTGGAGCGAGCACTTCTCGTACCAGCGCTGGGTGCAGGCCGCCGACGAGGTGCTGCCGACCTTCGGGGTGGACCTCGACTGGTACACCACCCGGGAGCGCGAGGAGCTGGAGGTCCTGCCCTGGGACCACCTGGACTCGGGCCTGGACAAGGACTGGCTCTGGCAGGACTGGCAGGACTCGCTGTCGGAGTACGAGCAGGACGACTGCCGGTGGACCCCGTGCTTCGACTGCGGCGTCTGCCCGTCGATGGACACCGAGATCCAGATCGGTCCCACCGGCAAGAAGCTCCTGCCGTTGACCCCGGTCAACGGTGACGGCCTCAAGCTCCCGACCGGCGCGCAGCAGTGATCGTTCGGAGCGGGTGCGCCGCGCGTCTCCCGCGCGCCGCCCGCTCCGCCCGGTGATCATGAAGCTATTGTCTCCGGCACGGCGTGTCGCCGGCAACAACTTCATGATCAACCGGTTCTGACACCGAGGAGCACGACGATCAGTAAGAGACCACAGCCCGAGGGCGGGCAGGCGCCGGTCGTCCAGCGCGTCCGGATCCGGTACGCCAAGCGTGGGCCGCTGCGGTTCACGTCCCACCGGGACTTCGCCCGTGCCTTCGAGCGGGCGCTGCGCCGGGCCGGAGTGCCGATCGCCTTCTCCCAGGGCTTCACCCCGCACCCGAAAATCTCGTACGCCAGCGCCGCCCCGACCGGCGTGGCCAGCGAGGCCGAGTACCTGGAGATCGGCCTGCGCGAGGAGGTCGACCCGGAGCAGCTGCGCGCGGCTCTCGACGCCGCCCTGTCGCCCGGGCTCGACGTCCTGGACGCGGTGGTGGCCGGTGGCGGCAGCCTGGCCGACCGGATCGAGGCCTCGCACTGGCGCATCGAGCTGCCCGAGGTCGACCCCGGTGTCGCACAAAGGGCGGTTTCCGCCTTCGTCGCCGCCGACGAGGTCCTCGTCGAGCGCATGACCAAGCAGGGGCGACGCACCTTCGACGCCCGGTCGGCGGTCATCTCCATCGATGTCGTCGCGCCGACGGAGACGCCTTCCGAGGTCGCGGCCGTGCCGTGTGCGATACTCGAACTGGTCGTGCGGCAGGTCACCCCGTCCGTACGACCCGATGACGTCCTTTCCGGCCTCCGCGTGGTGGCCGACCTGGAGCCGCCGGTCTCACCGAAGGTGATCCGGCTGGCGCAGGGCACGCTGACCGCGCAGGGCGCGATCGCGGATCCGTTGGAAGCGGACCGCGACGGGGCATCCATCGGCGAACGCTGACCGTCGGTCAGTGTTCGAGCAGGCAGACTTCGGCGGTCGCGCGACCAGCGCGATCGGCGGAAACACTTTTGCGGCGACCCTGCGTGGCAGCGCTCACACGCGCCCGGGGCAGCCAGAACTGGAGAACGTCCATGCTCGAGAACGAGCCCGAGGGCGGCGAACGCACCGGTTCCCAGCCGGCCCGCGACACCGCTGAACAGCACGACACGCCGTCGTCGGAGCGGTCCTCCGCCGCCGGCACCACGCCAGGGGAGACCGGTGACGCGGCCGGACCCGCCCCGAGCGAGGCCGCCGGCAGCGGCACCGCCGACCTGGGGGAGCCCAAGGCGCCCGCCCGGCGGCGGGTCAGCCGCCGCAAGGCCGCGCCGCTGAACCAGCCGGAGCAGACCGAGGCGCCGGTCGAGGCGACCGCCGCCGCGCAGGGCAGCGGCGAGTCCCCGCAGGCGGAGGTCTTCGCCCCGGTGACCGGGGACCTCGACGCCGCCGCCAAGGCCCCGCGCCGTCGCCGTAAGGCCACCACCGCGAAGGCCGCCGCCGAGGAGCCGGTCGTCGCCGACGGTGTCGAGGCGGCCACCGAGGACGTCGTACCCCCGGTCAAGGTGACGCGTACCCGCCGGCGCAAGGCCGCCCCCGCGGCGGCCGACCCGGCCGCGGAGACCCCGACCGAGGCGGCCGGGATCCCCGAGCCGACCGCGCCCGCCGCGGGCGGCGAGGTCACGGAGACCGAGCCCGAGGAGACCGAGCCCGAGGCCGGCACGGCCTTCGGTGCCGCCGCGCAGGCCGTCGTGGATGCCGCCGCGGCCCGGCCGGTCGCCGAGGACGCCGCCGCGCAGCCGGTCGCGCCGAGTGGGACCGAGAGTCGCTCCGGCGAGGTGCCCCCGGGTGTCGCGGTGTCCGCGCCGACCGACGAGCCCGCCGCGGAGACGCCGGCCGCCGAGCCCGAGCCCCGCACGCGCCGCCGCCGGGCGGCGCTGTCCGCGCCGACCGTGCTGTTCATGGCGCCGCAGCCCGAGGACGTGCCGGTCGTCCGCGCCGCCGCTCCGGCGCCGGCCGTCGCCGAGGAGCCCGCCGAGGAGGAGCCGACCGAGCCGTCGCGCCGCCGCCGGCGGGGCCGCCGCGAGGTCGAGCAGGTCGAGGTGGTGGAGCCCGTCGAGGCCGAGGAGTTCACCGAGGAAGCCGAGGAGGAGGCCGAGGACGAGGACGAGGACGAGAGCGCGGCGGCCCGCCGTCGTCGTCGTCGTGGTCGTCGTGGCCGTGGCCGTGGCAAGGGTGGCGCGGACGACACCGAGGACGAGGAGTCCGAGGAGGCCGCGCAGGCCGAGGGCGAGGAAGAAGAGGCCGAGGCCGAGGACGAGGAGGCCGAGGGCGAGGGCGAGGGTGACGGGATGACCCGCCGCCGCCGGCGCCGTCGCCGTCGGGGTGCCGGTGACGTCGAGGGCGGCGCCGACGACGGCGTGCCCACCGTCGTCAAGATTCGGGAGCCCCGCAAGACCGTCGACGAGGTGCAGGGCGTCTCCGGGTCGACCCGGCTGGAGGCCAAGCGCCAGCGCCGCCGGGACGGCCGGGAGCAGCGTCGCACCCGCCCGCCGATCCTCAGCGAGTCCGAGTTCCTGGCCCGCCGGGAGGCGGTCGACCGGGTGATGGCCGTCCGCCAGCGCGGCGACCGTACGCAGATCGCCGTCCTGGAGGACGGTGTGCTGGTCGAGCACTACGTCACCCGGAACTCCTCCGGCACGATGGCCGGCAGCGTCTACCTCGGCAAGGTGCAGAACGTCCTGCCGAGCATGGAGGCGGCCTTCGTCGACGTCGGGCGCGGTCGCAACGCCGTCCTGTACGCGGGCGAGGTCAACTGGGACACCACCGGCCTGGAGGGTCGTGCCCGCTCGATCGAGCAGGCCCTCAAGTCCGGTGACTCGGTGCTGGTGCAGGTCACCAAGGACCCGATCGGGCACAAGGGCGCGCGGCTGACCAGCCACATCGCGCTCTCCGGCCGGCACCTCGTCTACGTGCCCAACGGGAACGCCTCCGGCATCAGCCGGAAGCTGCCGGACAACGAGCGCAAGCGGCTGCGGGACGTGCTGAAGAAGCTCGTCCCGGACGGCGCGGGCGTGATCGTCCGGACCGCCGCCGAGGGCGCCAGCGAGGACGAGCTCGCCCGCGACGTCAAGCGGCTCCAGGCCCAGTGGGAGGACATCCAGGCCAAGGCCGCCGAGGGTGGCGCCCCGGTGCTGCTCTACGAGGAGCCGGACCTGGTCATCCGGGTCGTCCGGGACCTCTTCAACGAGGACTTCCGCGAGCTGGTCATCGAGGGCGAGCAGTCGTACGAGATGGTCGAGTCGTACCTGTCGCACGTCTCGCCGGACCTGGTCGCCCGGCTGCGCCGGCACGTCGGCACCACCGACGTGTTCGCCGAGTACCGGATCGACGAGCAGATCATCAAGGGGCTGGACCGCAAGGTCTTCCTTCCCTCCGGTGGTTCGCTGGTGATCGACCGGACCGAGGCGATGACGGTCGTCGACGTCAACACCGGCAAGTACACCGGCTCCGGGGGCAACCTCGAGGAGACGGTGACCCGGAACAACCTGGAGGCGGCCGAGGAGATCGTCCGTCAGCTGCGGCTGCGCGACATCGGCGGCATCGTGGTGATCGACTTCATCGACATGGTGCTGGAGTCCAACCGCGAGCTGGTGCTGCGCCGGCTGACCGAGTGCCTGGGCCGGGACCGCACCAAGCACCAGGTCACCGAGATCACCTCGCTGGGCCTGGTGCAGATGACCCGCAAGCGGATCGGCGCCGGCCTGCTGGAGGCGTTCAGCGAGCCCTGCGAGTGCTGCAAGGGCCGGGGCCTGGTCGTCCACACCGAGCCGGTGCCGGAGAAGCCGCGCGCCGGTGGTGGTGCGGGGGAGAAGGTCAAGGCCGTGGCCACCGCCGTGGCGGCCCCGGCGGCCGAGCAGTCGGCCTCGTCCCGGCGCCGGGCGCGCAAGAGCGTACCGGCCGAGCGGACCGTGGCCGAGGTCACCGAGACCGAGACCGACAGCGCCGGTGCCACCGCCGTGGTGGAGGCCGACTACCACGACACCATGGGCTACGACCTGTCCCGGTACGAGTCGGACACCGCGGCGGCCCCGGCGGTCGACGACGCCCAGACGGGTGAGTCGGCCCGCCTGGCCGCGGCGGACGACCCGGATGCGATCTCCGACGACGAGGAGACTGAGGGCGGCACCGGCCGCCGCCGGTCCCGTCGGGGTGGCGCACGCCGCCGTACGCGCCCGTGACGCCCTGACCGAGCATCGACCGAGCCCCTCCACGCCGATCCCGGCGGAGGGGCTCCGTCGTACCCGGCACAGGGGTGTACGGCGGGGTCGGTTTGGGTGTCCGGCCTGCCATGGCGTACTCTTGCCTGCGGCGCACCTTTGGTGTGCCGAGTTCCCGCGTGCCCGCGCCGCCGTGCTTCTGCTACCCGGCGAGCCGCCGTGGGAACGACCGACCGGCAACGGTGGGAACAGACGCCAGCAGCCTCAACGACAGGGAGTCCGCCTCCGATGTACGCGATCGTCAAGACCGGCGGCAAGCAGTACAAGGTCGCCGAGGGCGACGTGATCGAGGTCGAGAAGCTCACCGGTGCCCCCGGTGACGCGGTGAAGCTCACCGCGGTGCTCCTCGTCGACGGTGACGACCTGGTGACCGACGCGGCGAAGCTTGCCAAGGTCGCGGTGTCCGGCGAGATCGCCGCGCACACCAAGGGCCCGAAGATCCGGATCCACAAGTTCAAGAACAAGACCGGCTACCACAAGCGCCAGGGTCACCGCCAGCCGTTGACCCAGGTCAAGGTGACCGGCATCTCCAGCGGGAAGTAGGTCGTCCTCCAATGGCTCACAAAAAGGGTGCGTCCAGCTCGCGTAACGGTCGTGACTCCGCGGCCCAGCGACTTGGCGTGAAGCGCTTCGGTGGTCAGGTCGTCAGCGCGGGTGAGATCCTCATCCGTCAGCGTGGCACCAAGTTCCACCCCGGTGACCTGGTCGGCCGTGGCGGCGACGACACGCTGTTCGCGCTGTCCGCCGGCTCGGTCCAGTTCGGCACCAAGCGCGGTCGCAAGACCGTCAGCATCGTGCCGCAGCAGTAGTTCTCCGGCTGAAGCGGGCCGCGGACCTCGTGTCCCGGCCCGCTTCGCCTTTTCTCGTGCGGGGAGCTGACCTCGCTGGAAGGATTGACGCCCGTGGCGACGTTCGTTGACCGGGTCGTCCTGCACCTGCAGGCCGGCGATGGTGGGCACGGTTGTGTCTCGATCCACCGGGAGAAGTTCAAGCCCTTCGGGGGGCCCGACGGCGGTAACGGCGGGCACGGCGGCAGCGTGTCGCTGGTCGTCGACCCGCAGGTCACCACCCTGCTCGACTTCCACTTCCGCCCGCACGTGAAGGCCGAGAACGGCAAGGGCGGCGCCGGCTCGAACCGGGACGGCGCCAACGGCCGGGACCTCGTGCTCAAGGTCCCCAACGGCACCGTCGTGCACGCCCTGGACGGCACCGTGCTGGCCGACCTGGTCGGTGTCGGCACCACCTTCGAGGTGGCCCGGGGCGGGCGCGGTGGCCGCGGCAACGCGTCGCTGGCCAACGCCCGCCGCAAGGCGCCCGGCTTCGCCGAGCTGGGCGAGCCCGGCGACCAGCTCGACGTGGTGCTGGAGCTCAAGAGCGTCGCCGACGTGGGCCTGGTGGGCTTCCCGTCGGCCGGCAAGTCGTCGCTGATCTCGGTGCTCTCCGCGGCCAAGCCGAAGATCGCCGACTACCCGTTCACCACCCTCGTGCCGAACCTGGGCGTGGTCCGGGTGGACAACCACACCTTCACCGTCGCCGACGTACCCGGCCTCATCCCGGGGGCGGCCACCGGCAAGGGGCTCGGCCTGGAGTTCCTGCGGCACATCGAGCGCTGCTCGGTGCTGGTGCACGTGATCGACACGGCCACGCTGGAGCCGGGCCGCGACCCGGTCGCCGACATCGACGCGATCGAGGCGGAGCTGGAGGCGTACGGCGGGCTGGCCGACCGGCCCCGGATGGTCGCCCTGAACAAGGTCGACGTGCCCGACGGCCGGGACCTTGCCGAGATCGTCCGCCCCGACCTGGAGGAGCGCGGCTTCCGCGTGTTCGAGGTCTCCGCCGCCACCCGCGAGGGGCTCAAGGAACTGACGTACGCGATGGCCGAGGTGGTGGAGCAGTCGCGGAACGCCGCGCCGCCGGCCGAGCCGACCCGCATCGTGATCCGGCCGCAGGCGGTCGACGACGTCGGGTTCACCATCGAGGCCGCCGAGGACGGCGCCTGGGTGGTCAAGGGTGCCCGCCCGGAGCGGTGGGTGCGGCAGACGAACTTCGACAACGACGAGGCGATCGGCTACCTTGCCGACCGGCTGGCCCGGCTGGGCGTCGAGGAGAAGCTCGGCAGGGCCGGCGCGGAGCCCGGCGACCTGGTGCGGATCGGGCAGCGCGAGTTCGACTGGCAGCCCACTCTCTACGCCGGCGCCGAGTTCGTCCCCGGTAACCGGGGCACGGACGTCCGGCTGGAGGAGAGGTCGAGCCGCGCCCGGGCCGCCGAGCGGCTCGCGGCCCGCAAGGCCCGCCGGCAGCGCCCGGAGGACGAGATCGAGGGCGGTCCCGCCGACCAGGACGGGTACGACGCGTACGACGCGGACCGCGACGACGACGAATAGCACGACACGCTCCGTGGCCGGGACGACTGCCGGAAACCTCCGCGAAAGGCATCGCCTCTAGCGTCGGGTGATGCTGATCTCCGCTCGCACCGGCACCGATCCGGAGCTGGCCGCCCTGGTGGTGGCGTGGCAGCGGGAGCTGGGCGCCGTCGGTCACCGCGCCGACGGCACACCGGCCGACGTGCGCTTCCTGGTCGCCGTGGTCGGGGGACGGGCGGTCGCCTGTGGCGGACTGCGGTCACGGGATCCCGGGACCGGGGAGCTGCACGCGGTGTACGTCCGGCCGGCGTACCGGGGGCGGGGCATCGCCCGGCAGTTGCTGGCCACGCTGGAGGAGGTGGCCTTCCAGGCCGGCCACACGACGGTCTTCCTACCCACCGCGTCGTCCCCGACCGCCACGGCCGGCTTCTGGACCGCCTGCGGCTACCAGCCGGTCCCGGCGTACGGGGAGCACGGTGGCCTGTCGTACGGCCGCTGTTTCGCGAAGCGCCTGCCGGTGGCCGCCTGACGGCGGCGCCCCCGCGCGGTCCCGGCGGCCGGCGTGCGGGCGGCCCGCTGACCGACCGCGTCAGGGGCGGTCGAAGGGGGTGTCGAGCCGGCCACCGGTGCCCGCCCGGTTGGAGAGCAGCAGCCCGAGCGCGAGCATGCCGAAGCCGAGGAACAGGTGCAGCCAGTTGTCGGCCTCGTTGACCGGGATGACGTTCGCCGCGCTCTCCCGGTCGATGGCCAGGCCGTACAACCACAGTCCCAGGTAGAGGGCACCGCCGCCGGCCAGGAACACGCGGGCCCCGGCGACGCTGCGCGCCATCACCGGGCCGGCCAGGCCGAACCCGAGGTGCAGGATGTTGTGCAGGATCGACACCTGGAACAGGCCGAGCAGCTTCGCCTCCGAGTGGTGACCGGCGAAGGTCAGGTGGTTGTACCCGGTGGTGATGCCGGGGACGAACCCGAGCGCCCCGATCAGCAGGAAGGCCGCGGCCGCCAGGAGCGCGGCCAGCTGCACCTTCTGCCGCGGGCCCCGGCTGTCCCGTGCTCTGCGTGCCATCGACGTCACCTCCGTGGATCCGCGGAACCCCCGCTGCGCGGCGTGCACCGTCCGTCACCGACGGTGACGATCCTCCATTGTCCAGTCGTGACCGACGGCATCGCAGAGAAATGACGGATCAGGTATGGAAGTCGGCGCGCAGGGTACGTCAATAACAACGGCAGCGGAACCGCCGCCGTAACCCCCCCAGCACAACCGCGACGACTATCCGAGCGGAAGGAAAATCATGACTTACGATCTGTCACCCACGTCTTCCACGTACGGGCAGGAGTCGACCAACGGCGGTGTCCGCGACCAGGCCCGTCAGGTCGGCACGGAGGCCAAGCAGGCCGGTGGCGCTGTCGCCCAGACGGCCAAGGACCAGGGCCGCGAGGTGGTCGGCGAGACCAAGCGCCAGGCGCGCAACCTCTACGGCGAGGCCCGCAACCAGCTCACCAGCCAGACCGGTGAGCAGCAGCGGCGTGCCGCCGGTGGGCTCCGCTCGCTGGCCGACGAGATGCGCTCGATGGCGCAGGGCAGCGGCCAGTCCGGCCCGGTGGCCGAGCTTGCCCACCAGGCCGCCGAGCGCGTGCACGGCGTGGCCGGCTGGCTGGAGGAGCGCGAGCCCGGTGACCTCATCAACGAGGTACGCGACTACGCCCGCCGCAACCCCGGCACCTTCCTCGTCGGCGCCGCCGTGCTGGGTGTGCTCGCCGGCCGGCTGACGAAGAACATCGCCGCGACCAACGACTCCGGTCAGCACGGGTACGACCCGGAGCGGACCGCCGTCATCCCGACCCCGCCGCCCGCGCAGCGGGTGATGCCGGCCGGCGGTTACCTCGACCCCACCCCGGGGACGTACGCGGAGCCGACGCCGGGCTACTCCGGCCAGGGTGCCGCCTACCCGGACCCGCGGACGACCACCAGCTACGCGGACCCGGCCGGGGGCACCGGCCAGCCGCTGCCGCCGGTGAGCCAGACCGACCCGCTGCCGGGCGTGCCGTCCAGCGGAACCACCCGTCCGTGAGCGACCGAATCATCCGAAGGGAGGCGGCGGCGTGAGCATGCCGACGCAGGGGTTCGGAACGGACCCCGGGTACCACCCGCACGACGCGGACGAGGTGCGCAACAGCTCCATCGGTGAGCTGATGCGCTCCGTCACCACCGACCTGTCCACGCTGATGCGGCAGGAGGTGGAGCTGGCCAAGGCGGAGATCCGCGAGGAGGGCAAGAAGGCGGGCAAGGCCGCCGGGTTCTTCGGCGGCGCCGGCTTCGGCGGCTACATGGTGGCCCTGTTCCTGTCGCTCGCCCTCTGGGCCGGCCTGTCCAACGTGATGGACGCCGGCTGGGCGGCGCTGATCGTGGCCGTCATCTGGGGCGTCATCGCTGCCGTCCTCTACTCCATGGCCAAGAAGAACGCCGAGAAGGTGCGCGGCCTCAAGAAGACCAACGAGAGCGTGCAGCGAATCCCCGAGGCGCTCAAGCCCCACCCGCAGGAGGTCACCCGATGAGCACCGACCCGGACCAGATCCGCCGTGAGATCGAAGCCACCCGGAACAACCTGAGCTCCGATGTGGACGCGCTGGCGTACAAGGTCAGCCCCGCCCGCATCGTCGACGACCGCAAGCAGCGGGTCCGTGGCGCGCTGCAGAATGTGAGGGACAAGGTAATGGGAACCGCGTCGGACCTCGGCCACAGCACCCAGCAGGGCGCCCACGCCGTGGGCGGGCACGCCTCCTCGGCGGCCTCCACGGTCAGCGACAAGGCGCACTCCGCCGCCTCGACGGTGAGCGACAAGGCGCAGTCGGCCGCGTCGACCGTGAGCGACGCCGCGCAGCGCGCCCCGCAGGTCATTCGCCAGAAGTCCCAGGGCAACCCCCTCGCCGCCGGTCTCATCGCCTTCGGCGTGGGCTGGCTGGCGTCCTCGCTGCTCCCGGCCACCCAGCGCGAGCAGCAGGTCGCGACCCAGGTCAAGGAGAAGGCCAGCGAGCACACCGACGCGGTGAAGGAGAAGCTGGGCGAGGTTGCCAACGAGATCAAGGAAGAGCTGCGCGAGCCGGCGCAGAACGCCGCCCAGTCGGTGAAGTCGACCGCGCAGGACGCCGCGCAGGCTGTCAAGGACGACTCGAAGTCGGCCGCGAAGGACGTCAAGGACCAGGCGCAGCAGTCCCGCGACCAGGTGAAGTCCTGACCGAGGCGCACCGTACGCCGCAGCTCGCGGCCACTATCCGGGGAACGTCCCGGGGAGTGGCCGCGAGCTGTCGTTTGCGGTGCGTGCGGCGTGCGGCGTGCGGTGCGCGCCCGGTGCGGTCGTGCCCGGTGCGGTGCGCGCCCGGTGCGGTGCGTGTGCAGCGCGGTGCGCGCCCGGTGTTAAAAAGGGGCCCTTCCTCTACGCGAGGCGTTAAGAAGGGGCCCTTCCTTACTGCTCCTCAGCGCTGGCGGAGGCGCGCGCGGAGAGTGCGTTCGAAGTGGGCGGCGCGGTGGACGCGCGTGCCGGCGTACGGGACACCGCCCCGGAACACCCGCTGGGCCAGCGCCAGCCAACTGCACGCGCCGCGTTCCAGCACCCAGAGCGGGGCGGCCAGCGCGGTCGCGGCGGGGAAGACCGCCGTGCCGCCGGCTCGCCGCCGGCCCACCTCGGCCACGGCCATCGTGGTGACCGCCGCGCCGAGCAGCAGCCCCGGACGGCGGCACGCCACCGCTGCCGCCAGCGCCGGCAGGATCGCGAGCGCGGTCACCAGGCGGGCGGGCTGGGCCAGGTCGTCGTACGCCTGACGCACCCGTTGGCCCAGGAAGTGTGCGGTCTCGGGCGGAAGCCGGCGTACGTAGAGACCCTTCGGTGCCGCCTCGGTGCCCCCGTACGCCCGCACGGTCCGGATCAGCTCCAGGTTCTCGAAGAGCACGTCCGGGTCGTATCCGCCCATGGCGAGGAAGGTGCTCCGGCGTACCGCCAGGGTGCCCGGGTAGTCGGCACCGAGGGCACGGTTGAGCAGGGTCCGTCCGGTGTCCCAGTACGCGTGCCAGGGCAGCGGGTCGAAGTAGTTCTGCGGCCGGACCAGGTCCACCCGGTCGAGCAGGTGGTGCACGGCGCGCAGGCCCGCCTCGTCGTACCGGACGTCGTCGTCGGCGATCACCACGTGCTCGTGCCGCGCGTCGGCGACTCCGGTGAGCACACCGCGCACCTTGCCGTTGACGCCGGACAGGGCGGGGTCCGGGGGGACGTGGCGGACCAGGCCCCGCCAGGCCAGCTCGTGACGGGCGAAGACCTCCGGCGGCGAGCCGTCGACGACGGTCACGTCGACCCGGGACGCGAGCCAGCGCAGGTACCCGGTCAGCTCGGCCAGCCAAGTGTCGTCGGTCCAGCGCAGCGGCAGGACGTACGCCATCGCCAGCCGGCGGGGCGGTGCCACCGACCAGCCGGCGCGGGCGGACGCCTCGCCGGGCAGCGGAGCGGCGGCGGTCCGAGCGGACGCGGCCTCGCGGCGCCGGTCGTTGCCGGGCGCGCCTCCGGTCGGGCGGGTCGGGGCGCTCATGTCGACTCCGGGCGCCGGTAGACCGACACGTGCGTGCGGCTGTCATCGGTGAACGGCTGGCCGGTCCAGTCCGCCCAGCGGTGCTCACGTCGCATTCCGGCCAGCTCCGCCATCAGGTCCAGCTCCGCCGGCCACGCGTAGCGGTGGTTGGCCGGCAGCAGGCGGACCCCGGTGTCGGTGAGCCGGATCTTGGTGGTGGTCATCCGCTGCTCGGCGGGGTGCAGGAGAGCCGCCTCCAGCAGCACCTCGTTCTCGGTCACCCGCACCGGTCGCAGCGCGCTCCCGGCGCGGAAGGCACCGGGGTCGGGTACCCACGCCTCGATCACGAACCGGCCGCCGGGGCGCAGGTGGGCGGCGGCGTTGCGGAAGCAGGCCACCTGCGCGGCCTGGTCGGGCAGCGCGAAGACAGTGTTGAAGGCGAGCACCACCAGGGTGAACTCGCCCGGCACCCGGGTCGCCGCGAAGTCGCCGACGGCCAGTTCGACGGCGTCACCGCCCGGCTTGGCCCGCAGGCCCTCGGCCATCTCCGGGGAGCCCTCGATGCCGGAGACCGGCACGCCCCGGGCGACCAGTGGCAGCGCGAGCCGCCCGGTGCCCACACCGAACTCGCAGACGGGTCCGCCGTCGGCCAGCGACGCGAGTCGTTCCACCGCCGCGGTCGGGTCGAGGTGGGCGTACGCCTCGTCGTAGACGTCCGCGGCATGTCGCCCGTACGCGCTCGGATCGAAGGTCAACGAGGCCTCCCGTCGAGGATGGGGTGCCCACCGCAGGTGCCCGGATATCGGCCGATCAAACCGGTTCGTCGTTTCGGTGGGCCCCTGCCGGGTAGCGCAGCCTCTGAGGCGGGTGGTCCATCCTCGGGCCCCCGGGTGGAGGAGACGTGATGACCAGCAATGGAACGAGGTGGGCGCTGCTCGGCGTCGCCACGGCGACCGCGGTCGGCCTCGGCCGCGCGGTGGCCGGCCGGCGACGCCGGCACCAACCCGACCAGCAGGACGGCTGGTACGTGGTGCGTCGCGCGGTCACCGTCGACCGGCCGGTGGAGGCGGTGATCGGCTTCTGGACCGACCGGGAGCGGATGGACCGTGCGCTGGCCGAGTGGGCGACCCTGGAGCAGGTCGGCGACAACCGGTGGCGCTGCGCGGCCGTCGACCCGACCGACGGCGGCACCGGGTGGCGGGCGGAGATCACCGTCGAGGGTCCCGGCCGGCTGCACTGGGTGGTGACCGACGGGCAGCCGCAGGAGGGCACCGTCGAGTTGGTGCCGGCGCCCATGGACCGGGGCACCGAGATCCGCGCCGAGCTGCGCTACCGCTCGGGAGCGCTGCGCCGGGTCGTCGGTCTGGCCACCAGTCACGAGCCGGACCTGGCGCTGCGGGACACGCTGCGGAGGGTGAAGTCCCTGGTCGAGTGCGGCCAGGTGCTCGACACCCGGCGGGACCCCTCGGGGCGTACGCCGGCTCAGGAGAAGGCCACCGACAAGGTCCGCGAGAAGCTGTCGGCGGGAGGACGGGCGTGAGGGCGCTGTGTTGGGAAGGCGTCGGCAAGCTCGCGGTGCGCAACGTGCCCGAGCCGAGTGTCCGCGCCGACGGTGACATCATCGTCAAGGTCCGGGCCAGCAGCGTCTGCGGCTCCGACCTGCACCTGATCAACGGGTTCGTGCCGGCGATGCGGGAGGGCGACGTCCTCGGCCACGAGTTCATGGGCGAGGTGGTGGAGACCGGGCCGGGTGTCCGGCGGCTGAAGACCGGCGACCGGGTCGTGGTCGGCTCGGTGGTGGCCTGCGGCGGCTGCTGGTACTGCCGCACCGAGCAGTACTCGCTCTGCGACAACTCCAACCCCCAACCGGTCTTCGCGGAGAAGCTCTGGGGACACTCGCCCGCCGGCATCCTCGGCTACTCCCACGCCGCCGGCGGCTTCTCCGGCAGCCACGCCGAGTACGTCCGGGTGCCCTTCGGTGACGTCGGCGCCTTCCCGATCCCCGACGGGGTGCCCGACAACGCGGCGGTCTTCGCCTCCGACGCCATGCCCACCGGCTGGATGGCCGCCGACTTCTGCAACCTCAGCGGCGGCGAGGTGGTCGCCGTCTGGGGTGCCGGTGGGGTGGGACAGATGGCGGCCCGGGCCGCCCAGCTTCTCGGGGCCGAACGGGTGATCGTGGTCGACCGGCTGCCGGAGCGGCTCGCCACCGCCGCCGACCGGCTCGGCGTCGAGACCGTCAACTACGCGGAGACCGACGTGCTGGAGGCGCTGCGGGAGATGACCGGCGGCCGGGGCCCGGACGCCTGCATCGAGGCCGTCGGCATGGAGGCGCACGACGTCGGGCCGGCGTACGCGTACGACAAGGCGAAGCAGACGGCCCGGTTGCAGAGCGACCGGCCGACGTCGGTCCGACAGGCGATCATGGCTTGCCGCAAGGGCGGCACGGTGAGCATCGTCGGGGTGTACGCCGGCCTGGTGGACAAGTTCCCGCTCGGCGCGGCGATGAACAAGGCGCTGGTGCTGCGGATGGGGCAGATGCACGCGCAGCGCTACATCCCGATGCTGCTGGACCGGATCGCGGCCGGCGAGATCGACCCCGGCTACCTCGCCACCCACCCGATGCCTCTGGAGAAGGGCGTCCGGGGCTACGAGATGTTCGAGAAGAAGGAGGACGCCTGCCTGCGAACCGTGCTGCACCCGTGATTCCGGGCGCGGTGCTCGCCGGGTACGCCCTCCTGGTGCGCTGACGGGTCCGACGACCGCCCGTCGGGTCCCCAGGAGGGCGTCACCGTGCCGCGCGTCGTCGGGCCGGGGCCCGCTCAGGCGGTCTGCCGGACATTGGTGATCACGAAGCCGCTGTTCGGGAGCGCCGGCATCCGGCTCAGGCGGACCGCCAGGTCCTGCGGGGGTACGTCGTAGCTCATCGTGCCGGTCAGGTTGGTCACCGCCCGCTTCATCAGCTCGATGGTGATCCACTCTCCGGCGCAGCGGTGCCCGGTCCAGTGCTCGCCACCTCCCTGCGGCACGAGTCCGAACGGGTCGTCGCGCCAGCCGACGAAGCGTTCGGGCCGGAACCGTTCCGGCTCCGGCCAGAGTGCCGGGTGGTGGTTGGTGCCGTACAGGTCGAGCAGTACCCGGCGGCCCCGGGGGAAGTGGTACCCCTGCCAGTCGAAGGAGCGGCGTACCCGGGCGGCGGTGACCGGGAAGAACGGGTAGTACCGGCGTACCTCCTGCACGAAGTGCTCGGTGGCCTCGTCGTCCCCGCGTACCCGGTCGCGCCAGGCGGGATGGTCGTGCAGCGCCAGTGCCGCGAACACCACGTAGCGGTCCACGGCGACGGTCGGCCGCAGGATGTTGAGCAGCTCCACGGCGGCGATCCGGCGGGGGAGCAGCCGTCCGGTGGAGTCCCGGTGCTCGGCGATGACCCGCAGCGCGCTTCCCGGCGGCGCGGACAGCGTGCCGACGCGTTCGCGGTCGATGACGTCGCCGGCCCAGTGCTCGGCGCGCCGGCGGGCGAGCAGGCCCCGCCAGTGCCGGGGGCCGATCGCCGCCGGGCCGCCGATCATGCCTTCCAGGTCGGCGGTACGCCGGGCGACCTCGGAGCCGGGCAGCGGCACTCCCGCCCAGGCGCAGACCGCACGGGTGAGCATCCGGCCGACCTCGTCGAAGAGGACGACCGGCCCGCCGGACTCCCACGCCGGGACACGCGCCCGCCACTCGTCGTCGAAGAGCTGACCGAGCTGCCGGACCGCCGTGGGAGTCATGATCGACATGAACATGCCCTTGCGGTCGGTGTGCGCCCCGTCGTCCAGGCCCTGCACGCCACCGACCCCGGTGAGGGTGCGCTGCCCGCGCTTCGGCATCGCTCCGGCCCGGACGAAGCGCCCGGTGTCGTAGAACAGTTCCGCCGCCGGCCGGCCCCGCAGGCAGATCGTGCGTTGTAGCAGCAGGCGGGTGGCGAAGATGTCGCTGCCGTGCTTGTCGCAGCGGGCGCTGACGAACCGGTAGCCGTCCCGTAGGAAGGCCGGGGTGCTGTCCAGGCCGCGTTCCGCCGGGATCGTCGCCATTGGGCCTCCTCGGTCGTCTCCGGCGCGTCTACCCAGGTGGGAGCGGCTGAATCCCTCCACCCGTGACTGAGCACGCCCCGCCTCCGGCGGCTCGCCTGCCCACCACGGGCGGATCCGGCGGGTCGGGAAGTTGTGGTCGCTGGCCCCTCCCAGGGGCGGAGGGAACTGGTTGGCTTCCGGGTGGAAGCGGTGCCGGGACGGACCACGGGGAGGGTGCATGCGGGGCAACGGGTCGCCGTACTGGCGGCAGCAGCGGCTGCGGGCGGGCTTGGCCGGCGCCGGCCGGGAGCCGGGGAGTGCGGCACTGATCGCACCGCCACGCCGGGCGGCCCGGCCGGCCCGCTGGTTCACGGTCCACCTGGGCTTCGAAGCGCCCGACCCGGGCCGGGCGCGCGAGCTGGCGGTGGGGTACGCGGAGGCGCTGAGCCTGCTCCGGCCCGAGCTGGCCCTCGGCGCCGCGGCGTTGTCCCCGGCCGACGCCTGGCACCGGGCGGAGCGGCTGTTCTGCGGCGCGATCGGCCCGGACGGCGAGCGCTGCGCCGACGTGGCCGACCACCCGGGCTTCCACCACGCGCCCGGCCCCGGTGGGCTCGGCTGGGGCGACGGTGACTAGGTGACCGGAGCGACGCGACACGGCCGCCACGGTCCCCCCGATGTCGGCGATCTCGCGGTGTCATGTGTCTTCGGTGGCCGTAGGCCCACCGGCCGGCGACCGAACGGTTGGCGATGAACGGACCGACGATGGGTCGAGGACGTGTGGCGAGTGGGTCGACACGTGCGGGGGATCTGATCCGCGCCCAGTTGCGGCGCCTACGGATCGCAGCGGAGCTGAGCCAGGAGGACTTCGGTCGCCTGGTGCACTACTCGGGGTCCATGGTCTCGGCGGTCGAGTTGGGCCAACGCCCGTTCGACCTGGCGTTCCTCACCCGGGCGGACGAGGTGCTCGGCGGCGCCGGCCTGCTGACCGAGCTGTGGGAACTGGCCAAGCGGGACGGCACGCCGCTGTGGTTCCGGCCGTGGCTGGAGGCCGAGCGGGGTGCGACGCAGCTGCGGTTCTACGAGCCGAACCTGATCCCGGGCCTGCTCCAGACCCCCGGCTACGCCCGCTTCGTTCTCCGGGGTGACGTCAGTCTGAGCGACGAAGAGGTGGAGCAGCGGGTCACCGCCCGGATGGAACGCCAGGACATCCTGACCCGCGACCACCCACCGCAGGTCATCACGGTGGTCGACGAGGCGGCGATCCGCCGGTTCGGTGAGGGATTCGACCGGGTCATGGCCGAGCAGCTGTTGCACCTGCTGGCGTGCACCGAGCGTGCGAACGTCAGCGTGCACGTCGTCCCGGCCGAGGTGGTGCTCCACATCGGGCTGTCCGGAGTTCGCGCTGGCCCGCTCGACCGAGGACGGCTGGGTGGGCCACCTGGAGCACCAGCTCGGCGGCGTCGTCATCGACCGCTCCGAGGACGTGGATACGCTTCTGACTCGTTGGGAGAGCGTCCGCAACGAGGCGCTGCCCCGGCGGCAGTCCATCGACCTGATCAAGGAAGTGGTGAAGCCATGGACCTGGGCGACGCCCGCTGGCGCACCGCCACCCGAAGCGGTGCGAGCGGCGGCAACTGCGTCGAGGTGGCCGACAACCTGACCGGTGTCGTCCTCGTCCGCGACTCCAAGGACCGCGACCGCGGCACCCTCGCCTTCGGCCCGGCCGCCTGGCGGGCCTTCGTCACCGGGGTGACCGTGGGTCGGTGACCCGCGCCGGGGTGCGCCGACCGCAGAAGATCCACTCGTGTTGCCTGACATCAGGGTGTCCGTCGCGGTGGGACGGCCCGATGTCAGGAACATCGAGTCGGTCATGGCCGACGTGCCCCGACGGGCCCGCCGACTACGGTCAGTCGAGGTCGAACTCGCCGTCCTGGGCGCCGGCGACGAAGGCGTCCCACTCGGCCTGGGTGAAGACCAGCACCGGGCCGTCCGGCTCGGCCGAGTTCCGCATGCCGATCAGGTCGTCGACGAACGCGACCTCGACGGCGCTGTCGGAGGTGTCGCCCTCGGCCCGCTGCCAGACCGCCCGGGAGAGGTCGAAGTCGCCCTTGGGATGCGCAGTCATCGCGTGTTCCTCCAGTGCCAGGGGGTCGTGGGGGACCGGTACGGATCCCCATCGGGCAGGATAAGCGGATGCCGAGCCTGAGCCGTGTAGAGGCGACCGCGCGTGGCGCGTCGATCACCGTCCAGTCCTACCGGGTCGACCTCGACCTGACCGGAGACGGCGACCGGTTCCGGTCGCACGTCGAGATCCGGTTCCGGGCCGCCGCGGGCACCTCGACGTTCGTCGAGGTCAAGCCCGCGGCCCTGCACCAGGTACGCCTCAACGGCGCTGATCTCGACCCCGCCACGCTGGACGACAACCGGCTGCGGCTGACCGGGCTCGCCGAGGAGAACACGCTCACCGTGAGCGCGGACATGGCGTACTCCAACACGGGCGAGGGCATGCACCGCTTCGTCGACCCGGCCGACGGTGAGACCTACCTGTACGCGATGTCGTTCCTCGACGACGTGCAACGCATCTTCGCCGCGTTCGACCAGCCCGACCTGAAGGCGCCGGTGGTCCTCTCGGTCACCGCGCCGGAGCACTGGACCGTCGCCGCCAACGGCGAGCTGGCCGCCAACCCGGCGCCGGGCCGCTGGGAGTTCGCCGAGACGGCCCCGCTGGCCACGTACTTCTTCTCGTTGATCGCCGGGCCCTGGCACGTACGGCGCGACTCCCACGACGGCATCCCGCTCGGTGTCTACTGCCGCCGGTCCCTCGCGGCGCACCTGGACACCGACATCGACGAGATCATGACGGTCACCCGGCAGTGCCTCGACCGTTTCCACCAGCTGTTCGACGAGCGCTACCCCTTCGGCAAGTACGACCAGGCGTTCGTGCCCGAGTTCAACGCCGGCGCGATGGAGAACCCGGGCCTGGTCACGTTCCGGGACGACTACGTCTTCCGCTCGGCCGTCACCGAATCCCAGCGGGAGCTGCGGGCCACCACGATCGCCCACGAGATGGCGCACATGTGGTTCGGCGACCTGGTCACCATGCGCTGGTGGGACGACCTGTGGCTGAACGAGTCCTTCGCGGAGTACCTGGGCACCCGGGTCACCGCCGAGGCGACCCGCTTCGACCGGGCCTGGACCACGTTCGCCATGCGCCGCAAGGCGTGGGGGTACGCCGCCGACCAGCGCCCCTCCACCCACCCGGTGGCTCCCGAGGAGGTCACCGACGCCGCCGAGGGCCTGCTCAACTTCGACGGCATCTCGTACGCCAAGGGGGCCAGCGTCCTGCGGCAGCTCGTCGCCGCGCTGGGCGACGACGCGTTCCTCGCCGGCCTCAACGCGCACTTCGCGAAGCACCGGTTCGGCAACGCCACACTGGACGACCTGCTCGGCAACCTGTCCGCCGCGAGCGGGCGGGACCTGACCGGGTGGGCCGAGCGGTGGCTGCGCAGCGCGCAGGTCAACACGCTGCGCGCCGAGGTGGCCGTCGACGCGGACGGCCGCTACACCGAGGTGGCGGTGACGCAGACCGCCACCGGGACGCACCCGGTGCTGCGCCCGCACCGCATCGGTATCGGCCGGTACGCGGACGACGGCACCGTGACCCGTACCGAGGTCGACCTCGACCCGGACGCCGACGGCGGCCGCACGGTGCTCGCCGACCTGGCCGGCGAGCCGGCGGCCCGGCTGCTGCTGCCCAACGACGGCGACCTGACCTTCGCCAAGATCCGCCTCGACCCGGCCTCCGCCGACGCGGTGCCGTCGGTGCTGCCCGGGCTGACCGACCCGCTCGCCCGGGCGCTGCTCTGGGGCGAGGCCCTCGACGCGGCGACCGACGGGGAGCGGCCGGTCGGGGTCGGCCTGGTCGGCCTGGTCGCCGCGGCGCTGCCCGTCGAGACCGAGGTGGTCATCGCGGAGGACGTGCTGACGCTCAGCCGCTCGCTGATCGACCGCTACCTGGACCCGGCCGCCCGCGACGCCGCCCTGGTCCGGGTCGCCGACGCCTGCCGGACGCTGCTCGACGGCGCGCCGGCCGGTGGGTCGTTGCAGCTCGCCGCCGCGCGGGGCTGGATCGCCGCGACCACCGACGCGGACCTGTTGACCGGCTGGCTCGCCGGCCGGGACGTGCCCGCCGGGCTGGCCGTCGACACCGAGCTGCGCTGGTCGGTCCTGCGCCGGCTGGTGGTGCTGGGCGCGGCCGGTGAACCGGAGATCGCCGCCGAGGCGGCGGCCGACCCGAGCGCGGCCGGCGCCGAGCGGGCCGCCGGCTGCCGGGCGGCCCTGCCCGACGCCGCCGCGAAGCAGGCCGCCTGGCAGATCGTCGTCGCCGACACCACGCTGTCCAACCGGCTCGTCGAGGCGACCGCCGGCGGGTTCTGGCAGCCCGAGCAGGCCGAGCTGACCGCCGCGTACGTGTCCCGGTACTTCGACGACATGCCGGCCGCCGCGCGTGCGCGTACGCCCTGGGTGGCCGACCGGGTCGCGGGCCTGGCGTTCCCCCGCTACGCCGTGGCGCAGACCACCCGGGAGGCGGCCGCGGCACTGCTCGCCCGCGACGACGTCACGCCCGGCCTGCGTCGCGTGGTGACCGACGCCGCCGACGACCTGCGCCGCGCCCTGGTCGCCCGCACCGCCGTCGCCGCCGCCTCCGCCTAACCCCCCACCCCCACCCCCACGTCGCGTCCCTCTCGCACTTTCACGGAAACAGTGGCCATGGACGCAGGAACAGCCACTGTTTCCGTGAAACAGCGACGAGCGGGGGCGGGAGGGGGAGTGGGACGGGGGGCGGGGTGGGGCGGCCTAGGATCGCGGGGTGGAGGAAGACATCCGGCGGATCGGGATCATGGGCGGCACGTTCGATCCGATCCACCACGGGCACCTCGTCGCGGCCAGCGAGGTGGCGGACCGGTTCGGCCTGGACGAGGTCGTCTTCGTCCCCACCGGGCAGCCGTGGCAGAAGGCGGACGAACCGGTCAGCCCGGCCGAGGACCGCTACCTGATGACGGTGATCGCCACCGCGTCGAACCCCCGTTTCCAGGTGAGCCGGGTCGACATCGACCGGGGCGGTCCGACCTACACCGTCGACACCCTGCGCGACCTGCACGCCGAGTACGGCCCGAAGGTGCAGCTGTACTTCATCACCGGCGCCGACGCCCTGGAGCGGATCCTCTCCTGGAAGGACCTGGACGAGATCTTCGAGCTGGCCCACTTCGTCGGGGTCACCCGGCCGGGCTTCGAGCTGACCGACAAGCACGTGCCGGCCGACACGGTCAGCCTGGTGCAGGTGCCCGCCATGGCCATCTCGTCGACCGACTGCCGCGCACGGGTCGCCCGGGGTGAGCCGGTCTGGTACCTGGTGCCCGACGGTGTGGTGCAGTACATCGTCAAGCGGCGCCTCTACCAGCGGTGAATCATCCCGGTATCGGGTGCTTCCGGTCGGTAAGGCGCCACAACTGACGAGTCGGTACGCCGCCGCGTGTGAGAGGCTTGGAGGGTCGCACGGTTGATCGAAGGAGAACGGTGACAGTTTCCGAACGCGCTCACGAGCTGGCGATGGCCGCCGCCCAGGCCGCGGCCGACAAGAAGGCGCAGGACATCGTCATCATCGACGTGGGCGACCAGCTCGCCATCACCGACGCGTTCCTGGTCGCCTCGGCCCCGAACGAGCGTCAGGTGCTGGCCATCGTCGACGCCATCGAGGAGCGCCTTCTCGAACTGCCGGAGAAGGCCAAGCCGATCCGGCGCGAGGGCGAGCGCGGCGGCCGCTGGGTGCTGCTCGACTACGTCGACATCGTGGTGCACGTCCAGCACACCGAGGAGCGCGAGTTCTACGCCCTCGACCGGCTCTGGAAGGACTGCCCGACCATCCCGTTCGTCGACCGGGACCTGGTCGACGCGGAGTCCGGCACCACCTCCACCGCCGAATGACCCGACTGATCATCTGGCGGCACGGCAACACCGACTGGAACGCCGCCAGCCGGGTGCAGGGGCAGACCGACGTACCGCTGAACGACCTCGGCCGCGAGCAGGCCCGGGACGCGGCGCCCCTGCTCGCCGCGCTGCGTCCGGATGCCATCGTGGCCAGTGACCTGAGCCGCGCGGCGGACACCGCCGCCGCCCTGGCGGCCGTCACCGGGCTGCCGGTCCGCACCGACGCCCGGCTGCGGGAGCGTCACTTCGGGCTCTGGCAGGGGCTGCACCTGACCGAGGCCGCCGAGCGTTTTCCCGACGAGTTCGCCCGCTGGCGGGCCGGCGACCCTGATCCCGGCTGCGGTATCGAGACCCTCGACGACCTGGGCAAGCGGGTCGGGGCGGCCTTCCAGGAGGCAGCCGACCTGGTGCCCGGCGGCACCGTCGTGGTCACCACCCACGGCGGCGGCGCCCGTCAGGGCGTCGGTCACCTGCTCGGCTGGGACCACCTCGTGCTGCGCACCATCGGGTCGCTGTCCAACTGCCACTGGACCGAGCTGCGGCACAACGACGTCCGTGGCTGGCACCTGCGTGCCCACAACGTGGGCGTCATCGCCGCGTCCGCCGCACCGGTCCCCGCCGCGGCGTCCGCGTCCGCCAGCGCGGACGCGGTCTGACCGTCCGGCCCGGGCGGTCCCGGCCGGGATCGGCTAGCGTGCCGGGCATGCCCGTCGCGGTCGTCACCGACTCCACCGCCTACCTCCCGCCCGAGCTGCTGCACGCGTACCCGTTGACGGTGGTGCCGCTGACCGTCGTCCTCAACGGCGCGGAAGGGCTGGAGGGCGTGGAGACGTTCCCCGCCGACGCCACCCGCGTCCTGGGTGGCCGGCGGGTCTCGGTGAGCACCTCCCGGCCCGCCCCGGAGCAGTTCGCGCAGACGTACCGCCGGCTCCTCGACTCCGGCGCCGACGGCGTCGTCTCGGTGCACCTGTCCGGTGAGCTCTCCGGCACCGTCGAGGCCGCCCGCCTCGCCGCCACCGAGTTCGGCGACCGCGTCGCCGTGGTCGACAGCCGCTCCTGCGGCATGGGCGTGGGCTTCCCCGCCGTCGCCGCCGCCACGGCCGCCACGCGGGGCCTGGGCGTGCCGGAGGTACGCGACGCCGCGCTCGACGCGGTCGGCCGGACCACGATCTTCTTCTACGTCGACACGCTGGAGTTTATGCGCCGGGGCGGCCGGATCAACGCGGCCGAGGCGCTGCTCGGCACCGCCCTCTCGGTCAAGCCGATCATGCACATGCCGGACGGCGCGATCGTGCTCAAGGACAAGGTGCGTACCGCCAGCCGGGGCATCGCCCGCCTGGTCGACCTCGCCGTCGAGGCGGCCGGTGACGCGGACGTGGACCTCGCGCTGCACCACCTCGCCGCCCCCCAACGGGCCGAGGCGCTCGGTGAGGCGTTCGCCGCGCGGCTCGGTGACCGCGTGCGCGCGACGTACGTCTCCGAGGCCGGCGCCGTCGTCGCCGCCCACGCCGGTCCCGGTCTGGCGTGCGTCGTCGTCCACCGCCACCCACCCGCGGCCTGACCCGACCGCCTTGAGGGGCGGGCCCTTCGTCGACGGCGCGACCCTGCCGGTCGACGGTGGACGCGCCGCCCTCGGCCTCGACCCGGAGGCGCTGACCGGCGCGGGTCCCTCACCGGGTGGTCTCGTCGTACGTCCGGCGGGCGGCCTCGATGGCCGTCAGGTGCTGGTCGGCCCATTCGAGGAGAACGTCGATCGGCTGCCGGAGAGTCTTGCCGAGCGGTGTGATGCGGTACTCGACGGCGACCGGTCGCGACGAGAGGACGGCACGCTCGACGATGCCGTTGCGTTCGAGGCGGCGCAGGGTGGCGCTCAACGACTTCTGGGAGACGGCCGGGATCGCCTGGCGCAGCTCGTTGAACCGTGACGGTCGTTCGCAGAGCTGGTTGAGCACCTCCAGCGACCACTTGTCGAGGACCTGGTCCAGGAGTTCGCGGTGCGGAGGGGTGATCGTGAGACGGTCCGTCGCGAAGGGGTCGGTATCTGCCATGACACCTAGTTTCGTTGAAGTTTCCTTGATGCACCAGGTATCAATGAGATACCAATGATCGGTCAGAGGAGAGATTTCGATGGTTGTTCGGTTCCACTCACCGCAGGGCATGATGCAGCCCGTCCCCTATCACCACGTCGCGGTGGCGTCCGGGTCACGCCACGTGTACGTGGCCGGTCAGATCAGCCGCGACGAGGCGGGTCAGCCGATCGCTCCCGGTGACCTCCGGGGCCAGGTCGTCCAGGCGCTCCGCAACACCGCGCGTGGTCTGGCCGGGGCCGACGCGAGCTTTGCGGACGTCGTCCGCCTGACCTTCTACGTCACGAACTGGTCGCCGGACCGGATCGGCGACTTCATGGCCGGCGTCGCCGACGTCGCCGAGGAGATCGGCCTCCCGCAGCCCATGCCCCCGGCGTCGCTCATCGGCGTCGACTACCTGTTCGAGCCCGACGTCCTCGTCGAGGTGGAGGCGACGGCGGTCGTGGACTGAGCGGACGGGGCGCTGACCGGCGGAGGCACATTCCTGCAAGATCAGGCGGTTGTCCACAGGGGCGGTCCCTGTCCACAGGGCGCGGGCGCCGGCCCCACCGAGGACCCGTCTCCTCCTAGCCTCGGCCGGTGTCCGATGACGAGGAGATGGTGGTCCGGCAGCGCCTGCGCCGGCTGGTGCCGGGTGTGGCCGCGACGCGGTCCCCGCGCCGCCCGTTCGACGTCGTGCCGGCGAACGGTCCCTCGTTGCCAGCGGGCGCGGCCGGGGAGTTCCCGCCGGTCGCCGCGCCCCGGTCGCTGCCGGTGCACCCGGGGCAGGACGCCGCGCGGGGCACGGGCGAGGGCACCGACGGGCGGGACCGGTCGCCGGAGCGGGAGCTGTCGACGCGCCGGCTGCCCGGGCCGGCGGCGTTCGACCCGGGGAGCCGGGGCACCCGGGCGCTCGCCGTGGTGGCCGTGCTGGTGGTGCTCGCCGCAGGGCTGTGGGCGTGGCGATCCCGGCCGCACGCCGAGCCGGTCACTCCGGTGGCGTCGGCCGCCCCGGCCGGGTCGCCGTCCCCCTCCGACGGGGCGCCATCACCCGCCACGCCCGACGGTGAGCTGGTGGTGGCGGTCGCCGGCAAGGTACGCCGCCCGGGGCTGGTCCGCGTACCGGCCGGTGCCCGGGTCGCCGACGCGGTGGCGGCGGCCGGGGGAGCGTTGCCCGGTGTGGACACAGCGCTGCTGAACCCGGCCCGGAAGGTCACCGACGGCGAACTGATCCTGGTCGGTGTCCCCGCACCGCCCGGGGCGGCGGCACCCGGCACGCCGCCCGGCGGAGCCCCGGCCCCGGGCGGTCGGGTCAACCTCAACACCGCCACGCTGGCGCAGCTCGACGCCCTGCCCGGGGTGGGGCCGGTGCTCGCCCAGCGCATCCTCACCCACCGCGAGCAGCAGGGCGGCTTCCGGTCCGTGGGCGACCTGCGCCAGGTCGACGGCATCGGCGACGCACGGTACGAGCAGCTCAAGGACCTGGTGACGGTATGAGGACCCCGGGGCCGGACGCCGCCGCCCGTCCAGGTGCGTCCACCGGCGAGGGCGACCTGCGGTCGTCGGTGCCGGACCTGCGGCTGGCCGGGATGGCCGTGGCGACGTGGCTCGCCGCGCTGGCCGGGCTGCATCTCACCACCCGCCCGACCCTGCTGGTGGCGGTGGTAGCCGGCGGGACGGCCGTGACCTGCGGGCTGCACCTCGCCGGTGTCCTCGGGCGCCCGTCGGCGCCGGCCCGGCGGTACGGGTGGGTGGTGGTCGCCGCACTCATCGGCGTGGTCTGCGGGGCGAGCGCCACGGCCGCGCGGCTGGCCGTGCGGGACGCCGCTCCGGTCCGTGCCCTGGTCGAGGCGGACGCCGTCGTCACGGCGGAGCTGGTCGTCCGCGACGATCCCCGGCCGGTACGAGGTGCCCCCGGACGGCCGGCCATCCTGCTCGTGGCGACCCGGTCGACCGGCGTGACCGGCGGCGACGGTCGCCGCGTGGAGGCGTCGGTACGTGTCCTGGTCCTGGCCTCCGATCCGGGGTGGCGAGGGTTGCTGCCCGGACAGCGGCTGACCGCGCGGGGACGCCTCGCCCCACCCCGTGGCGGTGACCTCACCGCCGCCGTGCTGAGCGCCGTCGGGCCGCCGGGTCTCCACGGGGCGCCGCCGTGGTCACAGCGGGCCGCCGGCACGTTGCGCGCGGGCCTCCAACGGGCGTGCGCGCCCCTGCCGGACGAGCCGGGAGGACTGCTGCCGGGGTTGGTGGTCGGTGACACGAGCCGGCTGCTGCCGACCGTGGAGGAGGACTTCCTCGCCACCGGCATGACCCACCTCAACGCGGTCTCCGGATCCAACGTGGCCATCGTCGTCGGCGCCGTGCTGCTGATCGCCCGCTGGGCCCGGGCCGGCCCCTGGCTGGCGGCCGGCCTGTGCGGGGTGGCCCTGGTGGGCTTCGTGATCCTCGTCCGTCCCTCGCCGAGCGTCGTCCGGGCGGCCACGATGGGCGCGATCGGCCTGGCCGCGCTGGCCGCCGGTCGGCCCCGGGCGGCGCTGCCCGCGCTGGCCGCCGGGGTGACCGTGCTGGTACTGGTCGACCCGGAGCTGGCCGGTGACGCCGGGTTCGCGCTTTCCGTGCTGGCCACCGGGGGCCTGCTGCTGCTCGCCCCACGCTGGCGGGACGCGCTGCGCCGCCGGCGGGTGCCGGCCGGGTTCGCGGAGGCGCTGGCGGTGCCCGCCGCCGCGCAACTCGCCTGCGCGCCGGTCGTGGCGGGGATCTCGGGCACGATCAGTCTGGTCGCGGTGCCGGCCAACCTGCTCGCCGTGCCGGCCATCGCCCCGGCGACCGTCCTCGGGGTGGCGGCGGCGGCACTCTCACCGGTCTTTCCGCCGGGTGCGGAGTTCCTCGCCTGGTTGGCGAGCTGGCCGGCGTGGTGGTTGGTGACGGTCGCCCGGCACGGAGCCGAGCTGCCGGCCGGCACGCTGCCCTGGCCGGACGGCGCGCCCGGTGCGCTGCTGCTGGGCGCGCTCACCGTGGCGATGCTGGTCGCCACCCGGCACCCCGTGGTCCGCCGACTGGTGACGGTAGTCGCGGTCGCCGTGGTGCTCGGGGCCCTGCCCGTGCGCCTGGTGGCCCCCGGCTGGCCCCCGGCCACCTGGGTGGTCGCCGCCTGCGCGGTGGGCCAGGGGGACGCGGTGGTGCTGCCGGTGGCCCCGGGGCGTGCGGTGGTGGTGGACGCCGGACCGGACCCGGGGGCGGTGGACGCGTGCCTGCGGGGTCTGGACGTACGGGAGGTGCCACTGCTGGTGGTCAGCCACTTCCACGTGGACCACACCGGAGGCGTCGCCGGGGTGTTCCGGGGGCGGCGGGTCGGTGCCGTGCTCGTCCCGTCGTGGCCGGAGCCGGCGGCCGGGCGGGACCTGGTCCGGGCCACCGCGGCGGCGGGCTCCGCCGAGGTGGTGACCGCGCCCGCCGGCTGGCGGTACCGGGCCGGAGCCGTCGAGCTGACGCTGGTGGGTCCGCCGTACCCGCTGCGGGGCACCCGCTCCGACCCGAACAACAACTCCCTCATGCTGCTCGCCACGGTCGCCGGGGTACGCGTCCTGCTCGCCGGTGACGCCGAGACCGAGGAGCAGCGGGCCCTGCTGGACCACCCGCCACCGGGAGGACTGCGGGCGCAGGTGCTGAAGGTCGCCCACCACGGTTCGGCCTACCAGGACCCGGCCTTCCTGGACGCGGTCCGCCCCACGGTCGCCCTCGTGCCGGTGGGCGCGGGCAACACGTACGGGCATCCCAACCCGGCGGTCCTGGGCCGGCTGACCCGGGGCGGGGCGCGGGTGCTGCGGACCGACACCGACGGGGACGTGGCGGTGGTGGGCGGCTCCGGCCTGGCCGTGGTGGTCCGTGGCCTCCGGCCCGGAAACCAGCGCAGGTAGATCGATGCCCGTTCTTGGCTTAAGAGGTGAAGCGAGATAAATGTCTGGATTTGCGCTGAGTGCGGGGTGTGCCACCGGAGTCCGCAGGAGCAGGCTGGCTCCGACCGCCGGCCGTGCGAATATGGGCGGCGTGACCGCCGCCAGCCTCGCTCCCATTCTGCTCGTCCTCGGGGACGAGGAGCTGCTCGCCACGCGCGCGGTCTCCGAAGCGGTCGCCCGGGCGCGCGCCGTCGACCCCGACGTGGACGTCCGGGAGTACCAGGCCGGTTCCCTGGCCGTCGGCGAGATCGCCGAGATGCTCAGCCCGTCGCTCTTCGGCGGGCGTCGACTGCTCGTGCTGCGCGCCGGCCAGGACGCCCGCAAGGACCTCGCCGCGGCCCTGCTCGCGTACGCGAAGAACCCGGACCCGGACGTGCAGCTGGTCGTGCTGCACCTGGGGGCCGCCAAGGGCAAGGCCTTCGCCGACGGCCTCAAGGCGGCCGGCGCGACGGTCGTCCCGGCCGCCAAGCTCAAGGGGCACCGCGAGCGGGTGGCCTTCGTCCGCGACGAGGTCCGCCGCGCCGGCGGTACGTGCACCGAGGACGCCGCCGAGGCGCTCATCGCGGCGGTCGGCAACGACCTGCGTGAACTCGCCGCCGCGTGTTCCCAGCTCGTCGCCGACACCGACGGCCGGATCGGCGCGGACACGGTGGCCCGCTACTACCGGGGGCGGGTCGAGGTGACCGGCTTCACCGTCGCCGACGCCACCATGGTCGGCGACGTGCCCGGAGCCCTGGAGGCGCTGCGGTGGGCGCTGCACGTCGGCGTCGACCCGGTGCCGATCGCCGACGCTCTCGCCGACGGCGTACGCACCGTGGCGCGGGTCGCGTCGGCCGGGCGGGGCAGCCCGTACCAACTGGCCAGCACCCTCGGCATGCCGCCGTGGAAGGTCGAGCGCGCGCAGCGGCAGGGACGCGGCTGGACGCCCGAGGGGCTGGTAATGGCGATGCGCGCCGCCGCCGAGTGCAACGCGGCCGTGAAGGGCGGCGCGGAGGACCGGGCGTACGCGCTGGAGAGGGCCGTCTTCTCGGTCGTGGCCGCCCGGCAGGGAGGCGCCCGGTGAGCGGACCGCCCCGTGGCTCGTGGGCCACCGTCGCGGTCGACGAGGAGCGGTCACGCCCGCTCTACGCCCGGGTCCTGCGCCTGCGTTTCGTCAACCCGGGCGGGGTGCTCTGCTTCGTCTTCTTCGAGGGGGCCGTCGCGCTCGCCGCGCTGCTCGCCCTCGCCGAACTGGTCACCTGGTGGGCCGTGCTGATCCTGCCGGCCACCGTCGCCGTGATGGTCAAGTTCAACGACCTGGTGGCCGAGCGGGTGGTCCGGTCCGCCGCCCAGGTGCCCGACCAGGAACGGAACCGCTTCCGGCGGCAGATGGAGCCGGTCGTCGGCAAGGCCCGGGTGGACTGGATCCTGCACAGCGTGCCCGGCGTCGTCGTGACGACGGATCCGTCGGCCCACTCGACGCGTGCCGCCCCGGGCGGTCACCCGGAGGCGGGGCGGGGGAGCGCGTCACGTCCCGTACGGCCGGACCGCCACCCACGGGACTGACCCCGCTCGGCCGATCCGCCAGCCGCGCGGTGGACGTCGCGCGCACCGGACGTGGACAGCCTGAAGCCCCGGGAGTCGCCCCGGGGCTTCGGGTCAGAACGGACGTCGCCTCAGGCGGCGAGCGAACCCACGCGCTTCGAGATCGCGGACTTGCGGTTCGCGGCCTGGTTCGAGTGGATCACGCCCTTGCTGACCGCCTTGTCCAGCTTGCGGGAGGCGTCCTGCATGAGAGCGGTCGCCTTCTCCACGTCGCCCGCCTCGGCGGCCTCGTGGAACTTCCGGATGGCGGTCTTCAGCGACGACTTGACCGACTTGTTCCGCAGCCGGCGCTTCTCGTTCTGCCGGTTGCGCTTGATCTGGGACTTGATGTTCGCCACGCGACAGCCTCGTCTAATAGCTCGGGTTGGTCAGCTTGGGCGCGCGACAAGCATGCGTCATCGCTGCGCGAATAGCCAGGCTACCAGGTGGCCCGGGACGAGCCAAAACGCCTCCCGGTCGGCGCCCGCACCGCTCACCGCCAGCTCCGCCGGCGGATGAGCCAGGCGAGGGCCCGTTCCCCGTTGCGGCGCTGGTGGGCGGGCCGTGGACGAGGCCGGGCGCGGCGGCGGGGTACGCGGGGAGGCGGGACTCCAGGGCGACCAGCTCGGGCAGCCGGTCCCGGACCCCTGCCGGCAGCGCCGGGACCGGTTCCCGGCTGGCGGCGACGTCACCCCACCGCAGGGCCTCCGAGCCGCTCGGCGACCGCGGCGCGCAGGCCCGCCGGCAGCGCGGACCACGCCGGTCGTCCGGTGGCTGCGGCGTACGGGGGCACCCTCCGATGCTCCACGGTCGCGTGTCGTACCGCACGGCGATACTGCGCGGGTGATCGGTACCGAGGACTTCTGGACGTTGATCGAGGCGTCCGCCGACGCCACCGCCGACCCCGAAGAGCGGCTGGCGTGGCTCACCGACCGGCTGGCCGAACGGCCGGCCGACGACGCGGTCGACTTCGCGTGCCGGCTGGACGAGGCGCGCACCCGGGCGGACACCTGGCGGCTGTGGGGAGCGGCGTCGCTGATCTGCGCCGGGCTCTGCTCCGACGACGGCTTCCACTACTTCCAGGCGTGGCTGGTGGGCCTGGGACGGGCGACGTTCGAGCGGGTGGTCGACGATCCGGACGCGCTGGCCGACGTGCCGGTGGTGCGGCGGCTGGCCGGCCGGTCCGTCGACGCGTGGGACGACGACGAGTGGCCGGACTGGGAGGCCCTCGACTACGTCGCCGACCGGGCCTACGAGCGGATCACCGGCAGGGCCGACGGGGTGGACGACGCGGCGGCCGCGCGGGGCCGGGAGCTGGGCGTCTCGCCCGACCCGACCGACGAGGAGTGGGACCTCGACGATCCGGCGGAGCTGCGCCGTCGCTACCCGCGCCTCGCCACGATGTTCCCGCTGCCGGCGCACGAGGACAGGACCGGCGTCGGCGTCTGGGAGACTGCCAGGCCATGAGGACCGACGACTTCTGGCAGTTGATCGACAGCGCCCGCTCCGGTGGTGGCGGCGAGCCGGACGCGGTCGCCGCGCGGACCGTCGCCCTGCTCGCCGAGCTGCCCCCGGAGGAGATCGTCGGGTACGCCGAGCACCAGCGCCGTGTGCTGGCCGCCTCCTATCGGGTGGACCTGTGGGGTGCCGCGTACCTGATCAACGGTGGCGCCTCCGACGACGGCTTCGAGTACTTCCGGGGCTGGCTGATGACGCAGGGGCGGGCGGTGTTCGCCCGCGCCGTCTCCGACCCCGACTCGCTGGCCGAGCTGCCGAAGGTCCGGGCCGCCTCGCTCAGTGGCGAGGAGTTCGAGTGCGAGGACATGCTCGCCGCGCCCTGGGAGGCGTACCGGAGGGCCACCGCGAGCGACCTGCCGGCGCCCGAGGCCGTGCCGGAGCCCGACCTCAACGACTTCTGGGACTTCGACGACGAGGAGGAGGCCCGCCGGCGGTTGCCGAAGCTGGCCGCCCTGTTCGTGGAGCCGCCCGCCGAGTGACACCACCCGCCGGGTGACGCCGCGGGCCTGCGGCGGACGGCTTCCGGTGGGTGACGTCCGCCCCGGGATCGCCCGCGCAGCGGGTCCGCCGTGGCGACGTGGGAGCATAGAGGGGGCCGGCGTCGCGCCGGCCTGCTCACGTCAGCCGACCAGAACGGACCGCTGTGCCACCGACGCTCGATTCCGGCGCGAACGCTCCTGGTGCCACCGACCCGGGGCGCATCAGGAACTTCGGCATCATCGCCCACATCGACCACGGGAAGTCGACCCTGGCCGACCGGATGCTGCAGCTCACCGGCGTGGTCGACCCCCGGCAGATGCGTGCCCAGTACCTCGACCGGATGGACATCGAGCGCGAGCGCGGCATCACGATCAAGAGCCAGGCCGTCCGGATGCCCTGGACCATCCGGGAGGGCGAGCGGGTCGGCGAGCAGGCCGTGCTCAACATGATCGACACCCCGGGCCACGTCGACTTCACCTACGAGGTGTCCCGGTCGCTGGCCGCCTGCGAGGGCGCCATCCTGCTGGTGGACGCCGCGCAGGGCATCGAGGCCCAGACGCTGGCGAACCTCTACCTGGCGCTCGAGAACGATTTGCGCATCATCCCGGTGCTCAACAAGATCGACCTGCCGGCCGCCCAGCCGGAGAAGTACGCCGAGGAGCTCGCGCACCTGATCGGCGGCGACCCGGCGGACTGCATCCGGGTCTCCGGCAAGACCGGCGAGGGTGTGCCGTACCTGCTCGACGAGATCGTCCGGCAGTTCACGCCGCCGGTCGGTGACGCCGTCGCGCCCGCCCGCGCGATGATCTTCGACTCGGTGTACGACGTCTACCGGGGCGTGGTCACGTACGTCCGGGTGATCGACGGTCGGATCAGCGCCCGCGACCGGATCAAGATGATGTCCACGGGCGCGGTGCACGAGCTGCTGGAGATCGGCGTCATCTCGCCCGAGATGGTGAAGGCCGAGGCGCTCGGCGTGGGCGAGGTCGGTTACCTGATCACCGGCGTGAAGGACGTGCGTCAGTCCCGCGTCGGCGACACGGTCACCATCAACGGCCGTCCGGCCCGTGAGGCGCTCGGCGGCTACAAGGACCCGAAGCCGATGGTCTACTCCGGCCTCTACCCGATCGACGGGTCCGACTATCCGAACCTGCGCGACGCGCTGGACAAGCTCAAGCTCAACGACGCCGCGCTCGACTACGAGCCGGAGACCTCCGGCGCGCTCGGCTTCGGCTTCCGCTGCGGCTTCCTCGGCCTGCTGCACCTGGAGATCATCCGGGAGCGGCTGGAGCGGGAGTACAACCTCGACCTGATCTCGACGGCGCCGAACGTGGTCTACCGGGCCATCACGGAGGACGGCGAGGAGATCGTGGTGACCAACCCCAGCGAGTACCCGACGGGCAAGATCGCCGAGGTGTTCGAGCCGACGGTGCGGGCCACGGTGCTGACCCCGAACGACTACGTCGGCGCGGTGATGGAGCTGTGCCAGGGACGCCGCGGGAGCCTGCTCGGCATGGACTACCTCTCCGCCGACCGGGTGGAGCTACGGTACTCGCTGCCGCTCGCCGAGATCATCTTCGACTTCTTCGACCAGCTCAAGAGCCGCACCAAGGGGTACGCCTCGCTGGACTACGAGCCCTCCGGCGAGCAGGCGTCCGACCTGGTGAAGGTCGACATCCTGCTGCACGGCGAGCCGGTGGACGCGTTCAGCGCCATCGTGCACAAGGACAAGGCGTACAACTACGGGACCACCATCGCGGCGAAGCTGCGCAGCCTGATCCCGCGCCAGCAGTTCGAGGTGCCCATCCAGGCCGCCATCGGCAGCCGGGTCATCGCCCGGGAGACCATCCGGGCGATCCGCAAGGACGTGCTCGCCAAGTGCTACGGCGGTGACATCAGCCGGAAGCGCAAGCTGCTCGAGAAGCAGAAGGAGGGCAAGAAGCGGATGAAGATGGTGGGCCGGGTGGAGGTTCCCCAGGAAGCCTTCATCGCCGCCCTGTCCTCGGACTCCGGTGACGGCAAGCCCGCCGGCAAGAAGTAACCCGCGCCTTCGGCGAACGACGGCGTACGACGCCCCGGTGCGACCGGAACCCACGGGTCCGGGCCGACCGGGGCGTCGTCGCGTTCCCGCGCGGTGGCGCGCCGTCGCCCGGGACTTCTCCGCTCGGACGGCCCGGCGGCGGTGGCCGGCCACAGCGGGTCCCACCTGCGCCGACCCCTTCGACCGAAGGGGAAGCCGGGTGCGGGATTGACGGTGGACAGCGTCGATTCGGATCGGGGCGGTCGTCCGTCACCTCTGGGCCATTGTTCGACCGGCGTGCCGGAAAGTCGGTTTGGGTTTCGAGCCATTCGGGAACTCATGGGGCCAGCACCGCACTGACAACCACAGACTCATCATTTCTCGTGAAGGAGAACGACCGTGGAGCTGACCGTCTGGGGCATCATCACCGCGCTGATCGTCGGTCTGATCATCGGCGCGCTCGCCCGCCTGGTCGTACCGGGCCGGCAGGACATGCCGATCTGGCTGCACATGCTGATCGGTGTCGGCGCCGCCCTCCTGGGCACCGTCATCGCCCGGGTCTCTGGCTTCGCCGACACCAAGGGTTTCGACTGGCGCGAGCTGCTGCTGCAGATCGTGCTGGCCGCCGTCGCGGTGGCCCTGGTCGCCGGCGTCGGCCGTCGTCGGGGTGTCACCCACCGGTAAAAACTCGCACAGCCTGAACAACGGGCGCCCGACCGGGATGGTCGGGCGCCCGTTCGCGTTGGTACGCCCTCTTTCGCCCCGATGCCTGTGCCGGCTCGGCAGCGCACCTGCGATACGGTCGCCTCGCTTCGCCCGCTCGCCCCACTGTCGTAAAGGAATTTTTCCTACTAAGGTGCGGCGGAGAAGGTTAGTGCCAAGCGGCGCGAGGGAGATGTGGCGTGAACAGGTGGAAGCGGCTGGCCCCGGTCACCGCCGTCGTGGCATCGGCCGCGATGGTGCTGACCGGCTGCGGTGGCTCCAGTGACGATGAGGCCGCCGACAACAGCAAACTCACGGTCTGGATGATGGGCGAGGGCAGCGAGGCGCAGACCTCCTTCCTCGACGGTGTCGAGTCCGAGTTCCGGCAGAAGCATCCGGAAACGGATGTGGTGGTCCAGTACATCCCCTGGCTCGAGGCGCCCAAGAAGTTCCAGGCGGCGCTGGCGGGCGGTGAGGGACCGGACGTCACCGAGCTGGGCAACACCGAGACCCAGGGCTGGGCGGCCCAGGAGGCGCTGGCCGACCTGACCAGCCGGATGGACGGCTGGGCCGAGGGCAAGGACATCCTGCCGGACCTGGTCAAGAACGCCCAGCTCGACGGCAAGCAGTACGGCGTGCCGTGGTACGCCGGCGTCCGCGCCATCTACTACCGGACCGACTGGTTCGCCGAGGCGGGGGTGAAGCCGCCGACGAGCTGGGAAGAGCTGGTCACCGTGGCGAAGGCAGTGCAGGCGAAGAAGCCCGGGACGTACGGTCTCGCCCTGCCGGGCAACTCCGAGCTGCCCTTCTACTCCTTCCTCTGGGGTTCCGGCGCGGAGATCGCCACCAAGGACGGCGACACCTGGAAGTCCGGCTACAACACGCCGGAGGCCCAGAAGGCGGTCAAGTTCTGGACCGACCTGGTGACCGTGCACAAGGTCGCCCCGCCGGCCGCCGCGGGCTGGAACGAGGTCGACGCCCGGACCCAGTTCGCCACCGGTAAGGCGGCGATGGCCTTCGGGGGCAGCTGGCAGCAGGGCGCGATCAAGAAGGACAACCCCGAGATCGAGAAGGTCTGGGGCACGTTCCCGATCCCCGGTCCGAACGGCCAGCCAGCTCCCGGTTTCGCCGGCGGTTCCGATGTCGCGGTCTGGGAGGACAGCCAGCGGAAGGACCTCGCCTGGGACTACCTGACCGTGCTGGTGAACAAGAAGAACGACCAGGCCTTCGCCGACAGCCTCAGCTTCTTCCCGGTCTACAAGGACCTGGTGGGCGGCGACAAGTACGCCAACGACAAGGTCATGGCCGCCTTCGCCACCACGCTGCAGAACACCAAGCTCACGCCGCTCACCCCGAAGTGGGTCGAGGTCAGCCGGAACAAGACGGTGACCCAGGCGATGAACAGCTCGGTCATGAAGGGTCAGAAGACGGTCGAGAAGGCCACCGCCGACGCGGCCGCGGAGATGGAAAGCATCCTCAACGCCAAGTGACCACGCTGACCGAGGCGCCGGAGACGACCGCCGCGCGGGAGACCCCCGCGCGGCGGCGTCGACGGATGGACCGCCTCCCCTACCTGCTGCTCCTGCCCTGCGTGGTGATCATCGGCGTCCTGCTGCTCTGGCCGCTCGGCCAGGTGGTGGTGATGTCCTTCTTCCGGCTCGACAGTGTCCGCCAGATGCGTGGGGACCGTGAGTGGCCGTGGGTGGGGCTGGGGAACTACGCCGACGTCCTCGGGGACCCGTTCTTCTGGTCGGTGCTGCGCAACACGGTGTTCTTCGCCCTGGCCAACGTGGTGCTGACCATGGTCCTCGGCACCCTGGTCGGGCTGCTGCTCAACCGCCTGGGCCGGCGGATGGCCGCGTTCGTGGCGAGCTGCGTGATGCTCGCCTGGGCCACCCCGGCGCTGACCGGCACCATCGTCTGGAAGTGGATCTTCGACGACACCAGCGGCCTGGTCACCTGGTTCTTCAACGCGCTGCCCGACGGGATCTCGCAGGGCCTCTTCGGTCGCAGCGACTGGACCGGCTACGGCTGGTTCAACTCGCCGCTGCTGTTCTTCTCCATCCTCACCCTCGTGGTGGTCTGGCACTCGTTCCCGTTCATCGCGGTCAGCGTGCTGGCCGGCCTGAAGAGCGTGCCGAGCGAGCTGCACGAGGCGGCCCGGGTCGACGGGGCCGGCCCCTGGAAGGCCTTCTGGAAGATCACCGTCCCGCTGCTGCGGCCGGTCTTCGGCATCCTGATCGTGCTCTCCACGATCTGGGACTTCAAGGTCTTCACGCAGTACTACGTCCTGGCTGGCGGCACCCAGGACCGACCCACCTTCATGCTGTCGGTCTACTCGTACGCGGAGGCGTTCTCGCCCCCGCCGAAGTACGGCCTGGGCGCGGCGATCGCGGTGATCCTGACCCTGATCCTGCTGGTGGTGACCGGCCTGTACGTCCGCATGGTGCTCAAGCAGGAGGAGGACGCGTGACACGGCCAGGAGGCGGACGCGGGACGCGACGCGCGGGGCGGATCGCCCTCAACGGCGCCGGGCTGCTGGTGGCGCTCTTCGCGGCCTTCCCGGTCTACTGGATGATCGCCACCTCGCTGAAGCCGAGTGCGGAGATCTTCGCCAGCACGCCCCGGCCGGTGCCGGCCGAGCCCACCCTGGAGCACTACCGGGAGATCCTCACCGGCAACCTCATCCCGGGCGTGACCTTCGCCGACTTCTTCCTCAACAGCGTGCTCGTCGCCGTCGCCACGGTGCTGTTGAGCGGGCTGGTCGCGCTGCTCGCGGCGACCGCGGTGGCCCGGTTCCGGTTCCGCCTGCGCACCAGCTTCCTGATCATGCTGCTGGTGGTCCAGATGATCCCGCTGGAGGCGCTGGTCATCCCGCTGTTCCTGATGATCCAGCGGCTCGGGCTCTACAACACCCTGCCCAGCCTGATCCTCACGTACCTCGGCTTCTCGCTGCCGTTCGCGGTGTGGATGCTGCGCGGCTTCGTCGCGGCGGTGCCGAAGGAACTGGAGGAGGCGGCGGCGATCGACGGGGCCACCCGCGCGCAGACGTTCCGGCGGATCCTCTTCCCGCTGGTCGCGCCCGGTCTGGTGGCGACGAGCATCTTCTCGTTCATCACCGCCTGGAACGAGCTGATCTTCGCGTTGACCTTCATCAACGACCAGGACCGCTACACCCTGCCGGTGGCGATGACCTTCTTCTTCGGCCGGGACGACACCGCGTGGGGCCCGGTCATGGCCGCCTCGACGATCTTCACGCTCCCCGTCATCGTCTTCTTCCTGCTGGTGCAGCGACGGATGGTCTCCGGCCTGGTGGCCGGCGCCGTCAAGGGCTGAGGCGTCAGGGGACCACGCCGCAGCCGCGCGCCGGATGACGGCCGGCGCGCGCGCCTGTCCACGCCGGCAGGCTGACCGACCAGGGACAGCCGGGGGCGGTCTAGGCTGACCGCCATGACGGGCAGGGTGGCATCGGTCAATCTCGGCATCGTGACTGAGGCGGAGTGGGCCGGCGACGCGAGCGGTCGCAGCGGCATCGACAAGCGGCCGGTGGACGGAGCGGTGATGATCGGCCCGGGCGGGCTGGCCGGGGACTTCATCGGCGAGCGCGCGCACCACGGCGGCCCGGACAAGGCGGTCTACGCGTACGCCGAGGAGGACGCCGGATGGTGGGCGGCGGAGATCGGCCGGAGCATCCGACCGGGTGGGTTCGGCGAGAACCTCACCACGTGGGCGGTGGACGTGACCGGCGCGGTGATCGGTGAGCAGTGGTCCGTCGGGTCGACCGTGCTCCAGGTGACGATGCCGCGCACGCCGTGCACCACATTCGCCGGCTTCTGGGGCATGCGGGACCTGATCAAGCGGTTCACCGTACGGGCGACGCCGGGCGCGTACCTGCGGGTGCTCGTCGAGGGCGAGGTCGGCGCGGGCGACCCGGTCGAGGTGGTGGATCGGCCGGCGCACGGGGTGACGATCGGCGAGGTGTTCCGGGCGCTCAACCTGGAGCCGGAGCTGCTGCCCCGACTGCTGGAGGCCGAGGACCTGCCCGAGGCGATCCGGGAGAAGGCTCGCCGGAGGGTGCGCGCCTAGGCGTTCCTCAGGTGTTAAGAAGGGCCCCCTCTACTACGCGAGGCGTTAAGAGGGGGCCCTTCCTTACACGGTCAGCGGAGCCAGGGGATGTTGCGGTCGAGGAGGTCGCGCTGCTTGAGCTCCTTGCGCAGCGGGATCTCGTCGTCGATGTAGCCGTCCCAGTTGATGCCCCAGTAGTTCGCGGTGTGCGTGCCCTCACCGCAGAGCTGGCGCTGCACCGGCGTGCGGTTGGCCCACCACTCGCCGTCCTTGTCGATGTGCAGCTCGTCCAGCGGGCGGATCCACCGGTAGGTGTAGCCGATGAACAGCATCTTCCGGGTGATCGTCGACAGGTTCGTCGACCGGGAGTGCCACTGGCGGCGGTCGAAGATGAACGCGTCGCCCGGGTTCGCGGTGATCTCCACCGTGCCCTCCGGGTCCGGGTTGTGCACCGAGGTGTCCTTCGGACGGGGCAGCGAGTTCTTCAGGTGGCTGCCCGGGATCACCTTGGTCGCGCCGCGACCGTTCTCCGACAGGTCGGACAGGACGTACGCGACCTTCAGCGAGAACATCGGCCGGGGCAGGTTCGGGTCCATCGTCTCCGGGTCGGAGTTCTGCCGGTACCCGTCCTGGTGCCAGCCCCAGTAGGGCTTCTCCGGCTCGAGCGCCGGCGGGGTGACGTCCAGGTGGTTGTGGTGGGTGTAGATGTTCCAGCCCGCGAGGCCCCACATGTACGGGAACGCGACCGGGTGGGTGAGCAGGTCACCGAAGAGCTCGTCGCGCTCCAGGAAGCCCAGCAGGTGCAGGGTCCCGTCCTTGGTGGTGTTGCCCTTGGCCTTCTCCTCGGCGTAGACGCGGTCCACCGCCGCCTCCAGCGCCGCCCGGTGGTCCTCGGTCAGGACGTTGCGCAGCAGGAGGAACCCCTGCTCGTGGAACTCCTTGCGGTCAATGTCGCTGATCGGCTCGTAACCGGTCCGGTCGCCGTAGTCGAACGCCACGTCGTACCCCTCCCCATGAGGCGGTGAAACCATTTCTGGCACAGGCCGCCGATCGTAACGTGCCGATTCGCCCGCCGGGAGGGCCGGTCGTCCCGACGGCCGGTGCCCGAACGGCGGGGAGCGGAACGGTGACTGACAGTCAGCGCTCTGGTATGAAATGCCTGGTCTGCAGCCCGTTGACCCATTGTGCGATCACTGCTGGTAGGGAGATCGGGGTCGTTCAGGCGTCGGCGACGACTTCCGCCACCACCCGCGCGGACGGGCCGTCCGCACCGTCCACCGGATCCCAGGTGCCTCCGTCGGCGGTCCACTCCAGGCCACCGAAGCGGACCTTCCGGACGCCGTTGTCCTGGGCGTGCGACACCAGCCAGTGCGCGTACCGCCAGCCGCCGCGCTCGTCGGCGGCGGCGATCGTCAGGCTGGTCAGATCGGACGCGGCGGCGGTCGCCGCGAGGCCCCAGTCCAGGGTGAGGCCCCGGGTCAGGGCGGCGGTGGCGACCTGACCGCGGCGCAGCGGATCGCGGCCGATCGTGCAGGCGACCGCGCCGGTGGCCTCGCCGAGCAGCGCCCGGCTCAGCACCTCCGACTCGTCCGCCCACTTCTGGTACGCCTCGGGAAAAGCGGAGCGCTGGACCTTCTGGGCCGCGTCGGTGACCCGCATCCGTTCCCAGCCGCGCACCTTCTTCAGCGCCGCGTAGAACCGGTTAGCCGCGTACCGGGGGTCGCGGATCTCGGTCGGCGTGCCCCACCCCTGACTCGGGCGCTGCTGGAAGAGGCCCACCGAGTCGCGGTCGCCCCCGGAGAGGTTGCGCAGGCCGGACTCCTGGTACGCGGTGGCGAGCGCCACCACCACCGCCCGCTCGGGCATGCCCCGCTGGATGCCGATGGCCGCGATCGTGGCGGCATTGGCCATCTGGTCGGCGTCGAGCGCCACCTCGCCGTCGGCCTGCACCGTGCACGTCCGGCTGCTCAGCGGGAGGCGGAGCGTCTCCCCGAACTGCCGGACGACGATCCAGATGCCGACCACGGCCACCAGGAGGAGGACCACACCGCCCGCCACGACTGCCCGAGTTCGCACCTGCACCCCCACATCGACAGTCCGACTAGCGTACGTCCCCGTTCGGCTGATCCGGGTCGTCCGACCGGTTCCCTCCGGTCCACCCGGGCGTGGCGGCGCAGACGGCCTGGTCAGCCTGCACGCCCTCCCGGAACCGCCCGATCAGTCGGCACGCTCACCTGGAGCATCGTCCAGAGCGGCCACCCATCGAGCCGGTCGTTTCGCCCGGAAGGCGAGCACGCCCTCCATTCCCTCCTCGGACAGGAAGAATCCGGTGGAGATGGTCGACAGGTCGGCGATCTCCTCCCGCAGGTCGGTCGCGGGCCGCCGGCGCAGGAGTTCCTTCGCCCCGGCGAGCGCACCCGGCGCACCCCGGACCAGCGAGTCGCAGAACCGCGCCACCGCCGCGTCCAGCTCGGCGGCCGGCACGGCGGCGGTGACCAGCCCGACCTCGGCGGCCCGCCGGCCGTCGAAGGTGTCCCCGGTGAGGTACAGCTCGGCGGCGGCACGCGGGTGCAGCCGGGGCAGCACGGTCGCCGAGATCACCGCCGGGATCACGCCGATCCGTACCTCGGTGAACGCGAACGTCGCCTCCTGCGCGCACACCGCCAGGTCGGCCGCCGCGATCAGGCCGAGGCCGCCCGCCCGCGCCGGCCCGGCCACCCGGGCGACCACCGGCTTCGGGCACTCCCAGACCGCCGCGAGCACGTCACCCAGCATCCCGGCCGGCACCGAGCCGCTGGCGTACGCGGCGGCGGTCTCCTTGAGGTCCGCCCCGGAACAGAAGACCGGGCCGGTGTGGTCCAGCACGATCACCCGTACGGCGTCGTCGGCGACCGCCGCGGCGATGCCGTCCAGCAGCGACGTCATGAGCGGGGTGGAGAGCGCGTTGCGGTTGTGCGGGCTGTCCAGGGTGAGGGTGGTCACCCCGCGGGCCGTGGAGACCCGCACGAGCGCGTCGGGAGAGGTCATGTGAGGGCACACTAGTGGCCATGCCCGGCGTCCTTCCAGATGGCGAACCCGTCCCCGTCGACGGGTCGCTCCCCGCGACCGCCACCCGCGCGGTCGGCGCACGGGGCTTCGGGGTGTACGTGCACGTCCCGTTCTGCGCCAGCCGCTGCGGCTACTGCGACTTCAACACGTACACCGCCGCCGAGCTGGGCGGTGGGGCGAGCCGGGACGGCTACGCCGACACCGTGCTCGCCGAGCTGGCGCTGGCCCGCCGGGTGCTCGGTGAGGGCCCGCCTCCACGGGTGGACACCGTCTTCGTCGGCGGCGGCACCCCGACGCTGCTGCCCGCCGACGACCTCGCGCGGATCCTCGACGCCATCGACCGCACCTGGGGGCTCGCCCCCGACGCCGAGGTCACCACCGAGGCGAACCCCGAGTCGGTCACGCCGGAGTCGCTGAAGACGCTGCGGGCCGCCGGCTACACCCGGATCTCGCTGGGCATGCAGTCCGCCGCGCCCGGTGTGCTCGCGATCCTGGACCGGAAGCACAGCGCCGGCCGGGCCGTGGCCGCCGCCGCGGAGGCCCGTGACGCCGGCTTCGACCACGTCAACCTCGACCTGATCTACGGGACGCCGGGGGAGGGCGCGGAGGACTTCGCCGCCTCCCTCGACCAGGTGGTGGCCGCCGGGGTCGACCACGTCAGCGCGTACGCCCTGATCGTCGAGGACGGCACCCGGCTCGCCGCGCGGATGCGCCGCGGCGAGCTGCCGTACCCGGACGACGACGTCGCCGCGGACCGCTACCTGGCCGCGGAGGCCGCCCTGGGCGCGGCCGGCTTCTCCTGGTACGAGGTCTCCAACTGGGCGCGCTCCGCGGCGGCCCGGTGCCGGCACAACCTGCTCTACTGGGCCGGCGCGGACTGGTGGGGCCTCGGGCCGGGGGCGCACAGCCACGTGGGCGGCGTGCGCTGGTGGAACGTCAAGCACCCCACGACGTACGCGCAGCGCCTGGCCGCCGGGGAGTCACCCGGTCTGGCGCGGGAGCTGCTTGGCCCGGACGAGGCGCACATGGAGGACGTGATGCTGCGCCTGCGGCTCGCCTCCGGGCTGCCGCTGGACGCCCTCGACGCCGCCGGCCGGGCCGGCGCGGACCGCGCACTCGCCGACGGGCTGCTCGACCCCGACCGGTACGCGGCCGGCCGGGCCGTGCTCACCCTGCGCGGACGACTGCTGGCCGACGCGGTCGTCCGGGATCTGCTGCCCTGAGGCCCGGTCCTCCACCTCGCCGGTGCTCCGTTCGGAAGGACCGGACCTCGGCGCCGGCCGGGGGAGCGGCCGGCGCGACGTCAGCGCTTCACGAAGGAGTAGGTCATCGGGTAGCGGTACAGCACACCCTCGTTGGCCTTGACACCGCCGATGATCCCGAAGATCACCGGGACGACCCAGACGAGCATCGGAACGAAGAAGAGCACGCCGCAGGTGATCAGGGTGAGCACCCAGCTCAGCACACCGACGACCGCCCAGGTGAGCTGGAAGTTCAACGCGGCGACCGCGTGTGCCCGTACCACCGGTGACTGCTGGCCGCGGGTCATCATCGCGATGAGCGGCGCGACCCAGCCGAACAGGCCGCCGCCGACGATCACGCCGAGCGGGCCGCCGAAGTGCGCCACCAACGCCCACGTCTTGTCCTCGGCGGTGGGGTAGCCGGGCGGCGGGCCGTACGCGCCGCCGGCCGGGTAGCCGCCACCGGGAGGCGGATAACCGCCGGGTGGGGGATACCCGCCGGGAGGCGGATACCCGCCCGGAGGCGGATAGCCACCGGCGGGGGGATAGCCGCCGGGCGGCGGGTAGCCGCCCGACGTCGGGGCGTCACCGGAGGGTGGCGGATAGCCACCGGGCGGGGGATAGCCGCCCGCGCCCGGTGCCCCGGACAGTGGTGCGGTGGGCTCGTCCGGGGCGGGCGGGCCGGGGAACCCCGACGGAACGGTCGGGTCCGGGTCTCCCGCGCCGGGAGGGCGAGGTGGTTCAGTCATGGACGTCACGGTAGGGGCAGTCGGCAAGGGCACACCAGAGCGACACCGCCCGGGATGTCCGGTCCGTCATTGATCATCGCGATGCCGGCCCTGCCGACGTAGACTGGCACTCGCTACAGTCGAGTGCCAGGCCGCTGCCCGGGTCCGCGCCGCGCGCCCGGCCCGACGTGCGACAGGAGGTGGGGAGGATGGGTCTCGACGACCGCAAACTCGCCGTGCTGCGCGCGATCGTCGAGGACTACGTCGCCACGCAGGAGCCCGTCGGCAGCAAGGCGCTGGTCGAGCGGCACCAGCTCGGCGTCTCGCCGGCGACCGTGCGCAACGACATGGCGGTGCTGGAGGAGGAGGGCTACATCCGGCAGCCGCACACCAGTGCGGGGCGGGTGCCCACCGACCGTGGCTACCGGCTCTTCGTGGACCGCCTGTCCCGGGTCAAGCCGCTGAGCCCGGCCGAGCGCCGGGCGATCGAGCGTTTCCTGGTCGGCGCGGTGGACCTCGACGACGTGGTGCACCGCACGGTCCGGCTGCTGGCGCAGCTGACCCGGCAGGTCGCCGTCGTGCAGTACCCGTCGCTCGCCCGCTCCTCGGTGCGTCACCTGGAGCTGGTGCCGATCTCCACCACCCGCCTGATGCTCGTCATGATCGCCGACACCGGTCGGGTGGAGCAGCGGCTGGTGGAGCTGCCCGCGCCGGTCCCGGCCGACGACGTCACCGACCTGCGCCGGCTGGTCAACGAGAAGCTGGTCGGCAGCCGGCTGTCGGAGACCCCACCCCTGGTCCAGGCCCTGGTGGACGAGTCGGCGCCGCACCTGCGCGGTGCCATGACCACGCTGTCCACCGTGCTGCTGGAGACGCTTGTCGAGCGGCACGAGGAGCGGATCGCCCTGGCCGGCACGGCCAACCTGACCCGCGGTGGCCTGCTCGACTTCCAGGGTTCCCTGCGTCCCATCCTGGAGGCGCTGGAGGAGGAGGTCGTGCTCCTCAAACTGATCGGCGAGACCCAGCCGAGCACCACCCGGGTGCTGATCGGCGACGAGAACGAGGTCGACAACCTCCGCGCCGCCTCCGTGGTCAGCACCGGGTACGGCCCCGGCGCGACCATCGTCGGCGGACTCGGCGTGTTGGGGCCCACCCGCATGGACTACCCCGGCACCATCGCCACGGTACGTGCCGTGGCACGCTACGTGGGCGATCTGCTGGCCCAGAACTGACCAGTCAGGGTCGTCGGTGTCACTGGACGCCGACGACCGGCGCAACGCGAGACGAACATGAGGACACGGAACGCAGTGGCCAGGGACTACTACGGCATCCTCGGTGTGAGCCGGGAAGCCTCCGACGACGAGATCAAGCGCGCCTACCGCAAGCTGGCGCGGCAGTTCCACCCGGACGTGAATCCGGACCCGGAGGCCCAGGAGAAGTTCAAGGACATCAACGCCGCGTACGAGGTCCTCTCGGACGACCGGAAACGGCAGATCGTCGACCTGGGCGGTGACCCGCTCGCCCCGGGCGGCGGGGGCGCCGGCGGTCCGGGTGGCCCCGGCGGGGCGGGGCCGTTCGTCGGCTTCCAGGACATCATGGACGCGTTCTTCGGCGGCGCCGCCGGAGGCGCGCGGGGACCGCGTCCGCGTACCCGGCCGGGTGCCGACGCGATCCTGCGCCTCGAACTGGACCTCCAGGAGACCGCGTTCGGCGTCGAGGCGCCGATCACCGTCGACACCGCCGTGCTCTGCACCACCTGCTCCGGTGCGGGCACCGCCGCCGGCACCCACCTGGCCACCTGTGAGGCGTGCGGTGGTCGGGGCGAGGTGCAGTCGGTGCAGCGCACCTTCCTCGGCCAGGTCGTCTCCGCCCGCCCGTGCACCGTCTGCCAGGGCTACGGCACCACCATCCCGCACCCCTGCCCGACCTGTGCCGGCGACGGCCGGGTGCGTACCCGCCGCTCGCTGACCGTCAAGATCCCCGCCGGGGTCGAGGACGGCATGCGGATCCGGCTCGCCCAGCAGGGCGAGGTCGGCCCCGGCGGCGGCACGGCCGGCGACTTGTACGTGGAGATCCACGAGCGCCCGCACGACGTCTTCTCCCGCAAGGGCGACGACCTGCACTGCCGGGTCACCGTGCCGATGACCGCCGCGGCCCTGGGGACCCGGCTGACCATCAAGACGCTGGACAGCGAGGAGCCGGTCGACGTCAAGGCCGGCACCCAGCCGGGCAGCACGCTGCGGCTGCGCGCCCGGGGCGTACCCCACCTGCGTGGCACCGGCCGGGGCGACCTCTACGTCCACCTGGACGTGCGGACCCCGACCAAGCTCGACGCCGACCAGGAGCGGATGCTGCGCGACTTCGCCAAGACCCGGGGCGAGGAGGTCGCCGAGCTGACCAAGCAGGGCGGCTTCTTCTCCCGGATGCGCGACGCCTTCAACGGTCACGCCTGACCGTGTCCGCGCCACTGTTCCTCGTCGAGGCGCTGCCCGCGGCCGACCAGCTCGTCCTGGACGGCCCCGAGGGGCATCACGCCGCCACCGTGCAGCGGTTGCGCGTCGGCGAGGAGCTGCTCCTGGCCGACGGGCGGGGCGGCACGGCCGTCGCCGTGGTCACCGCCGTCGGCCGGGGCACCCTGGACCTCGACGTCGTCTCCCGGGGGTACGTGGACGCGCCCGTCCCGCGCCTCGTGGTGGTGCAGGGCATCGCCAAGGGCGACCGCGGCGAACTCGCCGTGCAGGCGATGACCGAGGTGGGCGTGGACGAGATCGTGCCCTGGGCCGCCGCCCGCTCGGTGACCCAGTGGCGCGGCGACCGGGGCCTACGGGCACGGGAGAAGTGGGCGTCCACCGCCCGCGAGGCCGCCAAGCAGGCCCGTCGGGCGTGGCTGCCGGTGGTGGCCGGCGCGCCGGACGAGTCGACAGCGCAGGTGACCCGCCGGATCGCGGGAGCCGCCGCCGCGTACGTGCTGCACGAGGAGGCCGACGAGCGGCTGGCCACCGTGCCGTTGCCCGACGCCGGGGAGATCGTGCTGGTGGTCGGCCCGGAGGGCGGCATCGCCCCGGCCGAGCTGGACGCCTTCGCCGAGGCCGGTGCCCGGCCGGTGCGGCTCGGGCCGTCGGTGCTGCGTACCTCCACCGCCGGTGTCGCGGCGCTGTCGGTGCTCTCCGCCCGCCTGAACCGCTGGTGACGGTGTAAGGAAGGGCACCTTCTTAACGCCTCCGGTAGAGGAAGGGCCCCTTCTTAACGTCAGGGACGGGGGAAGACCTGCACCGGCTGGTCGTCGGGTCGCAGGTCGAGGCCGGCGGGGCCGACGATGAGCGGGTCCGGCACGCCCACCACCTCGCGGTCCTTCTCGGCGTAGTCGAAGCGGTTCAGCACGTGCCGCATCGCCTCCAGCCGGGCGCGCTTCTTGTCGTTGCTCTTCACCACCGTCCACGGCGCGTCCGCCGTGTCGGTCCAGAAGAACATCGCCTCCTTGGCCTCGGTGTACTCGTCCCACTTGTCCAGCGAGGCGATGTCCATGGGAGAAAGCTTCCACTGGCGTACGGGGTCGACCTGCCGGACCGCGAAGCGGGTCCGCTGCTCGTTCTGCGACACCGAGAACCAGAACTTGACCAGCCGGATGCCGGAGCGCACCAGCATCCGCTCCAGCTCCGGGGCCTGCCGCAGGAACTCCAGGTACTCCTTGCGTGAGCAGAAGCCCATCACCCGCTCGACCCCGGCCCGGTTGTACCAGGACCGGTCGAAGAGCACGATCTCGCCGGCCGCCGGCAGGTGTGCCAGCCAACGCTGGAAGTACCACTGGGTGGCCTCCCGCTCGTTCGGCTTGACCAGGGCCACCACCTTGGCGTCGCGCGGGTTGAGGTGTTCCATGAAGCGCTTGATGGTGCCGCCCTTGCCGGCGGCGTCGCGCCCCTCGAAGAGGACCACCAGCCGCTCACCCGTGTCGCGGACCCACTCCTGGAGCTTGAGCAGCTCGATCTGGAGCAGCCGCTTCTGCTGGTCGTACTCGTCGCGGTCCATGCGCTCGTCGTACGGGTAGTCCTCGCGCCAGGTGTCCACCGGGCTGCCGTCGGGGTTGAGCAGGATGGGGTCGTCGTCGTGGCCGTCGAGCACGCGGTAGTCGGCGGCGAGGTCCAGCACGGTGTCGGCCATGCCGGAGACCCTTACCCCGTCCCGGTGCCGATCCGACATCGGGACGGCTGTCAGTTCGCTGTCAGGTGCGTAGGTAGGAGGCGCCGTTGAGGTCGACGATCGTGCCCGAGGCCCACTGCGCCTCCGGCGAGGCCAGCCAGTGCACGGCGGCGGCGACCTCCTCCGGCCGGGCGACCCGGTTGAAGGGGCTCTGCGCCCGGATGAGGTCGCCGCGCTCCCCGCTGAGGTGCTCGGTGGTCATGTCCGTCTCCACGAAGCCCGGCGCGACCGAGGCCACGGCGATGCCGTACGGCGCGAGCGCCACCGCGAGGGACTGACCGAGGGCGTTCAACCCGGCCTTGCTGGCGCCGTAGGCGGGCTGATCCGGTTCACCCCGGAACGCGCCCCGGGACGAGACGTTGACGATTCGGCCGCCACGCTCCCGCATGTGCTGGGCGGCGCACCAGGTCACGTTGGCCGCGCCGGTCAGGTTGGTCTCCAGGACCGCCCGCCACTGCGCCTGCCAGTCCTCGTAGGAGGCACCGAAGACCGGGTGCGGCCGGTCCCGGTCGCCGTACACGCCGGCGTTGTTGACCAGCACGTCCAGCCCGCCGAGCCGGTGCGCGGCCTCGTCCACCATCGCCCGTACGGCCTCCGGGTCGGTCAGGTCGGCGCGCACCACCACGTGGTCGTCACCCGGCAGGTCGGCGCGGAGCGCCTCGGCCAGGTCGGCGGAGTCGCGGTGGTGGATCGCCACGCGGTCGCCGCCGGCCGCGAACGCCGTCGCCACCGCGCGCCCGATGCCGCGCGAGGCCCCTGTCACCAGTACCGCCCGTGAAGTCACGCCGGCCATCCTGCCGCAGCGGGGGCGGGTGTTAACAAGGGACCCTTCCTCTACCGCAGGCGTTAAGAAGGGGCCCTTCCTTACACTGCCCGGGTGACCGAATGTCTGTTCTGCCGCATCGTCGCCGGGGAGATCCCGGCCACCCTCGTCCGGGAGACCCCCACCACCCTGGCGTTCCGGGACGTCGACCCGAAGGCCCCGGTACACGTGCTGGTGGTGCCGAAGGAGCACTACGCCGACGTGGCGACCCTCAGCCAGGGTGACCCGGCGCTCGCCGGGGAGGTGCTGGCCACGGCCGCCGCCGTGGCCGAGGACGAGGGGCTGCTCGGCGACGGCTTCCGGTTGATGTTCAACACCGGCCGGTACGGCGGCCAGGAGGTCTTCCACGTGCACGCGCACCTGCTCGGCGGCGCCCCGCTCGGACCGATGCTGGCCCGGGACCTGGCGTGACCCCGGTGGGGGACCGCCTCGACCGGATGGTGCGGCAGGTCCAGGCGCAGGGCCGCGTACCGGCGGTCGCCGCCGCGCTGCACCGCGCCGACCGGCCGCTGTGGACCTGCCAGGTGGGGGAGACCGGCAACGACACGACGCTCGGCCCGGAGACGGCGTTCCGGATCGGCTCGGTCACGAAGACGTTCACCGCCGTGCTGACCGTGCAGTGCCGCGACGACGGTCTGCTCGACCTGGACGACCCGCTGGACCGGCACCTGGACCTGCCGGCACACGGCGAGCTGACCGTACGCCGGCTGCTGTCGCACACCGCCGGCCTGCAACGGGAGCCGTACGGCGACGTGTGGGACACGCTGCGCGCGCCGGACTCCGCGCAGTTCCTGGCCGACCTGGCCCGGGCGGAGCGGGTGCTGCCCACCGGCCGCCGCTACCACTACTCCAACCTGGGCATGGCGCTGCTGGGCCGGCTGGTGGGGCGGTTGCGTGGCGGAACTTGGGCGGAGGTGCTCGCCGAGCGGGTGCTCGTCCCGCTCGGGCTCACCGGCACCACGATCACCCCCGGGCCGACGGCGGCCACCGGGTTCCTCGTCGACGCGTACTCCGACGAGGCCCATCCGGAGCAGCCCACCGACTTCGGGGCGATGGGGCCGGCGGCACAGCTGTGGAGCACGGCGACGGACATGGCACGCTGGGCCGCCTTCCTCGCCGACCCGGCGACGCTCGACCCGGACGGGGCGGTCCTCGCCCCGACCACGCTCGACGAGATGCGCTGGCCGCTGACGGTCACCGACGAGACGGTCTGGTCCGGCGGCTTCGGGCTGGGCCTGATCCTGGTCCCGCAGGGCGACCGGGTGGTGCACGTCGGGCACGACGGGGCGATGCCGGGCTTCCTGGCCGCCGTCTACGGGCGGCGCGGTGGAGAGGGCACCGCCGGGGCGATGGGCGTCGCGGTGCTCGGCTCCTCCGGCACCGCGGCACAGGTCTTCGAGCTGCCGCACCGGCTGCTCGCGGCGGCGGCCGAGCACGACCCGGCCGACATCGTGCCGTGGCGGCCGGGCCCACCGGCCCCACCGGAGGTGCGCGGCCTGCTCGGACGCTGGTGGGGTGAGGGGTTCGAGTACGTCTTCTCCTGGCACGACGGGGCGCTGCGGGCCCGGGGCGCGGACGACCCGGCGGGGAAGCCGCCGGCGGTCTTCGCCCCGCTGCCGGACCGGCCGGACGTGTACCGGACGGTCTCCGGCCGGGAGGTGGGTGAGCTGCTCCGCCTGACCCGGGACGCCTCCGGCGCGGTGGTCCGGATGCACTGGGCGACCTACCGCTTCACCCGGCACCAGGAGACCTTCGACCGGTACGACTTCCGGGCCTGAAACGGGCGGGCCGGCCTGGGCGGGAGGCGACCCGGGCCGGCGGAAATGGGCGGGGTGCCACCGGCGTTGACCCGATACGATGGAGGGAACGTCCGCACGCCGCGCCGCCAGGCCCGGCGCCGAGATCGAGAGCAGGTGCGCAGGGCCTTCGGCCCGACCCATGACCGGCACCCCACCTCCCGGCCCGCCCCGGGTGCAGACCAGGATCACGGTTCCCGATTCCAAGATCATGGTCAACCTGCTCGGCGCGGGTGACGAGATCCTGCGACTGGTCGAGCGCTCGCTCGCCAGCGACGTGCACGTCCGGGGCAACGAGATCACCATCACCGGTGCCCCCGCGGACAACGCCGTCGCCGAGCGGCTCTTCAGTGAGCTGCTCGAGCTCATCGAGAAAGGCGAGACCCTGACCACTGACGCCGTCCGGCGTACCGTCGGCATGCTCGAGCAGGGCGGCGCCGAGCGGCCCGCCGAGGTCCTGACGCTCAACATCCTCTCCCGGCGCGGACGCACCATCCGTCCCAAGACGCTCGGGCAGAAGCGCTACGTCGACGCCATCGACGCGCACACCATCGTCTTCGGCATCGGCCCCGCCGGCACGGGCAAGACCTACCTCGCCATGGCGAAGGCGGTGCAGGCGCTCCAGGCCAAGCAGGTCAACCGGATCATCCTCACCCGGCCGGCGGTCGAGGCGGGCGAGCGGTTGGGCTTCCTGCCCGGCACGCTGAACGAGAAGATCGACCCCTACCTGCGCCCGCTGTACGACGCGCTGCACGACATGCTCGACCCGGACTCGATCCCGAAGCTCATGGCGGCGGGCACGATCGAGGTCGCGCCGCTGGCCTACATGCGGGGCCGTACGCTCAACGACGCGTTCATCATCCTGGACGAGGCGCAGAACACCACGCCCGAGCAGATGAAGATGTTCCTCACCCGGCTCGGCTTCAACTCGAAGATCGTCGTGACCGGTGACGTCACCCAGGTGGACCTCCCGGGCGGGACGACCAGCGGCCTGCGGGTCGTCCGGGAGATCCTGGAGAACGTCGAGGACGTGCACTTCGCCCCGCTCTCCAGCTCGGACGTGGTTCGGCACAAGCTGGTGGGGGAGATCGTCGACGCGTACGCCCGCTGGGACGCCGAGCGGGAGAACCAGCAGGCGCAGGGCGTGCACGCCGTGCCGGGGCGGACCGCCCAGGGCGGCCGGGCCGGCCGGCGCCGCTAGACCACCGAGGGAAGACTGTTGTCCATCGAAATCGCCAACGAGTCGGGTGTCGACGTCGACACCGACGCCGTGCTCGCCGTGGCTCGGCACGCCCTCGACGAGATGGGGGTCAACCCCCTCGCCGAGCTGTCCGTGCTGCTGGTCGACATCGACTACATGAGCGAGCTGAACCACCGCTGGATGGGCGGCGACGGTCCGACCGACGTGCTCGCCTTCCCGATGGACGAGGGCAGCGTCGACCACGGCCCGGGCGAGAGCACCGCTGCCGGCGGTGAGCCGGCGCTGCTCGGCGACATCGTGCTCTGCCCCGAGGTGGCGGCCAAGCAGGCGGCCGCCGCGGGGCACACCTCCGCCGACGAGCTGCACCTGCTCACCGTGCACGGTGTGCTGCACCTGCTCGGCTACGACCACGCCGAGCCGGAGGAGGAGCGCGAGATGTTCGGGCTCCAGGCCCGACTGCTGGCCAGCTGGCGGTCGACCCGGTCGCGGTGATGTCCGCCCACACAGCGGCGGCCGCCGCGACCGGCCTGCCCGACCTGCAACTGATCGTCTTCGCCGCCGGTCTGGTGGTGCTCGCGGGGCTGATCGCGATGACCGAGGCCGCGTTGGCCGCGGTCTCCCCAGCCCGGTCCGCCGAGCTGGCCCGGGAGGGAGCCCGCGGCGCCCGCGCGCTCCAGGCCGTCGCCGGGGACGTGGTCCGCCACCTCAACCTGCTGCTGCTGCTGCGGCTGCTCGCCGAGTTGACCGCCACCACTCTGGTCGCCCTCGTCGCGGTGGACACCTTCGGCGCCGGCTGGCGGGCCGCCCTGGTCACCGCGGGGGCGATGACCGTGGTCAGCTTCGTCGTGGTGGGCGTGGGTCCGCGCACCGTGGGCCGGCAGCACGCGTACGCGGTGGCTCGGGCTGTCGCCCCGCTGGTGCGCTGGCTCGGGCGGGCGCTCAACCCGCTCGCCTCCCTGCTGATCCTGATCGGCAACGCGGTCACCCCGGGGCGCGGCTTCCGCGAGGGGCCGTTCGCCACCCAGGTGGAGCTGCGCGAGCTGGTCGACCTGGCCGAGCAGCGCGGCGTCGTCGAGCACGGCGAACGGCAGATGATCCACTCCGTGTTCGCGCTCGGGGACACCATCGCCCGCGAGGTGATGGTGCCGCGTACCGAGATGGTGTGGATAGAGGAGAGCAAGACCCTCTCCCAGGCTCTGGTGCTCTTCCTGCGCTCCGGCTTCTCCCGCATCCCGGTGATCGGGGAGAGCGTCGACGACGTGCTCGGCGTGCTCTACCTCAAGGACCTCATCCGCCGTACCCAGGGCGGCGCCGACGAGGACCGGGAGCTGCCGGTGGCCGAGCTGATGCGCCCGGCGACCTTCGTGCCGGAGTCGAAGCCGGTCGACGACCTGCTCTCGGAGATGCAGGCCGCCCGCAACCACCTGGTCATCGTCGTCGACGAGTACGGCGGCACCGGCGGTCTGGTCACCATCGAGGACATCCTGGAGGAGATCGTCGGCGAGATCACCGACGAGTACGATGTCGAGCGCCCGCCCGTGGAGCACCTCGACGACGGGGCGGTGCGGGTCACCGCGCGGCTCCCGGTCGAGGACCTGGGCGAGCTGTTCGACACCGAACTCCCCACCGACGAGGTGGAGACCGTCGGCGGCCTGCTCGCGCAGTCCCTGGGGCGGGTTCCCATCCCGGGCGCGGAGGTCGAGGTGGCCGGTCTCCGGCTGGTCGCCGAGGGCACCACCGGCCGACGCAACCGGATCGACACCGTGCTCGTCCGCCGGGTGGAGTCGACCGACACGCAGGACAATCCGGGGCGCGGCGAGCAGGCCGAGCCCCGGGGCGACACCGACCGATCCGAGGAGAGGCAACCCGCAGATGCCTGAGTCACCCGCCGCGCCGGCCGTCCGGCCCACCCCGTCCGAGCCCGTGGCGCTGAGCGCCGAGGACGCCAAGCTGGTCGTCCTCGCCCGCGGAGCACGCGGCCGGATCGGTGCCGTGGAGGGCGCCGCGGTCCGCGACCAGGACGGCCGGACGTACGCGGCGGCCAGCGTCTCCCTGCCCTCGCTGACCATCACCGCGCTCCAGCTCGCCGTCGCCTCGGCGGCGGCGGCCGGCGCGACCCGGCTGGAGGCCGCGGTCGTGGTGACCGAGGCGTCGACGCTGGACGGCGCCGGTCACGCCGCCGTCCGGGACCTCGCCGCGGACGCGCCGATCCACGTGGCGGCGCCGGACGGCACCGTCCTCGGCACGGTGGTCGCGTGAGCGAGCGCAGCGAGCGAACCAGCCTGAGCGACCCGCGGGAGCGGCCCTACCGGGCGGGTTTCGCGTGCTTCGTCGGCCGGCCGAACGCCGGCAAGTCGACGCTGACCAACGCGATCGTCGGCACCAAGATCGCGATCACGTCGAACAAGCCGCAGACCACCCGGCACATCATCCGGGCCGTGCTGCACCGGCCCGACTCGCAGCTCGTGCTCGTCGACACCCCCGGCCTGCACCGCCCCCGTACGCTGCTCGGCGAGCGCCTCAACGACCTCGTGCGCGCCACGTGGAGCGAGGTCGACGTGATCGGGCTCTGCATTCCCGCGGACGAGCCGGTGGGCCGGGGCGACCGCTTCATCACCGGGGAGCTGGCCGAGCTGAAGGCGACCGTGCTGGCGGTGGTCACCAAGACCGACCTGGTGGCCAAGAAGCGGCTGGCCGAGCAGTTGCTGGCGGTCAGCGAGCTGGGTGAGTTCGCCGCCGTGGTGCCGGTCAGCGCCGTCTCCGGACACCAGGTGGACACGCTCGTCGACGTGATGACCGGTTACCTGCCGCCGTCGCCGCAGCTCTACCCGGACGACATGCTCACCGACGACCCGGAGCAGGTGATGGTCGCCGAGCTGATCCGGGAGGCGGCCCTGGAGGGGGTCCGCGACGAGCTGCCCCACTCCATCGCGGTGGTGGTGGAGGAGATGATCCCCGAGGGCCAGGTCATCAAGATCTACGCCGACCTGTACGTCGAGCGGCCGAGCCAGAAGGCAATCGTGATCGGCCACCGGGCCAGCCGGCTCAAGGACGTCGGCACCCGGGCGCGGAAGCAGATCGAGGAGCTGCTCGGCAGCCGGGTCTACCTCGACCTGCACGTACGCGTGGCGAAGGACTGGCAGCGCGACCCGAAGCAGTTGCGCAAGCTGGGGTTCTGACCGACCACCGGCGGAAGCGGCCCGGGGTCTGATCGGTACCGGTCGGGCATATGGAGTGTTTCACTTCCCGACGGGGCGGCGTCTGTTTGCCGGGGGAGCGACGGAGGGTAGGAGTCGAACCCTCGTGCCCCCGGATACAAGTGCAGGCTGATGCGAAACCGATACCTGGACCTGCTCCGCTTCCTCGCCATCGTCCGCGTCGTCGTCTACCACGTCACCGGGTGGGCCTCGCTGACCCTCGTGTTCCCCGCCATGTCGGTGATGTTCGCCCTGGCCGGTTCGCTGATGGCCGCCTCCCTGCACAGGTGGGGCCCCGGTGCCGTCCTGCGGCGGATACGCCGGTTGCTGCCGTCGCTGTGGGTGCTCGCCGCGGTGTTCGTACCGGCGATGCTGCTCACCGGCCTGCCGCTGTCGCCGAAGGTGCTGCTTTGGCTCTTCCCGATCGCCGACCCGCCGGCCAACGACTGGGGAGCGCTGGCGCTGAGCGTCATCTGGTACCTGCGCGACTACCTGTGGTTCGTCCTCGCCTCACCGGTGGCCCTGTGGCTGTTCCGCCGCGCGCCGCTGCTCACCCTGCTGTCCCCGTACGCCCTGCTGCTGGCGCTGCAGGTGGGCCTGTGGCCGACGGCGCCGACGGCGGCCCGGGACTTCGGCCTGTACTTCGGCCCCTGGCTGCTCGGCTTCGCCCACCAGGCGGGGATGCTGCGCCGGCTGGCCAACCGGGTGCTGGTGCCCCTCGCGCTCGCCCTGGCCGGCGTCGGCGGGGCGTGGATCGTCACCCATCCGGGCCCGCGCGGGTACGACCTCAACGACAACCCTCTGGCCAACGCCCTCTGGTCGGCGGCCTTCGTCCTCGTGCTGCTCGGTCGGGGGCCGGCGACGACCGCCTGGGTGGACCGGCACGCCCTGTTCAGCCGTGTGGTGACGGTCTTCAACCGGCGCGCGCTGACCGTCTACCTCTGGCACATGCCGTTCGTGGTCGCCCTCACCCCGCTCGTCGGCGTGATGGGCTGGACCCACCAGGACCCGGTCGGGCTGGCCGTCCGGGTGGCGCTGGTCTTCGCCCTGGTGGGCCTGGTCACCGCCGCGGTGGGCTGGGTCGAGGACGTGGCCGCCCGGCGGCCACCCGAGCTGGTACCCGGTGGCCGCCGCCCGGCCCGCCCCCACGCCGCCGACGTCGTGCCCACCAGCCCGGCCCCGGCCGGCGCCGGGCACGCCGATCCCTCCGTGGTACCCGTCCGGCCGGGCTTCGGCCGTGCCGAGGTGCCGAGGCAGTGGAGCGCGCGCGAGGTGGAGACCGTCGAGATCAACGCTGGGCGACCGTGATGTCGCCGCTGCTCGTGGCGACGTCGAGCACCGCCGGGGCGTCCGGCGTGTGCGCCACGCCGACCTCCGTCCGGCCCGCCTCGGCCGCGGCGGAGCGGACCTGGTAACGGCCGGTCGGCACGGTCAGCTCGACGTCCCCGCTGGTGGCTTGGGCGCGTACGGAGGCCACCGCCGTCAGCTCGACGGTGACGTTGCCCGACTGGGCTTCGGCGTCCACCGTGCCCCGCGAGCGGCGGACGGAGATGTCGCCGGAGGACGCCCGGAGGGTGACCGGGGCGGCGACGTCGTCGACCTCGATCGAGCCGGAACCGGTCTCGGCGCGTACCGGCCCGGTCGCCCCGGCGATCCGCACGTCGCCGGAGCCCAGCTCGAACTGCACCTCGCCGATCTTGCTGAGGTCGACGTCCCCGGAGCCGGTCTCGCCCCGCACCCGCACCCCGGGCGGGGCGGTCACCTCGTAGGAGACGGTGCACTGGGAGCCGCACTCGGTGTCCAGCACCAGCTCGGACCCGATGATCTCGTACGTCGTGTCGGGCTCGCCGCCCTGGTAGCGGACCACCCGCTTGATCCGTACCTCGTTCGGCTGGCCGGTGGCGCGGACCACGACGTCCCCCGCACCTGGCTGCACCTGGATCGAGGTGATCCGGACCGCCTCGGTGTTGTCGAAGTCGAGTCGCCGGAAGGAGAGGTTGTCGCACCCGGCGAGGAGGATGAGCGCGGTGGCCGCGCCGAGCGCGGTGCGGGTCCGGTGCAGTGCCATGGCCAGGACGCTACGGCCGTTTGCCGACGCCGCGCATCGGGGTCGATCCGCGCGTCCACCCCGAGCCGACCCTGATTTCCCACCCCGAGGGAGAATGGCCCGATGGCCGGGTACCGCCGACAGCTCTACCGCGACGACGCGGTGGTCCTGCGCGTGCAGAAGCTCGGCGAGTCCGACCGGATCATCACGCTGCTCACCCGACGGCACGGTCGGCTGCGCGCGGTGGCCCGGGGGGTACGCCGCACCACCTCCCGCTTCGGGGCCCGGCTGGAGCCGTTCGGCCACGTCGACCTCCAGCTCGCCGGCGACCCGAAGGGCAACCTCGGCAGCTCCCTGCACACCGTCAGCCAGGTCGAGGGGATCGACCTCTACGGCAAGCGGTTCCTCGGCGACTACCCGCGCTACACGGCGGCCAGTGCGATCGCCGAGACCGCGGAACGCCTCACCCCCGTCGAGCGGGAGCCGTCGCTGCGGTTGTTCCAGCTCACCCTCGGCGCGATGAAGGCCCTCGCGCGGGGCGAGCACGCCACCACGCTGGTGCTGGACGCGTACCTGCTGCGCGGGATGGCCCAGGCCGGCTGGGCGCCGGCACTGACCGCCTGCGCCGTCTGCGGCACGCCCGGCCGGCACCGGGCCTTCTCCGTCCCGGCCGGCGGCGCCGTCTGCCCGGACTGCCGGCCGCCCGGCGCGGCCCATCCCGCCCCGGCCACCATCGACCTGATGTCCGCGCTGACCATCGGTGACTGGGTGGTCGCCGACGCGACCGAGACCGGCGTACGCCGCGAGTGCAGCGGCCTCGTCGCGGCGCACCTGCAATGGCACCTGGAGCGCGCGCTACGCTCGCTGCCGCTGGTCGACCGGGGTGCCCCGACGGCCGGCGCGGTCCCGCCGTCGGTCGACGGCGCGAGCGGCGGGGGTCCTTCCCCGTCCGCTGCGGGGGCCGGTGCGGACGGTGCAAGCAGGGAGATGACCGAGTGATCCGATCGATGAGGTCCGGCCGGCGTGAGCCGGTGCCGCCGACACCCCACCCGTCGGGGGCGCGCCCACCGGCGTTGCCCGCCGGGGCCGTGCCGAAGCACGTCGCGATCGTCATGGACGGCAACGGCCGGTGGGCCAAGGAGCGCGGTCTGCCCCGCACCAAGGGCCACGAGCAGGGCGAGTACAGCCTCTTCGACACCATCGAGGGTGCGATCGAGCTGGGCATCCCCTACCTGTCGGCGTACGCCTTCTCCACGGAGAACTGGCGGCGCTCGCCGGAGGAGGTCCGCTTCCTGATGGGCTTCAACCGGGACGTCATCCGGCGTCGCCGCGACCAGCTCGTCGACCTGGGCGTCCGGGTGGTCTGGTCGGGTCGGGCCGGTCGCCTGTGGAAGAGCGTCATCTCGGAGTTGCAGACCGCGGAGGAGATGTCGCGGGACAACTCGACGCTCACCCTGCAGTTCTGCGTCAACTACGGCGGGCAGGCCGAGATCGGCGACGCGGTGGCCGCGATCGCCCGGGACGTGGCGGCCGGGAAGCTGGACCCGGGGAAGGTGAGCGAGAAGACGGTCGCGAAGTACCTGTACCACCCGGAGATCCCCGAGGTGGACCTGTTCCTGCGTCCCTCGGGCGAGGAGCGGATCTCCAACTTCCTGCTGTGGCAGACCGCGTACGCCGAGCTGGTCTTCCTCGACACCCTCTGGCCGGACTTCGACCGTCGCCACCTCTGGTACGCCTGCGAGCTGTACGCGCAGCGGGACCGCCGGTTCGGCGGGGCTCTGCCGAACCCGGTTGCCCCCACCAGCTGACGCTTACCACCCCCCGTGTCTGGGTACCACTACGGTCAGCAGCCACTGACGGAGGTGAACCCACATGATCCAGAAGCGTATTGCCCAGTGGGCGGTGATGGCGATCGCCGTACCCGTGGCGGCGGCCGGCGCGCGCCGGCTCAGCCACACGCTGGAGGCCCGCCGTGGTCCCTCCGGAATCACCCGCCTGCTCAACAAGGGCGCGGACATGCTGCGCCCGCAGCAGGCGAAGCGTCGCCGCTTCTTCTGATCCGGCTCGCGCCGACGCCGTCCCCATCGACCCCCGGGGGCGGCGTCGCCGCGCATCCGGGCTCCTACCGGCCCGCCGAGACCTAGGATCGAAGGCGGGGACGTGTGACGGTCGGGGGTCGAGGATGCGGGACCTGCAGTACAAAATGATCATGGCGTTGAACGCGGCGGATCTCGGAGATCCGATCTGCGAGCAGGTCGCCGAGATCTGCGCCGAGATCGCCGAGCAGCACTGTCGGGAGTTCGGTCACACGCCGGAGGTGCGCTCCGGTGAGATCGCCGAGCTGTCCACCGGTGAACCGGCCCTGGCCTGGGCGCCCACCGAGACCGGGCAACGGGCGTGGTGAGCGCGCCGGCCCCGAACGTCGACATCCGGCGGGCGGACGAGCGTTTCACCACGTCGATCTCCTGGCTCGACTCGAAGCACTCCTTCTCGTTCTCCCGGCACTACGATCCGGCGAACACGCACCACGGCCTGCTGCTGGTCAACAACGACGACGTGGTCCGGCCGGGAGCTGGCTTCGAGACCCATCCCCACCAGGACATGGAGATCGTCACCTGGGTGCTGCGCGGGTCCCTGGTGCACCAGGACTCCACCGGCCACTCCGGGGTGATCTACCCGGGGCTGGCGCAGCGGATGAGCGCCGGCACCGGCATCCTGCACTCGGAGAAGAACGACTCCTGGAGGCTGGAGGGGCGGGACCCGCACAGTGACCCGGTCCACTTCGTGCAGATGTGGGTCCTACCCGACGCAGAGGGCGTCGACCCCGGCTACGAGCAGTTGGAGATCGAGGACCAACTCCTCAGGGGCGGACTGGTCCCGGTGGCGTCCGGGATGGACCGCCACGCCACCGACTCGGCGATCCGCATCCGCAACCGGTACGCGACCCTGCACGCCGCCCGGCTCGGCCCCGGGGACGAGGTGACGCTCCCGGGCGCGCCGTTCGTCCACCTCTACGTGCCGAGCGGCGCGGTGACCATGGAGGACAGCGGCGTCCTGGGCACCGGCGACGCGGCCCGGCTGACGATGACCGGCGGCCGCCGGCTCACCGCCACCGAGCCCGCCGAGATCCTGGTGTGGGAAATGCACGCCACAATCACCTGACCCCCCGCGTCCCCCCGCCCCGCCCCGCGCCGCCTTCCGCGATCTTGCACCTTCGGTCGCCGTTTCGTGTCGGTTGAACCCTTTTGTCCCGACCCGAAGTGCAAAATCGCGAGGGTGGGGCGGGGTGGGAGCGCGCCGGGCGGGCCCGGGTCGGGAGGGTACGGGGGTCCCCGTCCTCGTCGTCGCCGATCGTGACGACGTGACGCGCTCCGACCATTCCCGTCTCCGCCTTTGCTCTGCACCCCTCTACGCGCCAGCTACGTTGTGTGACCCGGTCGGGTGTCAGGCCGGAGGCGTGGATATCGCCAGCACCAGGTCAGGGACGTGGTGCGTCCTGGGGTGCAGAGCAAAGGCGGGAAACCGCATCATGGTGTGGCGGGCGCCATGTGACGGACGGTGACGGTCGACAGTCGTCACCGTAAGTAGGTGCGGCGGGCCAGGTCCACACGGCGGCACCGTGCGGGCTGGCCCGCCGCTGAACGGGGGAGCGGGGGGTGGGATCAGGCTTCGCTCTCCGAACGGTCCCCGGCCCAGAGAGTGTGGAAGCTCCCCTCACGGTCGACCCGGTGGTACGTGTGCGCCCCGAAGTTGTCCCGCAGGCCCTGGATGAGCGCCGCCGGCAGTCGCTCCGCGCGCAGCGCGTCGAAGTACGCCAGCGACGAGGCGAACGCCGGCGCGGGCACCCCCGCGCGGGCCGCCTCGGCCACCACCCGCCGCCAACTGGGCACGCCGTCGCGCACCGTGTCGGCGAACCACGGCGCCACCAGCAGGGTGGGCAGCTCGGGCTTCTCGTCGTACGCCTGCCGGATGCGGTCCAGGAAACGCGCCCGGATGATGCAGCCGCCCCGCCAGATGGTGGCGGTCCCGCCGAGGTCGATGTTCCAGTCGTACTCCCGGCTGCCGGCGCGAATCTGGTCGAAGCCCTGCGCGTACGCGACGATCTTGCTGGCCAGCAGCGCGCGCCGCACGTCCTCGACGAAGGTCTCCCGGTCGCTCACCTGCCACTTCTCGCCCGCGTCGGGGAACGCGGCGCGGGCGGCCTCGCGCTGGTCGGCGTGCCCGGACAGCGAGCGGGCGAAGGTCGCCTCGGCGATGCCGGTGATCGGGATGCCCAGGTCGAGGGCGCTCTGCACGGTCCAGCGGCCGGTGCCCTTCTGCTCGGCCTGATCGAGCACCACGTCCACGAAGGCCCGCCCGGTGGCCGCGTCGGTGTGTGCCAGGACGTCGGCGGTGATCTCGATGAGGAAGGACTCCAGCTCGCCGGAGTTCCACTCGCGGAAGATCTCCGCGATCTCCGCCGGCTCCGCCGACAGGCCCACCCGCAGCAGGTCGTACGCCTCGGCGATGAGCTGCATGTCGGCGTACTCGATGCCGTTGTGCACCATCTTCACGAAGTGACCGGCGCCGTCGGAGCCGATGTGCCGGCAGCACGGGGTGCCGTCCACCTGCGCGGCGATCTTCTCGAAGATCGGGCCGAGCTTGCGGTACGACTCCGGCGACCCGCCGGGCATGATGCTCGGCCCGAGCAGCGCGCCCTCCTCGCCGCCGGACACGCCGGTGCCGACGAAGTGCACGCCCTGCGCGCGCAGCGCCTCCTCACGGCGGCGGGTGTCGGCGAAATGCGCGTTGCCGCAGTCCACGATGATGTCGCCGGAGTCCAGCAGCGGCACCAGTTCGTCGATGACGGCGTCGGTGGGGCCGCCCGCCTTCACCATGACGATGACCGCGCGAGGGCGCTCCAGCGCCGCGACGAAGTCCCTCATCGACTCGGCCGGCACGAACGTCCCCTCGTCGCCGTGATCGGCGACCAGGGTGCGGGTCCGTTCAGGCGTTCGGTTGTGCACCGCCACGGTGAAGCCGTTCCGGGCGAGGTTGCGGGCCAGGTTCCGGCCCATCACCGCCAGTCCCGTCACGCCGATCTGCGCCGTCGCCTGCTCCGCCATGCGTCCCGCCACCTTCCATCGTCGACACTTCTGCCGCTGAGACCGTATCGCGCTCCACGGCGTACCGGGTGGTGTCGTGACCACCGGTCACCGCCGCGCCGCAGGACGTCGCGGCCGCCGCGATCGGGCGGGGCCGGGGTCAGCCGACCAGCGGGCGGAAGGTGCCGAGGAGGACGCTGGTCGTGACGGCCGCGAGGGCCAGGGCCGTCGCGCCGGCGACCAGCGCGGCGTCGGCGAGGCCGAAGTGTTGGTGCCGGGCGACCGTACGCGGGGTCTGCGCGTCGAAGCCCCGGGCGTCCATCGCGACGGCCAGTCGGGTGCCCCGCCGGATCGCACCGACCAGCAGCGCGAACCCCGTCGAGGCGAAGAGCCGCAGCCGGGCCACCGGGTTGCGCCCGGCGTCGACGCCCCGCGCCCGGCGGGCCATGGCGATCATCTGCCACTCCTGGCCGAGCAGCGGCACCAGCCGGAACGCGGCCAGGGCCCCGATGGCGAACCGGGCCGGCGCCTTCGCGTTCTGGACCAGCGCGTCGGCCAGGTCGGTCGGATCCGTGGTGGCGAAGACGATCACCCCCGGCAGGGCGACGGCGAACACCCGCAGCACGAGGCCGAGGGCGGTGAGCAGCACCCCGGAGGTGACCACCACCGGCCCGGCCTCGACCAGCACCCGACCGGAACGATCGGCCGCGAAGAGCACCAGCGTCACCACGATCCCGGCGGCGCTGAGCAGCAGGGGCCACGCCCGCCGGAGCAGCACCCGGGGGTGCACGCCGAACAGCGGCAGCACCGCCAGCTCCACGGCGATGGCGATCGCCGGAGCCACCGGGTCCAGGGTGGCGATGAGGACGATCGAGAAGACCAGGGCCGCCGCGAGCTTCGCCACCGGGTTGCGCCGGGCCAGCGGCGCGTCCGGCCGGGCGACCGGTCCGAAGTCCCCGATCACGGTCGCGTCCCGGGCCGCGCGTCGACCGGCGGGCGGTCCAGCAGGACCCTGCGGTCGGCCAGGGCGGCCACGAACTCCGCGTCGTGGGTGACGGTGACCAGGCCGTGCCCGGCGTCGCGCAGCTCGGCGAGGAGGTCGACCAGCTCCAGCCACGTCCGTCGGTCCTGGCCGAAGGTGGGTTCGTCGCAGACCAGCAGGCGGGGCGCGGTGGCCAGGGCCGTCGCCACGCTCAGCCGCCGCGCCTCACCACCGGAGAGGGTGTACGGGTTGGCGCCCGCGAGCTTCGTCAGCCGCAGCCGGTCCAGCAGCCCGTCCACCGTGGCCCGTACCTCCGGATCGGGACGGCCGGTGCGGCGGGGGCCCAGCGCCAGCTCGTCGAAGACGGTGCTCGTGACGAACTGGTGCTCCGGGTCCTGGAAGACCGAGCCGATCCGACGGGCCAGCGCCGGCGCGCGCCAGCGGTGCGGGGGAGTGCGGGCGTCGGCCCCGGCCAGCTCCGCCGTGGCGGCGACGCGACCGGTGCCCGGTTTCAGCAGCCCGCCGAGCAGCAGCGCGAGGGTGGACTTCCCGGCCCCGTTCGGGCCGAGGACGGCGAGCGCCTCGCCCGCGCGTACGGTCAGGTCGACGGCGGCCAGCCGGGGCGGCAGGCCGAGCCGTTCGGCGGCGAGCAGCGTCCCGCCCGCGGGCACGGTGGCCCGGCGGGGCGGTACGGGCCGGCCGGGCACCCAGACCCCGTCGGCGGCGAGCGCGTCGCCGTGTGTGCCGAAGACGGCCTCGGGGGTGCCGTCGACGCGCACGCCGCCGCCCGGCTGGAGCACGACCACCCGGTCGACCAGCGGCAGCGCCTCGGCGACCCGGTGCTCCACCAGGATCAACGTGGTGTCGGCGTCGACGGCCCGGGCCACCGCCTCCCGGACCAGCGCGGCACCGGCCGGGTCGAGGTTGGCGGTGGGCTCGTCGAGCAGCAGGAGCCCGGGGCGCAGGGCCAGCGCGCCGGCCAGGGCGAGACGCTGCTGCTCGCCGCCGGAGAGCGCGGCGGTGGGACGGTCCCGGTCGTACGGGAAGCCGACCCGGCGCAGCGCCTGGTCGACGCGCGGCCAGATCTCGGCGGCCGGTACGCCCCGGTTCTCCAGCCCGAACGCCACGTCGTCGCCGCAGCGGGCCATCACCAGCTGGGTCTCCGGGTCCTGAAAGACGATGCCGACCCGCTCCCGGTCCTTGCGCGGGTCCAGCCCGTCGATCTCGACGGTGCCCTCCTGCTCGCCGGAGTCCTCGGGCAGCAGGCCGGCGAGAGCCGCGAGCAGCGTGCTCTTGCCCGCCCCCGAGGGCCCGAGCAACAGCACCCGCTCCCCACGCTCCACCCGCAGGTCCGCTCCCCGCACCGCCCAGCGTTTCCGCCCGGCGTGCCGCCACCCGAACCCCCGCAGCTCCACCCGACCCACTACACCCACCCCCTCCGCCCACTGCTGTTGATCAAGAGGTTTGCGTCAGGACAACGGCTCCCGTTGACGCAAACCTCTTGATCAACGAGGGAGGGGGTGGGGTGGGTGGGGGTGGAGGTTAGATCAGTGCTCGGTCGCGGCCGGCGGGGAAGCGGTCCAGGACGCCGGTGTTGGCCAGGGCGCGCGTCAGGTACCAGGCGCCGGCGCCGGCGACGACCGTGGCGCTGAGCACGGTGATCACGAAGATCGGCACCCGGGCGCTCCACAGGTCGAGCGTCGTGTAGTACCGGGCCTGGTCGAAGATGGCCGCGGCCAGGCCGGCGAGGGCACCCGAGAGCAGGGCGGCCGGCAGGCGGAACGAGCGGTACCGGAAGGCGGCGAAGCCCAGCTCCGCGCCGAGGCCCTGGAACGCACCCTGGAGGATCGCCACGGCACCCCACTGGCTGCCCAGCAGCACCGAGATGAACGCGGCGAGGAACTCGCAGTAGAAGGCCGCCCCCGGCTTCCGGATGACGAGCCCGCCGAGCACGCCGGGCAGCAGCCAGATGCCGTAGATGACCGACTGGGCCGGCGGGAAGAACGCGAACGCGCCCTCGGTGGCGGCCCAGACAAGGTCCCAGGCCCAGAAGATGACGCCGAAGGCGACGGCGAGGACCGAGGCGACGACGATGTCGATCGTGCGCCAACGGGTGGTGTCGGTGGTGGTCATGCTGCGCTCCCAGTCCATGAGGTGAACCAGGAGAAGACGCACGCCGACGCCCGGATTGCCCGGACGGCGGCGCGGCTGGAGGTCGACCGAACTCCCTGCGCTGGCATTACCCAGATCAGGTTCGAGGGTCTGCGGGCGGTGCCCGCACTCTCAGCGCTGTGCGCTCCCCTGTCGGATGTGAAGTTGTCTCGTCGACGCTAACACCAGTGAAGATCATCGGGCAAAGTGATCTCTCCGCAGGTCATCCATCGACCGGGGCCGAGGTCGACCGGTATTCTCAGGCCGCCGGTCCCGCCACCCGGCAGAAGGACGCACACGTGACACCGGAAACCGAGGGCCCCGACCCGTCCCACGACGGCAGCGAGGCGCACCGCACAGGGATGGTCGGCCTGGCCGCACCGAACGCCCCGACCGGGACGCAGGGCGTACGCCCGGAGGAGTCGGCGGAGCGCGACGACGACGGCCCGCGCGGCGGGCTGGGCGGCCGGATCGGCTCGGTCGAGGTGCTCGCGGCACTGCTGGTGCTGCTGATCATCTTCCGGGAGCCGCTGGCCGGCCTCCTGTCCTCACCCCGACTCCAGACCTGGACCACCGTGTTCGTCTCGGTCATGGTCCAGGCGGTGCCCTTCCTCGTCTTCGGCGTGCTGCTCTCCGCGGTGATCGCCGTCTTCGTGCCCCGGTCGTTCTGGGCCCGGGCGCTGCCCCGCCATCCGGCCCTCGCGGTACCGGTGGCCAGCGCCGCGGGCGTGGTCCTGCCCGGCTGCGAGTGCGGCTCGGTGCCCATCGCCGGTTCGCTGATCCGGCGCGGCGTGACCCCGGCCGCCGCACTGGCCTTCCTGCTGGCCGCGCCGGCGATCAACCCGATCGTGCTCGCCGCCACCGCCGTCGCCTTCCCGAACAACCCGGAGATGGTCGTCGGCCGTGCGGTGGCCAGCCTCATCGTCGCCATGATCATGGGTTGGCTCTGGCTTCGCCTCGGCCGCGCCGACTGGATCCGGCTGCCCCGCCGTCCCGAGCTGGACGGTGGCCCGCGGGGCCTGGCGTTCTGGGCGGCGGTCCGACACGACGTCACCCACGCCGGTGGCTTCCTCGTGGTGGGCGCGATGGCCGCCGCCACCATCAACGTGTTGGTGCCCGAGCGGTGGTTGCAGACCCTCGCCGACAACCCGGTGCTGTCCGTGCTGGCCCTCGCCGTACTCGCCGTCCTGCTGTCCATCTGCTCGGAGGCGGACGCCTTCGTGGCGGCCTCGCTGTCGCAGTTCTCGCTCACGTCCCGGCTCGTCTTCCTGGTGGTGGGACCGATGGTCGACCTGAAACTGATCTCGATGCAGACCGGCGTCTTCGGCCGGCGGTTCGCGTCCCGTTTCGCGCCGACCACCTTCGTGGTGGCCGTCCTCGTCGCCGTCGGCGTCGGGGCGGTGCTGCTGTGAACCGGCAGGCGCAGGCCGTCGTCCTGCTGCTGCTCGGCGGCGCGGTGATCCGCGCCAGCCTCACCGACCTCTACCTGAACTACGTCAAGGAGGGGCTGCGTCCCTTCCTGGTCGCCGCCGGGATCGTCCTGGTCGTGGCCGCGATCATGACCCTCTGGTACGAGCTGCGCCCGGCCCGCCCCGCGTCGGTTCCGGCCGACGGCCCCGGCCTCGAAGGGCACGACGCACCCGGGCACGACGGGCACACCGACGACGACGGGCACGGCCACCACGAGCCGCGGGTCGGCTGGCTGCTGATCCTTCCCGTGCTCGGGCTGCTGCTGGTCGCCCCGCCGGCCCTCGGGTCGTACGCGGCTGGGCAGGCCGGCACCGCCCTGTCCAGCCAGCAGCAACCCTCGGACTACCCGCCGCTGCCCGAGGGCGACCCGGTGCGGGTGGGAGTGCTCGACTACGCCTCGCGGGCGCTGTTCGACAAGGGCACGTCCATCGGCGACCGGCGGGTGCTGATCACCGGTTTCGTCGCGAAGGGCCCGGACGGGCAGCCGATCCTCGCCCGGATCGTGCTCTCCTGCTGCGCCGCCGACGGGCGGCCGGTCAAGCTCGGCCTGACCGGCGACGTGCCCGCCGGTCTCCCCGACGACACCTGGGTCGAGGTGACCGGCCGGTACAGCGACCGGGTCGCCCCGGACCCGGTCAACGACGCGGAGATCCCGTACCTCGACGTGGAGTCGTGGAAGCAGGTGCCCGCCCCCAAGCGCCAGTACGAGTGAGGGCCGCCCCGCCTGGGTAGGCTGCCGATCATGCGGATCGAGGCCCGAGGACTGACCTTCGACGTACGCGCGGGTGGGCCGGAGGACGGCGCGCCCGTGCTCCTGCTGCACGGCTTCCCACAGCACTCCGGCGAGTGGGACGAGGTGGTGCCGGCCCTGCACGCCGCCGGCCTGCGCACGTACGCACTGGACCAGCGGGGTTACTCGCCGGGCGCGCGGCCGGAGGCCGTCGAGGCGTACGCGATGCCGGAGCTGACCGCCGACGCGGTGGCCGTGCTGGACGCCCTCGGCGTCGACGCGGCGCACGTGGTGGGGCACGACTGGGGTGCCGTGGTCGGCTGGGACCTCGCCGCCCGGCACCCCGACCGGGTCCGCACCCTGACGGCGGTGTCCGTGCCGCACCCCGCAGCCTTCGCCCACGCGCTGGCGAAGGACCCGCAGCAGAAGGCGCGCTCGGCGTACATCATGCTGTTCCGTCAGCCCGGCAGGGCGGAGAAGGCGCTGCTGGCGCTCAACGCCACCGGCCTGCGGCGGATGCTGCACGGCGTCGGCGACGACCGGCGGGTGGCCGCGTACGCCGACCCGATGCGCGAACCCGGCGCCCTCACCGCGGCGCTGAACTGGTACCGGGCGATGTCCCGCACCACGATGGCGTCCACCGGCCCGGTGTCGGTGCCGACCACCTACGTGTGGAGCGACCGGGACATCGCGGTGGGGCGGACCGCCGCGGAGGCGTGCGCCGAGAACGTGACCGGCGACTACCGGTTCGTCACGCTGCCCCGGGTGAGCCACTGGATCCCCGACGAGGCTCCCGCACCGCTGGCCGAGGCGATCCTGGCCCGCGTACGCGGTCTGGCCTGACCCGTTGGCCGGACCGGTCCGGCCGACGGCGCAACGAGAGGACACGGATGGACGGAGGAAGCGTGACGCTGAGCGGTGACGACTACCTGGCGGTGGTGACGGCGACGATGCACCGGGTGGCCGAGAGCCAGCGTGCGGCGGTGGCGCGGGCGGCGGACCTGGTCGCCGAGGCGGTCCGCGCCGACGGTGTCGTGCACGCCTTCGGCACCGGCCACTCCGAGGCGCTCGCCATGGAGATCGCCGGCCGGGCCGGTGGGCTGGTGCCGACCAACCGGATCGCCCTGCGCGACCTGGTGCTGCTCGGCGGCGGGTCGCCGGAGATGCTCGGGCCGATGCTGGAACGGGACCCGTCAGTGGCGCACCGCCTGTACGACCTGGCCCCGGTCCGCCCGCAGGACGTGTTCGTGCTCGCCTCCAACTCGGGCGTCAACGGCGCGATGGTCGAGTTCGCCGCCCTGGTGCGGGAGAAGGGGCACCGGCTGATCGTCATCACCTCCACCGAGCATTCCGGGCGGATGACCTCCCGCCACCCGTCCGGGCGCAAGCTCGCCGACTTCGCCGACGTCGTGCTCGACAACGGCGCCCCGTACGGAGACGCCACCCTTCCGCTGCCCGGCGGCGGCGCGGTGGGCGCGGTCTCCTCGATCACCGCGGCGCTGCTGGCCCAGCAGTTGACGGTCGAGGTGGTGGCCCGGCTGCTGGCGGCGGGGGAGCGGCCCCCGGTCTACCTGTCGGCCAACATCGCTGGCGGCGACGAGCACAACAACGCCCTGGAGGCCCGGTACGCGGGCCGCATCCGCCGCGGCTCCTGACCGCCGGGTGACGGGCGGATGTCCGGAAGATGTCCGGCCGGTGGCCGAAGCGGTTTCACGATCAACGTGATCGGGCATCAGCGATCCTGCCGGTGGGTGCGATCCGCCGGCAGTACCGTCTGACCGGAGGTGAGCGTGTCGAAGGAATCCGAGAAGCAGCGCTGGCAGCGCAACTTCGCCGATCTGCTGCAGGAGTTGCGGGTCGCCCAGACGGGCGTCCAGATCCTCTTCGCCTTCCTGCTCACCCTGCCGTTCAGCAACGGTTTCACCCGGACCACGAACTTCCAGAAGGACGTCTACATCGTCTCGCTGCTCGCCGCGGCGGCCGCCACCGCGATGATCATCTCGCCGGTCGCGTTCCACCGGGCGCTGTTCCGTCAGGGCCGCAAGCCGGAGCTGGTCCGGTTCGCGCACCGGATGGCCAGTGGCGGGCTCGCCTTCATGCTCATCTCGATGGTGGCCGCGGTCCTGCTGATCACGGACTTCGTGCTCGACCGGCCGATCGCCTTCGTGCTGAGCGGGCTCACCGCGATCTGGTTCCTCACCTTCTGGGCGATCCTGCCGTTCGCCCGGCGCAGCTGGGGTGAGGACGACGTCGACGACGAGGAAGACAACCCGCCGACCGGCGTCCGGGACTGACCGGCACGCGGGAACCGACGAAACTCGATCTCACGGAACGCTACCCCTGGGTAACACCCGGGGGTAGCGTTTTCGGTGTCGCGTTCGTCGACGCAGCCGGACCGAGGTTCGAGGGGGCAGCCGTGACCACCACGCAGAACAGCCGACCCGCGCCGGACGACTCCGGCGCGGACCGACCCACCGCCGACCGCGTGGACGCCGCCGGTGGCGCCGGGCCACTGCCGACGGAGGCCGGCCAGGTCTCCGAGAAGGAGGCCCGCCAGGTGGCGGAGGCGGCCCGGGAGTCCTCCTGGGACCGTCCGAGCTTCGGCAAGGAACTCTTCCTCGGCCGGTTCCGCCTCGACCTCATCGAGCCGTGGCCCCGCCCCGACCCGGCGGACGTGAGCCGGGCCGACGAGTTCCTCGGGCGGTTCCGCGAGTTCCTCGCCTCCGAGGTGGACGGTGCGGCGATCGAGCGCGATGCGTCCATCCCGGACGAGGTCTTCCAGGGACTGGGCCGGCTCGGCGCGTTCGGCATGAAGATCGACCGCAGCTATGGCGGGCTCGGGCTGAGCAACCTGCACTACTGCCGGGCGCTGATGCTGGCCGGCTCGATCAGCCCGGCCATCGGCGCGCTGCTCTCCGCCCACCAGTCCATCGGCGTGCCCCAACCGCTGAAGATGTTCGGCACCGCCGAGCAGAAGCAGCGCTTCCTGCCCCGGCTCGCCGCCGGTGAGGTCTCCGCCTTCCTGCTCACCGAGCCGGACGTGGGCTCCGACCCGGCCCGGCTCGCCACCACCGCCGAACCGACCCCGGACGGCACCGGCTACCGCCTCAACGGGGTCAAGCTCTGGGCCACCAACGGCACGGTGGCGACCCTGCTGGTGGTGATGGCCCGGGTACCGGCCACCGAGGGTCGGCGGGGCGGCATCACCGCGTTCGTGGTCGAGGGCGACTCCGAGGGCATCACGGTGGAGCGCCGCAACGCCTTCGTCGGCCTGCGGGGCCTGGAGAACAGCCTCACCCGCTTCCACGACGTCTTCGTGCCGGCCGAGAACGTGATCGGTGGCGAGGGCAAGGGCCTGAAGATCGCCCTGACCACGCTCAACACCGGCCGGCTGTCGCTGCCCGCGATGTGCGTCGGTGCCGGCAAGTGGGCGCTGAACGTGGCCCGCGAGTGGGCCGCCGACCGCGTCCAGTGGGGCCGTCCGGTGGGTGAGCACGAGGCGGTGGCGCAGAAGCTGTCCTTCATCGCGGCCACCACGTACGGCATGGAGACCATGCTCGACCTGTGCTGCCTGCTCGCCGACGACGACCACAACGACATCCGCATCGAGGCCGCCCTCGTGAAGCTGTACGCGAGCGAGATGGCCTGGCGGATCGCCGACGAGCTGATCCAGATCCGGGGCGGCCGCGGCTACGAGACCGCCGACTCCCTGGCCGCCCGGGGCGAGCGCCCGGCCGCCGTCGAGCAGCTCCTGCGGGACCTGCGGATCAACCGGATCTTCGAGGGGTCGACGGAGATCATGCACCTGCTCATCGCCCGGGAGGCGGTCGACGCGCACCTCTCGGTCGCGGGGGACATCATCGACCCGGACGCCGGCCTGGGCCGCAAGGCGAAGGCCGGGGCCCGCGCCGGCGCGTTCTACGCGAAGTGGCTGCCCACCCTGGCCGTGGGCAAGGGACAGGCCCCCGGTGCGTACGCCGGATACGGTCCCCTCGCCGGCCACCTGCGCCACGTCGAGCGGGCCTCCCGCAAGCTGGCCCGGTCGACGTTCTACGCGATGTCCCGGTGGCAGGGGAAGATGGAGCGGAAGCAGGCGTTCCTCGGCCGCGTGGTGGACATCGGCGCCGAGTTGTTCGCGATGGCCGCGGTCTGCGTCCGGGCCCACGCCGAACGGGGCACCCGCCCGGAGAACGTGGAGCTGGCCGACCTGTTCTGCCGGCAGGCCCGGGTCCGGGTGGACGCGCTTTTCACCGCCCTCTGGGAGAACACCGACTCCGTCGACGTGGCCGCCGCCCGACGCATCCTCGCCGGCCGGTACGCCGGGTTGGAGGAGGGTGTGATCACGCCGCCGGCCGACCTGCCGTGGGTGGCCCGCTGGTCGCCCGGCCCGTCCGACGCCGCCGACGTGCGCCGCCGCATCCCGCCGCCGTCCTGACGCCGACCCGCTGCCCGGCGGGCGGCCGCCCCGGCACCGCATCGGCCGGTCCGCCGCCCGCCGGTGCCGCGCGGATGAGCGTCATACCTGGCCGTCATATTCATGACGGACAGGTATGACGCATGCGAGGGCGCCCGGCCGAACCGATGGGCGCGCTGCGCTGGGGGAGGGCGGGTCAGCGGGAGACGGCCCAGGCCAGCACCACCGCCAGGATCAGGCCGTTGAGCACGGCCAAGCCGAGGTACGCCGCCGGCGGGATCTTGCGGCCCTGCCGGACGAACGTGAGGAGGAAACCGGCGTAGCCCAGCAGCAGGACGGCGATGACGACGAGGAAGAAGAACACCCGACGACCTTAGCGACCGCCGGGCCCGCGGAAGCCGGCGCAGCGCCCGCCCGGACGCGGAGGTTCGGCGCAGCGCCCGCACGAGCGCCGGAGTTCCGGCGGGAGCCGGCGTCGCGCCCGGCCCGAGGGACCCGGGCGGGTCAGCGGCCGTCGCGCAGGCCGAGTTGGCGCAGCTCCAGGGCGGCCAGCGCGTCGACGGTCGCGTCGTCGCCCCGCCGCCACGCCTCGGCGACGTCCGGCCCGATCCGGGTGAGCGTGCCCAACGGCTGGGTCGCCAGTGCCCGTAGCGCGAGCAGGTCCCGTCCGGCGGGCGCGGCGGCCAGCTTCGCCGCCGAGCCGGCGCGACGCATCCAGCGCAGCCGCAGCGGCAGCCAGCCGAACAGCACCAGGCCGATCGGGAAGACGAGGAACGCGACCGCCAGGGCGAGGGCGAGCTGGTCGACCAGTTCCTGCTGGTCCCGGCCCGCGTCGGCCAGGGAGCGCGCCGCGTCGGCGGCCCGTTCGAACGGCGCGGTCAACTCGTCGCCGACCAGCGGCACCCGGCCGACCTTGCCGCCGGCCTCGCCCAGGTTGTCGGCCAGGCCGCTCCCGGCACCCTCCAGCTTCTGTCCGGGTACGGCGAGCTTCTGCACCAGGTCGTGCAGCCACAGCGCACCGCGCACCGCCGCGTACACCCAGGCGACGACGAGCAGGTCGGTGATCAACTGTCGGACGGCGGTCGGGAAGCGATCGGCGTAGATCTTCACGCCGGACAGCGTGCCACGACGGTGCGGTACGGGGCACCCCACACGCGTGTTAGGAAGGGGCCCTTGTACAACGCGAGGCGTTAAGAAGGGGCCCTTCCTTACACCGCGATGCCGGGGGAGCCTTCTCGGGAGTGGTCGACGGCGTCGGACACGATGTGCGCGACGTGCTCGTCGACCAGGGCGTACGCGATCTCCCGGCCGCGCCGGGAACCGCGCACCACGCCGGCGCCGCGCAGCACCCGCAGGTGCTGGGAGACCAGCGGCTGCGGTGCCCCCAGCTTGTCGACCAGCTCGTGGACGCAGCGCTCGCCGTCGGCCAGCTCGCTGACGATGGCCAGCCGGATCGGTGCCGAGAGCGCACGCAGCAATTCGCTGGCGCCCTCGAACGCGTCGTACCCTGACCCGCTGCTCACTCTGTAACGGTAACCAATGCTGTGGGCAGTGCGCTGATCAGGATCGGTGCAGGACGACCTCGTGCGGCTCGGCGGCCGGCGCGGCGGCCGGGACGGCCCGGCGACGCAGCGCCCGCCAGACCGCCGCGGCGATCGCGACGACCCCGAAGGAGGCGATCGCCATCAGCACCACCGACGCGCCCGGGGCGGTGTCGGCGGTGGCGGCGACCCAGACGCCGGAGGCGGCGGCGAACAGACCCAGCGTCATCGCGGCGGTCATGGTGCTGCGGAAGCCCCGGGTCACCTGCTGGGAGGCCGCCACCGGCACCACCATCAGGGCGCTGATGAGCAGTACGCCGACCGCCTGCATGGCGATGGTGACGGTGACCGCCGTGGCGACCGCGAGCAGCAGGTTGAGCGTCCGCACCGGCAGGCCGGAGACCCGCGCGTACTCCTCGTCGTGGCAGACCGCGAAGAGCGCCGGACGCAGCGCCAGCATGGTCACCAGGATCACCACGCCGAGCACCACGATCGTGACCAGGTCGGCGGTGCGGATGGTGACCAGCGACCCGAACAGGTACGCGGTCAGGTTGGCGCTGGTGCTGTCGGAGAGCCCGACCAGCATGACGCCCCCGGCGATACCGCCGTAGAACAGCAACGCGAGCGCCAGGTCACCGGAGGTGCGTCCGCGGGCGCGGACCAGCTCGATGGTGATCGCGCCGAGACTCGCCACGATCACCGCCACCAGCACCGGTGACTGCTTGAGCAGCAGGCCGGCGCCGACACCGGTCAGCGCGACGTGGCCGATCCCGTCCCCGATCAGCGCCAGCCTCCGCTGCACCAGGTAGATGCCGAGGGCCGGGGCCGCCAGGCCGATGACCAGCGCCGCGATCAGGGCACGCTGCATGTAGGGGTACTGGAAGAGTTCCATGGTCAGCTGCTCCACAGCCCGGCGGGCTCGTCGGGGCCGTGCGGGTGCACGTGGTCGTGGTCGGGCTCGGCGTGGTGGCCGGCGGGCTCGGGCACCGCGCCGTCGTGGACGATCCCGCCGGCGTGCACGACGATCGCGCGACTGATCAGCGGTCGCAGCGGGCCCAGCTCGTGGGCCACCAGCAGGACCGTGCCCCCGCCGCCGACGAAGTCGCGCAGCGCGCCGGCGAACGCCTCCTGGCTCTCCGCGTCCACCCCGGCGGTCGGCTCGTCGAGCACCAGCAGCTCCGGCCGGCCGGCCAGCGCGCGGGCGATCAGGGTGCGCTGCTGCTGCCCCCCGGAGAGGGTGGCGACCGGGTCGCGGTCACGGTCGGCCAGGCCCACGGCGCGCAGCGCCGCGTCGACGGCGTCGCGGTCGGCGGCGCCGGCCGGGCGCAGGACGCCCCGTCGGGCGAGCCGGCCGGAGGCCACCACCTCGCGGACGGTGGCCGGTACGCCGCTGCCGGCGCCCAGCCGCTGCGGGACGTACCCGATGCGGTGCCACTCGCGGAACCGCCGCAACGGACGGTCGAAGAGGGTGACCGACCCGGAGCTGAGCGGCACCAGCCCGAGGACGGCACGGATGAGCGTGGACTTCCCGGAGCCGTTGGCACCGAGCAGGGCGACCACCTCGCCGGTGGCCACCGTCAGGGAGACGTCACGCAGCACGGGGCGGCCGTCGTAGCCGACCACCCCGTGCGTGACGGTGATGACAGGGGATGTCACGAGCAGCTCAACGCCGTCCTCAGGCTCGCCAGGTTGGTACGCATCACCGAAAGGTAGTCGCCGCCGTTGTCGGTCGACAGCCCTTCGATCGGATCCAGCACGGCGGTCTTCGCACCCACCTGGCCGGCGATGGTCTCGGCGACCTTCGGGCTGACCAGCGTCTCGAAGAAGATGGTGGTGGCCTTGTGCTCCTTGGCCTCCTCGGCGACCTCGGCCAGGCGCTGCGGCGACGGCTCGTTCTCCGGGCTGAGGCCGGTGATGCCGATCTGCTCCAGCTGGTAGCGCTCGGTCAGGTACCCGAAGGCGGTGTGGCTGACCACGATCTCGCGGCGCTGGCAGGTCTTCAGCCCGGCGCTGAACTCGCCGTCCAGCTTCTCCAGCTCCGTACGGAGCTCCTTCGCCCGGGTCGTGTACTCGGCGGCCCGGTCCGGGTCGGCCTTGCCCAGTCGCTCGGCGAACCTGTCGCCGACGGTGGCCAGGCGCGTCGGGTCCAGCCAGAGGTGCGGGTCCTTACCGCCGGCCTCCTCCTCGTGCGCGGGCTCTTCGCTCTCGCCCTCGTGATGGTGGGCGTCGGCCGCGGCGTCGCGCAGCGGCTGCACGGTGGCGACGTCGAAGGCGCGGTCCTTGGCGTTCTGCTCGACGGCCTCGTCGACCTGTGGTTGGAAGCCGGCGAGGTAGACCACCAGCTCCGCCTCCGCGACGGCGCCGACCTGGCCCGGGTTGAGCTCCACGTCGTGCGGCTCGGCGCCCGGCTTGACCAGGTTGCTGACCGTCACCGCGTCGCCGCCGATCCGCTCGGCCAGGAACTGGAGCGGGTAGAAGGCGGCCACCACGTCGACCCGCTGCGGGTCGGCGCCGGCGGCCTTGCCGTCGGAGCAGGCGGTGACGCCGCCCAGGGCGAGCAGGGCGGTCGCGGCGGCGGCCAGGGCGCGCGGTGCGGTGCGGTTGTTCATGTCGTCAACTGTCCGCGCGAACGACAATGATTGTCAAAAACGCATGCTTGCATGTCAGAGCACCTTCGCCAGTCCCGCCGCCACCAGCAGGGTCAGCATCACCAGCCGGATCACCCGCGTCCCGGGCGTCTGGACCGTCCAGGTGGTCGTCAGCAGCGCGGCCAGCCCCGCCGCCAGCAGAAGGGTGAGCAGGCCACCGACCACGCCCGGTGTGAAGAACGCGACGAGCACCAGCACCAGGGTGACCAGGAACACCGTCGTCGGGTTCGCCCGGGCCAGCCGGGCCGCGATCGGGCTCTGCGTACGCTGCATCCCACAGACTCTACGAGGAGGAACCCGGTGCTGGTGACCAACCGGTTCGTGGTCGACGTCGATGTCGCCGAGAACTTCACCGCGCGGGCGTACGCCGCCCTCGCCGCCCTCGCGGCCCGACCCGGGTACCTGCGCGGCCAACTGGTACGGGCCCTCGACGACCCCCGCCACTGGTGCCTCGTCACCGAGTGGGAGTCCGTCGGCACCTACCGCCGGGCCCTGGGCGGCTTCGACGTCAAGGTCACCGCCGTCCCACTGCTCGCCGAGTCGGTCGACGAGCCGTCCGCGTACGAGGCGTTGGCCAGCGCCGCCCCCGGCGGGGACGTCGTCGTGGCTCCGAGCGATCGGGCCTCTGCCCCTTACCGATGAGTCCCGGGGCACTACCCTGCTCTCATGAGCGCTCCCGGACCGGCGGCCCCCTCGCCGTACCCCTCGCTGCCCGGCCAGGACGGCGGCGCGCAACCCCCGGTCGTGACCGGTCCACCGACGGGCCCGGCCGTTCCCGTCCCCCCGGCCGGCCCCGGCGTCGCGCCGCCGTTCGCGGCACCGCCCACCGAGGGCCGCAACACCCGGCTCTGGCTGGGGCTGGGCGCCGGTGCGCTCGCCCTCCTGCTCTGCTGCGGTGGCGGCGGGGCGGCCGTGGTCGGGCTCGCCGTCACCGGCGTGCAGGCGGTCGAGGAGCAGGGCCGGCGCGCCTCCCAGGACTACTACCAGGCCCTGGTGGAGCGGAAGTACGGCGCCGCGTACGAGCAGCTCTGCGAGTCCGCGCAGCAGCGCGAGTCCCGGCGGGACTTCGAGCGCCGCGTCGGCGACGAGCCGCAGGTGGCCGACTACCGCGTGGGTGAGGTGGACACCACCTCGCTCACCGTCCCGGTCGACGTGACCTACACCGGTGGGGACCGCGACCGTCAGCAGGTGACCCTGGAGCAGGACCGGCAGACCGGTGCCATGGAGGTCTGTGCGATCAACTGACCACGCCCCCCGGTATTCTGCTGGGCTCGGGGCGCCGCTGGTCGTACCGTTGTCCCGAACTGTTCGTTCCATCCCACTGTGTCCCCGCCGGCCGCCAGCCGGCGTAGGAGGAAACATGCCAGCCGACCGTATCGACGCCATCGTCAGCCTCGCCAAGCGCCGAGGCTTCGTCTTCCCCTCCAGCGAGATCTACGGAGGCACCCGGTCGGCGTGGGACTACGGTCCGCTCGGCGTGGAGCTCAAGGAGAACGTCCGGCGTCAGTGGTGGAAGACGATGGTCCAGCAGCGCGAGGACGTCGTCGGCCTGGACTCCGCGGTCATCCTGGCCCGCAAGGTCTGGGAGGCCTCCGGCCACATCGCCGAGTTCGTGGACCCGCTCACCGAGTGCCAGTCGTGCCACAAGCGGTTCCGGGCCGACCACCTCGAAGAGGCGTACGAGGCCAAGCACGGCAAGCCGCTCACCTCGCTGTCCGAGCTGAACTGCCCGAACTGCGGCAACAAGGGCACCTTCACCGAGCCGAAGATGTTCAACGGCCTGATGAAGACCCACCTCGGCCCGGTGGAGAGCGAGGAGGGCCTGCACTACCTGCGCCCGGAGACCGCCCAGGGCATCTTCGTGAACTACAACAACGTGGCGACCGCCGCGCGCAAGAAGCCGCCGTTCGGCATCGCGCAGACCGGCAAGTCGTTCCGCAACGAGATCACCCCGGGCAACTTCATCTTCCGCACCCGCGAGTTCGAGCAGATGGAGATGGAGTTCTTCGTCGAGCCGGGCACGGACGAGCAGTGGCACGAGTACTGGCTCCAGGAGCGCTGGAACTGGTACCTCGACCTCGGGCTCTCCGAGGAGAACATGCGCTTCTACGAGCACCCCAAGGAGAAGCTCTCCCACTACTCGAAGCGCACCGTCGACATCGAGTACCGCTTCCAGTTCGGCGGCTCCGAGTTCGCGGAACTGGAGGGCATCGCCAACCGCACCGACTTCGACCTGTCCACGCACAGCAAGCACTCCGGTGTGGACCTGTCGTACTTCGACCAGACCAAGAACGAGCGCTGGACGCCGTACGTGATCGAGCCGGCCGCCGGTCTCACCCGCGCGGTGCTGGCCTTCCTGCTCGAGGCGTACGACGTGGACGAGGCGCCGACCACCAAGGGCAAGATGGAGGAGCGCACCGTCATGCGCTTCGACCCGCGGCTCGCCCCGGTCAAGGTGGCGGTGCTGCCGCTGTCCCGCAACGAGGCGCTGTCGCCGAAGGCGAAGGACCTCGCGGCGCAGCTGCGCAAGCGCTGGGTGGTGGAGTTCGACGACTCGCAGGCCATCGGCCGTCGCTACCGCCGGCAGGACGAGATCGGCACCCCGTTCTGCGTCACGGTCGACTTCGACACGCTGGACGACAACGCCGTGACCGTCCGGAACCGGGACACGATGGGCCAGGAGCGCGTCTCCCTGGACCAGGTGGAGCGCTACCTCATCGAGCGCCTCCCCGGCTGCTGAGGTGTAAGGAAGGGCCCCTTCTTAACGCCTCAGGTAGAGGAGGGGCCCCTTCTTAACGCCGGCACCGGCTGCGCCGACGCCGACCCGGCCGGGCGCCGACTACGACGGTGCCGCTACCGACTCGACCCGTACCCCGGTGGTGGCGCCGGCACCCGGCCGGGACGCGTACGCGTCCTCGACCATCCGGCGGATCCGTACCGGATCGCGTCGCAGCTGGGCCGGCGTGAAGTGCAGGACCAGGATGCCGTGCCGACTCAGCTCGTTGTGCCGGTCCAGCGTCCGGGCCCAGTCGGCGGGGCTGAAGTGGTACTCCTGCGAGTCGACCTCGAGCGCCACCGCCGCGTCGGCCAGGTAACCGTCCGGCGTCGGGAGGACCCCGCCCTCGCCGGTCCGCAGGCGAGGGTTCCACAGGATCTCCGGCAGCACGCCGCTGTCACCGAGGCACTCCCGCAGCTCCGCCTCGGGCGCCGACCGCGTGCCGGCGGCCACCTCCGCGAACGCCTTCCGGATCAACGCCGTCCGGCTCCGCCGGGCCCGCCGGATCTCCTCGTCGAGGGTGGCCAGGTCGGTGAAGCCGCGCTGCACGGCCTCCCCGACCATCGCCCGTACCGGACGAAGCTGGCGCAGACCGCGGGCCGCGTCCACGACGGCCCGCGCGGGCGAGCACACCGCGTACAGCGACGTCCGCCGGGCCCGGGGATCAAGGGCCAGGGCCCGCGCGACCATCGCATGACCGGCGGACGCGCGCCGCGCGTGGTGCGGCACGATCAGGTGTACGTCCTCGGTGCGCGGGCTCTGCCGGAAGCCGTACCAGGTCAACGCGGCCAGACCGGTGACCTGCGCGTCCGGCCCGGTGTAGAGCGCGGCGGAGATCCGCCGCTGCTCGTCGGTGAGGGTGCCGGTCACCAGCGCGTACGTCGCCGGCAGCACCCGCTGCCAGAGGCCCCGCCGGGTCTGCCGGTACAGGTACATGTCGTCGAGGCCGGCGGCCAGGAGCTGGGCGCGGGTCATGATCTGCTGCTGCCGTTCCGCCGTGTCGGCGAACTCGGGCGGTCGTTCACGCATGCGCCGCAGCATCGGTCCTCGACCGGTGTCGTGTCCCCCCTGCCCGCCCGGCCTGTGGACGGCCACCGCCGCTGTGGAGAACCCCCGCCGGGCACGTCGGATGTGATATGCGCCGTGTTAACAGGGGGCCCTTCCTCTGCACGAGGCGTTAAGCGGGGGCCCTTCCTTACACTTGGGCGGTGACTGCGACGACTGCTCCCGTGCTGCGCCCGTTGACCCTCGGGCGGCATGTGGTGTCGCCGCCGGTCGTGCTGGCGCCGATGGCCGGGATCACCAATGTCGGGTTCCGCCAGCTCTGCCGTGAACAGGGCGGCGGCATCTACGTGTGCGAGATGATCACCACGGTGGCGCTGGTCGAGCGGAACCCGAAGACGCTGCGCATGATCGCCTTCGGTGACGACGAGCAGCCGCGCAGCCTCCAGCTCTACGGCACCGACCCGGAGGTCACCGCCGCCGCCGTGCGGATCGTGGTCGAGAAGGACCTCGCCGACCACATCGACCTCAACTTCGGCTGCCCGGTGCCGAAGGTCACCCGCAGGGGTGGCGGCTCGGCGCTCCCGTGGCGGCGGCGGCTCTTCGCCCGGCTGGTGAAGGCCGCGGTGGACGCCGCGTCACCGGCCGAGGTGCCGATCACCGTCAAGATGCGCAAGGGCATCGACGACGACCATCTGACGTACGTCGAGGCGGGCCTCGCCGCCCAGGACGCCGGCGTCGCGGCGGTGGCCCTGCACGGGCGTACGGCCGCCCAGCGCTACTCGGGCACCGCCGACTGGGACGCGATCGCCACCCTGAAGCAGGCGCTGGACGTGCCGGTGCTCGGCAACGGCGACATCTGGGAGGCCGACGACGCCCTGCGGATGGTGGCGCACACCGGCGTGGACGGGGTGGTGATCGGCCGGGGCTGCCTGGGCCGCCCGTGGCTGTTCGCGGACCTGGAGGCCGCGTTCGACGGGCGCCCCGAGCGGCGGCTGCCCGACCTCGGCGAGGTCGCGGCGACCATGCGCCGGCACGCCGAGCTGCTCGTCGACCAGTTCACCGCGGGCGCCCGGAACCCGGCCCGGGGTGAGCGGGACGGCTGCACCGACTTCCGCAAGCACGTCGCCTGGTACCTCAAGGGCTTTCCGGTCGGCAGCGAGCTGCGCCGGTCGCTCGCCATGATCGAGAGTCTCGCCCAGCTCGACGACCTGCTCGGCAAGCTCGACCCGGCGGTTCCGTTCCCGGTGGAGACGCTGGGTCAGCCGCGCGGCCGGACCAACTCGCCCGGCAAGGTGTTCCTGCCGGAGGGCTGGCTGGCCAGCCGCGACGACGACACGGTTCCCGAGGGTGCCGAGCTGGACGACTCCGGCGGCTGACCCGACCAGATGTTAGGAAGGGGCCCTTCTACAACCTCAGGCGTTAACAGGGGGCCCTTCCTTTCTGCCCTCGGCGGTGAGGCGTGGCGTGGGTATGCCGGTCGGCGCGGTGGAGGCGGTCGGCCAGGGGATCTCGGGGGAGCGGTGGAAGACGATGCCCGCCGTGTCCCACCGGGTGCCGTGCCCGGCCAGCCGCTCCCGGAAATCGGCCCAGTCGTGCGTGGCGTGGGGTGACCAGCCCAGCTCGGCGATGGCCGGCAGGCGGGGGAACAGCATGAACTCGATCTCGGCGCGGGAGGTCACCGACTCGGTCCAGAGCGGTGCCTCCACGCCGAGGACGGCTTCCGCCGGCACGTCGGCCAGGTGCGTGCCCGGGTCCCAGTCGTACGCCCGGTGCACGTCGACCAGACCCGCCCAGTCGTGTCCGATCGGGGTGTCCGGGGCGTACTTCATGTCGAGGTAGGCATGGTTGCCGGGGGAGAGGACGAGCCGCGCGCCCCGGCGTACCGCGTCGGCGGTCACCGGGTCGTCGCCCGTCGTGCCCCACCACTGGAGGACCCGTCCCGGCGCGTGGGCCGCCGGGGCGATCTGGTGCCAGCCGACCAGGGTCTTCCCCAGGCCGGACACGATCCGCTGGACCCGCTCGACGAAACCGGCGTACGCGGCGGCGGGCACCTTGAACGCCTCGTCCCCGCCGATGTGCAGGAACGGGCCGGGGGTCAGCGCGGCGATCTCGCCGAGCACGTCCGCGACGAAGTCGTACGTCCGCTCGCTCGCCGGGTCGACGTAGCTGAAGCCGACCTCGGTGCCGGTGTACGGCGCAGGCGTGATCCCGTCCGGCGCCAGTTCCCCGTACGCGGTCAGCGCCGCGTTGGTGTGCCCGGGCAGGTCGATCTCCGGCACCACCGTGACGTGCCGGGCGGCGGCGTACGCGACGATCCGGCGGTAGTCGTCCCGGCTGTAGTGCCCGCCCGGTCCGCCACCCACCCCGGTCGCACCGCCGACGGTTGCCAGCCGGGGCCAGGAGTCGACGGCGATCCGCCAACCCTGGTCGTCGGTGAGGTGCAGGTGCAGGTGGTTGACCTTGTACCGGGCCAGGTGGTCGATCACCCGCAGGACGTCGGGGACGCCGAAGAAGTGCCGGGCGACGTCGAGCATCGCGCCCCGGTACGCGTACCGGGGCCGGTCGACGATCGTGCCGCCGGGGACGACCCACCGCTCGGCGACCGGGGTCGGGCTCTCGACGGCCGCCGGAAACAGTTGGCGGAGGGTCTGCACGCCGTGCAGCAGTCCGGCCGGGGTGACGGCGGTGAGGCGTACGGCGGTGCGGGTGACGTCGAGCCGGTAGCCCTCGTCGCCGAGGGAGCCGGTCGGCTCGGGGGCCGGCGACGGGGAGTCGACGGCGGGTGCGCCGGAGAGGGTGAGCACCAGCGGGCCGTCCGACGCGGTCTCGGCGGTCTCGGCGACCGGCAGCGGGTAGCCGGTCGCGGGACGCAGCAGGGCGGCGAGCTGGGCGGCGACCGCTCGGGCACCCGGGTCGGGGCCGACCCGTACCGCCGCGTCCTCGGACAGGACGAAGTCGGCCGTCGCGTCCGGGGCGACGTGTTCCGGGGCGGGCACCACGTCACCCAGCCGGACCGGCGCGGGCGGGGCGAGCAGCTCGCCCGCTTGCTGGAGCGCGGTCCGCGCCAGGTCGGCCGCGGTCGCTCCGGTGGCGGAGAGAGGTGCGGGGCCGAGCGGGTCGGGGCCGGTCGGGCGGGCGGCGGGGGTGGTGGGCACGGCGACGACTCCGGGGGTGTATTCGCGCGGGATATGGCAAAAGTCAGGTTCGTCGAAACCAGTGCCGTCAAGAGTACGAGGGGAAACCGGATTGCGTGATCGTGCGCGTGGAAGCGTTCCCAAAAACCGGTACGGACGCGGACAGTGGTGACGGTTGTGCCGATTGTCACCGAGCATTCCAAGCTGCGCGATGTTCGCTTAACCTTCGCCCACCGAACGCCGACCACCCGGGATTACCGGAGGTTGGTCCCGGGGTATGTGCGAACTGAACCTTCGTTAAGTGTCAATTTCCGGCGCGCGTGGGAGGCGGACGGTGGCAGCGCAACAAGCGGTGGAACACAAGTACGTCTACGACTTCTCCGAGGGCAACAAGGACCAGAAGGACCTGCTCGGCGGCAAGGGGGCCAACCTGGCCGAGATGACCAATCTCGGCCTGCCGGTTCCGCCCGGTTTCACCATCACCACCGAGGCCTGCAAGGCGTACCTCAGCACAGGTGAGGAGCCGGCCGGGCTCGGCGACCAGATCTCCGCCCGGCTCGCCACCCTGGAGAGCGCGATGGGCAAACGCCTCGGCGACCCCGACGACCCACTGCTGGTCTCCGTCCGCTCCGGTGCGAAGTTCTCCATGCCCGGCATGATGGAGACCGTCCTCAACGTCGGCCTCAACGACCGCAGCGTCGAAGGACTCGCACGACAGGCGGGCGGCAGAGCGGACTCGGCCGCCTCCGGCGGCGCAGACCGCTTCGCGTGGGACTCCTACCGTCGCCTGATCCAGATGTTCGGCAAGACGGTCTGCGAGGTCCCCGGCGAGGAGTTCGAGCACGCGCTCGACGACGCCAAGCGCGCCAAGGGCGTCACGAACGACCTGGATCTCGACGCGGACGACCTGCGGGGTCTGGTCGACGCGTACAAGAAGATCTTCAGCAAGCACACCGGCCGGGAGTTCCCGCAGGAGCCGCGCGAGCAGCTCGACCTCGCCATCAAGGCCGTCTTCGAGTCGTGGAACGCCGACCGCGCCGTGCTCTACCGCCGGCAGGAGCGCATCCCGGCCGACCTCGGCACCGCTGTCAACGTGGTGGCGATGGTCTTCGGCAACCTCGGTCCGGACTCCGGCACCGGCGTGGCCTTCACCCGGGACCCCGCCAGCGGCGCCCAGGGCATCTACGGCGACTACCTGGCCAACGCCCAGGGCGAGGACGTCGTCGCCGGCATCCGCAACACCGTGCCGTTGCAGGAGCTGGAGCAGCTGGACAAGAAGTCCTACGACGAACTGCTCGGCATCATGGCCCGGCTGGAGGAGCACTACAAGGACCTCTGCGACATCGAGTTCACCATCGAGCGCGGCAAGCTGTGGATGCTCCAGACCCGGGTCGGGAAGCGTACCGCCGCCGCCGCGTTCGTCATCGCCGGCCAGCTCGTCGACGAGGGGCTGATCGACCTGGACGAGGCGCTGCACCGGGTCAACGGCGCCCAGCTCGCCCAGCTGATGTTCCCCCGGTTCAAGCTCGACCACGAGTTCCAACCGGTCGCCAAGGGCATCGGCGCCTCGCCCGGCGCGGCGGTCGGCAAGGTGGTCTTCACCTCGGCGCGGGCGGTGGAGCTGGCCGCCGAGGGCGAGTCGGTGATCCTGGTCCGCCGGGAGACGAACCCCGACGACCTGAACGGCATGATCGCCGCGCAGGGCATCCTCACCTCGCGCGGCGGCAAGACCAGCCACGCCGCCGTGGTGGCCCGCGGCATGGGCAAGACCTGCGTGTCCGGCGCCGACGAGCTGGACATCGACATCCCGGGGCGGACGTTCGTCGTCGGCGGGCAGACCGTCTCCGAGGGCGACGTCGTCTCCATCGACGGCACCACCGGCAAGGTGTTCCTCGGCGAGGTGCCGGTCATGCCGTCGGAGGTGGTGCAGTACTTCGAGGGCAGCCTCGACCCGGCGCACGTGGACAACGCGCTGGTCCGGGCCGTACACCGGATCATGTCGCACGCCGACGGCAAGCGGCGCCTGCGGGTACGGACCAACGCCGACACCGGCGCGGACGCGGCCCGGGCCCGGCGCTTCGGCGCCGAGGGCATCGGTCTGTGCCGCACCGAGCACATGTTCCTCGGCGACCGCAAGGAGCTGGTGGAGCGGCTGATCCTGGCCCGCGACGGGAAGGAGCGGGAGGACGCGCTCGCCGCGCTGCTGCCGTTGCAGCGCGCCGACTTCGTCGAGATCTTCCGGGAGATGGACGGCCTGCCGGTCACCGTCCGGCTGATCGACCCGCCGCTGCACGAGTTCCTGCCGCCGCTGGAGCAACTGGCGGTGAACGTCGCCGTCGCCCAGGAGCGCGGCGAGGACGTCGCCAAGGAGGAGGCGCTGCTCTCCGCCGTCCGGCGGATGCACGAGCAGAACCCCATGCTCGGGCTGCGCGGCGTCCGTCTCGGGCTGGTCATCCCGGGCCTGTTCGCCATGCAGGTCCGCGCGATCGCCGAGGCCGCGGTGGAGTGCGCGAAGCAGGGCGTACGGTCCTGCCCGGAGATCATGGTCCCGCTGGTCGGGGCCGTGCAGGAGCTGGAGACGGTACGCGCCGAGGCGGAGAAGATCATCGCCGAGGTGACCCGGGAGCAGCCGGTCGACGTGCTGATCGGCACCATGATCGAGGTACCCCGGGCCGCGCTGACCGCCGGCCAGATCGCCGAGGCGGCGGAGTTCTTCTCCTTCGGCACCAACGACCTCACCCAGATGGGCTGGGGCTTCTCCCGCGACGACGTCGAGGGTGCGTTCTTCTGGCGCTACCTGGAGCTGGGCATCTTCGGCATCTCACCGTTCGAGTCGATCGACCGCGAGGGCGTCGGCCGGCTGGTCCGGATCGCCACCGAGGAGGGCCGGGCGGCCCGGCCGGGGCTGAAGATCGGCGTGTGCGGCGAGCACGGCGGTGACCCGGAGTCGGTGCACTTCTTCCACGAGGTGGGCCTGGACTACGTCTCCTGCTCGCCGTTCCGGGTGCCCGTCGCGCGGCTGGAGGCCGGTCGTGCGGTGGTGGAGACGGGCGGCTCCGACAGCCGCTGAGGACTGCGGGGTACGACAGGCGGCGGCGGGCCCGGGGGAGCGGGTCCGCCGCCGCGGTCGTGCCGGCGGTCGCGGGGCCCCGGGACGATGCCCGGTCGGTCGGCTCGTGCCGTCGGCGCTGTCGTGCCGTGGCGGGCTCAGACCGGGGGGCGACGCCAGGTGTGGTGCGGCGCCCGGCGGGGGAGGCCCGCCATCGGCGTGCGGACCGCCAGGGTGGCGTGGGCCTGCGGCACCGGGGTCGCCCCGACCCGTGCGGTGCTCCGGTCGAGTGCGGAGCCGGCGCGGGACGCCACGGCACGGGCGTCGGCGTGCAGCACCTCGAGGTCGGCCTCCGGGGTGGCGACCAGGGTCAGCAGGGCGTTCCGGCCGGCCGGATAGGTCACCACGGCCCCGGCGTCGGTGCGGACCACCGACTCCCGGAAGGCGCCCCGCCGGACGGTGTCGGCCACCCGGTGGCCCAGCCCGAAGCTGGCCGCCGCCAGGGCGGCCAGGTGTGTGGCGTCGGTCGCCGGCAGGTCGCTGGAGATGAGCAGGCCGTCGGTGCCGGCCAGCACGCTCCCGGTAACCTCCGGGCGGCGTCGGCGCAGCCTGCGCAGCTCCGTTCCCACCATGGTGTCCACGTCCACGAGCGATCCCTCTCCGGTCGGGCTTCCCAGGTTGGTGACGATGCGCGCTGGGAACGTTACCGGGCGCCCATGTCGGCCCGCGAGCCCGTAACCCTCGGCGATCGGGCGACAACTCCCGACTGAACGGAGGGTTGTCAGTTGCCCGGACCACCGTCTTCCGGCGCGCCGCCGGCGCGCCGGTCACACCCGTCGGGCGTAACCTGACGGCATGAGCAGCGCCTGGGAGAGCCTGACGGTGGACGCCCAAGACCCGGCCCGACTGGCCCACTGGTGGGCCGAGGCGCTCGGCTACAAGGTGGTCTCCGAGAAGCCGGACGAGGTCGAGATCCGTCCGGCCGCCGACCGCCTGCCCGGCCTCGTCTTCGTGCCGGTGGCCGCCGGCAAGCAGGGCAAGAACCGGCTCCACCTCGACCTGCGCCCCGACAATCAGGAGGCTGAGGTCGAGCGGCTGGTGGACATGGGCGCCCGGCACGTCGACATCGGCCAGGGCGATGTGGGATGGACGGTGCTCGCCGACCCCGAGGGCAACGAGTTCTGCGTCCTTCGGCAGCGTGGGGATTGACCCTCCGGCCCGCTGACCCGGACGTCGACCGGTGGGCCGCCGAGCCGCCGAAGGACACCGGCCACGGCCGCTCGCCGTACGAGCGGGACCGGGCCCGGGTGCTGCACTCCGCCGCGTTCCGGCGGCTCGCCGCCAAGACCCAGGTGCACACCGCCGGCACCGACGACTTCCTGCGTACGCGGCTGACCCACTCGCTGGAGGTCGCGCAGATCGCCCGGGAGATGGGTGCCCGGCTGGGCTGTGACCCGGATCTGGTGGACACCGCCGGGCTCGCCCACGACCTGGGCCACCCACCGTTCGGACACAACGGCGAGGACGCGCTGGACACCCTCGCCGCCTCCTGCGGCGGCTTCGAGGGCAACGCGCAGACCCTCCGGGTGCTCACCCGTCTGGAGGCCAAGGTGCTCGCGCCGGACGGCGCCTCGGCAGGGCTCAACCTCACCCGCGCGTCGCTCGACGCGGTCAGCAAGTACCCCTGGTCGCGCCGGCCGGGGGAGCGGAAGTTCGGGGCGTACGCCGACGACCTGCCGGTCTTCACCTGGCTGCGGGCCGGCGCGCCCGCCGGCCGGCGGCGCTGCCTGGAGGCCCAGGTGATGGACTGGGCCGACGACGTGGCGTACTCGGTGCACGACGTCGAGGACGGCATCCACGGCGGGTACGTCTCGCTCGGTCCGCTGCTCACCGACCCGGACGAGCGGGCCGCCCTCTGCGCCGACGTGGCCGCGACCTACTCCGGCGAGTCCCCGGCCGACCTCGGCGCGGTGCTGCTCGACCTGCTCGCCGACCCGGTGCTCGCCCCGCTCGCCGGGTACGACGGCAGCCACCGGGCGCAGGCGGCGCTGAAGACGACCACCAGCGTGCTCACCGGCCGCTTCGTCACCGACGTGGTGGCCGCCACCGAGGCGGACTTCGGTCCCGGCCCGCACCGCCGGTACGCCGCCGACCTGGTGGTGCCGCGGGAGATCCGGGCACGCTGCGCCCTGCTCAAGGGCATCGCCCTGCGGTACGTGATGCGTCGCCCCGGTGCCCGTGGACGCTACGAGCGGCAGCGGGAGATCCTGGCCGGGCTGGTCGGCGTGCTGGCGGACCGGGCGCCGGTCGGACTGGACGAGGTCTTCGCCCCGCTGTGGCGGGAGGCGGCCGACGACGGTGCCCGGCTGCGGGTGGTGATCGACCAGGTCGCCTCGCTCACCGACCCGGCCGCCGTGGCCTGGCACGCCCGCCTGGTCGGGGCCGCGGCGCCCGGGGCGGGGGACCGCCGATGGGCTTTGCCAGCAAGTTAGGTTAGCCTAACCGGCATGACGGAGCGCCCGAAGAAGATCACGACCGCCCGGGTGGTACGCACCGAGCGACCCACCCCGCACGTGATCCGGCTCGTGCTGGGTGGTGCGGAGCTGGTCGGCCTGCCGATCGGCGAGTTCACCGACCACTACATCAAGATCGTCTTCCCGGTGTCGGGGGTCGACTACCCGGCCCCGATGGACCTCGCGGCGATCCGTCGTGACCTGCCGCCCGCGCACTGGCCCCGGCTGCGCGCGTACACCGTGCGGGCCTTCGATCCGCTGGCCGTCGAGATGACCGTCGACGTGGTGCACCACGGCGACGAGGGGCTGGCCGGCCCCTGGGCCGCCGCGCTGCGCCCCGGCGACGAGGTGCACTTCACCCGGCCCGGCGGCGCGTACGCCCCGAGCCCGGACGCCGACTGGCACCTGCTGGTCGGCGACGAGAGCGCCCTGCCGGCCATCGCCGCCGCCCTGGAACGGCTTCCCTCCGGCGCGCCGGCCGTGGCGCTGATCGAGGTCGACGGACCGGCCGACGAGCAACCCCTGCCCAGCCCCGGCGCGGTACGGCTGACCTGGCTGCACCGCGGCGCCCGCCCGGTCGGCGAGGCCCTCGTCGAGGCGGTCGGCGAGCTGGACTTCTCCGCCGGTGACGTGCACGCGTTCGTGCACGGCGAGGCGACCTTCGTCAAGGAGCTGCGCCGGCTGCTGCGCGTGGAGCGGGGCGTGCCGCGCGAGCGGCTCTCCATTTCCGGGTACTGGCGGCGGGGCATGGACGACGAGGGCTGGCGCGCCACGAAGCAGGACTGGAACCGGCAGGTCGAGGCCGAGGAGACCGCCGCCCTGCCGGCCTGAGGTCAGAGCCGGGCGGCGTCCACGTCGGCGACCGCCCGGCCGACCAGATCGCTGAACCAGTGCCGCCGGAACGGCTCCGGCGCGAACGGGCCGGAGTCGTCGAGCGTGGGCAGCAGCACGTACGGCGCCAGGTCCGGCGCCCGCCGGGTCAGGTACGTGCGCAGGGTGGTGGCCGCGACCGCGTACCGGCGGCCCCGGTCGTTGAGCTCCACCTGACGCGCGAACACCGCGATGCCGAGCAGCAGCACGGGTCCTGGACCGCCTGGCTCGTCTCGCGGAGGTGCTCGTACTCGGCGAGGGCGATGGTCAGCGGTACGTCCGGTTCGTCGGTCATCCGGTGTCGCCTTATCCGTCCGTGACCCGGGCGGCACGAGGGTAGCGACCGACTGCAAGAGCAGCCCCGACGCCGCGCGCAGCGGTGGGCGCCACACGCGGCGTCCCCCCGCGGCGGAACGTCGGTCCGGCAGGGCAGGATGTACGCCGAGGGGGTGGCGACCATGGCGGGGCGGATCCGGGACGAGGACATCGCGCTGGTCCGTGAGCGCACCTCGATCGCGGAGGTCATCTCCGACACGGTGACCCTCCGGTCGGCCGGCGGCGGCAACCTCAAGGGGCTGTGCCCGTTCCACGACGAGAAGAGCCCGTCGTTCAACGTCTCGCCGGCCCGCAACGTCTTCTACTGCTTCGGCTGCGGGGTCGGCGGCGACGCGATCAAGTTCCTGATGGACGCCGAGCACCTCAGCTTCGTCGACTCGGTCGAGCGGCTCGCCGCCCGCGTCGGCATCCAGCTCCGCTACGTCGAGTCCGACCACACCACGCCGCGCGCCCGCCCCCAGCAGGGGCAGCGGCAGCGGCTCGTCGCCGCGCACGCCGCCGCCGTCGAGTTCTACCGGGCGCAGCTCACCACGGCCGGCGCCCGCCCGGCACGGGAGTTCCTGGCCCGGCGCGGCTTCGACCGGGCCGCGGCCGAGCGCTACGGCTGCGGGTTCGCCCCGGACGGCTGGGACCTGCTGACCAAGCACCTGCGCCAACAGGGCTTCACCCACGACGAGCTGGTCACCGCCGGGCTGTCCCGCGCGGCGCGCTCGGGCAGTCTCATCGACCGGTTCCGTCGCCGGCTGCTCTGGCCGATCCGCGACCTCGCCGGTGACGTGATCGGCTTCGGCGCCCGCAAGCTCTTCGACGACGACGACGGCCCGAAGTACCTGAACACCCCCGAGACGCCGATCTACAAGAAGTCGCACGTCCTCTACGGCATCGACCAGGCCAAGCGGGAGATCGCCAAGCAGGGCAAGGTCGTCGTCGTCGAGGGCTACACCGACGTGATGGCCTGCCACCTGGCCGGGGTGCCCACCGCCGTGGCCACCTGCGGCACGGCCTTCGGCGCCGACCACATCGGGGTGCTGCGCCGCCTGCTCATGGACACCGACGCGGTGGCCGGGGAGATCATCTTCACCTTCGACGGGGACGCCGCCGGGCAGAAGGCCGCCCTGCGCGCCTTCGACGACGACCAGCGCTTCGTCGGGCGTACCTTCATCGCGGTCAGCCCGGACAACATGGACCCGTGCGACCTGCGCCTGGCCAAGGGCGACCTGGCGGTTCGCGACCTGGTCGCCCGCCGCGAGCCGCTGGTCGACTTCGCCCTGCGGCACGTCATCAGCCGCCACGACCTGGACACCGTCGACGGCCGGGTGGAGGCGATGCGCCGGGCCGCCCCGCTGGTGGCCAAGATCAAGGACCGGGAGAAGCGCCCGGAGTACGTCCGCAAGCTCGCCGGCGACCTCGGCATGGAGATCGAGCCGGTGCAGCGGGCGGTGCTGGCCGCCGCCAACGCCCCACCGTCCGGGCGTGCGGGCGAGGCCGCGCCGCGCCCGGCCCGCCCCGAGCCGGTGGTGGACAGCCCGCAGGCCATGGTGGAGCGGGAGGCGCTGAAGCTCGCGTTGCAGGAGCCGGTGCTGGCCGGGCCGATGTTCGACGCGGTCGAGGCCCCGGACTACCGCCACCCCGTCCACGTGGCGGTTCGCGAGGCGATCGCCGCGGCGGGCGGGGCCGCGGCGGCGGCCGGCGGCGCGGTCTGGATCGAGTCGGTCCGCGACGCGTGCGCCGACCTCGCCGCCCGGGCGCTCGTCGGGGAGCTGGCCGTGGAACCGCTGCGGATCGACGGCGAGCCCGACCCGCGGTACGTGTCGATCACCATGGCGCGCGTCCAGTTTGGTTCGGTGACCAGCCGGATCAAGGACCTGAAGTCCCGGATCCAGCGGATCAACCCGGTCAACAACAAGGACGAGTACTTCGCCGCCTTCGGTGAGCTGCTGTCCCTGGAGCAGCACGCCCGAGCGTTGCGCGAGCAGGCCGCGGGAGGGCTCTGAGATGGGACTGTTCAGCCGGAAGCCGAAGCTGCCGCCCGCCGCTCGTCCGCCGCTGGAGACCGACGAGCGGGTGCTCGCCTGGGCCGCCGCCGGCAACGGCGAGGGCGACGGGGTGGTGGTGGCCACCAACCTCGGTCTCTGGCTGCCCGGGCGGGGCCACCGCCTGGGGTGGCACGACGTGCACAAGGCCGTCTGGTCCGGCCGGGAGCTGACCGTCACCCCCGCCGAGCGGGTCGCCGAACGCGACGGCTACCTGGTGGTGGCCGACAGCCCCGCCGAGACCCACCTCCTGCTCGACCCCGGGGAGCTGCCGCATCAGGTGCGCGCCCGGGTCACCCGCTCGGTCGCGTACACCCAGCAGCACCCGGTGCCCGGCGGCGCCGGACGGATCGCCGCGCGGCGCGTGCCCGGGACGGACGGCCTGACCTGGACGGTGCGCTTCGAGCCGGGCACACCCGCCGACGACCCGGAGGTTCTCGCGGAGACCGACCGCCTGGTCGCCGCCGCCCGCACCGCGACGACGCCGGGCGACGCCTGAGCTGCCCGACCTCAATCCGTGACGGCTGGGCAGCACGCCGGTGGGCGTGTCGTACCGCTGGCACGTCAGCGATCGGGCCGGCCACCGACGCGGCGGGCTGCGCCCCTTCTTGGGTGCGGGTGGTAACTCGGTGGGGAGTGTCGGTGGAGGTCGCTAGGGTTCCGGGGTGACCACGGCTCAGCCACTCATCCAGGCTCGGGGGCTGGTGAAGCGGTTCGGCGACTTCACCGCCGTCGACGGCATCGACGTCGAGGTGCGCTCCGGCGAGGCGTTCGGCTTCCTCGGGCCCAACGGCGCCGGCAAGTCCTCCACCATGCGAATGGTCGGCTGCACCTCTCCGCCCACCGGCGGGGAGCTGCGCATCCTCGGCATGGACCCGGTCGCCGACGGGCCGGCCATCCGGGCCCGCCTCGGCGTCTGCCCGCAGCTCGACAACCTCGACCCCGAGCTGACCGTCCGGGAGAACCTGACCACGTACGCGCGCTACTTCGGCATCCCGCGCCGGGTGGCCCGCGCCCGTGCGGCCGAGCTGCTCGACTTCGTGCAGCTCACCGAGCGGGCCGACAGCAAGGTCGAGCCGCTCTCCGGTGGCATGAAGCGCCGGCTGACCATCGCCCGCGCGCTGGTCAACGAGCCGGAGATCGTGCTGCTCGACGAGCCGACCACCGGCCTCGACCCGCAGGCCCGGCACCTGGTGTGGGAGCGGCTGTTCCGGTTGAAGCAGCAGGGCGTCACCCTGGTTCTCACCACGCACTACATGGACGAGGCGGAGCAGCTCTGCGACCGGCTCGTGGTGATGGACGGCGGGCGGATCGTCGCCGAGGGCTCGCCTCGCGCGCTGATCGAGCAGCACTCCACCCGTGAGGTGGTGGAGCTGCGCTTCACCGCCGAGTCGCAGGAGCCGTTCGCCGGCAAGCTCGACGGGCTGGGGGAGCGCGTCGAGGTCCTGCCCGACCGGATCCTGCTCTACGTGCCGGACGGCGACGCGGCGGTGGCCGAGGTCGGCGCGCTCGGGCTGACACCGGCCAACGTGCTCGTCCGACGCAGCAGCCTGGAGGACGTCTTCCTCCACCTCACCGGCCGCACCCTGGTCGACTGAGGTGTAAGGAAGGGCCCCCTCTTAACGCCTGGCGTAGTACAGGGGCCCCTTCTTAACGCCCTCCTCCGGCAGCCGAGTGGTGCGGTGCCCGTGCACCGGGACGGCGACGTACCCGTAGCATCGGCCGGACGCCTGGCCGCCGGTGGCCCGGACGCAGTGCTCGAAGGATGTCGATGTCTGGCGGGTCGGCTCGTACGCGACGTCAGGGCGGGCTCGGCGCGCTCTACCTCGGCATCTTCGCCACCGTCTGGTTCAGCGTGCCGGCCGCCGAGCAGCCGCTGCGCGGCGCGCTGGTGGCCGGCAGCGTGGCGGCGCTGCTCACCGCTTTCGCCGGTGGCATCGTGGGGGCCCGGTCCCGGGGTGCCGACGCGGGCCCGCGCGACCGGGCGGTGGACCGGCGATACCTCCTGGTCGTCGTCGCCGAGTTCGCCCTCGCCGCGCTCGGCGCCGTGGCGCTGGCCGCCGCCGGCCGGTCCGCGTTCATCCCGGTGCTGGTCTGTGCCGTGGTGGGGCTGCACTTCTTCCCGCTCGCCCCGCTGTTGGGCGACCCGCTGCTGCGCCCGCTCGGCGTGGCGCTGTGCGCGGTGGCGCTGGCGGGGCTGGTGACCGGATTGACCACCGGGGTGTCGGCGGGCCTGGTGGTCGGCACCGGCGCCGGCTCACTGCTGCTCGTCTACGCGTTCCGATCGCTGCGCCGCGCGTTCCGCGGCTGACCGATCCTGTACCGCACCCCGGACCGCGTACCCGTAGTCCCCGGTGGCGGCGGAAGTGGCGGAGACATGGACCTGACCGGTGCCCGGTGGCGCACAAGCACCCGCAGCGGCCCCGACGGCGGCAACTGCGTGGAGGTTGCCGACAACCTCTCCGGCGTGGTCGCCGTCCGTGACTCGAAGGATCCGGCCGGGCCGGTGCTGACCTTCGCGCCCGTGGCCTGGCGGGCGTTCGTCGCACGTACCCCGGCCCGGCCGTAGCGACCGGTCGCCGGTGACCAGCGTGGCGGGACGGCAGGCTCGTCACCGACCGTCGCCGAAGAGCGCATCGCCGAGGGGCGGTCGCAGGCCGGCGTTGGCGACGGTCGCCTCAAGTCGCGCCAGCCGACTCCTGATCTGATCGAGGTTGGCGGCCACGTCCCCGGATCCACCGCCGGTGGCGGCGGTCGCGGGTCCGGGCGCACCGGTACGGAGCTGCGCCCGCAGGGAGGCGACCTCCTCCGTCAGTGCGGTGATGGTCTGCTCGACGGCGTCGAGGAAGGCGTCGACCTCCTCTTCGTCGTATCCCCGCTTGCCCAGCGGAGGCTTTCTGAACGCGACGTTGTGGATGTCGGCCGGCGTCAGGTTGGGCATCGGCGTACTCCTCGGAGCGCGGTGGGCCCGATCGTACGCAGCCGACGCACGTCGTCGGGGCCGGGCAAATCAGGGCGACAGGGCAGGCCGGTCACCGTAGGGTGGCCGCGGTTGTCGTACCGGTCCGGTAGGAAGATCGGGTGAACGGGGAGCGTGGTGCCATGACACAGGCTGCGCGGGAGCGGGCCCGGCCGCCGTTGCCGCGCGTACCGGCGGTGGCGGTGCTCGCGCACTACCTGGTTGGCTACCGACGGACCTGGCGGGCGGGTGTCTTCTCCTCCTTCCTGCTGCCGGTGCTGACCGTGCTCGGGTTCGGCCTGGGGGTGGGCGCCTACATCGACCAGGGCGTCGGCGGGGTGCGGTACTTCGACTGGATCATCGGGGGCCTGCTCGCCTCGACCGCCCTCCAGGTGGCCATCGGCGAGTCCACGTGGCCGGTGTTCAGCAACTTCCGGTGGATCAAGACCTACTTCGCGCAGAGCGCGGCGCCGCTGCGGGCGGGTGACGTGCTCGGCGGGCACCTGGCCTTCGTGATCTTTCGGGTGCTCACCTCCATCGCCGCGTTCCTCCTGGTGACGGCGGTGTTGGGAGCGCTGCACTCGCCGTGGGCGCTGGCTGTCCTCCCGATCGTGGCGCTGCTCGGTCTGGCCGTGGCGGCACCGACCTTCGCGTACGCGGCGATGGTCGACAGCGACAGTTGGCTGGCGATGCTGTTCCGCTTCGCGGTCATCCCGATGACGCTGTTCGCCGGGGTGTTCTTCCCGGTCGAGTCGCTGCCGACGGCGCTGCGGTGGGCGGCGTACGCGACGCCCCTCTGGCACGGCGTCGACCTGTGCCGGGCGGCCACGCTGGGCGTCGCTCCCCAGTGGTCGGTCGCCGGTCACCTGCTCTACCTCGCGGCCTGGGCGCTGGGCGGCTGGTTGCTGGCCCGCCGCACGTTCCGCCGCCGGCTCGTCGTCTAGGGGAGGATGTCCATGGTCAGCTTCGTCCTGCCCCGTCTGGTCGACGTCTCCTCGGCGTCCCGACGCTCGGCCTCCGTGACCGAACGCAACGTCGCCGCGCTCCGGTCGGTCTACTGGCTGCTGCTGGTCTCCGGCCTCGTGGAGCCACTGCTCTACCTGCTCTCCATCGGCGTCGGGGTCGGTGCGCTGGTCGGCGACATCCCGCTGCCCGGCGGTGAGGTGGTGACGTACGCCGCCTTCGTCGCCCCGGCGATGCTCGCCTCGTCGGCGATGACCGGTGCGCTGGCGGAGACCACCTTCAACTTCTTCGGCAAGCTGAAGTACATGAAGCTGTACGACGGGGTGATCGCCACCCCGGTGCAGCCGTTCGAGATCGCCCTCGGCGAGCTGGCCTGGGCGATGCTGCGGGGCAGCGCGTACTCGGCCGCGTTCCTGGCGGTGATGGTGGTGATGGATCTGACGACCGTGGCGCGGGCGGCGGTGGCCTTCCCCGCCGCGGTGCTGGTCGGCTTCGTCTTCGGCGCGCTGGGCATGGCCATCTCCACCTTCATGCGCAGCTGGCAGGACTTCGACCTGATGGGGTCGGCGCAGTTCACCCTCTTCCTCTTCTCCGGGACGTTCGTGCCGGCCGAGGCGTACCCGACGGTGCTGCGGTGGCTGGTCGAGGTGACCCCGCTCTACCGGGCGGTGCACCTGATCCGCGGCATCGCCGTCGGCACCGCCGGATGGGGGTGGGTGCTCGACATCCTGTACCTGCTCGTGGTCCTCGCCCTCGGTCTGCTCGTGGCTTCGCGCCGGATGGGCAGGTTGCTCTACAAGTAGGTGGTTAACCCCCGCCTCCGCCGGGGCATGTCGAGGAGGACACCGCGACCATGAGGGAGGGGCGATGGCCTCCGATGAGTCTTCCGCGCACGGGCGCGACCACGACGTGAACGGCGCGGCCGGCGCCGGGGCCCGTGACCGGGAGCGGCCCGTCGGGCCGGACGAGGGGCCGGACAGCCCCGCCGACCTGCCGGGCAGCGGCTGGAAGGCGGCGCTGCGTCGCACGGTCAAGGAGTTCTCCGATGACAGCCTGACCGACTGGGCGGCGGCGCTGACCTACTACGGGGTGCTCTCGATCTTCCCCGGCCTGCTGGTGCTGATCTCCCTGCTGGGCCTGCTCGGCGACACCGCGAAGCAGGGCGTCCGGGACACCGTCAACGATGTGGTGCCGGAGGACAACATCCGGACGATCATCGACTCCGCCATCACACAGGCGGGACAGGCCGGTGGTCTGGCCAGCCTGGGGGCCATCTTCGGTCTGCTGGCGGCCTTCTGGTCGGCGTCTGGCTACATCGCCGCCTTCATGCGCGCCTCGAACACCATCTACGACGTGGAGGAGGGGCGGCCGATCTGGAAGACGCTGCCGATCCGGGTCGGCGTGACCGCGGTGGTCGGTGTGCTGCTGCTGGTCTGCGCGGTGATCGTGGTCTTCACCGGCGGCCTCGCCCAGGCGGTGGGGGACGCGATCGGGCTCGGCTCGACGGCCGTGACGGTGTGGAACATCGCCAAGTGGCCGGTGTTGCTGCTCCTGGTCAGCCTGATGTTCGCCATCCTCTACTGGGCCTCGCCGAACGCCAAGCACGGCGGCTTCCGCTGGGTCAGCCCGGGCGGCGTCCTGGCCGTGGTGATCTGGCTGGTCATCTCCGGCCTGTTCGCGTTCTACGTCAGCAACTTTGGCTCGTACAACAAGACCTACGGCGCGCTCGCCGGTGTGATCGTCTTCCTGATCTGGCTGTGGCTGAGCAACATCGCGATCCTGCTCGGGGCCGAGTTCGATGCGGAGCTGGAGCGCAGCCGCGCCATCGAGGCCGGGCACTCGGCCGACGACGAGCCGTACGTGGAGCTGCGCGACGACCGCAAGCTCAAGAAGAAGCGCAACCAGCGCAGTTCGGTCGACTGAGGCGAGGCCGTCCTTGCTGCCAGGTCCCGAAGAGACCTGGCAGCAAGGACAACGTTCTACGGCCCGTCAGCTGCGGCTCAAAGCAACTGCCAGCCGCTGAGTGTGATCTCCTGGTAGTCATAAACCTTGTGCCAACCGGCGTTGTACCTGTTCCCCACCGTGTCGAAGTATCTGTATCCGCTGGGCACCTGGAAACCGTCGGTGTCCCGGAAGTCGTAGTAGTACCGCGAGTCGGATGCGCTACCCTGGCCGGCCGGCAGCCACATCGTCTTGCTGTTGGTCGGCCAGTTGGCGGAAATCTTCAGCGACCTGCCGAGCCGGTTTTTAACCTCGCCGCAGAAAATTCCGGCCGTGCAGTTTCCGAAGGGTGTCACTGACTGGCTGGCAGCGGCCTCGCGCAGTCGGGCGAGCTCGGCCGGAGCCGTGCTGCTCCGGACGGCCGATGCGGAAATCGAGTCGATGGGTGTCGCCGCCTCCGCGCGGGCGGAGGGTGCCACGAGCATTGTCGCCAATAATGCGACAGCAATCGTGCGGTGGCCCAATTTCATTCTTTTCCCTCTCCGTCAATTAGACAGCAGGAGAGGGGTGGATTCACCAAAGAATGCCCCCGTGCATTCCCCCGTGTCTGACTGGGACGTTACCGTCGCTGTGGATCGCTGTCAATGCGCCTATTGTCGAACGGTGAACTCGTTCCAGTGGAGTTATTTCCTTATGCGCGCGCGTGTCCGGGTTGGTGCCCTGCCGGTGTCAGCCTCCGGCAGGTGGTCGCCTGGTTGCGGCGCAGCGTGGCCGCCGGGCGCGGCACGGCATCGGTAGCCCGTGGCTCGCCGAGGAAGCTTTTGTTCGTTCGGACAAAAGTTCGGCACAGTGTGCGCAAAGGTCTGGACAGGTGACACGGAAGGCTCCTACTGTGTCGGACACAACACATCGGCATTGCGTCGATGTGAACGAGTTCGATGAAGAGGTGAGTCCCGGGTGCGGACCGTCGACCCCCTGCACGTACGTCTGTTGCGGTTGCTCCGCGACGAGGGGGCGGTCTCCCGTGCCGAGCTGGGTGACCGGCTCCAGATGCCGCGCCCGCGGCTGCTGGCCGAGCTGGAGCGACTGGTCGGTCTCGGCTACGTCGCCGAGGCCGGGCTGGCCGCCTCCCGGGGCGGTCGGCGTTCCACTCTGGTGGAGTTGAACCCGCAGCTACGCTTCGCCGCCGTCGACCTGGGCGCGAGCTCGATCGACGTCGAGGTGGTCAACGGCCGGCTCGAACCGGTCTCCCACTACGCCGAGCCCGCCGACATCCGCAACGGCCCGAAGGTGACCCTTCAGCGGGTCAACGAGCTGCTGCACAAGGCGCGGGTGGACGGTGCGTACGAGCGGCTGGACGCGGTCGGCATCGGTGTGCCCGGGCCGGTCAGCTTCCGTGACGGCGTCCCGGTCTCGCCGCCGATCATGCCGGGCTGGGACCGCTTCCCCGTCCGGGAGCTGCTCACCCGGGAGCACGGCTGCCCGGCGGTGGTCGACAACGACGTCAACATCATGGCCATCGGCGAGCGGCACGGAGGCGTCGCCCACTCGGTCGACGACTTCCTCTTCGTCAAGATAGGCACCGGAATAGGGTGCGGGATCTACCTCAGTGGCGAGGTCTACCGGGGCACCGACGGCTGCGCCGGGGACATCGGGCACATCCAGGTCGACTCGCACGGTCCGATGTGCTCGTGCGGCAACGTCGGCTGCCTGGAGGCGCTGTTCAGCGGCGCCGCCCTGGCCAAGGACGCCCTGGCCGCCGCGCGCAGCGGCGTGTCGCCCGCCCTGGCGGAGCGGCTGACCGGCCAGGCGACGTTGAACGCCGTGGACGTGGCCGAGGGCGCCGTCGAGGGAGACGTCGCCTGCATCCAGTTGATCCGCGACGGGGGGCGGCGGGTCGGCGGTGTGCTGGCCGGGCTGGTCAGCTTCACCAACCCGTCGATGATCGTGATCGGTGGTGGGCTCGCCCAGCTCGGTCACATCCTGCTCGCCGAGATCCGCAGTGTGGTCTACCGCCGGTCGCTCCCGCTGGCCACCGGCAACCTCCCGGTCGTCCTGTCCGAGCTGGGATCGCGGGCCGGCGTCGCCGGTGCCGCGGTCCTCGCGAGCGACGTGGCCTTCGCGGAGGCGTCATGACCAAGCAATCCGAGGAGACACTCGTGACAGATGCTCCGTTGGTCGAAGCCCCCGCCGACGCCGTCGCGGGCGAGGTGGTCCTGCGCCTCACCGACGTGGTCAAGACCTTCCCGGGCGTACGCGCCCTGGACGGCGTGCAGTTGGAGGTCCGGGCCGGCGAGGTGCACTGCCTGCTCGGGCAGAACGGCGCCGGCAAGTCGACCCTGATCAAGGTGCTGGCCGGCGTGCACCGTCCGGACTCGGGAACGGTCGAGTGGCGCGGTGAGCCGGCCACCTTCGCCAACCCGCAGGCCGCGATGCGGGCCGGTATCGCCACCATCTACCAGGAACTCGACCTGGTCGACGACCTCTCCGTCGCGGAGAACGCCTTCCTGGGCCACGAGCCGCGCAGTCTCGGCTTCGTCCGGCGCGGGCACATGGCCCGGCGTACGCGGGAGATCCTCGGCCGGCTCGGCCACGCCGAGATCCCGCCCAGCCGGATGGTGCGCTCGTTGCCGGCGGCCGGCAAGCAGGTCGTCAGCATGGCGCGCGCCCTGTCGCACGAGGCTCGGCTGATCATCATGGACGAGCCGAGCGCCGTGCTCGCCCACGACGAGGTGGGGAACCTCTTCCGGATCATCCGCGAGCTGACCGCCCAGGGCATCGCGGTCATCTACATCTCGCACCGGATGGAGGAGATCCGCGAGATCGGCGACCGGGTCACCGTCCTCAAGGACGGCCGGACCACGGCGGCGAACCTCCCGGCCCGGGACACCCCGACCCGTGACCTGGTCTCCCGGATGACCGGCCGCACCATCGAGTACGTCTTCCCGGACCGTCCGGCCACCGACACCGTCGGGGACGAGCTGCTCCAGGTCGAAGGGCTGACCCGGTCCGGCGAGTTCGCCGACGTGTCGCTGAACGTCCGGGCCGGCGAGATCGTGGGCATCGCGGGGCTGGTCGGGTCCGGCCGGTCCGAGCTGCTGGAGACCATCTTCGGCGCCCGCCGCGCCGAGTCCGGCTCGGTCCGGATGGGCGGCCGGGCGCTGCGTCCCGGCAGCGTCGGCGCGGCCGTCCGCGCCGGCATGGGCATGGCCCCGGAGGAGCGCAAGAGCCAGGCGCTGCTGCTGGGCGAGCCGATCTACCGCAACGTCACCCTGGCCACCTTCGGCCGGTACGCCCGTGCCGGTTTCACCGACGCCGGCAAGGAACGGGCCGAGGCCGACCGGATCGCGGAGAGCCTCGACCTGCGTCCCCGCGACGTACGCCGACCGGTGCGCACCCTCTCCGGCGGCAACCAGCAGAAGGTCGTGGTCGGGCGCTGGCTGCTCGGCGACACGAAGCTGCTGCTGCTGGACGAGCCGACCCGGGGCGTGGACGTGGGCGCCCGGGCCGAGCTGTACCAGGTGGTCCGCGCCCTCGCCGCCCGTGGCGTGGGAGTGCTGCTGGTCTCCAGCGAGGTGCCCGAGGTCCTCGGTCTGGCCGACCGGGTGCTGGTCATGCGGGAGGGCCGGGTGGTCCGTGAGGCCCCGGCCGGCGAACTCGACGAGAACACCGTGCTCGACCTCGTCATGGCGGGGTCCCTGATGGAAGGCGCACCGGCATGAGCGACACACTTCCCACCGAAGCGCCGGAGCGCGCCGCACACCTGCCGGCGCAGTCGCCGCCGGTCGACCCGGCGGAGACCGCCGCCGCGGGCGAGAAGGCGGCTGCCGGCGGCCGGCTCTCCTGGTGGAGCGGCGACAACGGCGAGGGTGCCCGGCGTAACCTCGGCCTGATCGGTGTGCTGGTCATCCTGGTCGCGATCGGTGCCGTGACCCGCTCCGACCTCTACTCCAACCCGGACTGGGTGTGGGACAACACCCTTACCATCCTCAAGCTGGCGTCCGTGGTGGGTGTGGTCACCGTCGGCATGACCTTCGTGATCATCGGCGGTGGCATCGACCTCTCGGTCGGCGCGATCGTCGCCCTCGCCGGGGTCTGGGCCACGACGGTCGCGACGCAGAACTTCGGCGCCGGCGGCATGATCTTCACCGCGCTCGTCGTCGGTCTCGCGGTCGGCCTCGTCAACGGCGTGCTCATCTCGTACGGGCGGCTGGTCCCCTTCATCGCGACGCTGGCGATGCTGGTGGCGGCCCGGGGCCTCGCGGCGGAGATCTCCGGCAAGCAGACCCAGGTCTCGGACAACCAGTTCATCAACGGCATCGCCGCCAACACCCTGCTCGGCATCCCGCTGCTGGTCTACATCCTCGTCGCGGTGGTCGCGGCCGGCTGGGTGCTGCTCAACCGCACCACGTTCGGCCGGCGTACGGTCGCCGTCGGCGGCAACCCGGAGGCGGCCCGGCTGGCCGGCATCGACGTCAAGCGGCACACCCTGCTGCTCTACGCGCTGTCCGGTCTCTGCTGCGGCATCGCCGCCGTCATGCTCACCGCCCAGGCCAACTCGGCCCAGGCGGCGATGGCCAACCTCTACGAGCTGGACGCGATCGCCGCCGCGATCATCGGCGGCACGCTGCTCAGCGGCGGGCGGGGCACGATCGTCGGCTCCCTGCTCGGCGTGATCATCTTCTCCACGATCACGAACCTCTTCGCCATCAACGGCCTCACCACCGAGGCCCAGAACATGGTCAAGGGCGGCATCATCGTCGCCGCCGTCCTGGTCCAGCAGGTCCAGTTCCGCAGCCTCACCCAGTTCCTGGGCCGGAACCGGCTCACCACCCGATAACACCACCGCACCACCCGCACCACCGGACACCAAAGCACCTGGGCCACCCGACACCGCGACGGTGGCCGGATCCCGCACACCCTTCTTCCCCTCCATCACGTCAGACCAGGAGGTCGTCATGACCCAGAACAGTAGTGACCTGTCACGCCGTCGCCTGCTCTTCGGCGGCGCAGCCGTCGGAGCCGGCGTACTGCTCGCCGGTTGCACCAGCAACGAGGACTCACCGACCGCGGCGCAGACCAAGGCGGCCGCCGCCGGTGCCAACTCGGAGCCCGGCAAGCGCGTCGTCGTCGGCTTCTCCGCCCCGGCCGCCGACCACGGCTGGATCGCCGCCATCACCAACAACGCCAAGGCGCAGGCCGCCGCGTACTCCGACGTGGAGTTCAAGACGGTCGAGGCCGGCGCGGACGCGGCGGCCCAGCGGGCCGCCCTGTCCACCCTGATCTCCCAGAAGCCCGACGTGATCGTGCTGCTGCCGCACGACGGCAAGGAGCTCAACGCGTTCGGCCTGGAGGCGATGCAGGCCGGTATTCCGGTGGTCAACCTCGACCGGGCGTTCCCGGACGCGAAGGCCTACCGGCTGCAGATCAAGGGCGACAACTACGGCATGGGCGTGGCCGCCGCGGCGTACATCATCGCGCAGCTCAAGGCCAAGAACGTCACCAACCCGATCATCGGCGAGATCCCCGGCATCGACTCCCTGGAGCTGACCCAGGAGCGGTCGAAGGGCTTCGCCGACACCCTGGCTCAGGCCGGGTTCAAGGTGGCCAACCGGCGCCCGGCGGAGTTCACCGCCGACTCCGGCCAGCAGGCGGCGACCGGCCTCTTCCAGGCCCTGCCGAAGATGGACGCGCTGTGGAACCACGACGACGACCAGGGCATCGGCGTTCTCGCGGCGGTCAGCCAGGCCAACCGCAAGGAGTTCTTCATGGTCGGCGGCGCCGGCTCGAAGAAGGCCATGGAGGACATCCAGGCCGACAACACCGTGCTGAAGGCGACGGTCACCTACAGCCCGTCGATGGCCTCCTCGGCCATCTCGCTGGCCCGCCTGATCGGACAGGGCAAGGGCATGTCCGACCTGGTGGAGCTCCAGGTGCCCAAGGAGATCATCCTCGCCTCCGAGACGATCACCAAGGAGAACGCGAGCACCTACCTGAAGCTCGGGTTCTAACACACGGGGGGAGACCCACCTTGTCCACGACAGACAAGCAACTGCGGGTCGGCATGGTCGGCTACGCGTTCATGGGTGCCGCGCACTCGCAGGCATGGCGCACCGTGAACCGGGTGTACGACCTGCCGGCGCGGGCCCGGATGGCGCTGATCTGCGGCCGGGACGCCGGGAAGGTGGCCGACGCCGCCGACCGGCTCGGCTGGGACGCGTACACCACGGACTGGCGGGACCTGATCGCCCGCGACGACATCGACGTGGTTGACATCTGCACTCCGGGCGACAGCCACGCCGAGATCGCCCTGGCCGCGTTGGCCGCCGGCAAGCACGTGCTGTGCGAGAAGCCGCTGGCCAACACGGTGTCCGAGGCGCGGGAGATGGCCGCTGCGGCGGCCGTCGCCCAGGCCGCGGGAGTGCGGTCGATGTGCGGGTTCAACTACCGTCGGGTACCCGCGGTCACGATGATGCGGCAGATGGTCGCCGACGGACGGCTCGGGGTCATCCGGCACGTCCGGGCGACCTACCTGCAGGACTGGATCGTGGATCCGCAGTTCCCCCTGGTCTGGCGCCTGCAGCGGGACAAGGCGGGCTCCGGTGCGCTCGGCGACATTGGGGCGCACATCATCGACCTGACCCAGTTCGTCACCGGTCAGCGGATCAGCGGGGTCAGCGCCGTCACCGAGACGTTCGTCAAGGAACGGCCGCTGCCCTCCGGATCGAGCGGCCTGGCCGCCACGGTGGACGGTGCCGGGCCGGTGGACGGTCACGGCTCAGTCGACGGTCATGGTTCCGTGGACGGCCACGGTTCCGTGGACGGCCACCGGCCGGCCACCGGACTGGTCACGGTCGACGACGCCGCGGTCTTCGTGGCCCGGCTCGACGGCGGCGCCCTGGCGACGTACGAGGCGAGCCGGTTCGCGACGGGTCGCAAGAACGCCCTCCGGGTGGAGATCAACGGGTCGCTCGGCTCGGTGGTCTTCGACCTGGAGCGCCTCAACGAACTGGAGTTCTACGACGCGACGCTACCCACCGCCGAGCAGGGCTTCAGCCGCATCCTGGTGACCGAGGGCGAGCACCCGTACATGTCGGCCTGGTGGCCGCCGGGCCACATCATCGGGTACGAGCACTCCTTCACGCACGAGATGCGGGACTTCATCGAGGCGGTCGCCACCGGTGCCGACCCGACTCCCTCGTTCGCCGACGCGTTGCAGGTCCAGCTCGTGCTGGACGCGGTGACGCGCTCGGCGGACCTCGGTTCCTCGTGGACCGACGTGGAGCCGGCGTTGGCCACGGTCGCCGCCTGAGCCACCCCCCTCGACGCCGACCGGCGAGGGACCGACCGCGGTTGCGCCCCGCGGCCGGGACGAGGTCGGCGCCGAGGGGACGTGCCATCCGGCCCACGGCACGGGTGGTACGAGCAGGACGGTCTCCGGTGTGGCCGGACCGGGATTCCCCGGCCGCACCGGAGGACCGGCACCACCGGCGACCCGCCAGGGCCGCCACCGCAACGCACCACCGCCGCACCCCCAGCACCACCACCGCACCCCCAGCACCACCACCAAGCACCACCACCCCCACCACCCCCACCCCGTCCCGCGCGCCGCAGGGCCGCCGCGACCCGGCTACCCGGAGGACATCGTGCCCCGACCAGCCTCTACCGCCGCCCACGCCGACCCACCGCACCGCCGCTCGGCGGACCGCGTTTCCTGATGACGTCCGGTCGGGCGCGCCGTCGTCCGACCGGCCGGATGCGGGGGAGGCAGGGTCGAGACGCCGACCGCCCCTGCCTGCCAGCCCCGTCCGTCCGCACCCGCACCGGGCACCGGTCCGGCGTCGTCGCCGCCGACTTCGACGCCGGATCGGACCGCTTCTCCCGGGGTGGACGGCGGACGGGGCCCATCCGCTCAGATGAGTAGTTTTCAGATCAAACTTCTGATATCTATGTAAATCAATGCAAGGGGCCGGTTCCTCGCGACCGGAGAGGAGCACCATGCGTACGGGTGTCTGGCTGGTGGGGGCGCGCGGTTCCGTCGCGACCACCAGCATCGTCGGGGCCCTCGCCCTGCGGTCCGGGCTCACCGGCCCGACCGGCTGCGTCACCGAGCTGCCCGAGCTGCGCGGTCCCGCCCTGCCGGCCTTCTCCGACCTGGTCCTCGGTGGACACGACGTGGTCGCCACGCCGCTCGCCAAGCGCGCCGAGTCGCTGGCCGCCGCCGGTGTGGTGCCGAGCCGCCTGGTCGACGCCCTCGGCGCCGAGCTGGCCGAGGTCGAGCGGGAGCTACGCCCCGCACCCACCGTCGGCACCCAGGCCGACCGCGCCGCCGCCACCATCGCCGACCTGACCGCGTTCCGGGAACGGCACGACCTCGCGCGGGTGGTGATGGTCAACGTCTCGGCCACCGAGCCGGCCGCCGGCCCGCACCCGGCCCACGCGGACCTCACGGCGCTGCGGGCCGCGCTGTCCGGTGCGGACGCGGTGCTGCCCACCAGCTCGCTCTACGCGTACGCGGCGGTCGAGGCCGGCTGCCCGTACGTCGACTTCACCCCGTCCACCGGCCTGCGCCTGCCCGCCCTGCGGGCGCTCGCCGAGGAGCGGGGCGTGCCGTACGCCGGGCACGACGGCAAGACCGGGGAGACCCTGGTCAAGTCGGTGCTTGCCCCGATGTTCGCGATGCGGCACCTCGCGGTGCGCTCGTGGAGCGGGGTCAACCTGCTCGGCGGCGGCGACGGCGCCACCCTCGCCGACCCGGCCGCCAACGCGGCCAAGGTGGCCAGCAAGCAGCGGGTGCTCGGGGAGATCCTCGGCTACGTCCCGCAGGGCGGCACCCGGATCGACTACGTGGAGGAGCTGGGCGACTTCAAGACCGCCTGGGACCTGATCACCTTCGCGGGCTTCCTCGGCACCGGGATGCGCCTGGAGTTCACCTGGCAGGGCTGCGACTCGGCACTGGCCGCACCGCTGGTGCTGGACCTGGCCCGGCTCACCGCCGCCGCGCACGCCGCCGGCGACGCCGGCCCCCTGGAGGATCTCGCGTTCTTCTTCAAGGACCCGCTGGGCACGCCCACGCACTCGCTCGGCGACCAGTGGAACCGGCTGTGCGCGTACACCCGTCGCCTGCACGAGGGGGCCTCCGGTGCCGAGCCTCGCTGACCTCGCCGAGCTGGTGCGGGCGCCGGCGGCGCTCTCGGTCCCCGGCGACGTCGTGGCCGGCGCCGCGGCGGCCGGGTCGCTGGACCGGCGGACGCCGGGACTGGCCGCCGCCTCGGTGCTGCTCTACTGGGCCGGCATGGCCGGCAACGACTGGGCCGACCGGAAGCTGGACGCCGTCGAGCGCCCGGAGCGGCCGATCCCCAGCGGCCGGGTCGCCCCGGAGGTCGCGCTCGGCCTGGCGGTCGGGCTCACCGCCGCCGGGGTCGGCCTCGCCGCCGCCGTCGGGGGCCGGCGGGCGGCGGCCGTCGCGGTCCCGCTCGCCACGGCCGTCTGGGGGTACGACCTGCGCGCCAAGAACACCCCCGCCGGACCGGCCGTGATGGCCGCCTGCCGCGGGCTGGACGTGCTGCTCGGCGCGACCGGCGGCCGGCTGTCCCGGGCCGTCCCGGCGGCGGTCACCGTCGCCGCGCACACCTGGACCGTCACGGCGCTGTCCCGCCGCGAGGTCGACGGTGCCGACGTGGCGCTGCCGCTGGGCACCCTGGCCGGTACCGCCCTCGTCGCCGCCGGCGCCGGCCGCCCGCCGGCCACCGGCGGCCCGACCCACACCGGGGACCGCCCGGCGCTCGCCGTCCTGCCGGCCCTGCTGGCCACCTGGTACGCCGCCCGGTACGGGGCGGCGCAGGCCCGGGTGGTCGCCGACCCGTCGGCGAGCCGGGTACGCGCGGCGGTCGGCGCCGGGATCACCGGGCTGCCCGCCCTCCAGGGCGCGCTGACCGCCCGCGCCGGCGCCGGCCTGCTCGGCGTGGCGGTCGCGGCGGCGGCACCGCTGGCCCGCCGGTTGGCGCGGAAGGTCTCCCCGACATGACCGCGCCGCAGCCCCGCCCCGCCGCGCCCGACCCCGCATCCGGCGCGCCGTCGCCGGCGGGTGGACTGCGGTTCGGGTACGGCACGAACGGCTTTGCGAACCACCGGCTGGACGACGCGCTGGCGGTCATCGCCGAGCTGGGCTACGCCGGGGTGGCGCTCACGCTGGACCACGACCACCTCGACCCGTTCGCCCCCGGGCTGGCCGGGCGGGTCGCCGCCGTGGCACGTCGGCTGGACGCGCTCGGCCTGGGCGTGGTGGTGGAGACCGGCGCCCGGTACCTGCTCGACCCGTGGCACAAGCACGCCCCGACGCTGCTGCACGACGACCCCGCCCGGCGGATCGAGTTCCTGCGCCGGGCCGTACGGGTCGGCGCCGATCTCGGTGCGGAGGCCGTCTCCTTCTGGGCCGGCGTACGCCCCGAGCCGGTCCCGCCGGCGGTCGCCTGGGACCGGCTGGTGGCCGGCTGCGCGACCGTGGTCGACGCCGCCGACATGGCCGGTGTGACGCTCGGCTTCGAGCCGGAACCGGGGATGCTGGTCGAGGACATCGCCGGCTGGCGCCGCCTGCACGACGCGCTCGGCGCACCGGCGCGTCTCGGCATCACCCTCGACATCGGACACTGTCGCTGCCTGGAGCCCTGGCCCGTGGCCGACTGCGTACGCCAGGTGGCCGGCCACCTGGTGAACGTGCAGATCGACGACATGCGGCGGGGCGTCCACGAGCACCTGGAATTCGGCACGGGGGAGATCGACTTCCCGCCGGTGCTGCGCGCGCTGCGTGCGGTCGGCTACCGCGGCCTGGTCGCCGTGGAGCTGCCCCGGCACTCGCACGCCGCCCCCGCCGTCGCCGCCCGTTCCCTGGACTTCCTGCGCGCCGCCGACGCGGTCAGCGCCGAGGACGGGATCGCCGCACCCCACTGAACAGCACACGAGGGAGGAGAATCCGATGACACCGGATCGACTGCGGGAGGCCCTTCGGGGCGTACCCGATCCCGACTGGCTGGACACGGCCCTGCGCCGGGTGACGGCCGAGCCCGCGACGGTCACCGGCTCGTTCGCCGCCGCCGGCCGGCGCTGCGGCCGGCACGAGCTGCCGGAGCTGCCCGGCTGGACGGCCGACGACGCGGCACGCGTGCTGTTGCTGGCCGCCCTGCCCGGCGACCACGCCGCGTACGCCGACACCCTCTACCGGCACGGCGACGCCGCCGAGAAGCGGGCGGTGCTGCGGGCACTGCCGCTGCTGCCCATCGGCACGGAGGCGGTGCCGCTGCTGCACGACGCGATCCGCACCAACGACACTCGGCTGGTCGCCGCCGCCCTCGGCCCGTACGCCCGGCACCTCGACCCGTCCGCCTGGCGGCAGGCCGTGCTCAAGTGCGTGTTCATGGGCGTGCCGCTGGCCGTGGTCGCCGACCTCGACGAGCGTGCCGACGGCGAGCTGGCGGGGATGCTCGCCGCCCTCGCCGCCGAACGCGCCGCCGCCGGCCGGACCATGCCCGCCGACGCCACCGGCCTGCTCGACCGGCTCGCCACCCGGGCCGGCCAACCGCACCCCAGGGAGGCGTGACATGCGCATCTTCGACCCGCACATCCACATGACGTCGCGGACGACCGACGACTACGAGCGGATGGCCGCCGCCGGGGTACGCGCGGTGGTGGAACCGGCGTTCTGGCTCGGGCAGCCGCGCACCAGCGTCGGCTCGTTCACCGACTACTTCGACTCGCTGATCGGCTGGGAGCCGTTCCGGGCCGGCCAGTTCGGCGTACGGCACCACGCCACCGTGGCGCTCAACCCGAAGGAGGCCAACGACCCGCGCTGCCGTGCGGTGCTCGACGTGCTGCCGCGCTACCTGGAGAAGGACGGCGTGGTGGCGGTCGGCGAGATCGGCTACGACTCGATGACGCCGGAGGAGGACGAGGTCTTCGCGGAGCAGCTCGCCCTGGCCGTCGCCCACGGCCTGCCGGCGATGGTGCACACCCCGCACCGGGACAAGGCCCGGGGCGTGGAGCGTAGCCTCGCCGTGGTCACCGAGTCCGGCATCGACCCGGGCCGGGTCGTGGTCGACCACCTCAACGAGGTGACCGTCAAGCTGGTCCGGGACACCGGCTGCTGGATGGGCTTCTCGATCTACCCGGACACGAAGATGTCGCCGCCGCGGATGGTCGAGCTGCTGCGCGCGTACGGGACCGAACGGATGCTGGTCAACTCGGCCGCGGACTGGGGGCGTTCGGACCCGCTGCTGACCCGGGCCACCGGGGAGGCGATGCTGCTGGCCGGGTTCAGCGACGACGACGTCGACCGGGTGCTCTGGCGCAACCCGGTCGAGTTCTACGGCCAGTCCGGGCGGCTCGACCTGACCGATCTGGATCTCGCCGCCGTGGACCCGGAGACCGGCAACTCGATCCTGCGCGGCGGCAGCTGATGCGGCTGCGGCACGCCGGCGGCACCACGGTCCACCTCGGCTACTGCACCAACGTGCACCCGGCCGAGACCCTCGCCGGCATCGTCGCCCAGCTGGACACCCATGCCCGGCCGGTCCGTGAGCGACTCGACGTCGACCTGCTCGGCCTCGGGCTGTGGCTGGCCGCCCCGGTCGCGGCCGAGCTGGCCGCCGATCCCGCGCTGCGTCGCCGGTTGCGCGCCGAGCTGACCGCGCGGGGTCTGGAAGTGGTCACCCTCAACGGCTTCCCGTACGCGGCCTTCCAGGCCCCGGTGGTCAAGGGCGCCGTGTACCACCCGGACTGGACCACCGACGCGCGGCTGGCGTACACCCTGGACCTGGCCCGGGTGCTGGCCGACCTGCTCCCGGACGACGCGGCGCGCGGATCGGTCTCCACCCTGCCGCTGGCCTGGCGGGAGCCCTGGGATCCGGCGCGCGCGGACGCCGCCCGGCACCGGCTGGACCGGCTGGCGGCCGGTCTCGCGGCGGTCGAGCGGGACACCGGCCGCCCGGTCCGGGTCGGCTTCGAACCGGAACCGGGGTGCGTGGTGGAGACCACCGGCCAGGCCGGCTCGCTGCTGGCCGGCATGGACACCGAGCGGCTCGGGATCTGCCTGGACCTGGCCCACCTGGCCTGCGCCTGGGAGGAACCGGCGGCGGCGCTGGCCCGGCTGTCGGCGGCCGGCCTGCCGGTGGTCAAGGTGCAGGTCTCCGCCGCGATCGAGGCACCGGCCGGTACGACGGACGCGCTGCGCCGTTGGGTCGAGCCGCGTTTCCTGCACCAGACCCGGTCCGCCGGGTGCGGCGCGGCGACGGACCCGGCCGACCCGGTGCACAGCGCCGACGACCTGGACGCCGCACTGGAGGCGCGGCTGCCCGGCCCGTGGCGGGTGCACTACCACGTGCCGCTGCACGCGCCGCCCGAGCCGCCGCTGGACTCCACCCTGCCGGTGCTGCACGCCGCGCTGGCGGAGCTGTTCGCCGGTCCGGTCGCCGGCTGTGACCACCTCGACGTCGAGACGTACACCTGGGGGGTGCTGCCGGAGGCGCGGCGCCCCCGCACCGACGCGGAGCTGGCGGCCGGCATCGCCGCCGAACTCGCCTTCGCCCGCGACGAACTTGTCGGACTGGGTCTGACGGAACGAAGGGGAGTGGCGGCATGAGCGAGCGTCAGCGAGCGAATCATCGATGCGGTGCGGTGGTGCCTCATGGCGGCACGGAGCGTAGCGGAGTGGTGGCATGAGCAAGCGACTGCTGGTGCTGGACGTGGTGGGACTGACGCCCCGGCTGCTGGCGCACATGCCCCGCCTGCGGGCGGTGGCCGACGGTGGGTTCCAGGCGGAGCTGGGCACCGTGCTGCCGGCCGTGACCTGCTCGGTGCAGTCGACCTTCCTCACCGGGGCGCTGCCTGCCGAGCACGGGATCGTCGGCAACGGCTGGTACTTCCGGGACCTCGGCGAGGTACTGCTGTGGCGGCAGCACAACGCCCTGGTGGGCGGTGAGAAGCTGTGGACGGCGGCCCGCCGGGCGCGACCGGACTACACGGTGGCCAACGTCTGCTGGTGGTACGCGATGGGGGCCGACGTCGACTGGACGGTCACCCCGCGGCCGGTCTACCGCGCCGACGGGCGCAAGGAGCCGGACTGCTACACCGACCCGCCGGAGCTGCACGACGCGCTCACCGACCGGCTCGGCACCTTCCCGCTGTTCACCTACTGGGGACCGACCGCCGGTCTGCCGTCGTCGCGGTGGATCTGCCGGGCCGCCGAGCAGATCCTCACCGAGCAGGCACCGGACCTGACCCTGGTGTACGTCCCGCACCTGGACTACGACCTGCAACGCTTCGGGCCCTCGTCGCCCCGGGCCGCCGCCGCGGCGGCCGAACTGGACGGTGTCCTCGCGCCCCTGCTGGACGCCGCCCGGGACGGGGACACGACCGTGGTGGTCCTGTCCGAGTACGGCATCACCGACGTGTCCCGGCCGGTGGACGTGAACCGCCTGTTGCGGTCCGAGGGGCTGCTGCGGGTGCACACGCAGGCCGGGATGGAGTACCTGGACCCGTGGACGTCGCGGGCCTTCGCGGTGGCCGACCACCAGATCGCGCACGTCTACGTCCGGGATTCGGCCGACGTGCCGGCGGTGGCGAAGCTCTGCGCGAGCCTGCCCGGAGTGGCCGAGGTGCTCGACGAGGCCGGCAAGGCCGCGCACGGGCTCGACCACCCGCGCGCCGGGGAACTGGTGCTGGTGGCCGAGCCGGACGCCTGGTTCACCTACTACTACTGGCTGGACGACGCCCGGGCGCCCGACTTCGCCCGGCTGGTGGAGATCCACCGCAAACCCGGGTACGACCCGGCGGAGCTGTTCTTCGACCCGGCCGCCCCGGGGGCGGCGAAGCGCCGGGCAGCGGTCGCACTGGCCCGCAAGAAGCTCGGGATGCGCTACCTGATGAGCGCCATCGGGCTGGACGCCGGGGCCCGGGCGGTACGCGGCTCGCACGGCCGGTTGCCGGCCGACCCGGCGGACGGCCCGGTGCTGCTCTGCTCCGACGCGTCGGCCGCGCGGGACCGGATCGCCGCCACCGAGGTCAAGGCCCTGCTGCTGCACCTCGCCGGCCTGTCCGACCACACCGGCGCCCCGGCGGTGCCGCAGCCGACCGGGGAGGCGTCGTGACGGTCACCGCCGAACCGACCGACGTGAGCGGACTACGGGCCCGCTTCGACGCGGAGCTGGCCGCGTTCCTCGACCGGCAGGGGCCGGACTGGCCCGACGGCGCCCCCCGGGGCGTGTTCACCGCCCTGAACCGCTTCGTGCTGGCCGGGGGGAAACGGCTGCGCCCGCTCTTCTGCTACTGGGGCTGGCGCGGCGCCGGTGGGTCGGACGGCACCCCCATCGTGATGGCCGCCGCCGCACTGGAGCTGTTCCACGCGTTCGCCCTGATCCACGACGACATCCTGGACGGCAGCGACCGCCGTCGCGGTGAACCGTCGGTGCACCGGCTCTTCGCGGACCTGCACGCCCGGTCGTCGTGGCGCGGGGACCCCGAGGCGTACGGACGCAACACCGCGCTGCTCTGCGGTGACCTCTGCGCCGCCTGGTCGGACCAGATGTTCCACGAGTGTGGCCTGACCGCCGACGCGATCCACCGGGGGTACGCCGTCTTCGCCTTGATGCGGACCGAGGTGATCGCGGGGGAGTACCTGGACCTCGTGTCCGGCGTCGGTGACGGCTCGGTGGCGAGCGCGCTGACCGTGATCCGGATGAAGGCCGCGCGCTACACGGTGACGCGACCGCTCCAGATCGGGGCCACGCTGGCCGGGGCGGCGCCGGAGCTGGTCGCCGCGCTGGCGGAGTTCGGCGATCCGCTCGGCGACGCGTTCCAGCTCCGCGACGACGTCCTCGGTGTCTTCGGCGACCCGGCGGTGACCGGCAAGTCCGTGCTCGACGATCTCCGTGAGGGCAAGCCGACGGTGATGATGGCCCTGGCGCGGGACGCGGCCGACCGGGTGCAGACGGCGCGACTGCGCGAGTTGTTCGGCAATCCGGCGCTGGACGCCGAGGGCGCCGCCGAGTTGCGGGGCATCATCGTGAGCACCGGCGCACGCGAGAAGATCGAGCAGATGATCCGGGTACGGGCCGAGGCGGCTCTGGCGACCCTGGCCGACGCGCCCGTGGACGAGTCCACCCGTGCGGCGCTCGCCGCCCTCGCGGCGCAGGTGGTCGACCGTCCCCTCTGAGACCGCTCTCCAGACTTTTGCTCCTATGGACAAAAGTTCACGTTGGACGGGCGGAAGGTATGGACACATCGAAAGATTCGACTTAATGTCGTGGCCATCACAACGGTGTTTCGTCGAGGTGAACCGACGGCGCGGGAACCCATCGACTGGTGACTTCCGTGTGGCCGCCGGCCACCGGTCGTCACGGCCGGCCGGGTCGGCACCCGGCAGGTCCGCATCCTCCCGCTACGGCATTCGGCGCGACGGCGCGCGCCCGCCCTGGCAGATCACTCGTCAGGAAGGGACTCCCCCATATGTCCACATCGGACGCCATCACCCCCCACCGTCACCGACGATGGTTCTCCGCCAGCGCGGCGCTGGTTCTGGCCGCCGCGGCCGGCACGGTCGCCCTGGGCGCCGGTCCCGCCGAGCTGGGCGGGCCTACCGCCGCCTTCGCGCACCCGATCGTGGGCACCGACTTCCAGCAGGTCACCCTCGCCAAGGGTGCCGCTGAGGTCGGCGAGCCCATGACGATCGCGGTGCTCCCGGACCGCTCGGTCCTGCACACCGCCCGCAACGGCACGGTGCGTCGGACCGACTCGGCCGGCAACACCTCCGTGATCGGCACCCTCTCCGTCTACACCCACGACGAGGAGGGGCTCCAGGGCGTCGGGGTGGACCCGAACTTCGCCACCAACCGGCACATCTACCTCTACTACGCGCCGCCGCTGTCCACGCCCTCCGGCGACGCGCCCGGGACGGGCAGCGACTTCTCCGCCTGGCAGGGCGTCAACCGGCTGTCCCGGTTCACCCTGAACAGCGACTTCACGATCAACACCGGCAGCAAGGTCGACGTGCTCGACGTCCCGGCCGACCGGGGCATCTGCTGCCACGTCGGCGGCGACATCGACTTCGACGCCGCCGGCAACCTGTACCTGTCGACCGGTGACGACACGAACCCGTTCGACTCCTCCGGGTACGCGCCGATCGACGAGCGGACCAACCGCAACCCCGCGTACGACGCGCAGCGCACCTCGGCCAACACCAACGACCTGCGCGGCAAGATCCTCCGGATCAAGGTCAACGCGAACGGGACGTACTCGATTCCGACCGGCAACATGTTCGTCGACTCGGACCCGAAGACCCGTCCCGAGATCTACGCGATGGGCTTCCGCAACCCGTTCCGGATGAGCGTGGACAAGGCCACCGGCATCGCCTACGTCGGTGACTACGGGCCGGACGCCGGCACCACCACCTCCCGTGGCCCCAGCGGCCAGGTCGAGTTCAACCGGGTCACCGGACCGGGCAACTACGGGTGGCCGTACTGCACCGGCACCAACACCGCGAACGAGACGTACGCCGAGTGGGACTTCGCCGCCAGCACGGCCGGCGCGAAGTACAACTGCACCGGCGGCCCGACCAACAACTCGTTCCGCAACACCGGCCTGACCACCCTGCCGGGGGCGAAGGCGTCCTGGATCCGGTACGCCGGCGACGCCGGCAGCCCGTCCGAGTTCGGCGGCGGCTCCGAGTCGCCGATGGGTGGCCCGGTCTACCGGTACAACTCCTCGCTGAACTCCTCCACCAAGTGGCCGCAGTCCTTCGACGGGCAGTTCTTCGCCGGCGAGCTGGGCCGGGGCTGGATCAAGCCGATCCACGTCAACAGCGACGGCTCCCCGGGCGGCATCGACACGTTCCCGTGGAACGGCAAGCAGGTCATGGACATGGCGTTCGGCCCCGACGGCGCGCTCTACGTCCTGGACTACGGCACCGGCTACTTCAACGGCGACGCCAACTCCGCCCTCTACCGGTACGACTACATCGGCGGCGGCAACGCGGCACCGACCGCGGTCGCGGCGGCGGACAAGACCTCCGGCGCGGCCCCGTTGACCGTGGCCTTCTCCTCGGCCGGGTCGTCCGACCCCGAGGGTGGCGCACTGTCGTACTCGTGGAACTTCGGCGACGGCACCACCTCGACGGCGGCGAACCCGAGCAAGACCTACAACAGCAACGGCACCTACACCGTCACGCTGACCGTGACCGACCCGCAGGGCGCCACCGGTACGGCCAACGTGACGATCGGCGTGGGCAACACCGCGCCCACGGTGACCATCAACAGCCCCGCCAACGGCCAGCTCTTCAACTACGGCGACAGCGTGTCGTACAGCATCACGGTGACCGACCCGGAGGACGGCACCATCGACTGCACCAAGGTCAAGATGACCTACGTGCTGGGCCACGACAGCCACGGTCACCAGATCACCTCGAAGAACGGCTGCTCCGGCTCGATCACGATCCCGGTCGACGGTGAGCACGACGACGCGGCGAACATCTTCGCCATCTTCGACGCCGAGTACACCGACGCGGGCGGGCTGACCACCCACACGCAGCACACCCTCCAGCCGAAGAAGCGGCAGGCGGAGCACTACAAGACCTCCTCGGGCATCCAGCAGTACAGCAAGACGACGGCCGAGGGCGGCAAGACCGTCGGTGACATCAGCAACGGCGACTGGATCGCGTTCGAGCCGTACCGGATCAACAACGTCACGTCGTTCACCGCCCGGGTCTCCTCCGGCGGTGCCGGCGGCACCCTCCAGGTCCGCGCCGGCTCGGCCACCGGCACCGTGCTCGGCTCGGCCACCGTGCCGGTCACCGGCTCCTGGGAGACCTTCCAGAACGTCACCGGCACCATCTCCAGCCCGCCGGCCGGCACCACCACGCTGTACCTGACCTTCGCCGGTGGCACCGGGGCGCTCTTCGACGTCGACTCGTTCACCTTCACCACCGGCTCCTCCGGCGGCGGGACCGGGCCGATCGTCGGGCTCGCCGGCAAGTGCCTCGACGTCCGCAGCGGGGCGACCGCCGACGGTACGCAGATCCAGATCTACACCTGCAACGGCTCGAGTGCGCAGACGTGGACGGTGACGCCGAACTCGACGGTCAAGGCGCTCAACAAGTGCCTCGACGTCTCCGCCGGCGGGTCGGCCGACGGTACGAAGATCCAGCTCTGGACCTGCAACGGCTCCGGCGCGCAGAACTGGTCGGCGCAGGCCGACGGCACGCTGAAGAACCCGCAGTCCGGCAAGTGCCTGGACGTGTCGGGCAACAACTCCGCGGACAGCACCGCGGTGCACCTGTGGACCTGCCACACCGGCGCCAACCAGAAGTGGACCCTGCCCTGATGTAAGGAAGGGCCCCCTGTTAACGGAATACGTTGTACAGGGGGCCCCTCCTAACGGCTTAGGAGAGCGATATGCGCAGATTCCTCCGACCCGCACTCGGGGTGGCCACCGCCGCCCTCGCGGTGCTCGCGTGTACCACCCCGGCCAGCCCGGCCAGCGCGGCCGACGCCGCGTACGACGTGCTGGTCTTCTCGAAGACCGCGGGCTTCCGGCACGACTCCATCGCGGTCGGCACCCAGGCCGTCCGGGACCTGGGCGCGGCGAACAACTTCACCGTCACCGCCACCGAGGACGCCGCCGCCTTCACCACCGGCAACCTCGCCCAGTACGAGGCGGTCATCTTCCTCAACACCACCGGTGACGTGCTCAACGCCACCCAGCAGACCGCCTTCGAGTCGTACATCGGCTCCGGCGGCGGCTACGTCGGCGTGCACTCCGCGGCCGACACCGAGTACAACTGGTCGTTCTACGGCAACCTGGTCGGGGCGTACTTCGCCTCGCACCCGGCGATCCAGCAGGCGAACATCAAGGTGGAGAACCGGGCCCACGCGGCCACGGCCCACCTGCCGCAGACCTGGACCCGCACCGACGAGTGGTACAACTACACCACCAACGCCCGCTCCACCGCCCGCGTCCTGGCCACCCTCGACGAGGGTTCGTACTCGGGTGGCTCGATGGGCGCCGACCACCCGCACGCGTGGTGCAAGACCTACAGCGGCGGCCGGGCCTTCTACACCGGCGGCGGGCACACCCAGGCGTCGTACGGCGAGTCGGCGTTCCGCGCGCACCTGCTCGGTGGCATCCGGTACGCGGCCGGCCGCACCAAGGCCGACTGCCGTGCGGAGACGGGCTACACCTCGCTCTACAACGGCTCGACCACCGGCTGGTCGCAGGCCGGGCCGGGCAGCTTCACCAACTCCGACGCCACGCTGACCTCGGTCGGCGGGCTGGGGATGCTCTGGTACAGCGCGAAGGAGTTCACGAACTACTCGCTGAAGCTGGACTGGAAGCTCGCCGGGGACGACAACTCGGGTGTCTTCATCGGCTTCCCGCCGTCGAGCGACCCCTGGTCGGCCGTGAACAACGGTTACGAGATCCAGATCGACGCCACCGACGCCGCGGACCGCACCACCGGCGCGGTCTACACGTTCAAGTCCGCCGACATCGCCGCCCGCGACGCGGCGCTGAACCCGCCGGGGGAGTGGAACACCTACGAGCTGCTGGTCGAGGGCGAGCGGCTCCAGCTCTTCCTCAACGGGTCGAAGATCAACGACTTCACCAACACCAACCCGGCGCGTTCGCTGGCCGGCCACATCGGCATCCAGAACCACGGCAGCGGCGACGATGCGTCGTTCCGCAACATCCGGATCAAGGAGCTGGGCTCCACCCCGCCGCCGACCGGGAACGCCACGGTCCAGGCCGAGTCGTTCAGCTCGCAGAGCGGGGTCACCCCGTTCACCAAGGCCGGCGCCAACGGCGGCCAGACCCTCGGCTACATCGACCCGGGTGACTGGGCGGCGTACAACGGGCTCGACCTGACCGGCGTCACGTCGTTCAAGGCGCGGGTCGTCTCCGGTGGGCCGGGCGGCACGATCCAGGTGCGGACCGGGTCGACCACCGGCACCGTGCTCGGCTCGGTCGCGGTGCCCAACACCGGTAGCTGGACCACCTACGCCGACGTCACGACGAACCTGTCCAACGTCCCGTCGGGCACCCAGAACCTCTACCTGACCTTCACCGGCTCGGGTTCGGGGCTCTTCGACGTGGACGACTTCACGCTGGTCAAGGGAACCGGCGGCACCCCCGGCACCGGTCAGATCACGGGCCTGGCCGGCAAGTGCCTGGACGTGCGCAGCAGCGGCACGGCCGACGGTACGCAGATCCAGATCTACACCTGCAACGGCTCGAGTGCGCAGACGTGGACGGTGACGCCGAACTCGACGGTCAAGGCGCTCAACAAGTGCCTCGACGTCTCCGCCGGCGGGTCGGCCGACGGTACGAAGATCCAGCTCTGGACCTGCAACGGCTCCGGCGCGCAGAACTGGTCGGCGCAGGCCGACGGCACGCTGAAGAACCCGCAGTCCGGCAAGTGCCTGGACGTCTCGGGCAACAACTCCGCCGACGGCACCGCGGTGCACCTGTGGACCTGCCACAGCGGCGCCAACCAGAAGTGGGTCCTGCCCTGACCTGAGGCTGAGGCGACCTGCTGAACGCCTCCTCACGCCCACGGGGCCCCTGCCACGGTAGGGGTCCCGTGCCGTGACTCCCACCGCCCCGCGCGCGACGCGCCGGAGGAGGTCCGGCCGAATCCCTACCAGGGCGAGGTGATCGCGGATGGGAGCGGTCGGTGCCGACATCGCTGCCGTACCTTGACCGCATGGGACGCCTCGCGGACTGGCGTCGGGTCGCACGGGCGCACCCGACCGGCGGTGACGCCGCGCTGGCCGCGCTGCTCTTCGCGGTCAGCCTGCTGCCGGTGGACCCGCCGGGTGGGCCGCCCCGTGATCCGCTCAGCGTCACCGCCGTGCTCCTCGCCCTGGCCGGTTGCGCCGCCCTGGTGCTGCGCCGCCGGTACCCCCTACCGGTGCTCGCGGTGGTCACCGTCACGGCGGCCGTGTCGATCCTGGTGGAGCAGGCCCGGGGACCGTTCGTGCTGACGGTGGCGCTGGCCGCGTACACCGTCGCGACCCGGACCGACCGGCGGACCGCCGCCGTGGCCGGCGCGGTGAGCGCGGTCGCGCTCGGCGCGGCGGCGGTGGTCACCCTCGGCGTCTCCTGGGTGGACCCGGCGGTGGTGGTGCTGCTGCTCTGGTTCGGCGTCGCCGTGGCGGCCGGGGACGCCGTGCGCAGCCGGCGGGCGTACGTAGCGGTGCTGGAGGAGCGGGCCCTGCGCGCCGAGCGGACCCGCGAGGAGGAGGCCCGCCGCCGCGTGGCCGAGGAGCGGCTGCGCATCGCCCGCGAACTGCACGACGTGGTCGCCCACCACATCGCCCTGATCAACGTGCAGGCCGGGGTGGCCGGTCACCTCCTGCGCGAACAGCCGGACGCGGCCGAGGAGGCCCTCGGGCACGTCCGCGCGGCCAGCCGCACCGTGCTGGACGAGCTGTCCACCGTGCTCGGGGTGCTGCGCCGCGACGAGGAGACCGACGCGCCGATCGAGCCGGCACCGAGCCTGAACCGGCTGGACGCGCTGGTGGAGGGCTTCGCCACCGGGCAGCCGGTGCGCTGGACCGTGGCCGGGCAACCCCGGCCGCTGCCCACGGCGGTGGACGTGGCCGCGTACCGGATCATCCAGGAGTCCCTGACCAACGCCCACAAGCACGCGCCGGGCGCGGCGGTCGCGGTCCGCCTGCGCTACGACGCCGACGGTCTCACCATCGAGGTACGCGACGACGGGGCCGGCACCCCGCCGCCCGCGCCCGACGGCCCCGGAAGCACGGCGGGTGCCGGCGTGGGTCTGCTCGGCATGCGGGAACGGGCCGAGTCGGTCGGCGGCACGTTCACCGCCGGTCCGCGACCCGCGGGCGGTTTCGCGGTCCGCGCCGACCTGCCCGCACCCGAGGAGGTGGCCGAGTGACGATCCGGGTCCTGCTGGCCGACGACCAGAAACTGCTGCGCGCCGGATTCCGGGTGCTCGTCGACTCCGCCCCCGACCTCACCGTGGTCGGCGAGGCGGCGACCGGGCGGGAGGCGGTCGACCAGCTCCGCGCGACGCCCGTCGACGTGGTGCTGATGGACATCCGGATGCCCGACCTGGACGGGCTCGCCGCCACCCGGGAGATCACCGCCGATCCGGCCCTGGCCGGCGTACGGGTGCTGATCCTCACCACGTTCGAGGTGGACGAGTACGTCTTCGAGGCGCTGCGGGCCGGGGCCAGCGGCTTCCTCGGCAAGGGGGTCGGCCCGGTCGAGCTGCTGGACGCCATCCGTACCGTCGCCGCCGGGAACGCACTGCTGTCCCCGAAAGCCACCCGTGGGCTGATCGCCCGGTTCCTGGCGCAGCCCGAGCCGGACGCGCAGGCCACCCCCGAGCAGCTGCGGGTGCTCACCGAGCGGGAGCGGGAGGTCGTCACGCTGGTCGCCACCGGCCTGTCCAACGAGCAGATCGCCGAGCGGCTGGTGGTCTCCCCGCTGACCGCGAAGACCCACGTGAACCGGGCGATGGCGAAGCTCGGCGCGCGGGACCGGGCGCAGCTCGTGGTGATCGCGTACCAGAGCGGTCTGGTCCGGCCGCGGTAGGGGAGACGCCCGTCTACCGCGTCCGCGGTACGTCGAGGTGTCCGCCGCTGGCCGACGCGGGGGCCCGACTACGCGGGCGATCGTTGGTCGCATGATCGATGTGACCAACCTGAGCAAGCGCTACGGCGACAAGGTCGCCGTCGACGACCTGACCTTCCAGGTACGACCGGGCATCGTCACCGGGTTCCTCGGGCCGAACGGCGCCGGCAAGTCCACCACCATGCGGATGATCCTCGGCCTGGACGCCCCCACCTCCGGCAGCGTCACCGTGGGCGGTCGCCGGTACGCCGAGCACGCGGCCCCGCTGCGCGAGATCGGCGCGCTGCTGGAGGCCAGGGCCGTGCACACCGGCCGTACCGCCCGCAACCACCTGCTCGCCATGGCAGCCACCCACGGCATCGGTCGCCGGCGGGTCGACGAGGTGATCGACCTGGTCGGCCTGCACGAGGTGGCCGACAAGCGGGCCGGCGGCTTCTCCCTCGGCATGGGCCAGCGACTCGGCATCGCCGCCGCGCTGCTCGGCGACCCGAAGGTCGTGATGCTCGACGAACCGGTCAACGGCCTCGACCCGGACGGCATCCGCTGGATCCGGGACCTGCTCCGGGGCCTCGCCGCCGAGGGCCGGACGGTCTTCGTGTCGTCGCACCTGATGAGCGAGATGGCGATGACCGCCGAGCACCTGATCGTGGTCGGCCGAGGTCGGCTCATCGCCGACGTGTCCGTCGCCGAGTTCGTCGCGCAGGCCGCGCACGACACCGTACGCGTCCGTTCGCCGCAGGCGACCGCGCTGCGCGACCTGCTGGTCGGCCCGGACGTGACGGTGACCGGCGGCGAGCCCGGCCTGCTGGAGGTGACCGGGCTGACCCGGGAGCAGATCGGCGACCGGGCCGCCGCCGCCGGCCTCACCCTGCACGAGCTGTCCTCCCAGCAGACCTCGCTGGAGGAGGCGTTCATGACGTTGACCCGCGACGCGGTCGAGTACACCGCCGAACCCGCCGCTGCCGGAAGGACCGCCCGATGAGCACCGACACCCTGAACCGAGCCACCGCCGTCCCCGCCGACGCGAAGGTCACCCCCGCACGCGTGGTACGCGCCGAGTGGACCAAGTTCCGTTCGCTGCGCTCCTCGGTGATCATGCTGATCGCCACCGTCGCCCTGCTCGCCGGGCTCGGCCTGGCCTTCTCCGCCGTGCTGGCGGACAACCCGCCGGAGCCCGGCACGCCGGCACCGCCCGGCGGCCCCTCGTCGCTCGACCCGTTGGGCGCGAGTCTCGGCGGCGTCAACCTCGCCCAACTGCTGATCGGCACCCTCGGGGTGCTCCTGGTCGCGGGCGAGTACTCCACCGGGATGATCCGTTCGTCGCTGGCCGCGGTGCCGAAGCGCTGGCCCGTGCTCGTCGGGAAGATCGCCGTCCTCGCCGGCGTCTCCCTCGCGGTGCTGGTGCCGACGGCCCTGCTGACCTTCCTCGGCGCGCAGGGCGTCCTCGGTGACGAGGGCATCTCCCTCGGCGACGACGGGGTGCTCCGGGCGGTGCTCGGCGCGGCGTTCTACCTGGCCGGCGTCGGCGTGCTCGGCATGGCCGTGGGCGCGCTGCTGCGCAACACCGCCGGGGCGATCACCACCGTGGTGGCGCTGCTCCTGGTCGTGCCCGGCGTGATCTCGCTGCTGCCGGAGAGCGTGTCCGACGCGGTCTCGCCGTACCTGCCGTCCAACGCCGGCGAGGCGTTCATGTCCATCTCGTCCGACCCGGACCTGCTCTCCCCGGGTGCCGGGGCGGCGGTGTGCGTGGGCTGGCTGGTCGCCCTCGTCGGCGCCGCCGCCGTGCTCCTGCGCCGCCGTGACGCCTGAGGTGTAAGGAAGGGCCCCCGCTTAACGCCTCGCGTTGTACCGGGGGCCCTTCTTAACGCGGCACACCGCGGCACACGCGGCACGGCCCGCCGCGAGTGTGCCGCGGTGTGCCGCGTGGGCCTTCCGCAAGGCGCCCCGACGGAAATAGAGTGGGGGCGGCGACCGTGCAGGTGGCCGGTGACCCGGCGGGAGGCGCAACCCGTCGGGCCCAGGTGCGTATCACCGTGCCCACCGGTCCGTGCCCGTCCGCCGCCGCACCGGCTCGGCCGGTCACCCCTCGCCCCGGTCCCGCACGTACGGAATCCCCATCACAACAGGGGAGAAGGACAATGGCGCGACCCATCACGCTCTTCACCGGCCAGTGGGCCGATCTACCGTTCGACGAGGTCTGCCGGCTCGCCTCCGAGTGGGGGTACGACGGTCTGGAGATCGCCTGCTGGGGCGACCACTTCGAGGTCGACAAGGCGCTGGCCGACGACTCGTACGTCGACCGCAAGCGGGAGACCCTCGCGAAGCACAACCTCCAGGTCTTCACGATCTCCAACCACCTCGTCGGCCAGGCGGTCTGCGACCACCCGATCGACGAGCGGCACCGGGACATCCTGCCGGCGCGGATCTGGGGCGACGGCGAGCCCGAGGGCGTACGCCAGCGGGCCGCCGAGGAGATGAAGGACACCGCCCGCGCGGCGGCGAAGCTCGGGGTGAAGACGGTCGTCGGCTTCACCGGCTCCTCGATCTGGCACACGCTCGCCATGTTCCCGCCGGTGCCACCGTCGATGATCGAGCGCGGCTACCAGGACTTCGCCGACCGGTGGAACCCTATCCTCGACGTCTTCGACGAGGTGGGCGTGCGGTTCGCCCACGAGGTGCACCCGAGCGAGATCGCGTACGACTACTGGACGACGAAGCGCACCCTGGAGGCGATCGGGAACCGGCCGGCGTTCGGGCTCAACTGGGACCCGTCGCACTTCGTCTGGCAGGAGCTGGACCCGGTGAACTTCATCTTCGACTTCGCCGACCGCATCTACCACGTCGACTGCAAGGACGCGAAGGTGCGTACCGGGGACGGTCGGCGCGGCCGGCTCTCCTCGCACCTGCCCTGGGCCGATCTCCGGCGGGGCTGGGACTTCGTCTCCACCGGCCACGGCGACGTGCCCTGGGAGGACTGCTTCCGCGCGTTGAACGCGATCGGCTACGACGGTCCGATCTCCATCGAGTGGGAGGACGCCGGGATGGACCGCCTCGTCGGCGCGCCGGAGGCGCTGGAGTTCGTCCGCCGGCTCGCCTTCGACGCACCCTCGGCGGCCTTCGACGCCGCGTTCAGCAGCAAGGACTGACGCCCACGGCCGGCCGGAGCGCGACTCCGGCCGGCCCCGGGTCAGCCCGCCGTGAAGGCGTGCTCGCTGATCAGCCGGGCGGCGCCGATCACCGTCGCCCGGTCGTTCAGGTCGGACAGGACGATCGGCATCGTGCCGGTCGCCAGGGGCGCCGACCGGCGGTAGACCAGGGCGCGGATCTCGGCGAGCAGCGCGTGGCCCAGACCGGCCGGAGCGCCGCCGATGATCACGATGGCCGGGTTGACGAAGCTCACCAACCCGACCAGCACCTGGCCGAGCCGCCGGCCCGCGTCGCGGACCACGCGGTGGGCGGCCGGATCGCCCGCGCCGGCCGCCGCCGTGAGGTCGGCCACGGTCAGGGTGCCGGCCTCGTCGAGCCGGGCGGCCAGCGCGGGGGAGCGGCCCGCGTGCGCCGCCGCCAGCGCCGCGCCGGTCAGGCCGCTGTCACCGCAGTACGCCTGGAGGCAGCCGGCCTCGCCGCACGCGCACGTCGGGCCGTCCTCGGTCAGGCGCAGGTGCGCGATGTCGCCGGCGCTGCCCGTGGCGCCCCGGTGCAGGGTGCCACCGAGCACCAGGCCGCAGCCGACCCCGGCGCCCAGCCGCAGGTAGAGGAAGTCGTCGAAGGTGCGCCCCACGCCGGCGTGCCGTTCGCCGAGGGCGCCGACGTTGGCGTCGTCGTCGACGAGGGTGGGAGTACCCAGCTCGGCGGCGATGGTGTCGCGCACCGGGAACCGGTGCCAGCCGGGCAGCAGCGACGGCGAGACCGGCACGCCCTCCCGGACGTCCACCGGCCCGGGCAGGGCCACGCCGACGCCGGTGAGCCGCCCGAGACCCAGCTCGGCCCGCAGCTTGGCGATCAGCTCGACCGCGCGGCCGACCACCGGCTCCGGTCCCTGCCGTACGTCGACGGGTTCCCGCCGTTCGGCGAGCGGGGCCAGCTCCCCGTCGGTGACGGTGACGACCAGTTCCCGCGTACCGATGACGACGCCGGCGAAGCGCACCCCACGCCCCAGGCGCAACAGGGACGAGCGTCGGCCGCCGCGGGACGCGGCGGGACCGGCGGTCTCGACCAGGCCGGTCTCGACGAGCCGTTCCACCTCGGCGGCGAGCCGCGCACGGGGCAGCCCCAGCGCGTCGCCCAGCTCCACCCGTGACCGGGGGCCGTCGTCGCGCAGCAGCGTGACCAGGCGCGCCTGGTCCGCGGTCTCCGGCCGGACCGACACCATCGCCATCACCTCCCGGCGGCGAGTCTGCCACGGCGGTGTTTCCTCCGCGTGGCGCGCAGGGCCACGGGGGGTGAATCCGGACGAGCAGGTCACGGGTGTACGCACACCAGCGGGCCGGTCACCCGAGGGTGACCGGCCCGCTCAGTGGTGCTGTGGGTCAGACGCCGGTGGTGCCCGAGCTGGACGGCTTGCTGTTGCGAGGCGTGGTGGTGGCCGACGGAGTGCCCGACGCCGAGCTCGTGCCCGACTTCGCGCCCACGGTGGCCGGCGTGCCGGCGAACGCGTCGTCGGCGGCGGTCAGCTCCTGCTTCTGGCCGTTGCCGGTGCCCAGCTTCTCACCCAGCTTCGACTGGCTGACCTTGTCCTTGCCCTCGCTGTAGAGCCGGGTCGCCTGAGCCTGCGCGACGCCCGCCGCCTCCTGGACGGTCGGGTGGTCGAGCACCTTGCGGCCCCGGATCACCAGCTCCTCGTACTTCTCCCGACCGGCACGGGCGCCCAGGACGAATCCCGCAGCCAGCCCGCCAAGAAACATGATCTTTCCGCGCATGGCGGCTCCTCTCGTACCTGACGCGCCGTCGGCCCCCGCATACCCGGCCGGGGCCGACCAATTCGCGCCTGCGTCCTCTGTCGGCAGCTAACTACCCATCCTGCTCTCCGCTCAAGCCTCCCTGTGCCGTGATGGCGATTTGTCTGGTTTTTGGTACTGGTCGTCACGGAGATCCGGGTGGGTAACCCCCTGGACCACCACCGGGGGGAGTCCTGTACTCTTGTCCCCGTCGCACGGCGAAGGATCTCTTCGGCGAGCGGCAGCACGATCCCCTGTAGCTCAATTGGCAGAGCAGCCGGCTGTTAACCGGCAGGTTATTGGTTCGAGTCCAATCGGGGGAGCTTCTCCACCAGACGCCCGTCGGTCATGCCGGCGGGCGTTCGCCGTCTCGCCGGTCGTACGCGCTCGCCGCTGCGGGCCGTGCGCCACCCTCGGTGTCAGCGCGCCCTCCCCGTCGTCAGCGCGCCCTCCTCGGTGTTAACAAGGGGCCCTTCCTCTACGAAATGCGTTAAGGAGGGGCCCTTCCTTCTCCTTGGCCGGCAGGATGGTCGATGTCGACTTAGACTCCGGCTGCGTCGGTTGATGCGTCGTTTCAGGGGTGGGATGCGGATGTCCGGAAGAGGTGGCCGAGGCAGGGTCACGCTGGTCGCGGTGGCCGTCGTGCTCGCCTGGCTGGTCCTCGGCGGGGTGGCCGGGCCGTTCGCCGGCCGGCTGAGCGAGGTGGCGACCAACGACAACGCCTCCTTCCTGCCCACCGACGCCGAGGCGACCCGGGCCCAGGAGCTGTCCGGCGGATTCGTCGACCGGCAGACCACCCCGGCGCTGGTGGTCTACGAGCGGACCTCCGGCATCACCGACGCCGACCGGCAGCGGGTGGCCGCGGACGCCGCCCGGTTCGCCGAGGTGCCCGGGGTGGTGGCGCCGCTGCCGCCGCCGATCCCCAGCCAGGACGGGCAGGCCCTCCAGGTGGTGGTGCCCATCGATGACGCGGAGGGCGAGGAGATCGGCGCGACCGTCGAGGAACTGCGCGCCGTGGCCGGCGGCGACCGGGACGGGTTGACCGTCGACGTCGCCGGGCCGGCCGGCCTGCTCGCCGACCTCATCGAGGTCTTCTCCGCGATCGACGGCACCCTGCTGCTGGTCACCCTCTGCGTGGTGCTGGTGATCCTGCTGGTCGTCTACCGCAGTCCGGTCCTGTGGCTCTTCCCGTTGCTCGCCGCCGGCATGTCGTACGCCCTCGCGTCGGTCTTCGTCTACCTGCTCGCCGACGCCGACGTGATCAAACTGAACGGGCAGGCGCAGGGCATCCTCACCGTCCTCGTGTTCGGCGCGGGCACCGACTACGCACTGCTGCTGGTGGCGCGGTACCGCGAGGAACTGCACCGGCACGAGCGTCCCTGGGACGCCATGCGGACCGCCTGGAAGGGCGCCGCGCCGGCGATTGTCGCCTCCGGTGGCACGGTCATCCTCAGCCTGCTCTGCCTGTTGCTGTCGAGTCTGAACTCCAACCGGGCGCTCGGCCCGGTCGCGGCGATCGGCATCGGCGCCACCCTGCTGGTGATGCTCACCTTCCTGCCGGCCCTGCTGGTGCTCGGCGGCCGGTGGGCGTTCTGGCCGCGCCGCCCCCGTCACGACCGCGCCGACCCGCAGGCCGAGCACGGCCTCTGGAGCTGGGTCGCCGGGTTCGTGGCCCGACGGGCCCGACCGGTCTGGCTGGTCACCGCGGTCCTGCTGGCCGCGCTCGCGCTCGGCCTGACCCAACTCGGGGCGACCACACTCGGCCAGACCGACCTGTTCACCGAGCGGACCGACTCGGTCGCCGGGCAGGAGGTCATCGCCCGGCACTACCCGGCCGGCACCGGGAGCCCGGCGACGATCTTCACCACCGAGCAGACGGCACGCCAGGTCGCCGAGGTCGCCCGCGGCGTCCCCGGGGTGGCCGCCGTCCGCCCGGTCACCGGTGAGCGGGCCGGCCCACCCGACGAGAACGCGCCTCCGAAGGTGGTCGGCAGCCGGGTCCAACTGGAGGCGACGCTGGCCGACCCGCCGGACAGCGACGGCGCCGAGCGGACCATCCGGGACCTGCGGGTGGCGGTGCACGCCGTACCCGGCTCGGACTCCGTGGTCGGGGGGTTCACCGCGATCAACGTGGACACCTCCGACGCCTCCCGGCGCGACCAGAACGTGATCATCCCGGTGGTGCTGGTGGTCATCGCGATCATCCTGGCCCTGCTGCTGCGCGCGATCCTCGCGCCGATCCTGCTGATCGCCACCGTGCTGCTGAGCTTCGCCGCCACGCTCGGGCTCTGCGCGCTGATCTTCACGTACGTCTTCGACTTCCCCGGCGTCGACGCCTCGTTCCCGCTCTTCGCCTTCGTGTTCCTCGTCGCCCTGGGCATCGACTACAACATCTTCCTGATGAGCCGGGTCCGGGAGGAGTCGGTGAGACGGGGCACCCGGGCCGGCGTGCTGGCCGGCCTCACGGTCACCGGCGGCGTGATCACGTCCGCCGGCATCGTGCTCGCCGCGACCTTCGGGGCGCTCGCCGTGCTCCCGCTGGTGGTGCTCGTCGAGCTGGGCGTCGCCGTGGCGGTCGGCGTACTGATCGACACCATCGTCGTCCGGTCGCTGCTGGTGCCGGCACTCGCGTACGACATCGGGCCGAAGGTGTGGTGGCCGAGCCGGCTGTCCCGGTCCCAGGGTGAGGGGGAGGCGCGTGATGCTGGCTGAGACCGACGTGGTGATCGTCGGCGGCGGCCTGGCCGGCCTGGCCGCGGCCCGGCGGCTGCACCGGGCCGGCGTGCCGTGGCGGCTGCTGGAGGCCGGCGGCCGGCTCGGCGGCCGGGTCGCCACCGACACCGTCGACGGCTACCTGCTCGACCGGGGCTTCCAGGTCCTCAACACCGCCTATCCGAAACTCGGCACGCTGCTCGACGTGGACCGGCTCGACCTCGGCTACTTCATCTCCGGCGTGCTCGTACGCCGCGGCGACGACCTGCACCGGCTGGTCAACCCGTTGCGCGAGCCCACCGGCACACCTCGCACCGCGCTCGCCGGAATCGGCTCCCTGCTCGACCGGGTGCGGTTCGCCGCGCTCGCCGCCGGCAGCGCGACCCTGCCCACCGGGCGGCTGCTCGCCGCCCCGGAGACCACCACCGAGGCCGCGCTGCGCCGGGCCGGGCTCTCCGATGCGATCATCGAGGAACTGCTGCGACCGTTCCTCTCCGGCGTCTTCATCGACCGCGAGCTGGAAACCTCCAGCCACGTCCTCGCGATGGTGCTGCGGTCGTTCGCCCGGGGCCGCATCGGCCTGCCCGCCGAGGGCATGGCCGCGCTGCCGCGGGCCGTTGCCGACCCGCTGCCCGCCGACCTCATCGACCTGGACACCCCGGTCGCCGAGGTCGCACCCGGCAGGGTCCGCACCCAGGCCGGCGACATCGCCTGCCGCGCCGTCGTGGTCGCCGTGGACCCGCCGGCGGCGACCGCGCTGCTGCCGACCCTGCCGACGGTACGCATGCACAGCTACACGACCTACTACCACAGCACCGACACCGCGCCCCTGGACGAGCCGATCCTGCTGCTCGACGGTGACCGGCGCGAGACCATCGCCAACACGGTGGTGATCAGCCGGGCCGCGCCGACGTACGCGCCGGAGGGGAAGCACCTGGTGGCGACCTCGGTGGTCGGTCCGTCCGCCCCACCCGAGCCGGCCGTACGGGCGGAGCTGACCCGCCTCTACGGACGGTCCACCGCCGACTGGACCCACCTCACCACCGTCTCGATCCCGGAGGCGCTGCCCGCCGCGCCTCCGCCGCAGGGGCGGCTGCGCAAGCCGGTGTCGCTCGGTGACGGGCTCTACGTGGCCGGGGACCATCGGGACAGCCCGTCCATCCAGGGCGCGCTGGCGAGCGGTTGGCGCACCGCCGGAGCGGTCCTGGACCGGCTGCGTACCGGCTGATGAGGGGACGCGGGCCGGTCGGAGGCCGAGGACGAACAGTGGCTGTGGAGCGTCATCGCGGTGGAGTCGCTGCTCGCTGTTATCCTCGCGTTGCCCATCGTGCCGCTGCGCCGAAGACGCATTCATGCTGGCCGGTGATCGACCGGGCGGGATAGGATCCGGCGCGGTGCCGGGGCGGTAGCTCAGCCGGTTAGAGCAGGGGACTCATAATCCCTCGGTCGCGGGTTCGAGTCCCGCCCGCCCCACCACGGAAACACTTTGGTCAGCCATGCTTCCCACGACCCGGGCCCACCGCGTCGAGGCCCGGGCCGACCCCGTCAGGCCGCACTGAGTCGGCAGCAGCACGGCCCGCTGCCCGGTCGAGGCGGCCCGGAAGCGGGCCGCGCCCGCCCGGCCCCGGCCAGCTGGCGACTACCGGCCGGGCCGGCCGGCCACGCTTCGGGATTGCCGGACTTCGAAGACCTCGCGGCTCTGCCCGAACCACGCGCAGCGCCGATCGCGCCCAGCCCGACGGAGCATCGAGCCGGGCGCGTCGACCAGCTATGCCACGAAGCGGGAACGGCGTCGGCGTCCGATCAGGTAGCCGGCGCCGCCGAGGAGCAGAAGTGCACCGCCGATGCCGGTCACGGTCGCGGCATCGTCACCGGTGACGGGCAGCCCACCGCCGTCGCCGCCGGGGGCGCCCACGCTGGCGGAGGACGTAGGCGCCGGCGCAACGGTCGTCGTGGCGCTGGGCGTGGCGCTCGGCGTGGCGCTCGGCGTCGGTGTGGGCTGAGACGTGCAGTCAAGCGCACGTGCGGCATACAGGCCGTCGTTCAGGTAAGCCAGGTAGGCATCGATGGTCGCGTCGTCGAGCGTCTTCTGCGCGGCCGCCTGCACGTTGGTACCAGCGCCCGTCAACGTCCGGACCACCGTGACCCGCAGAGCCACTGACCAGGCCTTCTGCACGTCCGCCTTGAGGAATGCACGCAGATCATCCGCGGTGCCGTCCAGGCGCTTTTGAATGGCGTCAGGCAGAACGGGCAACGAGTCGGCGTTCGCCGCTGCCAGGATCTGGTTGGCCAACACGCGCACCTCCACATCGGTGGCAGTGTCCAGGTCGATGGTGACAAGCTCGCGGATATCCTTGTACACCTTGCGCTCGACCGTTTGGCAGGCCTCGTTCAGTACGGGTGGTTCGGTTTGCGCCATCGCCGGCGCCGCCGGAACCAGGAAGGCCAGCGCCATCAAGACGCCGGCCGGTAGCTTCCATCGCATGTGAATCTTCCTCCCCGCTGCAGGCCAAAACGTGGAGATGCTAGCCGTCGCTCACGTCAGTCGTTGCCCCGTCGGTGACCGGCCTCGCGTCGAGGCTGCGGATCCGCGGGCTTGACGGTCCGCGTCCAAGCAGGGCAGGGCGCCTGCTGGAGGTGGTTCAGTCCCACAGGCCCGGAACGCGCTCCTGAAGCCTTGCCATCACCCGCGACAGCCCCGTGTTCAGGTCGTAAGCCGTGTGCGATGTCGAGAAGCGTTTCCGCTGCTGGATCAGCATGTGCCCAGCTCGCCAGCTCGCATATCTTGTTCTCATATCCCTTGGTCGCGTGGATGGACAGCGCCTGGTCGGACGCGGCGTCGTGGCTCTGGCGGACGAGTCGCGGAAGCGGAAGAATGGTGGATGGCCGACTTCCCTCCGGGGTTCACCCTCGACCAGGTGCGTAGGGTCGTGAACGACGGTCCCTACGAGAGCGGGGCGCATTGACCGTGAGTACCTTCGTCCTGATCCACGGCGCCGGAGACGTCGGCTGGTACTGGCACCTGGTGGAGGCCGCGCTACGCACCCGTGGACACGACTGCATCGCACCCGACCTGCCCGCCGACGCCCCATCGGCCACGTTGACCGACTACGCGGACGCGGTGGTCGACGCGATCGGCAACCGTACCGACCTCGTGATCGTGGGACAGTCCTTCGGCGGGTTCACCGCACCTCTTGTCGCTGACCGGCTTCCGGTCGATGTCCTCGTACTGGTGGGCGGGATGGTCCCGGCGCCGGGTGAGGCACCACGCGACTGGTGGTCCAACACCGGCTACGAGGAGGCGGTCCGCACGTGGGCCGCCCAGGACGGCGGCCTCACCGGCAACGACGACCCGTACGTCACCTACTACCACGACGTACCCCGCGGCCTGGCCGAGCGGGCGATGCGCAAGGTTCGGAACCACCCGTCGGAGGCCGCCATGAACGCACCCTGGCCCCTCGACCGCTGGCCGGCCGTACCGACCAGGTTCGTGCTGTGCAGTCAGGACCGGTTCCTGCCGGCGGAGTTCGCCCGCCGGCTGGTACGCGACCGGCTCGGCATCGTCCCGGACGAGGTCGCGGCCGGGCACTGCGTGGCGCTCAGCCAACCCGAGGCACTTGCCGAACTCCTCGCCGGATACGCGACCACCTGTGCCCGTCCTGGGCAGGGCTAGCGCGTCGCCTGGTCGCGTGCCGCCTCGGGTCGGGAACTCTCCATGATCCGGTCGCCCACGAGGCGGCGACCCGCGGCGGAGCCGTCGCCTTCGTCGTGTTCACACCCGGGCTTCGACGGGGTGCGGGGCGGCGTCGAGGGGCAGGTCGCGCAGCCGGCGGATCGGGGTCGACAGGTAGATGATCGGTGACAGCACGGTGAGCGCCCCGAAGATGAGCAGGGTGGTGCGGGCACCGAGTGGCCCGGCGAGGACGCCGGCGAGCAGGCCGCCGAGCGGGATGGCGCCCCAGGAGACGAACTTGACCGTGGCGATCACCCGCGACAGGAGCTCCGGCGGGCTGGCGAGCATCCGGTAGGTGCGGGTGGTCACGCTGAGCACCACCGAGGAGACGGAGAAGATGAGGTTGCCTGCGGCGAAGGCGACGTAGGCCGTGGTCCCGGTACCGAGTGGGATGATGAGCGCGCCGGCCACACCGACGAAGGCCGCGACGATCAGACCCCGTGCGGTGCCGACCCGGTCGGTGAAACGGGTCGTCAGCGCGGCGCCGATGAGCGCGCCGAGGCCGTCGGCGGCGAGCAGCAGCCCGACCATGAGCGGCGGCGCGTGCAGCTCGCGCACCAGGTAGTACGGGAAGAGAGCCAGCATCGCGCCGCAGACGAAGTTCGTCGCGGTGGCGTCCCACATGGCCGGTCCGATGATCGGGTGTCGCAGCACGTAGTGCCAGCCCTCGCGGATCATCGTGGCCATCGGTGGCCGCTCGGCCGGTCGCTGCACCCGCCGAGCCGGAAGGGTGCGCAGCAGCACGGCGGAGACCAGATAGCTGACGGCGTCCACGAACAGCGTCGGCACCGCACCCAGCAGCTGCACCGCGAGTCCGCCGAGGGACGGCCCGCCCAGCAGGGTGGCCGCGTGCGTGCCGGAGTTGAGGCTGTTCCGCGCCTGCAACTGCGCGGCCGGCACGATCTCCGGCAGGAAGGTCTGGTTCGCCACGTCGAACAGCACGTTGGCGAAGCTCACGACCAGGGCGACCGCGACCAACTGGGCGACCGTCAGGGCGTCGATCCACCAGGCCAGGGGGACGGACGCGATGGCGAGGGCCCGGATCAGATCCAGGGCGACCTGCATGCCGCGGAGAGGTACGCGCTGCACGATCACCCCCGCCGGCAGACTGATCAACAGGTACGCGAGGTAGCCGGCCGCCGCGATCAGACCCATCTCGAAGGCCGACGCGTCCAGCACGGTCAGCGCGGTCAACGGCAGGGCCACCCCGCCGACCGCCGAGCCGAGGTGACTTGTCGTGCCGGCGACCCACCAACGCCAGAAGGTCGTAAGTTCCATAATGGAACTGACTATAGTGGTGCGTGTGAGAAGGGTCGACCTCGCCGATGCGGACTGCGGCATCGCCCAATCCCTCGGCGTACTGACCGACTGGTGGACCTTCCTGCTCATCCGCGACATCGCCGGTGGCGTGACCCGCTTCGACGGCCTGCAACGAGGGCTCGGGATGAGCCGCCGCGCGCTGACCGAGCGTCTCGCTGCCCTCGTCGAGCACGGCGTCCTGCACCGTCAGCGGTACACGGATCGCCCGCCGCGCTACGACTACCTGCTGACCGCCAAGGGCGAAGGCCTGCTGCCGGTCCTGATCGCGCTACAGGAGTGGGGTGACCGGCACGTGCTCGGCGACGGGTCGCTCACCGCCACGGCGGCGGCCGGCTCGGCGGAGGCGCGCCGAGTGCACGCCCTCGTCGGACGCCGAATTCCCGACCTGACCCTGGTGCGCCACGACGGCGTACCGGTGCCGCCTGCCGACCCGGATGCCTGGACGGTGCTCTACTGCTTCCCCGGCGCATTCGTGCCCGGCGTACAGGGCCTCCCACCGTACTGGGCGGACATCCCCGGCGCACCCGGCTGCACGCTCGAGTCCAGCACCTATGCCGCACGGGCCGCCGACTTCGCCGCCGCCGGTGCCCGGATCCAGGGGGTCAGCACTCAGCGCCCGGACCAGTTGGCTGCCTTCGTCGCCCACGCCGAACTGCCGTTCCCCCTGCTCTCCGACGCCGACGGGCGGCTCGCCACGGCGCTGCTGCTGCCCACCTTCCGAGCCGCCGGCGCCGACCGGCTCAAGCGAGCCACGCTGCTGCTCGATCATGCCGTGACGGTGCGCGCCGTTCAGTTCCCCGTCACCGATCCGGCCGGCTCCGTCGACGAGATGCTGCACCTGGTCCGGAACCACGGGCAGGTCGCCGGGTGATGGCGATCAGCGCCGAGCCACCGCGCTCCTGCCGGTGGTGGCTCAGCCTCTCTAGGCTGACACGCCATGGAGGTCGTCATTCCGGTCATCATCGTTCTCGCTGTCGTCGCGTTCGTTCTCGGTCGGGCCCACGACAGGTCGCTCGCGCGGAAGATCGGCGCGGAGGTCGGCGGGAAGCGCTCGCACGATGACCCGGTCGTCCTACTGGAGAAGCTGCATCAGCTCAGGGAAGCCGGCGCGCTGACCGAGGCGGAGTTCGAGACGCAGAAAGCCCGCATTCTCGAAAAGTGATGCCCGCGACGGGCGACCCGCGAGTTGAGCTGGCGGGCCAGCGGGACTTGATCTACCGCTTCGCGTCCTCGTCCTGCTCGCGTGGCCGCTGCCGCACAAGGTTCGCGCGCCATTGCTCGTGCTCCTGCAACACCGAGCTGAGGCCGAGCAGAGCGAGGCAGACGAGAAAGCAGGCGAACGCGACCAGGGCGAGGACCAGCAGCGTCCGTTCGCCATCGCCGGCAAGCAGCAGGACCAGTCCGCCCACGCCGGACGTGATCATGAGTGCGGCCAGACCCCGGTTCTCCGGTGGGTCCACCTGCATGTCGGGTCTCCTCTCTCGTGATCGGATCCGGTGGCGAACAGACCCCAGGTGAGGTGGACCGGCAGAACGACATCGACCAGGTTCAGCACGAACCATATCCTGCTCTGGACGTCTTGATCCACAGTAGGGAGTTGGCATGCGCCTCGACATGGTCACGGTCGCCGCTTCGCCGCGAGAGCACGCCGCGCGCTGACCGCCCGCCGCCGGACATCCGGCCGGCGGTGCCGTGCTTCTCCTCGCCGCGGAGCGGTCCCACGACGACCGTTTCCCTTCTTCGGCTCGAGGAGCAATTGTGCGTGCCCTTGCATCCGCGCGTCTGGGCGCGGACTTCACCAGGCTCTGGACCGCTTCGGCGGTGTCCAACATCGGCGACGGGGTCACCATGGCCGCCGGCCCGCTACTGATCGCCTCCATCAGCGACAACCCGGCCCTCATCGCCGGGGCCGTCTTCGCCCAGCAACTGCCCTGGCTGCTGTTCGCCCTGATCAGCGGCGCCTACGTCGACCGGCTGGACCGGCGCCGTCTGGTCGTGGTCGTCAACCTGGTACGGGCCGTCGCCCTGGCGGGGTTGACGGCCACCATCGCGACCGGGACCGTCACCGTGCTCGTCATCTACGCGGTGCTCTTCCTCCTCGGTACGGGAGAAACCCTTGCCGACACGGCCATGGGCGCTCTGCTCCCGGCGGTGGTCGCCGCCGAGAAGCTGCCAAGCGCCAACGCACGGCTCTACGCGAGTTTCACCATCGGCAACCAGTTCGTCGCCAAGCCTCTGGGCGCGTGGTTGTTCGTCATCTCCGCCGCCGTGCCGTTCGGGCTCGACGCGCTGACGTTCGCTGTGTCCGCAGCGCTGCTGGCGGGCATCCGGGCCATCCCGGTGCCGGAGCAACCCCGGCCGCGGGTGTCGCTGCGCAAGGAGGTCGCGGAGGGCGTTCGATGGTTGTGGCAGCACCGCCTGCTGCGGACTCTCGCCGTCAGCATGGGCCTGGGCAACATCGCGTTCGGCGCCGCGTTCGCGGTGTTCGTCCTCTACTGCCGTGAGCGCCTCGGCCTGTCCGACGTCGGCTACGGATTCCTGCTGACCGCCTTCGCGGTCGGTGGCCTGCTCGGTACCGCGGTCGTCACGGCGCTGACCCGAGTCGTCGGCGGCGTCGCCGTCCTTCGCGTCGGCCTGGTCATCGAGGTCGTCACGCACGTGTCCCTCGCCACCACGACGACACCCTGGATCGCCGCCGTCGTCCTGGTCGTGTTCAGCATCCACGCCATGGCGTGGGGCATCACCGTCACCTCGGCCCGGCAACGGGTCGTGCCTCCACGACTGCGTGGCCGGGTCGGCAGCGTCTACTCGCTGCTGGACCTCGGCGGAGCCGCGCTGGGGTCTCTTCTCGGCGGTCTGTTCGCCACCGTCTGGGGGATCACGACACCGTTCTGGATCGCCGCCGTGGTGATGGCGGCGATCACCGTCCTGGCCTGGCGGCCCTTGCGTGACGTAGCCGGCTGACCACCTCTGCTTCGACCCCGAGCGGCGAGTTCGCTGATCGGGGCCGAAGTGGATCAGTTCGCCGCCTCGCTTGGCGCGGTCGCGGTCGCCCGTGAGCGTCAGCGAAATCACGGGGCCGGGCCCGTGGCCGCGTGTTAAGCGGGGGCCCTTCCTCTACCTCAGGCGTTAAGCGGGGGCCCTTCCTTGCACCTGAGCGGGACCGCGCTCAGGTCCGCCGGTGTCGTAGGGTGCCCGCATGGCGCAACCGGTCTGGGCCGACGGCGAGGCGTACGAGGCATACGTGGGCCGGTGGAGCCGGCTCGTCGCCCGGGACTTCCTGCGCTGGCTGGATCTGCCGTCCGGCCTGCGCTGGCTCGACGTGGGCTGCGGCACCGGCGCCTTGACCGCGACGGTGGTGGCGCAGGCGGATCCGGCGGAGGTCACCGGGATCGACCCCTCGGCGGGCTTCCTGGCCCACGCCCGGCGGCAGGTGGACGACCCTCGGGCCTTCTTCGAGGTCGGCGACGCCCGCGCACTCCCGGTGGCCGACGACAGCGTGGACGTCCTGGTCAGCGGGCTGGCGCTCAACTTCGTACCCGATCCGGCGCGGGCGGCGGCCGAGTTCGCCCGGGTGGTCCGGCCCGGCGGCGTTGCGGCCGCGTACGTCTGGGACTACGCCGAGGGCATGGCGATGATGCGTCACTTCTGGGCGGCGGCCGAGGCGCTCGACCCGGCGGTGGCGGAGCTGGACGAGGGACGCCGGTTCCCGCTGTGCCGCCCCGATGCGCTGCACGACCTGTGGACGGACGCCGGCCTGGCGGCGGTGGCCGTGCAGCCGATCGTCGTGCCCACGGTGTTCGTCGACTTCGACGCGTACTGGACGCCGTTCCTGGCTGGTCAGGGTCCGGCACCGACCTACGTGGCGTCCCTCGCCGAACCGGATCGGGACGCGCTGCGCGACCTGCTCGCGGCCCGCCTGCCGGTCGAGGCGGACGGGTCCGTCCGGCTCACCGCGCGAGCCTGGGCGGTCCGCGGTACCGCGGCACGGTGACCCTGCGGACGTCGACGCCGAAGCGCTGTCGGGCAGCCGCCGCGCCCGTTGTCGGCTACCCACCGTGTCCGCAACGGGACTGAGCCGTCCCCGTCGGCGAGACTCCCGGCCACCCTGATCCCGGCGCATCGTGAGCGCCCCGAGGATCGGAGGACGAATGACCATCCCTCGTCGAAGGCGGCGGACCGGCGCACTGCTGGTCGCGGCCCTGGTGTCCGCTCTGGTCGCCGCCCTGCTGCCCGCCTCGCCCGCCCTCGCCCTGCCCCCGGGGACGGGCTGGTCGGCGTCGTGGAGCTACTACCACCCGAGCGCCTTCCAGTACGCCGGCACCCTGCCCGGCGTCCGCCTGACCGGCTACGCCAACGACAGTTTCGGCACCGTCAACACCGTCGGCACCATCGAGGACACCGAGGACGACGGACGATGCGCCCGCGTGATGCTCTACGCCAACGGCGTGGGATACGTGGCCGACCGCACGGTCTGCGGCAAGACCAACTACCTGACGTACTCCACCGGCACCTTCAGCCAGGGTCTCCTGGTGATCGTCTACCGGATGATCCCCGGCACCACCACCCACGACAAGGGCTTCTACCTGTTCGTCCCGCCCTCGGCCAGCGACCCGGAACTGCGGACGGTGGGCACCGGGGCGAGCTGGAACTACTACACCTCGACCGCGTTCCAGTACTCGGTCGTGCGGCCGGGGGTGCGGTTGACCGGGTACGGCTCGCACCAGTCCTTCGACCAGCGTTCTTCGCTGAGCACCGTCACGAAGACCGCCACCTCGGTCGGCTGCGCCACGGCGTCCGTCGCGGGCGGGACGACCGCCAGCGGCGGCACCTGCGTCAACGGCGCAAGCGCCTACTTCAACCGGTTCGACCACACGTACAACCTGGAGGCCTCGGCCTGCTACCAGCCGACCCCCGGCACGCGGCGCTGCCTGCCGCTGAACATCCCGGCGCCCTGGTGACGGCTTGACCTCCGCCGCCGGCCGGTCCCGAAGCGGGTCCCGGCCGGCGGCGGCCCGGTCAGCGGCGCGTCTTCGGCAGGTCGTACTGGTCGGCGGCGCGGCAGTCGCTCGGACCGCCCACCGCACCCGGTCCGACCCGGTCCAGCGCCTCCCGGGCCCGGGTCCGCCCCAGGTTCCAGGCGTACCAGGGGTCGGACTGGGCCAGGTCGTCGGCGATCCAGCTCAGCGTGCACCGGCGTACCGGGTCGGGCAGCGTGCTCAGGGCCGGCGTCGCGTCGGCGGACAGCGCCCGCAGGTACCAGGCGTCGATCTTCCCGGTCTGCTCGTACCGGGCGATGTTGCGGCGGGCCGCGTAGTCCTCCGGGTTGAGCACCGCGAGGCTCAGCAGCATGACCACCGCGAGCGCCACGGTCAGAGGCGGGATCCACTGGCCGCGCCAGCGGACACCGGCCGCGATGACCATCAGGAAGACCGCGCCGAGCAGCAGCTCGAAGGCCATCACGAAGATCCGCTCCCCGGTGAAGCTGTAGACCTTCTGGTAGGTGTACATCCGGGACAGCGCGGACACCACGATGACGATGCCGAGCGTGCTGAGCAGGCCGAGCATGACCCGGAGCAGGATCCGCTCCATCCGGCTCTCCCGTTGCGCCCAGCGGGTCACCCCGCCCAGCACGGCAAGCGTCAACAGGGTGACCGCGACCAGCTGCCAGAAGCCGCTGCGGGCGTACTCGGCGTAGCTCAGGCCGGCGGTACGCAGCACGTGCCGCTCACCGCCGAACAGCACCGTGAACTGCACGGCGACGAAGCCGACGAAGAGAGCGGTCAGGGCGGCGATCGGCGGTGCCCACTCGACGATGCCGAGGCGCCGCGTGGTGGGCCGGTCCACCCGGGACAGGTCGGGTGGGGCGGTGATCGTGTAGACGGCGGCGACCGCGATCAGGCCGCCGACCGCGAGCAGGAACATCCCGCGGAACGTCGCCGGGACGCTGACCTCCGGAATGACCTGACCCAGCACCAGCGAGAAGGCGGCGTCGGCGGAGGAGAGCAGCGCGCCGAAGACGAGCAGCACCACCATGGTGGCGACGACCGACCCGACGACCCGCCGGACGGTGCCGGTGTCGGCCGGCCCCTCGACGTGCCGCCGTACCCAGGGCAGCCCCCGGAACGCGGCGAGCGGCGCGGCCACCAGGCTGAACAGGATCGACCGGATGAGGCGACCGCCCACGATCGCCAACGCGGCGCAGCCGAGCGCGCCGAGCACGCAGAACGTCACCAGCCACCAGGCGTTACGGAACGCCAGCACGGCCAGCAGGGCCAGGGCCGCCGCCGCCCACCCTGCGCGTACCGCCTGCTCGGCGCGAGGCCGTTCGGCGACGCGTTGCCGGACGGCGACCACCACGGCGGCCGTCAGGACGAGCCAGCCGAGGAACCAGCCGATGCCGGTGCGGTTGAGCGGCACGAACGCGGCCACCCCGAGCCCGCCGGCCAGGACCGCCGCCGGAATCCGCCAGCCGATGGCGGCCTTCGGCCCGGGCCAGATCGTCCGGATGAAGGACGGCTGCGGTGGTTGCGAACGGAAGGAGTACGGCGACGCGGCCGATGCGTAGGGCACCCCGTGCGGAGGGCGCGGGCCGCCCGGGTAGACCGGCCAGTTGGGCGGCGGTTGCTGGGCGGTGCCGTTGCCGGCCGGCGGTGCCTGGGCGGTGCCGTTGGTGGGCGGCGGTGCCGGGGCGGTGCCGTTGCCGGCCGACGGCGACGTCGCACGGCCGGATTCGGCGGCGCCGTCGGTGGCGGGACCGGTGGTGGCGGGGCTGGTGGTGGCGGGACCGGTCGGGGCGGTGCCGTTGGTGGGCGGGGTAGTGTCCGTCGGGGCGGTCGCCGCGGCCTCCGTCGGCGTGATCGCCCGTGGCGCCGGGACGGCCGTGTCGGCGGGTGCCGCGGGTGTGTCCGTACCGGTCGCCGGTTCCGCGGCGCCCGGGAGCAGCGGCAGGAAGACCGCGTAGCCCCGCGTGCCGGAGGGGATCGTCACCGGGATCGCCCACGCCGGCTGGTCCGTGCGGCCGGGCCACTCGATCGACGGAAAGCCGGTGGTCTCCGGCATGACCAGCAGCCGGGGTGCGACCTGGGCGGGGATGCCGACGGCACCCTCCGAGGTGGACGGCGTGGCGCCCGAGGGCGCGGACGTCGCGGCGCCCGAAGGCGCGGACGGCGTTGCGGCCTCCGGCACCGGGGTCGGTTCGGGCATCGCACCCTCCTTGATCGCTTCGGGGTGCTGACACTGTAGGGCCATCCGCCCGCCGCCCGTTGCCCCGCGCCGTCGATCCCCGACCGTCCCCGCCGTCGCGACCCTCACCGCAGGGTCGTGGGGCCGCCGCCGCTGCCGCGGTCGTCGAGCACGAGCGGGGCGCGGCCCTCCACCCGGTAGCGGATGTGGGTCACCTCGGGGGTGGGCACCACCCGGATCGGGGTCAGCTCGATCGCCTCCTTCTCGCCGAGGTCCAGGTCGGCGTCGAGCAGGCGCAGACCGGTGCCGAGCACCACCGGTACGACGTGCAGTTCCAACTCGTCGAGCAGGCCGGCCCGGAGCACCTGCCGGACCAGGCTGCCCCCGCCGGCGACCGCGACGTTCTTCCCGCCGGCCGCGGCGCGCGCCTGGTCGACCGCGCTGGCGATCCCGTCGGTGACGTACGTGAAGCTGGTGCCACCGCCGCGTACCAGGGTCTCCCGGGGCCGGTGCGTGACGACGAAGACCGGCGCGCGGAACGGCGGCTCGTCGCCCCACGGCACCTCACCGCCGTCGGCCATCCGGCGCCCCATGACGTACGCGCCGGCCGCCTCGAACGTCTCGGCCATGATCTCGGAGTTGGTGTCCCGTACGCCGCCGGCGAAGCCCTGCCGCTCCCGCCACGCCATCGCGTCGGTCACCCAGCGGGTGACCCGGAAGAAGCCGGCGCTCTCGGCGGACGTCATCCAGTCGCCGTTCCCGGTGTGCCGGGGTCCGGCGTAGAAGCCGTCCAGCGACACGGACAGTTGCGCGGTCACCTTGGTCATCGCGTCGTTCCTTCCACCTCGGCGGCACCCGGTGGTGCCGCTGCACGGGGTGATCGGAGCCGGGCGGCCCGGTTCTACCGGACCGCAGTGTGACGACGGTCACAGCAGGCGTGCGGCCCGTCGGACGAGGTGGCGCCGCTCGGGGAGGCTGCCGGCGAGGCGGGCGGCCTCCCGCCAGGCCGTCACCGCGGCCGGCAGGTCTCCGGCCTCCTCCAGCAGGTGGGCGCGGACGGCGAGCAGACGGTGGTGGCCGGCGAGCGGCCCGGACTCCAGGGTGTCCAGCAGGTCCAGCCCGGCCCGGGGGCCGCGCACCACGCCGAGGGCCACGGCCCGGTTCAGGGTGACGACCGGGCCTGGCGCCAACCGCTCCAGCAGGTCGTACAGGGCCAGGATCTGCGACCAGTCGGTGTCCGCCGTCGACGGCGCCTCCGCGTGCACGGCGGCGATGGCGGCCTGCACCTGGTACGGCCCGAGCGGCAGCGTCGCCAGGCTGTGGGCGACCAGCGCCGTGCCCTCCGCGATGGCGGTCCGGTCCCAGCGCGTCCGGTCCTGTTCGGCCAGCGGCACCAGGTCGCCGTCCGCTCCGGTACGCGCCGCGCCCCGCGCCTCCGTCAGCAGCATCAGCGCGAGCAGCCCCGCCGCCTCGCCGGAGCCGGGCAGCCGCTCGTACAGGCGGCGGGTCAACCGGATCGCCTGCCGGGTCAGGTCGACCCGGCGCAGCTCGGGGCCGCTGCTGGCGCTGTAACCCTCGTTGAAGATCAGGTAGAGCACGTGCAGGACGACGGCCAGGCGGGGACCCTGTTCGGCCTCCGGCGGCAGGTCGAACCGGGCGCCGGCCTCCCGCAGCCGTTGCTTGGCCCGGACGATGCGCTGCCCCATCGTCTTCTCCGGCACCAGGAAGGCGGTGGCGATCTCGGCGGTGGTCAGGCCACCGACCGCCCGCAGGGTCAGCGCCACCTGGGCGGACGGCCCGAGGGCCGGGTGACAGCAGAGGAAGAGCAGTTCCAGCACGTCGTCGCGGGCCGGCTCGACGTCCGGCGGCGGGGCCACCAGCGCGTCGCGGGGGGTCGCGTCGACCACGGCCACCTCCCGCCGCCGCCGGGCGGTGTCGGCCCGGACCTGGTCGACGTACCGGCGGGTCGCGACGGTACGCAGCCAGGCCCCCGCGTGCTCCGGCACACCGTCGCGGGCCCACGCCTGCACGGCGTCGAGCAGGGCGTCCTGGACGGCGTCCTCGGCCCGGGCGAAGTCGCCGTAGCGGCGGACCAGAGTGCCGAGAACCTGCGGCGCGAGGTGGCGCAGCAGGTCACCGAGGGAGTCGTCACGGCTCAGAGTTCGTCGCCGTTCCCGGACATCAGCGGCCACACCTCCAGGCCGCCGCCGGTCCCCGGGCCGAACCGCAGGGCCGGGTACGACCGGGCGATCTCCCGGGCCCGCTCCGCACCGTCCACGTCGACCACGAAGTACGAGCCGACGTACTCCTTGGCCTCCAGGTACGGGCCGTCGGTGACCACGGGCGTGTCGCCGGGCATCCGCACCGACCACGCCCGGGGCACGAGGCCCTGGCTGTCCACGAGTTCTCCGGAGGCCCGCAGCGCGTCGTTGAACGCGTCGACCTCGCCGATCAACGCGGACAGCTCGTCGCCGGGGAGACTGCTCCAGATCTCCTCGTTGCCGTAGATCAGCATCAGGTACTTCACGACGTGCTCCTCTCGGTCGGCGCTCCGCACCGTACCGCGCGACCCGGTCGCTCCAGGACGGCAAAACACCTCGCCGCCACGGCCGCCGTGTGCCACCGTGGTCCCGACCGCGGTCACCGACGACGGGAGCAGGGCGATGCGCCGACTCGAAAACTTCCTTCCCATCCGGATGCGAGCTTTCGAGGACCCGTCAGCCCATGAAGACCGTCAACATCGGCATTCTGGCGCACGTCGACGCCGGTAAGACCAGCCTGACCGAGCGCCTGCTCTTCGACACCGGCACGATCGACCGGCTCGGCAGCGTCGACGCCGGCACCACCCGCACCGACACCGGCGAGATCGGACGCCGGCGCGGCATCACCATCCGCTCCGCGGTGGCCGCGTTCACCGTCGGACGGCGCCAGGTCAACCTCATCGACACCCCCGGACACAGCGACTTCGTCGCGGAGGTCGAGCGCGCGCTCCGGCGTGCTCGACGGCGCCGTCCTGGTGCTCTCCGCCGTGGAGGGCGTGCAGCCGCACACCCGCGTCCTGATGCGGACCCTGCGGTCCCTGCGGCTGCCCACGCTTTCCTGGCCCAGCGGCAGCTGGGGTCGTACACCCGGTGACCGGCGGCCTCAGACGGCCGGGCGACGGCGGTCGGTCCAGAGCAGCAGCCAGGCCGCCAGGCCGGCGGCGGACAGGCCCGCCTGGACCGCCACCAGGGTCCAGGTGGGCGCCCACACGCCGCCGAGGCCGGCGAGGGCCGGCACGGCGAAGACCAGTTGGTCGACTCCGGCGAGCAGCCAGATCAGCGGGCCCGGGGCGAACGTGCCGGCGGGGGTGTCGACCAGCGGCAGCGCGGTGTCCACCAGCCCCGAGCGGGCGCGGCGCAGGGCGGTCACCGCGACGGTCGGCCCCAGCGCCAGCCCGAACGCCCACCACGGCCCCGGCGGGAGGTCCCCCGTCGCGGCGAGCAGCGTCGCGGCGAGCGCGCACCACGCCGAGGAGAGCACGGCCGGCGCGACGATCCGGGCGGCGAGCACCCGACGGCCGGTGAGGCCGAGCAGCCGCAGCAGTGCCGGCTGGACGGCGTCCCGACGGGTGGCGTCCAGCGTGGTCCCGGCGGCGACCGAGCCCCCGACGACGACGGCCGCCGCGACGAGCGGACCCGGCCCGCCCGCCACGACCGCGGGCGCCACCGTGGCCAGCGCCAGCCAGCCCAGGCGGCGGCGCTTGCGGACGAGGATCCGCAGGTCGTGCTGGATCGGAGCGGGGAAACGGCGACTGAGTGACCGGGAGCGCAGCGGACGCCCCCGCCAGTACCGGCGTTCCCACAGGTCCGGCAGGAAGGACGGCTCGGTGGCGTACGCGGCGTCCAGGTGGGACCCGACCAGCCGCGACGGGTCGTGCAGAGGCGTGTCGGGGAAGGTCTCCAGGGCGCGGACGGTGACCGCGGTGGCCACCACGGCGGCCAGGAGCACGGCCAGAGCCAGCGGCCCGAGCGCCGGTGCCGGGACGCCCGGGACCCGGTGGGACGGGTCGGCCAGCGCCACCGCGCCGAACAGCGGCAGGAGCACCACCGGCACCCGGTCGAGCCGTCGTCCCCACCCGGCGTGCCGCTGCGCGGCCACCGCGAGCAGCGCCAGCAGCACACCACCGGCCGCACCGGTGGTCGCCCACCAACCGCCGGTGGCGGTGGCCGTGGACCGCGTGGCGAGCTGGGCGACGCCGGCCAGCGCCACGACCGCGCCCACCGTGGCCGCGCCGACCAGCACCCGGCCCAGCGCGGGCAGCAGCAGACCGCGGCGCGGCACCGGCGTGGGCAGCAACCACCCCAGGTCGTCGCGGCGGAGCACCAGCGGACCCAGCCGGCGCAGGACGACCAGCAGACCGACCACCGCCACCGCGAGCAGCGCGAGCACCGCCCACCGGTCCGTCCCGGCGACCGGACGGACGGGGCGGAGCAGACGTTGCAGGTGAGGCCCCGCCATGGCGACGGTGATCGCGAGCGTGAGCGCCACCACGTAGACGGTCTCCGCCGACAGCGACGCCCCCGCGGCGGCCCGCCGGCGGCGGATCCAGCGGCGCAGCTCGCGGGCCCCCGGTGCGGGCCCGGTCAGGGCGGCGGGTGACGCGCGGACCTGGCTCACGGCGCGTCGGCGTCCAGGCGCAGCGTCGGGCAGTCCAGGGTCGCCACGAAGGACGGGTCGTGGCTGGCCAGCAGGATGCTGCCCCCGGCGGCGACGCGGTTGGCCAGCAGGCCGGCCACCACGGGACGGATGTCCGCGTCGAGTCGCTGCTCCGGCTCGTCGAGGACCAGCAGGTCGCTGGGGCGCGCGAGCACGGCGGCCAGCAGCAGGCGCTGCCGCTGCCCGGAGGAGAGCACGTCGGGTGTCGCGTCGGCCAGCGTGGCCAGCCCGAGCGCGTCGAACAGCGCGTCCACGTGACCGTCGGCCGGGTCGGCGCCACCGGCCAGGCGGACCAGCTCGACGTGCTCCCGCACGGTCAGCCCGACGTACCAGCTGGGCTGCTCCACCGTGGTCGCCACCCGGCGCCAGAACGCGGCCGAGCCGTCCGGCGCCGCGCCGAAGACGCGTACCGTGCCCTGCCGCGGTGTCAGCAGGCCGGTGACGCAGCGCAGCAGGGTGGACTTCCCGGTGCCGTTCGCCCCGGTCAGACAGAGTGCGGACCCGCGCGCGAGGTCGAGGTCGACGTCGGAGAGCACGGACACCGTGCCGAAGGAGACGCCGAGCCCCCGCGCGGACACGGCGGGTGCGGACACGCCGACCACCCTAGACGGCGCGCGCTGCCCACCCGGGCCCCCGGTGGGCTCCCTATGCTCGGGGCATGGAACTGCGGATCTTCACCGAACCCCAGCAGGGTGCCACCTACGACGACCTGCTCGCCGTGGCACGCCGCGCCGAGGAGACGGGTTACGGGGCGTTCTTCCGCTCCGACCACTACCTGAAGATGGGCTCGGTCAGCGGCGACCCCGGTCCCACCGACGCGTGGACCACCCTCGCCGGCCTGGCCCGGGACACCCGGGACATCCGGCTGGGCACCCTGATGACCGCCGCGACCTTCCGCCTGCCCGGCCCGCTGGCCATCACCGTGGCGCAGGTCGACCAGATGAGCGGCGGTCGCGTCGAGCTGGGCATCGGCACCGGCTGGTACGCCGAGGAACACACCGCGTACGGGATCCCCTTCCCGGCGTTGGGCGAGCGGTTCGACCGGCTGGAGGAGCAGCTGGCCGTCATCACCGGCCTGTGGGCGACGCCGGTGGGCAAGACGTTCGACTTCGCCGGGCGCTACCACCAGGTCAGCGACTCCCCGGCCCTGCCCAAGCCGGTGCAGGACCCGCGCCCGCCGATCCTGCTCGGCGGTATGGGCCCCCGGCGCACGCCCCGCCTCGCGGCCCGGTACGCCGACGAGTTCAACCTGCCGTTCGCCTCGGTCGCCGACTCCGTCGCCCAGTTCGACCGGGTCCGCGCCGCCTGCGCCGAGATCGGCCGGGACCCGGCCGACCTGGTGTGGTCCAACGCGCTGGTGCTCTGCTGCGGGCGGGACGACGCGGAGGTGGCCCGTCGGGCCGCCGCCATCGGCCGGGACCCGGACGAGCTGCGCGCCAACGGCCTCGCCGGTACTCCCGCCGAGGTCGTCGACCGGATCGGCGCGTACGCGGAGACCGGCAGCAGCCGCCTCTACCTCCAGGTGCTCGACCTGGCCGACCTGGACCACCTCGACCTCGTCGCCGCCGACGTCCTGCCCCAGGTGTAAGGAAGGGCCCCCCGTTAACGCCTCGGGTAGAGGAAGGGTCCCCTCTTAACGTCTGGCCCTCGGTGAACCGGCCGCTCCCGGGTCGCGGAGGATCGTGTCGAGTCGGCCGTCGCGGTCGCTGTCGACGTACGTGACGTCGGGGATTCCGTCGCCGTTGAGATCGAACTGCACCACGTCGGCGACACCGTCGCCGTCCAGATCGGTGACCACCTCCACGGAGCCGTCCAGGTGGTGGGTGACGATCGACCGGCCCTCGGGACCCCGCGGCGGGGGACCCGGGTGCGGCACCGGCGTCGGCGCCGGGGGCGGCGCGGGCGTCGGCCGGGGGCCCGGCGTGGTGCCCGCGGCCCGGGGCGCGAACGGCGGGGCGCTCACCGGTTCCACCCCCGTACCGGTCGGATCGATCTCCTCCTCGGAGGGGAAGACGTCGCCCCGCAGGGCGGGATCGCGGTAGGTGCTCATCGGCACAGGGTTCCCCGCCTTCGGTGGCGGTAACCGTCGGGGCGTACCGTCGGGCGCGCACGGCACCGACGCGCACCCGCCGGGGAGGCGGCACGACGGACGGGGGACCTCATGACACCGCGCCGCAACTGGGCGGGCAACGTCCACTACGCCGCCCGGCGGTTCCACGAGCCGGCGTCGCTGGACGAGTTGCGCCGGCTGGTGGCCGGCAGCGACCGGCTGCGGGTGGTGGGCACCGGGCACTCCTTCAACCGCCTCGGCGACACGACCGGGGACCTGGTGTCGCTCGCCGCGCTGCCGGGCGCGATCGAGCTGGCCCCGGACGCCGCGACCGTGACCGTGCCGGCCGCGACGCGGTACGGGGACCTCGCGACCCACCTGCACGAGCGGGGGTACGCGCTGGCCAACCTCGCGTCGCTGCCGCACATCTCGGTCGCCGGGGCGGTCGCCACCGGCACCCACGGCTCGGGGGAACGCCTCGGGAGTCTCGCCGCCGCCGTCGCCGGCCTGGAGCTGGTCACCGCCGAGGGGGACCTGCTGACGATCGACCGGGGACGCGATCCGGACACCCTGTCCGGCGCGGTGGTGTCGCTCGGCGCGCTGGGCGTGGTCACCCGGGTGACCCTGGACGTGATGCCCACCTTCGCGCTGCGCCAGTACGTCCGCCTCGGGCTGTCCCGGGAGGCGCTGGACGCGGCGCTCGGGTCGGCGTACAGCGTCAGTGTCTTCACCGACTGGCGGACGCCGACGCTGCGCGAGGTGTGGATCAAGCAGCGGGCGGAGGAGCCGCCCCCGGCGGCGGACTGGCTCGGTACGACGGCGGCCGACCGGCCCCGCCATCCGGTCGCCGGCCTCTCCGCCGAGCACTGCACCCCGCAGCTCGGTGCGGCCGGGCCCTGGCACGAGCGGCTGCCGCACTTCCGGCTCGGTTTCACCCCGAGCAGCGGCGACGAGTTGCAGTCGGAGTACCTCGTGCCCCGGACGGCGGCAGCCGACGTGCTGGCCGCGCTGGACCCGGTGGCGCACCTGATCGCGCCGGTGCTCCAGGTCTGTGAGCTGCGTACGGTCGCCGCCGACCGGCTCTGGCTGAGCCCGAGCCACGGCCGCGACAGCCTCGCGGTGCACTTCACCTGGATCGCCGACGCGGCGCGGGTAGGGCCGGTGGTGGCGGCCGTGGAGGAACGGCTGGCACCGTTCGCGCCCCGCCCGCACTGGGGCAAGGTCTTCGACGTCCCACCGGCCGCCGTCGCCGCCACCTACCCGCGGTACGCCGACTTCCGTGCCCTGGCGGCGCGGCTGGACCCGGCCGGGACGTTCCGCACCGACCTGCTGGACCGGTACGTACCCCGCGTTCCTGAGCCGCGGGCCGGGCGGACCCCGGCGACGTCAGGCGCCCGGTCGGCCGGCGGCGAGCTGTTCGCGGAGGCTGCCGCGCTGGACGGCCCGGCTGATGTCGCTGGGTGAGACGATGCCGACCAGCCGATCCTCGGAGACGACCAGCGCCCGTCCGTCGGCGCACTCGGACAGCCGGGGGAGCAGGTCGTTGAGCTGCTCGTCGGGGGAGGCGAGCACCAACTCGTCGGAGCGGCAGGACACCTCGGCCAGCGTGGTGCCGGCCCGCCGGTCCGTTGCCACGCCGCGGACCCGGTCCAGGGTGACCAGTCCGACCGGCCGACCGTCCTCGGTCAGCGGCAGGGCCGAGTGCCGGTACGCGAACAGGTAGTTGTCCACGAAGTCGGCGACCGTCATCTCGCCGGAGGCGGTCTGCGGTTGCGGGGTCATCACGTCGGCGACCCGGACACCGCGCAGCGCGTCGCCCGTCCGCGCCTGCCGCTCCTCCATGCTGGCCGCGCCGATGAGGAACCACCCGATGAGGGCCAGCCACAGCCCGCCGAAGCCGGCGCCGACGAAGAACTGCCAGAATCCCAGGCCGATCAGCACCACACCGAGGATCCGGCCGGCGCGGGCGGCCACCACCGACGCCTTCGTACGGTCGCCGGTTGCCTTCCACACCGCCGCGCGCAGCAGCCGACCGCCGTCCAGCGGCGCGGCGGGAAGCACGTTGAAGATGGCCAGCAGCACGTTGATCCCGGCCAGCCAGGCCAGCACCCCGAGCAGCAGCCCCTCGTACCCGGTCAGCGCCAGCGCCACCGCGATGCCGCCGAAGAAGACCCCGATGATCAGGCTGACCAGCGGCCCGACCCCGGCGATGCGCAGCTCCGCGCCCGGGTTGGGCGCCTCCCCCTTCAGTTCGGCGACACCGCCGAAGAGCCAGAGCGTGATGCCGCCGACCTTGAGGCCGTTGCGCTTCGCCACGATCGCGTGGGAGACCTCGTGGGCGAGCAGGCCGAGGAAGAAGACGACCGCCGCGGCGAGACCCGCCAGGACGTACGCGACGACCGGCCGGTCCGGGTACGACCGGGGGAACTGGTTGGCCGACAGCCCCCAGGCGATCAGCAGGAAGATGACCAGGACGCTCCAGTTGACCCCGACCGGAACACCCGCGATCCGGCCAAGCCGGAAACTCGCCCTCATGTTCCGGTCATACCCCTGGAAGGTGCCGCCATGCCAGGGGTGGATATCTCGCTGGCTGGAGCGTCGTGTGGAGTGGTCGTGACCTGAACGGCACGTATGTCAGCATCGACCCCCCGGATGGTGCGTACATCGGAGTGATCACCGGCGGCTGAGGACGGGAACATGTCGACGGACCCGGAGGACTGGGACCTTGCCCACGGGCTCCTCCTGAGTGTGATGTTGCCGCTGCTGTTGGACCCTCCAGGTCCGGATTCCGCCGCATCCCCACGGCTTCGAGGGGTCGTCCGAGCGGATGCACAACGGTCTCGGGTTGCCCTGTCGTACGGCCCGGCGATGGTGTCTGGGGTAGCTGTCGAGGTGTCCCTGCCAGAGCTCTACCGCGACTGGACCCTGCATGACGTCGAGGCGGTGCTCGCTCACGTGCGTACCGTGCCAGCCCGGGAATCCGGCCATGTCTCGCCGGGAGCCACTGTCTCGACGGACTGCCATGGCAACACGGTTGTCGCTCTGCCGGAGACCGCGATCGCCCGCGCACGTACGGCCGTCGCTCCCGTTCAGGAACTGCTTCGGCTGTTCCAGCTCATGCAGCGCGGGCCGATCCGTGCATCGGTTGACGACGTCTACACGTTCACCGGGTTCATGCTCCTGGGCGGAGACCGATGCCGGATCTACGTCCGGGTCCTCGATTCCGGGCTCTCGTACGGCCTCGACATACCGATTCGCGGTGACACAGGTGCCCCGATCATCGGTCTGTCGGCGAGTTTCGGACAGGAACTCGCCATGAAGCTCGGCGCCGACGGGGTCCTGTACGAACCGGTCGTCGATCAGGCCGACGATTACTGCACGCTCGTCTACCGCCTCGACAGTTGGATCGTCCAAGCCCGGTAACGCTTGTAGCCCTGCACGTCACCGGCGTGGGGCTTCGCGGGCGATGGTCACCTCGCGGGGCAGGGCCGCCGCCCGTACCGCCCAGTCGAGCGCGTAGTCGGCGACCTTCTCCCACCCCGGCTGCCCGACCGTGAAGTGCGACCGCCCGGCGAACTCGTGGTACGCGGTCAGCGCCCGCGACCTCTGGTACAGCGCCGCGGTGCCGCGCACCACCGACGGAGGCACCACGTGGTCGGCGCTGCCGGCCAGGAGCAGCAGCGGGGCCCGGTCGTGGCGACCGGTGTCGACCCGCGCCGGCGAGTGGGGGTCGAGGTTGGCGAAGGCGCCTTCGAACAGCACCCGGCCGGAGCCGGGCACCGCGTACCGTTCCCAGGCCCGGTCGGACTCGCGCCGGTCGAGCGTGTTGCCGAAGGCGTAGTGGAAGTCGTCGGCGGTGAACGGCACGGCCCGGTGCCGGTTCGACGGGTTGCGCAGGATCGAGAAACCCGACCGCAGGGTGCTCAGCGGCAGCTTGAGAACGCCCTTGGGCGCCGCCGGATGGACCCCCACGGCCGCCGCGCCGAGGCCCCGGTCGACCAGGATCTGCGCGATCAGCCCGCCGAACGAGTGGCCCATGATCAGCGGTGGTTTCGGCAGGCCCCGGATCAGCCGGTCGTAGTGGTCGGCGATCTCCCCGATGCTCTGCTCCGCGATCGGGGTGGGGTCCGCCCGGAGCTGTTCGACCTCACCCTCCAAGCCCGGCCAGGGGGAGGCCACCACGCGCAGGCCCCGGGCGGCGTACCGGTCGGCCCACCGCTCCCAACTGCGTGATGTCATCCACAGCCCGTGGATCAGGACCACGGTGTCGGGCGCGAGGGCCATGCGGCGTCCCCTTCCGCTCGGCGTGCGGCGGCACCGCCGGTGCGACGGGCTCGGGGCGGTTACCCGTTCCGCGTGGCCGAAACCGTCAGGCGGTCGGCGGCGGGGCGGGCAGTTCGTCCACCACGACCACGCTGGTGCCGGGACGCAGCTCGGCGAGCAGTTCCCGCTGACCGCTCCTGGTCAGCCGGATGCAGCCGTTGGTGGTGTTCTCGCCCAGTTCGCCGTCGTGGTGCCAGCTGTGCAGGCCGATGTGCGCGCCGCGCAGGCCGGCGGGGACCGCGTCCGGGTCGTCCGGCACGGCGCCGAGGGCGAAGATGTCGACGCCGCCGTACACCGCCTCGGGCGGCGGGGTTCGGCCGAGGATGAACGTGCGGCCCAGCGGGGTCTCCTGGCCCTGCTGCCCGAGGCTGACCTCCCACGAGCGAACGGCTCGGCCGGCCCGGTACCAGGTCAGGCGGTGCGGCTTGCGCTCGACGACGATCTGGTCGCGCAGCGCGACGGTCGTGAAGCCGCCCGGCGGCAGCCACGCGAGGGTGCGGTTCGCCGAGGGGAGGAGCACCGCCGTCCAGCCGGCCTGGCGCCGGGCGACCGGCATGGTCACGTCGACGCCGCTGATGGTGGGGTCGAGGAACGCCAATGGCCGGCCGCCGGGCGCGGTGTACGCGGCGATCCGGCGGGTCGGGTGCGCCCCCTCGGTCAGCGGGGTGGTGTCCATGGTGTGGGGGTCGGCCGGGAAGCCGGTGGGTGCCGGGCCGTAGTCGACCACCGGCAGGCCGGCGGGCGCGGGCGCGGCGGCCGGCACGCTCTCCTTGGGGGCCGGGGTCGCGGCCGCCGTGGGTGGGGCCGGCGGCTGCGCCGCCGGCCGGGTCACCGTCGGGGGCGCCGGCTCCGGGGTCAGGGCCCAGCCGGTCGCGCCGGCGGCCAGCAACAGCAGGGGTACGCCTACCGCCGCCCCGATCCAGCGGAGCCGACGCGACGGACTGATTCGGTCAAAAGCCACCAAACCACTGTACGGCCGGACGTTAGGAAGGGCCCCTTGTTATGCATATAGCGATAACAAGGGGCCCTTCCTTCCACCTCAGCTGAGGCGGGCGCCGATGTGGATGGCGACCGCGTCGTGGGCGGGGATGTTCGCGGCGAACCAGCCGTTGCCGTCCACGGTGATCACCGGGCCGCTGCACGAGCCGGCCGAGTAGGTGCCGTGGATGACGTCGCAGTACCGGCCCGCCGGGAGCCCGGCGTAGTAGGTACGGCCGTTGATCGCGTAGTCCTCGTCGTTGATGGTGACGAAGCCCTTGCCGCTACGGCCGAAGGCGATGTGGTTGTTGCCGTTGTCGTACCAGTTGACGACGCCGGCGCCCTCGGTGGCGTTGCGGAAGCCGACCATGTTGGCGATGACGGGCCAGCGGTGCTCGCACTCCCAGCCGGAGTAGCAGGTGGTGTTGAGGACCTTGCCGCTGCCGTCCTGCGGCGGGCCCTGGTCGCGCCCGCTGAAGGTGTAGCTGGACATGACCGTCGGCGAGCCGTACGGCCAGGCCAGCATGAAGGCGTTGGCCAGGGCGTAGATGCCCCGGTCGCGGTAGGTCAGGACACCGGCGGCGTCGCGCTGGGTGTCGTGGTTGTCCACGAAGACCGACGAGACCGAGCTGGGCAGGTGGCCCCAGCCCTCGCCGAAGTTGCGCAGGTAGGCGAGCTTCTCCGAGCGGAACACCCGGGCCAGGTCCTTGCCGTACCGGAACTCGTGCACGTCGCCGTTGCCGGTGTACTCGTTCGGGGTGATCGGCTCACCGGCGCCGTAGATGACCTCCTGCACGATGTACGCCGAGCGGGAGAGCTTGCCCTTGATGGCGGCGATGTCCCCGGCCGGCATGTGCTTGCTGGCGTCCAGCCGGAAGCCGTCCACGCCGAGCGAGAGCAGGTCGTTCATGTACCCGGCGATCCTCGTCCGGACGTAGTCCGACTCGGTCTTCAGGTCGGAGAGGTTGACCAGCTCGCAGTTCTGCACCTCCCACCGGTCGCCGTAGTTGGTGATCTCGTTGCCGGGGCGTCCGCAGTAGTGGAAGTCGGCCGAGGAGTAGATGCCCGGGTAGTTGTAGTGCCCGTACGACGAGCCGGCCCAGCCGGTGCCGCCGTTGTCCTGGCCGGACATGTGGTTGATGACGGCGTCCACGACGACCTTCACGCCGGCGGCGTGGCAGGTGTCGACCATGGACTTGAACTGCGCCCGGGTGCCCCTGCGGGACTCGATCCGGTAGCTGACCGGCTGGTACGCCACCCACCACTCGGAGCGCTTGACGTGCTCCTGCGGCGGGGAGACCTGGACGTAGCCGTAGCCCTTCGGGCCCAGGGTGCTCTGGCACTCGCTCGCCACCGAGCTCCAGTTCCACTCGAACAGGTTGGCGATGACCTTCTTGGTGCCGGCGGGAGCCGCGGCGGCCGGGGGTGCCGTCACGGCGGTCGGCAGGAGCAGGCTCGCGATCACGCCGAGGGCGGTGACCACGGAGAGACATCGACGTCGATGCATCTGTGACTCCAGACGGGGGTGATGGAAAGGGGTGGTGGCGCCAGGGGAGGGCTTCCAGTTGCCGGGGTCTTGCAGCCCGGACTGAAATTTTCCGAAAGATTACAAGCGAGTTACAGCGACTGTCAACGAATGGACGGGCGTCACTACCGACCGTCCGCGCGGCGCGACGCATCGGCCCCTACACGCGCCCGACGGCCGCACGGTTCGACGGGTCGACGAGAAATTCTTCGCTCCGGTGATCCGTCGGCCGCGCCGCTCCGTACAGGAGGGGGAGCAGGGTCGGCCGGTGGCGCGCCGCCGCGAGACGATCGAGGAGCAGATGGCCCGGGCACAGCAGAACCAGAAGGCCACGACGGTCCGGACCACCACCAGCAGCCGGGGGGTCCGTACGCGGTCCCGGGCGGCGGCGGTCCTGTTCGGTGTTTCCGCCCTCGCCGCGGCGTGGGCGGTCACCATGCTCACCGGCGTGGGTTCGACGGCGTACGCGTACGGATTCTTCTTCACCGAGTTCTTCGCCGGGGTGATCACCCTGGTGTCGCTGAGCCTCACCGTGATGATGGGGCTGCTCGCCACCGACCGGCTGGTGCTGTTGATCCGGCACCGGGTGCTGTTGCAGTCGGCGCACCGGGCAACCGGCATCCTCGGCGTCGCCGGGCTGTTCTTCCACGTTCTGACGAAGATCGCCAGCGGGCGGGCCTCCGCCACCGACGCGGTCGTGCCGTTCGTCGGGGGCCGGGGCCTCTACGTCGGCCTCGGTACGGTGGCGGCCCTGCTGATGGTGAGCGTGTTCTGGACCGGCATCATCCGCGCCCGCTTCGCGGGGGTCGGCCCCAAGTGGCTCTGGCGGACCCTGCACTCCGCCGCGTACCTCTCCTGGCCGTTCGGAATCTTCCACGGCCTCAACGCCGGGCGACCGGCAGCGCCCTGGGTGATCGCCAGCTACCTCGCCTGCGTCCTGCTCGTGGTGCTGGCGCTGCTCGTCCGGCTCTCGGTGAGCCTGGGCCGGCGCAGCCGGGAGCAGCAGCAGGCCGCCGCGATGAACAAGGCCATGGCCGCCCGGCCCGCCGACGAGACCACCAGCCGGACGCTGCTCAAGGGCCTCACCAAGCGTGAGAAGGAGAAGAAGGGCGCGGAGCGTACGCCCACGTGGGCCGACACCACCGCCGCCGGCACCTGGACCGCGCCCGGCGGCCGGCGCCGCGACCCGGAACGGTTCACCGTGCCGGTGGTACCCGAGCCCGGCTCCCTGCGTGAGCCGGCCCGCCCCGCGCGCCGCCGCCGGGACGAGGAACTGGAGCCCGTGGCGGCCCGATCCGACCGGCGCCGGGACGACGTCGAGGCGCCGCCCGCCCGGTCCGCCCGACGGCGGGCGGAGGAGCCGGCCGAGCCGCGGTCGTCGCGCCGCCGCGACGCGGAGCGCGAGCCGGTGGCCGCCCGGCGGTCCGAGGAGCGCGTGTCCCGCCGGGTCGAGGAGGAGCCGGCCCCGAGCGGGCGGCGCTACCGTGACGACGACGAGATGGTCGGCTCCGGCCTCCGGTCGCGCGCCGACGACCGGAGCCGCTACCCGGTCTCGCCCTCCGCCGGGCTCGAGGAGCCCGAGGAGCCGTGGGACAGCCCCCGCCGCTGGGAGGCGACCTCGCCCATCTCGGCCGGTCCGATCTCGGCGGGTCCGATCTCCGCCGGCCCGATCTCGGCCGCCCCGCGCAGCGGGAGTGGACGGCACAGCGTCGAGGACGACCTGCCCGAGGTGGAGCCGGACTACTGGCGGCCGCCGGCCCAGTACGTCGCCGAGGACCTGCCGCCCGTCGACGACACCCCTACCCTGGTCGACCTCGCCTCCCGCCGCGCCCGCCGGGCCGCCGGGGAGAGCCGGTCCGCCCGGCGTCGCCGCGCCACCGCCGCCGACGTCGACGGCGCCTACTGGGCCGGACTGCGGGGTGAGGCGAAGTGATGCGGACGACAGTGCCCCCGGTCGCCTGCATCGGCGAGCCCCGGCTCACCGCCGGCTTCGCCGAGTTCGGCCGCCTCGACCTGCTCGCCCACGAGGAGGTGCACGGCCCGATCGGGCCGATCGAGCCGGCCAACCTGCTCCGACTCGCCGAGGGGGTCCAGCTCAAGGGCAAGGGCGGAGCCGGTTTCCCGTTCGCGAAGAAGCTGCGCGCCGTGCTGGAGTCCTGCGAGCGGCAGGACCTCGGTGCCGTCGTGGTCGTCAACGCCAGCGAGGGGGAGCCGGCCAGTTGGAAGGACAAGGTGCTGCTCACCCGGGCGCCGCACCTGATCCTCGACGGGGCCGCCCTGGCCGCGTACGCGCTGGACGCCGAGGAGATCGTGATCGGGGTGGCCGACGACGGGGTGGGCCGCGACTCGCTGACCGAGGCGCTCCAGGAACGCCGGATGCCGGTGGAGACCACCATCGTGACCGTGCCGCACCGGTTCATCTCCGGTGAGGGCGGCGCGCTGGTCAACGGGATCAACGGCCTGCCGCACATCCCGCCCGGCACGAAGAAGCGCTCCAGCGACTCCGGCGTCGGTGGACTGCCCACCCTGCTGTCCAACGCCGAGACGTACGCCCAGCTCGCGGTGGCCGCCCGGCTCGGACCGTACGAGTACGCGGCGCTCGGCACCGACGACGAGCCCGGCACCGTCCTGCTCACCGTGACCGGCGCGGCCAAGCGGCCGGCGGTCGTGGAGTGCGCCGCGGGCACCCCGCTGCGGGAGATCCTCGACCTGTGCGAGGCGCCCGACTCGGCGGGCGTCCTGGTCGGCGGCTACCACGGCAAGTGGATCACCCAGGAAGCGGCGGACCGGGCCGAGATCTCCCGCGCGGGCCTCGCCGCCGTCGGCGGCACCCTCGGTGCCGGCATCATCATCCCGCTCGGCACGGACACCTGCCCGCTGGGCGAGACCGCGCAGGTGGTGCGTTACCTGGCCGGAGAGTCCGCCGGCCAGTGCGGCCCGTGCCGGATGGGCCTGCCGGACCTGGCCCGCGCCGTCGACCTGGCGGTCTCCGGCAGCGCGCCGGTGGAGGTCGTCCGGGCCGCCGCCGGCGACGTCAAGGGCCGGGGGGCGTGCAGCCACCCCGACGGTACGGCGCGCTTCGCGCTCTCGGCGATGGAGGTCTTCGAGGAGGACCTGCGCCTGCACACCACCGGCGACGGATGCGGCCGGCGGGTCCGGGGCGTGATGGGCCTGCCCGGCGCGCCGGACGAGAACCCGCAGAAGCTGACCCTGGACTGGTCCCGCTGTGACGGGCACGGCCTCTGCGCGCACGTCGTACCGGACTTCATCCGACTGGACTCCAACGGCTACCCCGCCTTCCCGCCCACCCCCGTGCCGACCTGGCTGCGGGAGGGCGCCCTGAAGGCGGTCAAGGTCTGCCCGGAACTCGCGTTGCGACTGTCCAAGGTCGAGTAGCGCGACCTAGGAGAAGGGAGACGCGGATGCTCCGCTTAGCGGTGGGCACCGGACGACCGGGAGATCGGCGTGACCGTGCGTCCCGCATCCGGCGGGTCGGCACGGCGGTGGTGCTCGTCGCCGCGCTGCTGGGCGTCGCGTCCTGCGGGAAGGCCGACCAGGCCGAGCCGGTCGCCGCCGCCACCCCGGCGATCCCGGCGACGGCGACCGGCGTACCGACCCACGGTCCACCCTCGGCGGCGACGGTGCCGGTCGCCGTGCCGGAGACCCTGCGGTTCACCGCGAAGACCCTCGACGGCGCGCCCTTCGACACCGCCGCGCTGGCCGGCAGGCCGGTGGTGCTGTGGTTCTGGGCGCCGTGGTGCGCCACCTGCGCCTCGCAGGCGTGGACCGTCGCCGAGGTGGCGCCGGCGTACCGGGACACCGTGCCCGTCATCGGTGTCGCCGGCCTCGGCGAGCAGCGCGCGATGAAGGACTTCGTGACCGAGTTCGAGCTGGCCGGCGTCCCGCAGCTCGACGACCGGGCCGGCGCGCTGTGGCGGCGCTTCGAGATCGTCGAGCAGAGCACCTTCGTCATCATCGACCGCACCGGAAAGGTCGTGCACCAGGGCTTCCTCGACGGCGAGGACCTCACCCGTCGCCTGAAAGCCCTCGCCCCCTGACACCCCCACCCCCACCCCTTCTGGGCGCAGTTTCACGGAAAGAGTGGCTATCCGACCTCGGATAGCCACTCTTTCCGTGAAATTGCCGGGCTGGGGTAGGGGGTGGGGTCAGCGCGGGGTGAGGAGGTCGGTGCCGAGGCGGTCGCGGAGGACCTCGGGCACCACCACCGAGCCGTCGGGCTGCTGGAACTGCTCCAAAATGGCCGGGAAGAGCCGGCTGGTGGCCAGCGCCGAGCCGTTGAGCGTGTGCACGAAGCGGGTCTGCTTGCCGCCCGGCTCGCGGTAGCGGATGGCCGCCCGGCGGGCCTGGTAGTCACCGCCCCAGGAGACCGACGAGACCTCCTTGTACTTGCCGGTGCTCGGCATCCAGACCTCGATGTCGAGGGTCTTGCGCATCGCGGCGCTGGAGTCGCCGGCCGCCAGCAGGGTGCGCTGGTAGTGCAGGCCCAGGCCCTCCACCAGGCTCTCCGCGTGGGTGACCATCTCCTCCAGCGCGGCGTCGGCCTGCTCGGGCAGCGTGAACTGGAAGATCTCCACCTTGTTGAACTGGTGACCCCGGACCGTGCCGCGCTCGTCGGAGTGCGAGCCGGCCGCCTCCCGGCGGTAGCACGGCGTGTACGCGAAGGCCTTCATCGGCAGCTTCGCCGTCTCCAGGATCTCGTCCTGGTACGCGCCGAGGATCGCCGTCTCCGACGTCGGCAGCAGGAACTGCCCCCGCGGGGCGGACTGCCGGTCCAGGTGGTAGACGTCGTCGTAGAACTTGGGGAACTGCCCGGCGGCGAACCCGGCGGTGTCCAGCAGCAGGTGCGGCGGGAGCAGGAACTCGTACCCGGCCTTGACGTTCTGGTCGATGAGCCAGTTGACCAGCGCCCACTCCATCCGGGCGCCCATGCCGGTGTACATCCAGAAACCGGAGCCGCCGAGCTTGACGCCCCGCTCGTGGTCGACCAGGCCGAGCATCCGGCTCAGCTCGACGTGGTCGCGGAGCTTCTCGATCTCAGGCGGCGAACCGAAGGTCTTGACGACCCGGTTGGCCTCCTTGCCGCCGGGCAGCACGTCGTCGGCGGGCAGGTTGGGCAACTCGCTCATCCGGTCCCGCAGCCGGCCCTGCACCTCGGCCAGCTCGGCCTCCAGCTCGGCGAGCTGCTTGCGGCCCGCCTCGGGGGCGACCACCTCGGGCTCCCGGCCGGCCCGCTTGGCCTCCGCGTACGCCCGGGCCTCGGCTTTGCGGCGCTGGCGGTCGCCGTCGATCTCACTGATCAGGCTGCGCCGCTGCTGGTCGAGCTGCTGGATGTCGTCCAGCGCGCGGGTCACCTCCGCCGGGTCCAGTCGCTTGGCCAGTGCGGACGCCACCGCGTCGCGATCCTTCCGGATCAACTCAATGTCGAGCATGCTGCTCCGTACGCCTCCGTCCGGACGTCAGGTGAACCTCCCGATGCTACCGTCGCGGCTCTCCGCGCCCCGGCCCGGTGTCAGAGCCGGATCGGCATCAGTATCGAGAAGGACCGGTCGTCGCCGGGGCGGCGAACGGCCAGCGGGCTGATCGGCCCGTCCAGCTCCAGCACCAGTTGGCGGTCGCCGGCCGCGTCGAGGGCCTGGAGCAGGTACGCGCCGTTGACCCCGACCCGGAATCCGTCCTCCGGACCGGTCACCTCGTCCTCGCCCAGCAGCCGCACCCCGCCCCGCCCGTTTGGACCGAGCACCGTGACGGCCAGGTTCACGCCCTCGTACCGTCGGCGGACCACGGGGGCGTCCGCGCCGGTCAACGCCGCGCGCAGCGCCGCCACGTCGACGGTCACCCGGTGCGCCGGCCCGTCGGCCGGTGCGGTCCGCGTCAGGCGGCGCCAGTCCGGGAAGTCGTACGGCAGCACGGCGGCGGACACCGTACGCCCGGCCACGGCGACCTCGACGGTGCCGGCGGTCACGGTCAGGTGCGCCTCCGGAGTGCCCTCGGCAGCCCCGCCGAGCAGGGCCCGCGCCTCGTCGACGAGCCCGACCGGGACGAGGACCGCCACGGCCGGACCATCGAGGAGGCCGGGAGCGTGGGCCACCGCGAGCCGGTGCCGGTCGGTGGCGACCAGCCGGACACCGTCGGAGGCGACGTCGAGCAGCACGCCGGTGAGTACCGGCAGGTCAGGGTCGGTGCCGACGGCGAAGCGGACGGCGTCCACGGCGACGGCCAGGTCGGTGCGGGACACGACGATGCGGGTGCTCACGGTGGGCTCCTCGGGATCGATGAGGGTACGGACCCGGGAGAGCTCGCGACGGGCGTCGGCGAGACCGTCCTCCAGCCGGCGCAGGTGCGCGTCCAGCAGGCGGTGCGCGGTGGCCGGATCGGCCCGCAGCGCGGCGGCGATCCCGGCGACCGGCATGCCGACCCGGCGCAGCCCGGCGACCAGCCGCGCCGGCCGCACCTGGTCGTCGGTGTACCAGCGGTAGCCGGTCACCGGATCGACCAGGGCCGGCGACAGCACGCCCGCCGAGTCGTAGAACCGCAGCGCGCTGACCGTCAGGCCGCTGGCCCGGGCCAACTCGCCGATGCTGCGCAGGTCGCTCTCCACGACGGCTGATCCTGTCCCCTCAAGCTGGTCGAGGGTCAACCCTCGCGGTGTTAGGCGGGGGCCCTTCCTCTACCGCAGACGTTAAGAAGGGGCCCTTCCTTACTCCTGGACCACCCGGAAGGTGATGCCTGCCTTCACCAGGCGGTCCAGCAGCGCGTCGCCCATCGCCGTCACGGGGGTCACCTGGCCCGACGTGGCCGGCAGGTCGTCCAACGCCAGGCACAGCGCCGACTCGGCGAGCATCTTCGCCGTCTCGTCGTACCCGGGGTCGCCGCCGGCCACCTCGGTCACCACCCGCCGGTCACCGGCGGTGCCCACGAACCGCACCCGGAACCAGGACTTCGCGCGCTGCTCCGGTGTCGGTCCCTGCCCGGAGGCGAGCCGGCCCAGCAGCCAGCGCCGGGTCGGGGGCAGCTTCACCAGTCCGACCACGCCGGCCAACCCCGCGCCGGCCAACAGGATCGTCGGCAGCCGCTTCACCGCGGCGAAGTGGCGGTAGCGGAAGTCCGGGCCGTACTCCGGGCGGGCGGCGGCCGAGCGGCGGACCACCTGCGGGTCGATGGTGGGCAGCGGCACCGCCCACCTGCCGATGTCCGTCGACCGGCCGACCCGGCCCGGTACCGCGCGTACCCGGCGACCCTCCGGCCGGGGTTCGACCGCCCGGCGTTCCCGGGCGGCCCGGCTCGTCTCGGCCGTACGCGAGAACGCCGTCAGCGCCGAGTGGTACGTCCCGGCGGAGAACTTCCCGCCGGCCCGGACGTACCCGTCGACGGTGACCGGTCCGTCGGTGGGCAGGTGCTTGAGGGTGTACCAGACGCCGAGGTCGTGCGGGACCGAGTCGAAGCCGCACGTGTGCACCAGCCGCGCCCCGGTCCGCACCGCCTCCGCGTGGTGCCGCAGGTACATCGTGTCGACGAACTCCGGCTCGCCGGTGATGTCCAGGTAGTCGGTGCCGGCCCGGGCGCACGCCGCGACGAGCGGCTCGCCGTGGTGCACGTACGGCCCGACGGTGGTGGCGACGACGCGGGCGCTCTCCGCCACCGCCCGCAGCGACTCCGCGTCGGTCACGTCGGCGGTGAGCAGGGGCAGGCCGGCCAGCTCCGGGTCGATCCCGGCGAGCCGCCCGCGGACCTTCGCGAGCTTCTCCGGGTTGCGTCCGGCGAGCGCCCAGCGCAGTCCGGGTGGCGCGGCGCGGGCCAGGTACTCGGCGGTGAGCGCCCCGGTGAAACCGGTCGCGCCGAACAGGACGAGATCGTACGGGCGGTCGTCACGCATCCGCCGAGTCTGTCACCCCGTCCCCGGAAGGGCCTCCCCACCTTCTCGTCCCGGCTACGGCACGAGGACGGTACGGACGCAGCCGTCGGCCCGGTCGCGGAACAGCGCGTACCCCTCCGGCCCCTGCTCCAGCGGCAGTTCGTGGGTGGCCAGGTGCTCGGTGCGCAGCTCGCCGCGGGCCATCCGCTCCAGCAGCATGGGGATGTAGCGCTGCCCGTGCTGCCGCGCGCCCCGCACGGTGATCCCCTTGGCGGTGACCGCGCCGAGCGGGAAGGCGTCCACGAAGCCGGTGAACTCGCCGAGCACGAACACCGACCCGCCCTTGCGGCAGGCGTGCACCGCCTCGCGTACCGCGTCGGGTCGTTCGGGCCGGCCGGTGAAGCGGTCCGCCAGGGACCGGGGCGTGTCGCCGTCCCAACCCGCGCCGACCGCCTCCACACACACGTCCGGGCCCCGACCGCCGGTGCGTTCCCGCAGTTCGGCGGGGACGTCGGCGAGCGAGTAGTCGATCGTCTCCGCGCCGGCGTGCCGCTGGACCATCCGCAGCCGGTCGGGGTGCCGGTCGACGACGATCACCCGTTCCGCGCCGAGCAGGGCGGCGGCCCGCGCGGTGAGCTGCCCGACCGCGCCGGCCCCCCACACCGCCACCACGTCCCCGGGGCGTACGCCGCCGAGGTCCGCGCCCATCCAGCCGGCCGGGGCGGCGTCCGAGGCGAACAGCGCCCGGTCGTCCTCGATCCCCTCCGGGACGGTGAAGGCGCCGACGTCGGCGTACGGGACGCGGACGTACTCGGCGTGGCTGCCGGCGAACCCGCCCATCGCCCGCGGCTGTCCGAACGCCCCGCCGATCGGGTGGCCCCAGGACTCCTCGGCGACCGTCGGGTCCGCGCTGCCGTTGTCGCAGCAGGCGGGGAGGTCGCGTCGGCAGTACCAGCAGGCGCCGCAGGCCACCCCGGCGCACACCACCACCCGGTCGCCCACCCGGTGCCGGCGGACCTCCGGACCCACCTCGACCACCTCGCCGAGGAACTCGTGCCCGAGCACGTCCCCGACGGCGAGGAACGGCACCCGCCCGGCGAGCAGCGGCAGGTCACCCCCGCAGGTAGCGCTGCGCCGTACCCGCACGACGGCGTCGTGGCCGTTGCGCAGCTCGGGGTCGGGCACCTCGCGTACCTCCAGCTCGCCGGCACCCACCCAGCACAGCGCCCTCATCCTCGCGGCCCCGCGCGGTCCATGGCCGGGCGGTCCGCGCGCAGCACCTCGCCGGTCTCGGCGAGCTGCTTGGCCTGTCGCAGCGCCGCCCGGATCGGTCGCCCGGGGTCGTCGCCGGCGGTGTGGGCGGCGAGTCCGGCGGGCGTCGCGCCGGCGCGTGGCCGGGCGGCCAGCTCGGTGCCCCGGCACCCCGGCGCCGGCCGGACCTCCACCTGCACGGCGTTGCCCAGCCGGCGCAGCGGCTCCGCCCACCGCCCGTCGGGCAGCACCTCGCCGGGCGCCCGGTCGACCGTGACCACCTGCCAACGTCCGGGCCGCGGGTCCGCCCCGGCCGCGCGGGGCCAGCTTTCCCGCCGGCGTACGCGCAGCGCCCGCGCCGCCACCGCACCGGCCGCCGATGCGACGGCGACGCCGGTCATCCGTGCGATCCGTCCCATCGTTCCTCCCCATCGGTCGCCCCGGTGCCGTTGTCCGGTTCCTCGCTCTGTGCCTTCCCGCAAACCTCTTCAGGGTTGGTCGGGGCGGGGTGAAGCCGGTTCCCCCGGAAGGGGTGAACCGGGCCGGGCGGGGTAACCGCCGGCCGCAGGACCTGGGGGAGCGGCACAAGTCCGTGGGGGGTGGGGCCGAGTGCCGGAGGACCGTGGGAGAACAGGGGTCGGCGCGACCACGGCCGGGACGCCACTGCTGGCGTCCCGGATGGCGCCACCACCGCTGCCGGAACCGGTGGTTCTCCGGCCCCGGTTGCTGCGGGCACTGGACGAGGGGACCGCCGGGCCGGTCACCCTGGTCTCCGCGCCCGCCGGCTGGGGCAAGACGACACTGCTGGCCTCGTGGTGGCACGCCGTCGCGGGGGCCGGCCGGCATCCGATCGGCCGCGGCCCGGTGACCGGCGCCGCCGAAGGGGCGCGCGACATCGGTGTGGGGGCTCCACCGGGGGACTTCGGCGCGGCGGGCGCCGGTGCGGACCTAGCCGACGCGGACGCGGTCCGGGGCCCGGGTGTCGGGTGGGTCGCCGTGGAGGCCGGCGACGACTCCGACCGGCTCTGGACCTACCTCGCGGCGGCGCTGCGCGCGGCCACCCGCGAGGCCGACGGCCCGTCCGAGCCGCCGCTGCCCGACCGGTCCCCGCGTCCGGACCAGTTGGAGCTGTTGGCCGTGGCCCTCGCCGCCCGGGAACAACCGGTCCTGCTGGTCCTCGACGACCTGCACCGGGTCACCGACCCGGCGGCGCTGACCGGGCTGGAGTTCCTGCTCCGACACGCCGAGGGGCGGCTGCGGCTGCTGGTCGGCGCGCGGGCCGGGCTGCCGCTGGCGGTGCACCGGCTGCGGCTGGCCGGCGAGCTCACCGAGGTCGGCCCGGACGACCTGGCGTTCAGCGGCGACGAGATCGCCGACCTGCTGACCGCCCACGGGGTGGTGCTTCCGGTGGCCGGGGTGCGCCGGCTGCGGGAACGCACCGGGGGTTGGCCGGCCGCGCTCCGGTTCGCCGCGTTGGCGTTGCGCGGCCGGTCCGACCCGGCCCGCTGGGTCGAGCAGTTCGGCGGTGACCAGCCCGACGTGGCCGGCTACCTGAACGAGGAGGTGCTGGCGGGCCTGGACTCCGAGACCCGGGACGTGCTGCGGCGTACCGCCGTGGCCGACACGGTCTGCGCCGGCCTCGCCGATGCGCTGACCGGACGCGCCGACACCGAGGAGACCCTGGCCGGCCTGGCCAGTGACGGTGGCCTGCTGCGCCGGGACGACAGCCGCCCGCCCTGGTACCGCTGCCACCCGCTGCTGGCCGACCTGCTGCACGCCGAGCTGGGCCGGTTGCCGGCCGACGACCTGCGCGAGCTGCACCTGCGGGCGACGGGCTGGTACGCCGGCAACGGCCGTCCCGCCGACGCCCTGCGGCACGCGCTGCACGCCGGGGACTGGACCCGGGCCACCGACCTGTTCGTCGCCCGCTGGCCGGAGCTGGCGCCCTACGACGGGGACGGGCCGCCCGGGCCGGCGCCCGCACCCCCGCCGGCCGACGCGGTGCGGCACGATCCGGAGCTCGCCCTGGCCTGCGCCGCCGAGCGGGCCCACGCCGGGGACGGTGACGCGGCGGCGGGTCACCTGCGGGCGGCGGTGGAGGCCGCCCGGTCGCTACCGGCGCCCCGCCGGGACCGGTTCCGGTCGCTGGCCGCCGCCGTGGAGCTGGCCCTGGCCCGGCTCACCGGTGACCCGGCCGAGGTCCGCGCCGCGGCCGACCGGTTGCGCGCCGCTCGTCCGCCCACACCCCTGCCGGCCGAACCTCGGGGCGGTGACGCCGTCACCGACGCCGACGTGCGGGCGGTCACCGACACCGCGCTCGGACTGGCCGACCTGGCCGACGGGGACCTGCGGGCGGCCGCTGCCGCCTTCGCCCGGGCGGTGTCCACCGCACGGGAGGCGGGCCGGCTCCGGACCGAACTCGTCGGCGCGAGCCGGGCGGCACTGCTGCACGCGGTGCGGGGCGAGTTGCGGGCCGCCGAGGACCTCGCCCGGGAGGCGCTGGCCCTGCCGCCCTGTCACGGCTGGGCGTGCCGTCTGGACTGCGGCTACGCGTACCTGGCGCTGGCGGTGGTGGCGCTGCACCGGGACCAGCCGGAGGAGGCCGAGGCGAACCTGGCGCTGGCCGCCCCGGCGACCGGCGAGCCGCCGGCGGGCGCGGTGGCGGCGCTGTGCCGGGCGTACCTGCTGCGCGACGCCGGTGACCTCGCCGGCGGGCACCGGACGCTGGTCGAGGCCCGCGAACGACTCGCCGACCGGCCCGGGGCGGGGGAGTTGACGCACTGGCTGCTCGCCGCCGAGGCGGACCTGCGCGGCGGGCGGGGCGACCTGGACACCGCCCGCAACCTGCTCACCGACCGGGTACGCGACGGCGCCGCCCCGGCCGAGTCCCTGGCGGTCGCGCTGGCCCGGGTCGAGTTGCGCGCCGGCGACCCCCGGGCAGCCGACCGGACGCTGCCGGACTGGCAGGCACCGGAGGCGGCGGACTGGCCGCTGCCGGTCCGTCTGGACGCCGCCGTACTGGACGCGGTGCTGGCTCGACGCGCGGCCGACGACCGGCGGGCGGGGCGGATCCTGGAGCGGGCCTTGGATCTTGCCGCGCCGGAGGGCTACCGCCGAGCGTTCACCCGTGCCGAGCCGGGCGTACGGGACCTGCTCGCCGCGCACCTCGACGCCGGCACCGCGCACTGGCCGACGGTCAGCGACCTGGTGCGTGGCGTCGACGAGCCGCCCGACGGCTCTCCACCGGGGCCGGGTCCGGCGGAGCTGGACGAGCCGCTGACGGAGCGGGAGCTGACCATTCTGCGGTACCTGCAGAGCATCCTGTCCAACGTGGAGATCGCCGCCGAGCTGTCCCTGTCGGTCAACACGGTGAAGACCCACGTCCGCAACATCTACCGCAAGCTCGACGCGACACGTCGCCGGGACGCCGTCCGTCGGGCCCGCGACCTCCACCTGATCTGAGCCCTGTCCGCCAATTCGGTGAATATGGCGCCCCACCCGCGGGGCTGTCACCGCCGCGCGATCACGAACCGCGTCGGTGGATCGAGGCTTAGAGAGTGACGACGATCTTTCCCTGTGTGTGGCCGCGTTCAGCTTCGCGGTGCGCGTCGGCGATCTTGTCGATCGGGAAGGTCGCCGCGAGGTACGGGGTGTAGCCGCCACGAGCCCCGAGCGCCGCCCCCTCGGCGAGCACCTCGGAGTTGTTCTCCGCGTACAGGTGCCGCACGCCGAGCTGCTCCGCGCCGGTCGCGTCGGCGATCGTCACGACGCGGTCCGCGCTGCCGGCGATGGCGACGAGATCGGCAAGCGATCCGGAACCCGCCGCGTCGAGCACGGCGTCCACCCCGCCGGGCGCGAGCTCGCGGACGCGACTGGCCAGCCCTTCGCCGTACGTGACGGGCAGTGCACCCAGACCGCGCAGGTAGCCGTGTTTGCCCTCGCTTGCCGTGCCGATGACGGTAGCGCCGCGAGCCACGGCCAACGCCACCGCGGCACTGCCCACTCCGCCGGCGGCGCCTTCGATCAGGAGGGTTCGGCCGGACAGCTCGCCGAGCGCGTTGAGCCCTCGGCCTGCGGTGTCGACGGCCAGCCCCGCTGCGGCGGCCTGTTCCAGCGTCCACCCGTCGGGTACGGGAGCCCAAGCGGTCAGCACCGCATACTCCGCGGTCGCCCCGAAGATCCCGCCGAGGCCGAAAACGCGATCACCCACGGTGACGCCGGTGACACCCGCACCGATTTCGTCGACAACCCCGGCGGCGTCCCGGCCCGTGATGGCCGGGAAGTCGACCGAGAAGCCGGCGGCCCGGGCCGCGCCGGAGCGAAGCTTCCAGTCGACCGGGTTGACGCTCGCCGCAGCGACCCGGATGCGGAGTTCTCCCGGTCCGGCGTGCGGCTCGGGGACGTCCTCGATGACGAGCACGTCAGCCGGACCGTAGTCGTGGTAGCGCACAGCACGCATGGCAACTCTCCTCCGAATCGATTACTTTCCGCGGCAAGCGTCTCTCGAATTACTTTCCGCGGCAAGCGTTAGGGAGATCACTTTCCGCGGAAAGCAACGTGCTGCTATGGTCACGCACGTGGCAGCGGATCGGGAACTCGGACCGGCTGAGGCGGACCTGTGGGAGTCGCTGCTGAGCGTGGTCCTGTGGCTACCCGCTGCCCTGGACACCCGGCTCAAGCGGGACGGTGTGAGCCTCTCCGAGTTCCTGATCCTCTGGTGCCTGACGGAGCACAGGGACCGCACGAACACCATGAGCTCGCTCGCCGAACTGTCTCGGGTCACCCCCTCGCACCTGTCCCGCATCGCGGCGCGGCTGGAGAAGGAGGGCTGGCTGGTCCGCGAGCCCAATCCGGCAGACGCCCGCTATACCATCGCGTCGCTGACGGAGGCGGGATCACGCAAGTACGCCGAGGTGGCGCCGGGGTACCGGGCGGTGCTGCGCGAGCACCTCTTCGACCGGCTGACCGCGGAGCAGGCCGCGCAGCTCACCGGAATCATGGCGGAGGTCGCACGCTCCCTGAATCTGCGCTCCTAACAGGACCTGAGGCGCACGTGAAACTGTCACCCCGGTCCGGTCGGGGCCCCACGGTGACATCGTCGATCGGGGTCACGGGTTGGCGTTCGCGTCGACCGCGGTCAGCAGCTCCGGGAGATCGTGGCCGCCGTCGTGGCGGACGTCGTTGACGAACAGGGTCGGCGTGGCATCGACGCCGCTGCGGATGCCACCGACGAAGTCGCGGCGCACCCGGTCGCCGTACTCCTGCCGCCCGATCTCGGCACGGATCTCGTCGGCGGGCAGTCCGAGCTGCTCGATGCCGAGCGACAGGTGCACCGGGTCGAGCTGGTCCTGGTGCTCGAACAGCCAGTCGTGCATCTCCCAGAACCGTCCGCGCCGGTCCGCGGCCTCGGTCGCCTCGGCGGCGCTCTCCGCGTACGGGTGGACGTTGGCGATCGGGAAATGCCGGTAGACCAGCCGGACCGTCTCCGCCCGCTGCCGCAGCAGCTCCGCGAGGTTCGGGTACGCGGCACCGCAGAACCGGCACTGGAAGTCGCCGTACTGGACGATCGTCACCGGCGCGTCCACCGGCCCGCGTACGTGGTCGACCTCGGTCACCGGGGCCCGGAGTCGGGCGGTGACCTGAAGCGGGGTGGTCATCGCCTCACCGCCCGCCCGTGCCGAGCACCGGGGCGACGGCGACGCGGTTCTGCACCTCCCGGACACCGGGCGCGGACCAGACCGTCCGCTCCACCTCGGCCCGTTCCGGCATCGAGTGCACGAGTCCGCTGAGCACCACCGTGTCCCCGTGCACCCGGACGTCGATCCGTTCCGCCTCGGTCGCCCGGTTCCGGGCGAGAGCGTCGACGATGCGGTCGGTCAGGGTGTGCGCGTCGGCCCGGATGTCGGGGCGGACGCTGATCCCGTTGCCGACCCCGCGTACGCCGGTGAGCCGGCCGACCGCGCGTTCGGCGGCCTGGCGCTGGTACTCCCACTCCACCTCGCCGTGCAGCGTCACGAAGCCCTGCGCGACGGTGACGTCGACCTGTCCGACGGGCACGAAGGCGTCCCACTCCAGCGCGTGCGCGGCAGCGGCGGCGATGTCCGGGTCGGCGCGCTCGGCGCCGCCGTCGAGCCGTACGGTCAGGTCGTTGGCGACCGCGCGGACCCGGCCGACGCGGTGCGCCGCCCGCTCGGCGGCCCACTTCTTCGCGTAGCTGTCCACCCAGCCGGTCAGGCTGACCACGCCCTCGGAGACGGTCACGCCGATCTCGTGCGGCCGGACCCGGGGCTCCCAGGTCAGCTCGTCGAGGACGGTGGACTGGATCTCCTGGTCCACACGGCTGATCGTCGCGATGGCCATCGGTGACTCCCTCCTCGATGCCGACGCCGGACGCGCCGCACGCCTCCTGATCCTGCCGCCGGTGCGGGTGACCTCTCCTCACCCGGCACGGGTGAGCGTCCGAGCGCGTGGACACGGCACGGGCCCCGGACGACCTGAGGGGTCGTCCGGGGCCCGTGTGTCGCGTTCGCTCAGCCGTCCAGGTTGACGGGGGAGTTGGGGCGGTCGACGTCGACGAACTCGATGTCGTCGACGGCGCGGTCGTCGCGGCTGCCGGCGGCCCGGGCGGCAGTGCCCGCCGCCCAGCCGACGGCGGCACCGACCAGGGCGGCGCCGATCAGCAGGGTCCACGGCAGCGCCGGCCGGCGGCCGGCCAGCGCGTCGAAGGCCAGTGTGGCCCGACGCCGCGCCTCGTCGGCCGCGGAGCCGACCAGGTCACCGGCCTCATCCGCCAGGCCGGAGCCACCACGACGGGCCGAGCGGGCGGTGTCCCGCACGCTCTCACCCGCCGAGCCGACCGCCGAGAGCAGGTGCTGCCATGCCTGGTCCGCGATCCGCTCGGGCTTGCTGCGGCGGTCCAGCAGGTTGTTTCCGAACATCGGGGTTACCTCCTCGGGGTGCCGAAGCCCCGCGGCCACTTCGGACTCCGGCGTCTCCGGCGTTGCGCTTCGCCTGTCCCGCTGATGCCCAGCGGGCTCTCGGCGCAAACCGGTGCGGGTCAGCGGAGCACGACCACCGCGGGCACGCCCCGGGCGAAGTCCTCGTCGTCGTCCTCGTCGCCGTCGCCACCGCCGCCGAAACCACAGGCCAGTACGAGGGCGAGCAGCGCGCCGACCCCGGCCAGCGCGGCAAGTCTCCTGATCATCGATCGTCCTCTCCGTCGCAGTCGCCGTCCTCCGGCCGATGGTAGGCACCGCGGGCAACCCGCCGGACGAACCACGCCGGGCCGGCCGGGTGCGGCGGCGCGGGTGCGATGGGGTGGGTCACGCCCGGGGTGGTGATGGCGGGCGTTCCTGGCGGAGGACCGTTACCCTGGTCCGGCGACGCCGTCCCGCAGGGACGAGCATGAGGTAAATATGAGATGAAAAGTCCGGATAAGGGCGATTTTCTGCCCCCGAACAGCAGAATTGCTCATCCCGAGGGGTGGCGACCGAGGCCGTCGAAGGAATACTCTCGGTCGCGGCCCGCGTACTGATGAGGCGCCCGGGGGACGGGCGAGTGGAGGTGCTCGCGTGAGCCTGTCGATGGTGAAGTCGGTTCTGCCCGGTGGTGTCATGGAGATCGCTCCGCGTGGCGAGGTCGACGTGGACACCGCGTACGAGGTGCGCGAGGCGATCGCCGAGGTACTGGCGAAGGGCCGTCCGACCCGCATCGAGCTCAACATGCGACTCGTCACCTTCATCGACTCCGTCGGCATCAGCGCGATGGTCGCCGGTTTCCAGACCGCTGAGGTGAGTGGCGTCAAGCTCGTCGTCACCGAGCCGAGCCGGTTCGTGCACCGGCAGCTCTGGGTGACCGGCCTGCTGGGCCTCTTCGGGGCTCCCGAGCCCTACTACGCCGCCACCCCGACACCCGAGGTCCTACCCGGCGCCTGAGGCCGCGGCGGAGCAGACAGAGCCGGCGGGGCCGGGCGGTCCAGGTCGATCAACCCCGGCCGGTCAGTCGAGGCCGGTCAGGTCGACGTCCGAGACCTCGACGACCGCCCGGATCGCCGTCACCGAGGCGTACCCGGCGGCGAGCAGCGCCACGTCGGTGCCGGCCTGGGCCGCCTCGCCCGGCTCCTCCAACGAGGTCCGCACGAAGCCGTGCCCGGCCTCGGCCACCGTCATCTGCACCTGACCGAAGCTGGCCAGGGTGCCCCGACGCACGCCGCGCAGGCGCCCGTGCGGAAGGTCGGGGGAGTTCACGTTCAGCACGCTCCCGGCCGGTCCGGCGGTCAGCCGGGGCAGCAGGTCCAGGGCGACCCGGGCGGCGGTGGACCAGTGCCGTTCGGCGTCGCGTACGCGGGCGGCGGCGGCCACCGCGGCACCACCACTGACCGCCGTGGCCTCGCCGGCGGTGAGCACGTCCAGGGAGACGGCCAATGCGCGGCAGCCGTTCGCCGCGGCGGTGAACGCGGCGCCGACGGTGCCGGAGTGCAGCACCGCGCGGCCGGCGTTCGCGCCGCGGTTGATGCCGGAAAGGACCACCGTCGGCGGCGGTCCGAACGCGCCGTGCACCGCGATGAGCGCGATGAAACCGGGGGAGCCTCCCACCCCGTACGCGGGCACGCCCTCCAACTCGGGCAGCGGGTGCTCGCGGACCACCACGTGCCCGTCGCGCTCGACGGCGGTCATCGCGGCGCTGGTGCCGCTCGCCTCCTCCAGCGGTGCGGCGACCACCACGTCCAGGCCCCGGTCGACGGCGGCGCGGGCGAGGGCCTGGATGCCCGGCGCGGCGATCCCGTCGTCGTTGGTGACCAGCACCCGGAGGCTCATCGGTCGGCCGCCCGATCGGCCAGCTCCTCCGGCGTGGTCCGCTCCTGGGGCCGGCTGCCCGCCGGGGTCAGACGCACCCGGTCGACGAGTCCGGTGATCGAGTCGAGCCGCCCGGTGCCGAGGCCGTGCCGCGTCACGTTCAACGCCCCGGCCGCCGCGCCGGTCCGGATCGCGGTGCGGACGTCGCCGCCCCGGGCCACGACGGCGGCGACCCCGGCGGTCATCGAGTCGCCCGCGCCGCGCGGGTCGGCGGCCTGCAACCGGGGCATCTGCACCTCGAAGACCTCACCGTCGACCAGGGCCAGGGCGGGCTTGTCGGCCCGGCTCACCACGACGTTCTGGGCACCGGTGTCGTGCAGGTCGTAGATCGCACGGACGAGTTCCTCCTCGTCCTCCCCGGCGGCCCGACCGTCGGCGATCAGCTCCTCGTGGCTGACCTTGAGGAAGAAGACCCCGCTGTCCAGGACTGCGGTCAGGTGCTCGCCGGACAGGTCGACCACCACCCGGCCGCCGTTGGCGCCGAGGTCGGCGGCGAAACGCTGGTACAGCTCGGCGGGGACCAGCCCCGGCTCGTTCGGTCCGCTGAGCACGCTGACCGGGGCGCGCAGACCCTCGCCGAGCGCGAGGTTGTAGAGCTCGTCCAGCTCGTGCCGGCTCAACGGCTGACCGGGCACGTCCACCACCTCCCGCCGCGAGCCGTCGCGGCGGTCGTGCACGTATCCGCCGCTGCCCGTCTCGCGGACCACCACCTTGAGGTCGGCGCCCTCGCTGACCAGCAGGGGCTCCAGCACCTGACCGATCTCGCCACCGAGGGCGGTGCAGAGGACCACGTCCACGCCGAGTGAGATGATCATGCGGGCCTGCCACACGCCCTGCCCGCCGGGGTGCAGGTGCAGCTCCGGGTTGTCGCTGGGCTGGTCGACGGTCACCGTCAGCCGGGGTGTCGGCGCGAAGACCATCACGTGCCCGCTCATCGCTCGTGCCCGCTCATCGCTCGTACCCGCTCATCGGTCCCGCCCTCCGCAGCCTGGATGCCTTCCGTGATTCCCCACGAGCTGACCGTAGCCAGAACGGCCGGCGAACGTCGGTGGTCCGGCGGGTGGCGGGCGGAGCGTTGCCAGCGCTGCCGTCGTGGGCGAGGATCGGGCGACGAGACGACGGTGGGAGACGGCGTGCCGAGGCGTGATTCCTTCACCTACACCGTCCAGGCCCGCTGCACGCCGGCCGAGGCCGTGGCGCTGCTGGCCGACCCGCGACGACAGGCCGACCTGCATCCGCTGATCGTCCGGGTCCGCAAGGTCCGGACCCGGCCGGGTGCCCTGGCCAGCTACGCGATCACCGACCGGCTCGCCGTCGGGCCCCTGCGTCTCCCGCTCACCTACCGCGCCGACCTCCTGGTCGCCGACCCGGACGAGGTGGTCACGGTGGCCCGGCAGCGGCCCGCGACGACGGTACGCAACCACACGCGGCTGCGGGCCGAGCCGGACGGCGTGCTGCGGATCGACGTGGAGATCGTCCTCACCGCTCCGGCGCCGTTGTTCGGCTACGCCTTCGCGCAGGCGCGCGCCGCGCACCTGGCCCTGGCCAGCCGGCTGGGCGCCGCCCTCGACCCGGGCCCGTCGTCGACCTGACCGGCCCGTCGGGTGCCCACGACCGTCGTCAGCGGCCGGCCGGCGCCGCGGCCCCCGGCCGCCGCCCACCGGTGCGGTCCGCGCGCCGCAGGCGACCCCATGGTTTGTACGTCGAGAGCACCGTCGCCACCAGCATCAGCGTGCTGGACACCGCCGGGGCGACGACCAGGTCGATCCGTTCGGCGTGCGGCAGGGCGGCACCGACCGCGCCGGCGTGCCGCAGTCTCGGCGTGAGGAGCAGCAGCACCAGCGTGGCGAGGACGGTGGTGAGCACCAGCTTCACCGCCACCCAGCGGTGTCGCAGCAGTCCCCACGGTGTGAGCAGCGCGCTGGTTACACCGATCACCCACACGAGCACGCCGAGCGGCGCGAAGAGCAGCGTGGCGACCAGCGCGGCGACCGGGTAGACGGTGTCCGGGTCGGCGCCGCGCAGCACGGCGACGCCGAGGGTGAGCAGCACCAGGTCGGCGCCGAGCCAGCCGACCGAGCTGACCACGTGCAGCGTGAGCAGGGCCTTGCGGGCCGGCGGTGCGAGTCGGGTCATGTCAGGAGATGCTGCCGGTCCCGCGGTGGCCCGTCGTGGGCCCGGCGACGACACCCTGCGTACGTCGGCCGACGTACGCGACGGCCCCCGGTGAGCCGCCGTGAGGCGTCCACCGGGGGCCGAGGGTGCCGGTCAGTAGACCGACAGGTGCACGTGGTTGGTGTGGTCGCTGGACGGGTCGCCGTTGGCGCCGCTGTACGACTTCCACCCGCTGCTGGGCAGCCAGATCTGGCGGTACCAGATCACGTAGAGCACGGCGAGCCGGTCGGAGTTGTCGACGAAGAACGCCGCCAGGTTGTTGCCGTACGTCCGGTCCCCGCCGGTGGCGTCACCGCCGAAGCCGCTTTTCTGCGCGGCGAAGTCACAGGCGCGGCCCTTCGGGTGCTCACCCGACCCGCCGGGCCGGTAACAGGAGACGTACCGGGTGAAGCCGGCCGCCTTGGCCTGGTTGAGCGCGTGCAGGGTGCGTGGCGTGATGCAGCCGTTCGCCGGGGTCGGGTCGTTCACGCTGCACGACTCGGACGGCCAGGAGCCGTCGGAGTTGCGCGGCGCCGGCTTTGCCCTCGTGCTGGCGGTGCGGCTGCCGCTGCCGCTGCCACTGCTGCTCGGTGGGTCGGACGCCCGCTCGTTCGCCACCGTGAGGGCCTTCTCCGCCTGCTGCTTGCGCTTGGCCATCACCGTCGTCTGCTTGGTCTGCTCGCGGATCTCGACCTCCACGGCCAACTTGGCCTGGGCGGCCTTGTCGCGGGCCTCCTGGAGCTGGCGCAGCGCCCGGTCCTCGTTGGCGGCGACCTGGTCCAGCGCGGCGGCGCGGTCCATGAAGCCCTCCGGTGAGCTGCTGTTCAGCAGGGCGGAAGCGGAGCCGAGGCGACCGGTGCGGTAGGCGAGACCGGCGATCTCCCCGACCTGCCGGCTCCGCTCGGCCAACTCGGTCTCGGTCCTCTTCACCTCGACGGCGAGCTGCTGTTGCCGCTTGACCGAGGTGTCCAGGGCCCGTTTGGCGTCGAGGTAACCCTTGCTGGCCGCTTCGAGCTGAGCTCGCAGAGCGGGGGTGCCGCCCTCCTCGTCCTGCCCGGGGGCGGCGAGAGCGGTGGTCGGGACAGCGGCGGCGCCGGCGGGGACCGGTGTGCCGCCGAGGGCGACGGCGAGCGTCGCGGCGATCAGGGCCGCCGTCCGGGCGGCGCGTCGTCGTACGGGTGTGGGCATGCAGATGTCCTTCCGTCAGCCGCCGACCGGGTTAGCTGACGGGTTCGGGACGGAAGATCCCTACCGCTGACGCGGATGCACCCCAGGAACATGGTTCCCCGGTTCGCCGTGGCAGGCGATTAGGCGGCGGCCACCGCCGGCACCGGTGGGTGCCGCCTGGCGGAGGCCGGATCAGAGCCTACCGGTGCTGGTGGGACGCGTGCAGCGGTGGTGACGCATGGTGCACACGCCCTTACCGACAAAACCGGCATAAGCACACTTTACACACTCTGATTTAAGGAGATGCTCAACACCACTCGACTGTCCCGCAGGTCCCGGGAGTCGCGCCGGGCTCGATCTGCAACGTGGCGTGGTCGATGCGGAAGTCCTCCCGCAGCGCCGTCCGGGCCGCCGTCAGCACGGCGCCGACCTCGGCGTCCGGGGCCATGGTGAGGTGCGCCGAGGCCACGTCCATGCCCGAGGTGAGAGTCCAGACGTGGAGGTCGTGCACCTCCGCGACGCCGGGCACGGCGGCCAGTCGGTCGTGCACGGCGGTCACCTGGAGGTGCTCCGGGGCCGCCTGGACCAGGATCCGCAGCGCGGACCGCCCCAGCCGCCACGTGCGGGGCAGGATGAACACACCGATCGCGACCGCGACCAGGGGATCGGCCCACCACCAGTCGGTGACGGAGATCAGCAGGGCCGCCCCGATCACCCCGAGCGAGCCCAGCAGGTCGCCGAGGACCTCCAGGTACGCCCCCTGGAGGTTGATGTTCTCCTTGGCGCCGGGGCGCAGCAGGCCGAAGGCGACGAGGTTCGCCAGCAGGCCGAGCACGGCCACCACCAGCATCGGGCCGGTGGAGACCTCCGGAGGGTCACCGAACCGGCGTACCGCCTCGACCACCACGTAGACCGCCACGCCGGAGAGCAGCACGGCGTTGGCCAGGGCGGCCAGCACCTCCAGCCGGTACAGCCCGAAGGTGCGCTGCGGGTCGGAGGTGCTCCGCCGGGTGGCGGTGATCGCGGCCAGGGCCATGCCGATGCCGAGCACGTCGGTGAACATGTGCCCGGCGTCGCTGAGCAGGGCCAGCGAGCCGGTACGGAGGGCCGTCACGGCCTCGACCGCCATCAGCGCGAAGAGCAGCGCGAAAGCGGCCCAGAGCCGCCCTCGGTGGCGGTGTGCGGCGTTAGCGACCGAACCGTGGTGGTGGTCGTGCCCTGCGCCCACGCGGAAACCTCCGTCGCAGTCCGGACCCACGTCAAATCTATGCTCACATCGCAATGTGTGCAACTGAAGTCGGTCTGGTGGACGTCCGGGGTCAGCCCGTCGGTTCGACGGTGGTCAGCCGCTGGGTGGCCCGCGACAGGGCGACGTAGAGGGTCCGTACACCCGAGCCCGGATCGGCCCGGATCTCGCCCGGCGCGACCAGCACGACCCCGTCGTACTCCATGCCCTTGGCCTCCAGGCTGGTCACCACCTGAAGCCGCGGGACTCCCAGGCCGCCCAGCCAGCCCGCGACCTGGTCGCGGCGCGGCACCGGCGTGATCACACCGACGGTGCCCTCCACCTCCGCGAGCAGGGCGGTGGCCGCCTCGACGACGGTGGTCTCCAGCTCCGAGGCCGGCACCACCAGCTGCACCGGTTCCACCCCGGTCGACCGCACCGCGGTCGGCAGCGGCAGGTCGGGGTAGAGCCGGCGGATCTCCGCCGCCGCGACCGCGAAGATCTCCGCCGAGTTCCGGTAGTTGGTGGTGAGGGTGAACTGGTGCCGGCGCCGCCGGCCCAGCGCCTGGTCCCGCGCCCGGGCCAGCTCCTGCGGGTCCCCGGTCCAGGCGGTCTGCGCCGGGTCACCGACCACCGTCCACGACGCCAGCCGCCCCCGGCGGCCGATCATCCGCCACTGCATCGGCGACACGTCCTGCGACTCGTCGACCACGACGTGCGCGTACTCGCGGTAGTCCTCCGGCCGTTGCCGGGCCGCCTCGCGGGCGGCCCGCTGCCGGTCGGCGAAGGTGCTCAGCTCGCGCACCCCGCCGGCGAGCTGGAACGGGTCCCGCTTCGCGCGGGCCGGCTTCATCGGCTTGCCGAGCAGCTCGTCCAGCTCGTCCAGCAGGGCGATGTCCGCGATCGTCAGACCCTCGGTGCCCAGCGACCGGTACGCGTCGCCCAGCAACCGGATCTCCCGACCGGAGAGGATCCCACCGGCGTACCGGCGCAGCCGGTCCGGGTGGGCCAGCCAGCCGAGCACGTGGCGAGGGTGCAGGCGCGGCCACCACGCCTTCAGGAACTCCCGGAACTCGGGCCGCTCGGCGATCTCGCCCTCGAAGGCGCGCTGCTCGGGCAGCCGGCCGATGGCCAACCGGCGGGCCTGCGCCCACAGCGCCGCGAACACGCCGTCGAAGCCGGCCCGGCGCACCTCGTTGCGACGGGCACCCCGGTGCAGCACCCGCTCCCGGATCCCGTCCAGCTCCCGCCGGTCCAGCCGGAGCAGTTCACCCCGGTACAGCAGCCGCAACTCGGCCGGGCCGTCCGGCACCGCGTCCCGGGCCGCCCGCTCCAGGACCCGCCGCATCCGCAGCGAGCCCTTCACCGCCGCCACCTCCGGCGGGTCGGTGCGGGTGGCCCGCATCCCCGGAAACAGCGTGCCGAGCGAGTGCAGGGTGGCGGTGTCCTCGCCCAGCGACGGCAGCACCGAGGCGATGTACTCCACGAAGACCGTCGACGGACCGACCACCAGGATGCCGCCGCCGGCGTACCGGCTGCGCTCGGAGTAGAGCAGGTACGCGGCGCGGTGCAGGGCCACCGCGGTCTTGCCGGTGCCGGGGCCGCCGGAGACGATCGTCACACCGGAGCCGGGGGAGCGGATCGCCTCGTCCTGCTCCCGCTGGATCGTCGCGACGATGTCGCGCATGCCGCGCCCGGTCGCCTTCGACAGGGTCGCCAGCAGCGCACCGTCGCCGACCACCGTCATCTCGGCCGGCGCGGCCTCCGGGTCGAGCAAATCGTCCTCGATGCGGGTGACCCGCTCGCCGGACGACTGGATCATGCGCCGCCGGACCACGCCCAGCGGCTCGGCCGGAGTGGCCTGGTAGAAGGCGGCGGCGGCCGGAGCCCGCCAGTCGACCACCAGCGTCGCCGCATCCTCGTCCCGGATGCCCAGCCGCCCGACGTGCAGCACCTGACGGTCACGCAGGTCGAGCCGGCCGAAGACCAGACCCTCGTACTCGGCGTCCAGCACGTGCCGCCGCTGTGCGGCGTGGAACACCATCGCGTCCCGCTCCACCAGGGCGCCGAAGTTCCCCACCCGGGCCAGGCGGTACCCCTCCCGCTCGGCGCGGACCGCCGACCGACGTAGCTCCGCCAGCCGCGCGTACACGCGGTCGAGGTGCCGCTGCTCGGCGGCGATCTCCTGCTCCAGCGCGGTCTGGTCGGTCAACGCTCGCTCCTCCTGACGCCGGTGTGCGGCGGCCCGCCACGACCACCGCCGCGCGCCACACCAACCGCACGAGGGTACGGCCCCGCCGCAACGAGCCGTGCCTGAGGTGCGCGGACGTGCCGGTCGCTACTGCCCGGCGGTCCCCGCCGACGCCGGGTCCCCGGTCGGCGGGGCGTCGGACCCCGTGCCCGCCGCGGTCATGGCCGCCGCCGCGGCCACCGCCGGGGAGCCGGACGCGGCCCGGTTCGCCGCCGGCCGGTCCAGCACCCGGCGCAGCACGCCCGTCACCGCCTCGTTCACCTCGTCGGGGCGCTCCATCATCAGCATGTGCCCGGCGCCCGGGCAGACCGTCAGCTCGGTCGCCGGCAGCGCGGCGGCGATCGACTCGGCGCACGGCGGCGGGGTCAGCCGGTCCCGGTCGCCCACCAGCGCCGCCGCCGGCAGGTGGGCCAGCCGGGCCAGGGTCTCCAGCCGGTGCTGGGTCCCGATCGAGGCCCGGAATCCGCCGATCGAGCGGAGCGACGCGCGGGCCACCGCGGAGGTGACCAGACGGATGTCGGTCGGGTCGCAGCGGTCGCCGAAGAGCATCCACCGGATGCTCGGGCGCAGCGCCCGCAGCAGCGGCCGGGGCGGACGCCACGCGCCGCACCGGGCCAGGACCCCGGCGCCGGTGGTCTCGGCCAGCCGGATCAACCGCGCGATCCGGGGCGACAGGCCGTAGACGGTGTGCGTGTGGCCCTCGGCGGTCGTGGACACGAAGACCAGCCCGGCCGTACGGGTGGCGAAGTGTTCGGGGTGGCGGTGGGCGTACTCCATGATCGTCATGCCGCCCATCGAGTGCCCCACCAGCACCACCGGCCCGTCGGCGGCCACCGCGTCGAGCACCGCGGCCAGGTCGTCCCCGAGCTGGGCCACCGTCGCCGTGGGCAGTGCCATGCAGCTGGACCGGCCGTGGCCACGCGCGTCGTACGTGACCACCCGCACCGCACCGGCGAACTGCTCCCGCAGCCGCGCGAGCTGCCGGTGCCACGCCCGCCCGTCCAGCGTCCAGCCGTGCAGCAGGACGGCGGTGACCTCGGCGTCCGCCGGTCCGGTCACCTCGACGTGCAGGCGGACGCCGTCCGGAAGGCGTACCTCGCGGATCTCCGGCATCGTCACCTCCCCCCAGGCCGAGCGAAATCGAACACCGGGGATACCCGGCGGTAACACCGGCTACCCGTCATGACACCACGCCAACCGTGCCGGTGAGAAGATTCGCAACCCGGCCCGTCGACGGGGCGGCACCGGTCACGCTGAGAGGCATGCGTACGCCGCGGGCCGCGCTGGCCGACCTCCTGGCCGGAAACCGCCGGTTCGTCAGCGGGCAGCCCATCCACGGGCACGACGTGACCGCCGCCGCGGCGTCCGCCTCCGGCGACCAGGAGCCGTACGCCGTCCTGCTCGGCTGCATCGACAGCCGGGTGCCGCTGGAGGCGATCTTCGACCAGACCTTCGGCTCGATCTGCGTCATCCGCACCGGCGGGCACGTGCTGGACCGGGCCGTCCGGGGTTCGATCGAGTACGTGGTGGGCCAGCTCGAGGTACCGCTGGTGATGGTGCTCGGCCACGAGCGCTGCGGCGCGGTCGCCGCGACGGTCGACGCGCTGCGCGGCGGCCCACGGCCCGGCGGTGACCTGGCCTACCTGGTCGACGAGATCAGCCCGGCGGTCGTCGAGGTGGGCCCCGACGACCCGGAGGTCCACCCGGTGGCGATCCGGCGGCACGTGCTGCGGACCGTGGCCGCGCTGCGCGCCGACGACCTGCTGGCCGGGCCGGTCGCGGCCGGCCGGGTCGACGTCGTCGGCGCCCTGTACGACCTGACCACCGGCGAGGTGACCCTCCTGCGGTGAAGGTGAAAGGAAGGGGAAGATGAAAGGAAGGGCCCCCGCTTAACGCCTGGGGTAGAGGAAGGGTCCCCTCTTAACGCGAGGGTGGCGGCAACGCGAGGGTGGCGGCAACGCGAGCATGGCGGCAACGCGAGCATGGCGGCAACGCGAGGGTGGCGGCAACGCGAGGGTGGCGGCAACGCGAGCATGGCGGCAACGCGAGCATGGCGGCAACGCGAGCATGGCGGCAACGCGAGCATGGCGGCGCGGGCGCGGACGCAAAACGCCCGCCGGGACGGGTCCCGGCGGGCGTTTCGGATGTCGCGTGGGGGAGGGTTCAGCCCTCGAAGACGCCGGCCTCGACGAGACGCTTCTCGGTGGCGTCCCAGCCGTCACCCGGGTGGGTGGCGTTGAGGGCGTTGATCTCGGCCCGGATCTTGGCGGCGTGACCGGCCGCGGCCAGCACCCGGATCTCCTCGACGAAGGCCTCGGAGTCGGTGCGCAGGTGCGCGGTCTTGCCGTTGGTCAGGTTCCGCACGTAGGCGTGCTTGCCGCCGTTGAGCGGAATCACGTACTTGAACTCGCCCAGCACGCTGAGGGCGCCACCCTGGCCAGCCTGGCCGGCCCGGACTGACGCGCGCGCGGTCTTAGAGGTGTTGCTCGCCACGGAGGTACTCCTTGCAGACGTACGGGAGGACGCGGAACGTCCGGGGGCTGTGCGGACGGCACCGGTAGGTGAGCCCGCGGAAGATGTGCGCGGCACAGGCCGCCGATGGAACTGTACACGACCTCGATGCCTGGCTGGTCATCGCGTCGTGGGGGGTCAACGGCGGTCACCCGTCCGGCTATTCCGGTGGCGAATTTTCCGATTCCCTGGCGCACCATCCGTCACAGCAGTCATCATGTGTTCCAGAACCGCTCGGGCGAACGAGGTCGTAGGGGAAGACGCACCTCGCTCTCCGGGAGGTCACCGTGCCAACGCGTGGCGTCGTATACGTCCACTCGACCCCGCTCGCCGTGTGCTCGCACGTCGAGTGGGCGATCGCGCGCGTCCTTGCCGCGCCGGTCAACCTCGAGTGGACGGCTCAACCCGTCGATCCCGGCGCCCGCCGGGCCGAGTGCGGGTGGACCGGCCGTCCGGGAACGGGCGCCGAGCTGGCTGCTGCCCTCCGGCAGTGGCCCATGATCCGTTTCGAGGTGACCGAGGAGCCGAGCCCGGGCGCCGACGGTGAGCGCTTCATGTACGTCCCCGGTCGTGGCCTGTTCCGCGCCACCGTGGGCGCGGCCGGCGACATCCAGCTCGGCGAGGACCGGCTGCGCAGCATCATGGCGACCGCGCGCGCCCCGGAGGCCCTGGCGCACGCCCTGGACAAGGCGCTCGGCACGGCCTGGGACGCGGAGCTGGAGCCCTACCGGTACGCCGGCGACGGTGCCCCGGTGACCCTGCTCACCCGGGTCGGTTGACCTCCATTCGGGGCGTCTCGTGGCGGGTCGTGGGCGGCGGTCGTCCCGCCCGGCCGCGTAGGGTCGGGTTGCCCCGATTAGCGTCGAACTGGTGGGATGACTCGCGTGTCGATTTCTCCGCGACGGGCCGGCGTCATGCTCGGCGCCCTGACCGCGCTCCTGGCCTCCGGCTGTTCCGGTCCGGCGGACCGTCCCGGTCCGACCCCGTCGACCGCCACCACCACGGCCGCCGCGCCGACACCCGCGGCGAGCGTCCCGGCCGGTGACCCGGGCGCCCGCGCCGCCGCGCTGGTCGCGACCCTCGCCGACGAGGACCTGGTCGGCCAGGTGCTGATGCCGTACGCCTACGGCGACGCCGCCACCACGGTCTCGCCCGGCTCCGCCGCCGGCAACCAGAAGCTGGCCGGTGTCGACACGCCGGCCGAGATGATCGCCAAGTACCGGCTGGGTGGCCTGATCCTGGTCGGCTTCAGCGCCGACGACCCGACCAAGGGCAACCAGGAGACGACCAACGTCGACAACCCGGAGCAGGTCCGCGCCCTGACCACCGGGCTGCGCGCGGCGGCCGGGAAGCTGCCCGCCGGTGCGGCGCCCTTCCTCGTCGGCACCGACCAGGAGCACGGGGTGGTCACCCGGATCACCGACGGCGTCACGCTGCTGCCCAGCGCCCTCGCCGCCGGCGCCGCCGGCCGGCCGGAGTTGACCGAGGCCGCCTGGCGCGCCGCCGGCACCGAGCTGGCCGCGATGGGGATCAACCTCGACTTCGCCCCGGTCGCCGACGTGCTGGCCACCCGGAGCACGGTGATCGGCTCCCGGTCGTACGGTGCCGACCCGAAGCGGTCCGCCGCGCAGGTCGCCGGCGCGGTCCGGGGCCTCCAGGCCGCCGGCGTCGCGGCCACCGTCAAGCACTTCCCGGGACACGGGCACAGCGCCGCCGACTCCCACAAGGACCTGCCGGTGCTCGGGCAGCCGCGCGCGGTGCTGGAGCGCGGGGCGTGGCCGCCGTTCACCGCTGGCATCGACGCGGGTGCCATGGCGGTGATGTCCGCCCACCTCGACGCCCGCTCGGTCGACCCGGGCACGGCGGCCACCTTCTCCCGCAAGCTCCTCACCGACGTGCTCCGGGGACAGCTCGGCTTCACCGGCGTGGTGATCACCGACGGCATGAACATGCCGCCGGCCAAGCGCTGGTCGCCCGGCGAGGCGGCGGTCCGCGCCCTGACCGCCGGCAACGACCTGATCCTCATGCCACCGCACGTCGGCCAGGCGTACGACGGGCTGCTCGCCGCCCTTCGCGACGGCTCGCTGCCGCGACCCCGCCTGGTCGAGGCGGCGACCAGGGTGCTGACCATGAAGTTCCGCCTGGCGGGCGGCCCCACCCCGGAGCTGTCGACCCTCAACGCGCCGGCCCACCGGAAGGCGGCCGGGGACCTGGCCGCCGCCGCGGTGACCGTACTGCGGGGCGTCTGCGGCACGGCGGTCCCGGGGCCGGTGACCGTCACGTCGTCCGGTGGCCGGGACCACACCCGCAAGGCGCTGAGCGAGGCGCTCGCCGCGGCAGGGGTCCGGGTGGTGCCGAGTGGCGGCACCGTGGTCCACTTGGTCGGGTACGGGGACAAGGCCGCCGACCTGCGCGCCGACGCCGCCGTGACGGTGGCCATGGACACCCCGTACGTGCTGGCGGAGGCGAAGTCGCCGACGCTGCTGGCCACGTACTCGTCCAGCCGGGCCTCGATGACCGGCCTCGCCGGGGTGCTGGCCGGCAAGCTCCGCCCCACCGGCCGGTCCCCGGTAGCGGTGACCGGCCTGCCCGCCACGACCTGCCGGCTCTAGACCGCCACCCCGTCGGGAGGTCAGCGCGCGGCGCGCAGCGCCGCGACGAGCCACTCCACCGCCGGGACGGTGGACGGGAACGGGGGCTGCCGGTTGAGCACCCCGACGAGCTGCCAGTACCGCTCCACCCGTCGGTCGGTGAAGGTCGCGATCCGGTCGGCGAGGGCCCGGCGTTCCACGGGGGACAGGGCCGGGTCGACCATGTCGTCCAGTACCGCGCGGGCCTCCGCCGAGTCGGGGGCGACCCCGGCGGCCAGTGCGGCGCGCGCCGGCTCCACCGATGGCAGCGGTTCCGGTGGCACGTCGGCCGACCCCGCCACGGCCATCTCGCGTACGCGCCGGCGGAAGTCGGGGTCGCCGACCAGGGCGGCCAGTTCCAGCCAGGCGTCCACCTCCTCGTCGGTGGGATCGTCGGGCAGGTCGGTGGGGAGCGTCCGCATGGCCTGTGCCAGGCCGGCGTGGGCGTCCACCCCGTCGAACACCTCCGCGACGAAGTCGTCGACGATCTGCTGCCGCTCGCGGGCGGAGAGGCGGGCCAGGTCGTTCACGATTCTCAACTCCTCGGTCGTGCCGCTACGTCGGGCGACCGACCGCAGCACCGCCCGGCGCAGCCGGAGGGTTCGGATCTCCGCGTCCAGGGCGCGCACGTGCGCCCGCGCCACGTCACCCACGGTGCTCTGCCGGTCCAGGATCCGGCGGACGTCGTCCAGCCCGACGCCCAGCTCACGCAGGCTCCGGACCAGTTCCAGGCGGGCGACCGCACCGGCGTCGTAGAGCCGGTAGCCGCCGCCGGAGCGGGTGGTGGGTGGCAGCAGGTCCAGGTCGGACCAGAAGCGGATGGTCCGGACCGTCAGGCCGGTCCGGCGGGCGAGCTGCCCGATGGTGAACAGGTCGGTACGGTCGTCCACGCCGTTCAGCCTGCACCCTCCAGCGGCTGGAGGGTCAAACCTGCCGCCGTACGGTCAGGCGGCGGGGCGCATCCCGGACATCGCCAGCCGGTACGCGGGCAGCACGTCGGTCCGCTCCGCCAGCAGGCCCTCACCGGTGGCGAGGACCAGCGTGCGGTCGCCGGCCCGAAGCGCCAGCGCCCAGTTGCGGTCGTCCTCCTCCAGCAGCTTGCTGGTCTCCACCCAGGTCCCCTCGACGGCGTCGACCCCGTTGGCCTTCACCTCGCGGAACTGCCGGTCGGTCACGGTGTCCTCGGTCCCGGCGACGAACGCCTCCAACGCCGCCCGGGGCTCGGCAGCCGGCGCGTCGACGATCCACACGCGCAGGAAGCCCCCGCCGGCGCGGCGCCCGTCCACCTCGCACGTCGCCGTCGTACCGCCGCGGCGGGCGAGTGCCTCGAAGACCTCGGCGGCTACCTCGTCGTCCGGCGCCTCGATCGGCTTGGGCTTCCAGCTCTTCGGCACCGGGAAGGTGACCGGCAGCGGGCAGGGCGTGCCGGCCCCGCCGGCCTCTCCGGCGCCCTCGGCGGCGGTGATCTCGTCGTACCAGGGCTCGCCGGTGGCGGCCGGCGTCGGCGTCGCCGCCGCGCCCGATGCGCCACCGTCACCACAACCGGCGAGCAGCGTGCAGACGAGCGCGGCCGTCAGGGCGGCGCGGGTACGACGTGCCATGGTGTGTCACTCCCCGTTGTGGATCTACAGCCGGTACAGCAAACCGGCCGGGGAGGTCACCGTCAAGTGGCGTTAAGAAGGGCCCCCTCCTCTGCACGAGGCGTTAAGAGGGGGCCCTTCCTTACACCGCTACAGCGGGATGTTGCCGTGGGCGCCGCGGGCGGCCGGTGCGGCGGCGAGGGCCTGGGCGATCCGGCGCCGGGTCTCCGCCGGCTTGATCACGTCGTCCACCACGCCGATCTCCAGCGCCCGGTTGACCCCGCCGGCCACCCGGATCTGCTCCTCGATGAGGTGCGCCCGCAGCGTCTCGCGCTCCTCCGCCGGTGCGGCGGCGAGCTTCTTGCGGTGCAGGATGTTCACCGCTGCGCTGGCACCCATCACCGCGACCTCCGCGTTCGGCCAGGCGAACACGGCGGTCGCGCCCAGGGAGCGCGAGTTCATCGCGATGTACGCGCCGCCGTACGCCTTGCGGGTCACCAGCGTCACCCGCGGCACCACCGCCTCGGCGAAGGCGTGCAGCAGCTTCGCGCCGCGCCGGACCACACCGTCCCACTCCTGGCCCAGGCCGGGCAGGTAGCCGGGCACGTCGACCAGCACGATCAGCGGAACGCCGAGCGAGTCGCACATCCGCACGAACCGGGCGGCCTTCTCGGCGCTGGACGCGTCGAGACAGCCGCCGAGGCGCAGCGGGTTGTTGGCGATGACGCCGACGGTCCGACCGGCGAACCGGCCCAGCGTGGTGACGACGTTCGGCGCCCACTTGGCGTGCAGTTCCACGCCGGGGGCGTCGAGCAGGGCCTTGACCACCGGCTTCACGTCGTACGCCCGGTTGGTCTCGGCCGGCATCTTCGCAACCAGGTCGTGGTTCTCGTCGCCCACCGGCACGTCGTCCGGGGAGAGCCGGCCCTGGTGACCGAGCAGCGCGGCGAGCTTGCGCGCCTCGACCATCGCCGCCTCGTCGTCCTTGCACGTCACGTGCACCACGCCGGAGCGCCGTCCGTGCGGCTCGGGGCCGCCCAGGCGCTCCATGTCGACCTGCTCGCCGGTGACGCTGCGGACGACCTCGGGGCCGGTGACGAAGATCCGGCCGGCCCCGCTCATGATCACGATGTCGGTCAGCGCCGGCCCGTACGCGGCGCCGCCGGCCGCCGGGCCGAGCACCACGGAGATCTGCGGCACCCGGCCGGAGGCCCGGACCATCGCGGCGAAGACCTGACCGACCGCGTCGAGCGCGACCACGCCCTCGGCCAGCCGGGCCCCGCCGGAGTGCCAGAGACCCAGCACCGGCACCCGCTCCCGGACGGCGGTGTCGATCGCGTCGACGATGTGCCGGCACCCCTCGGTGCCCATCGCGCCGCCCATCTTCGTCGCGTCGGTGACGTACGCGATCGCGGGCGTGCCCTCGATCTCGCCCCGCGCCCACATCACCCCGGACGTGTCCCGGGGAGCGAGCAGGCGCAGCGAGCCGGCGTCGAACAGGGCCCGGAGCCGCAGCTCCGGATCTCGGTGGTCGACGGTGGATGTCTCCGCGCCGACGGCGGTGGTGGTCACGAGCGCCTCCAAGGCAGTGGTCTCAGGCCCGCGTGAAGACGAGAGCCACGTTGTGGCCGCCGAAGCCGAACGAGTTGTTCAGTGCGGCGGGGATGTCCATGTGGCGCGCCTTGTTGGCGGCCACCTCCAGGTCGAGGCCGTCGTCCGGGTCGTCGAGGTTGATCGTCGGCGGCACCACGCCGTCGCGGATCGCCAGGATGGTGGCGATCGACTCCAGCGCGCCGGCCGCGCCGAGCAGGTGCCCGGACATCGACTTCGTGGCGGTCAGCACCGGGTGGTCGCCGAGCGCCTGGTGCAGCGCCTTGATCTCCGCGATGTCGCCGACCGGGGTCGACGTGGCGTGCGCGTTGACGTGGACGATGTCGGACTTCGCCACGTCCGCGTCGGCGATGGCCCGGGCGATGGCCCGGATCGCGCCGGCGCCCTCCGGGTGCGGCTGGACGATGTCGTAGCCGTCGGAGGTGAGGCCGGCACCGGCCAGCCGGGCGTACACCCGGGCACCGCGCGCGGCGGCGTGCTCGGCCCGCTCCAGCACCAGGATGCCGGCGCCCTCGCCCAGCACGAAGCCGTCGCGGCCCTTGTCCCAGGGACGGGAGGCCCGCTCCGGATCGTCGTTGCGGGTCGACATGGCCCGCATCGACGAGAAGCCGGCGATCGGCAGTGCGTGGATGACCGCCTCGGTGCCACCGGCCACGACCACGTCGGCCCGGCCGGCGCGGATCATGTCCATGCCGAGCGCGATGGCCTCCGCGCCGGTCGCGCAGGCACTGGCCACCGAGTGGACGCCCGCCTGGGCGCCCAGTTCCAGCCCGACCCAGGCGGCGGGACCGTTGGGCATGAGCATCGGAATGGTGTGCGGCGAGACCCGCCGCGGCCCGGACGCCTCCAGGATGTCGTCCTGGGCCAGCAGGGTCAGAGCCCCGCCGATGCCCGAGCCGACGCTGACTCCGAGCCGCTCCGGGTCCAGTCCGGAGTCGGCCAGGCCGGCGTCCGCCCAGGCCTGCTGTGCGGCGATGATCGCGATCGCCTCGGAACGGTCCAGCCGGCGCAGCTTCACCCGGTCCAGCAGGCCGGCCGGATCGACCGCGAGCTGGGCGGCGATCCGGACCGGCAGCTGTTCGGCCCACTCCTGGGTGAGCGCACTCACCCCGGAGCGGCCGTTGAGCATGGCGTCCCAGGTCGACGCGACGTCCCCGCCCAGCGGGGTGGTCGCGCCGAGCCCGGTGACGACGACGTCGGTGCGAGCCATGGTCAGGACTGCGCCGCGATGTAGCTGACGGCGTCCCCGACGGTCTTCAGGTTCTGGACCTCGTTGTCGGGGATCTTGACGCCGAACTTCTCCTCGGCGGCCACCACGACCTCGACCATGGAGAGCGAGTCGACGTCCAGGTCGTCGGTGAAGGACTTCCCCTCGGCCACGTCGTCCGGGTTCACCCCGGCAACCTCTTCGAGGATCTCGGCGAGGCCGGCGGTGATCTCGTCACGGGTCATTACGGTTGGTTCCTCTCATCGGGGTTGTTCTTCCGCCGGATGGCGGTGCGGCACGGTGGGAACCGTGCCGGGTTCAGGGACAGCGGACGACCTGACCGGCGTAGGTCAGGCCGCCGCCGAAGCCGAAGAGCAGCACCGGGGCGCCCGAGGGCACCTCCCGCCGCTCGACCAGCTTGGACAGGGCCAGCGGCACGCTCGCCGCGGAGGTGTTGCCGGACTCGACGATGTCCTTGGCGATGATCGCGTCCGGGATGCCGAGCCGCTTGGCGATGCCGTCGATGATGCGGGCGTTGGCTTGGTGCGGCACGAACGCGGCCAGCTCGGACGGCGCCACGCCGGCCCGCTCGCAGGCCTGCAGGGCCAGCGGGGCGAGCGCGGTGGTGGCCCAGCGGAAGACCGCCTGGCCCTCCTGCTGGATGTACGGGCGCCAACCCTCGATGCGGACCGCGTCACCCTTCTCGGGCACCGAGCCCCACACCACCGGGCCGACGCCGGCCGGCTCGCCGTCGCCGGTCGCGGTGACGACCGCGGCGCCCGCGCCGTCGCCGAAGATGATGCACGTCGAGCGGTCGGTCCAGTCGACGAACTCGGAGAGCTTCTCCGCGCCGATGACCAGGGCGTTGCGCGCCGCGCCGGCCCGGATCGCATGGTCGACGGTGCCCAGTGCGTACGCGAAGCCGGAGCACGCGGTGTTGACGTCGAACGCGGCCGGCGCGGTGATGCCGAGCTTCGCGGCGACCCGGCAGGCCACGTTCGGGCTGCGGTCCACCGACGTGCAGGTGGCCACCACGACGAGGTCGATGTCGGCGGCGGACAGGCCGGAGTTCGCCAGCGCCTTGCCGGCGGCGGCCGCCGCCATGTCGGCCACCGTCTCGCCGTCGGCGATCCGGCGGGTGGCGATGCCCACCCGGTCGCGGATCCACTCGTCGTTGGTCTCCACCAACTGGGCGAGCTCGTCGTTGGTCACCACCCGGGAGGGCTGGTAGTGCCCCAGGGAGACGATCCGGCTGCCGGTCATCGGCGCTGTCCTTCCGTGTGCGACCGCGAGACGCGCGGTCCGGTCGTCGGGGTCACACCTGACCGCCGATGCGGGCGAGCGGCTGGCCCGGCGCGACCGGGTCGTCGTGGTGGGCGAGCCACTCGGTGAGCAGCCCGCTGTCGTGCGCGGTCACCTCGACCGGCCCCTGCCGGGTGGCGACGTGCCCGATCACCTGGCCGGTACGCAGGTCGGCGCCCTCGGCGAGGTCGGCGGCGGGCTCGAAGGTGCCGGCGGCGGGGGAGACGACCACCCGGAACTGGATCACCGGCTCGTGGCCGCGCAGGCCGTTGTGCCGGGCGATCAGGTCACGGGCGGCGGGCAGGTCGTCCGGGGTGTTGAGGGTGACGATCTCCGGGACCCCGGTGCTCTTCAGCTCCCGCTTGACCAGGCCGGCGAGCGTGCCCGCCGGGGGCAGCTCGATCACCCCGGTCACGCCGAGGTCGGCCAGCGTCTTCATGCACAGGTCCCAGCGGACCGGTGCGGTGACCTGACGGACCAGCCGCTGCACCATCTCCCGGCCGTGGTTGACCGCCGACCCGTCCAGGTTCGACAGCAGGATGCGGGTGGGGTCGGTCGGGGTGATCCCGGCGGCCACCCCGGCCAGGGCCGCCTCGGCCGGAGCCATATACGGGGTGTGGAACGCGCCGGCCACCTTCAGCCGGGTGATCCGCGCCCGGGCCGGCGGCTCGGCGGCGAGCTTGTCGAGCCCGTCGAGGGTGCCGGCGGCGACGATCTGGCCGGCGCCGTTGCGGTTGGCCGGGTACAGCCCGTGCGTCTCGATCGCGGCGAGCACCTCGTCCGGCTCGCCGCCGAGCACGGCGGCCATCCCGGTCGGCTCCAGCGCGCAGGCGGCGGCCATCTCCCGGCCGCGTACGCCGGCCAGGGTGATCGCCGCCTCGGCCGGCAGGACCCCGGCGAGCGCCGCCGCACCCAGCTCGCCGACGCTGTGGCCGGCGGTGAGCGGTACGTCGTACATCGGCAGGTGTTCGGCGGCGAGCAGCGCCGCCGCGACCAGCAGCGGCTGGGTGCGGGCGGTGTCCTTGATCTCGTCGGCGTCGGCGACCGTGCCGAGGTGCACCAGGTCGACCCCGGCGAGCGCGGACCACCAGCGCAGGCGGGCCTCGGCGCCGGGAAGGTCGAGCCAGGGTGTCAGGAAGCCGGGTTTCTGGGAACCCTGGCCGGGGGAGAGTACGGCGAGCACGTCTATGACTCTCCCGGATACCTGTGGGTAGCGCTGTGCGGCCCTCGACCAAACCGCACTAGAACCTTTGTGGGAATCCTACAAAGATCGGTGTGAGTCGTCACCTGTCTGTGATGTTTTCCTGACCGGTGGGGGCATTGTCTGGGTTGGGACCACCGGGACCACCGGGTCGAGCCGGCCGACGGTCAGCGCCACCTGGAGGGCGTACGCGTCCCGCGCGGCGAGCGGAGAGAACCCGGTCACCTCGGCGATCCGGCGCAACCGGTACCGCACCGTGTTGGGGTGCACGAACAGCGCCCGTGCCGCGCTCTCCAGGGTGCCCCCGGCGGCGAAGAAGGCGTCCAGCGTCTCCAGCAGTTCGCCGCCGGCGCGGACCAGCGTCGCGTACACGTCATGGCGCAGGCGGCGGCGGGCCTCCGCGTCACCGGCCAGCGCCCGCTCGGGGAGCAGGTCGGCGGCGGGCACCGGTCGGGGCGCGGTCGGCCACGCGGGCGCGGCGCGGAATCCGGCGAGGGCCGCCCGCGCCGACTCGGTCGCCTCGTCGAGGCTGGGTACGGCCGGACCCACCACCACCGGGCCGTCACCGAACGCCGCCAGCAGCTTCCCGGTCGCCGCGACCGGGTCGGCGGCGCCGCCGAGCACGACCACCAGGCGGTCCCCGTGCACCCCGCCGATCACCTCGGCGCCGATCCGCCGGGCCAGCCGGTAGACGGTGTGCAGCACGGCGGAGACCTCCCCGCCCGGTGAGCGGCCGACCGCCACCGCGACCGGGGGATCGTCCGCCCAGCCCAGGGCCGCGGCCCGGCTGGCCAGCACGTCGGCGGAGTCGCCGCGCAGCAGCGCGTCCACCAGCAGCGCCTGCAACCGCGCGTCCCACGAACTGCGGGACTCGGCGGCGCGGGCGTACACCCGGGCGGCGGCGAACGCGATCTCGCGGGAGAACCGCAGCACCGCCTCGCGCAGGGCCAGTTCCTCGCCGGGCGCGGCCAGCCGTGGGACCTGCTCCTCGACGACGTCGATGGTGACCTTGATCAGCGCGACGGTCTGCTGGAGGGTGATCGACCGGGCGAGAGCCTGCGGTGCGGTCGCGAAGACCTCGTCCGAGACCTCCTGGGTGCTGTCGGCCGTTCCGCCGCCGGAGCGCAGCCACTGCACCAGCGAGCGGGCACCCGCCTGCGCGACCAGCATGACCCAGGCACGCTGGTCGGCCGGGAGCGACCGGAACCAGGGCAACGTCTCGTCCATCCGGGCGACGCTGGCGGTGGCCAGTGCCCCCGCCGCCCGCTCGATCCGGCGCAGCGTGGCCGACAGCTCGGTACCGCCCGGCGCGCTCACCGCCACAGCCTGACATGGCCTGACCTGCATCTGCATCCCGGACCCCGCCGGGGATGCGCCGATCGAGGTACGCCGCCCGCCTGCCACAATGATCACTCGTGACGGACGCAGACCTGACCTCCCTGGCCCGCGAGATCGACGCCACCTGCCGGCTGACCGGCACGTTCACGCTCCGGTCGGGGCGGGTGGCCGGCGAGTACTTCGACAAGTACCGCTTCGAGGCCGATCCCCGCCTGCTGGACCGGGTCGCCGCACGGATGGCGACCCTCGTCCCGCCGGGCACCGAGGTGCTGGCCGGGCTGGAGATGGGCGGGATCCCGGTGGTCACCGCGCTGGGCCGGCACACCGGCCTGCCCTGCGCCTTCGTCCGCAAGACCGCCAAGGCGTACGGGACGGCGCGGCTCGCCGAGGGCGCCGAGGTGGCGGGCCGACAGGTGCTGGTGGTGGAGGACGTCGTCACCTCCGGCGGACAGGTCGTCATCTCCACCGGTCAACTGCGGGAGCTGGGTGCCCGGATCGACCACGCGCTCTGCGTCATCGACCGGTCCGAGGGCGGCACCGAGGCCCTGGCTGCCCACGACATCCGGCTGACCGCGCTGCTCACCCGCGCGGACCTCGACGCCCAGCGGGAATGAACGGTCCGGGCCCGCGGTGGGCGTCCGACCGTTGCGGACCTGGGTAGCGCTGCACAGCTCGTCGGTCCCGGCCAGTACGGTGGCAGGGCACGTCGGACCGACCCCGGCGGGCACGGCGAGCGTGAGGAGAGCGGGGATGGCGCACGGGGAGGCCGAGCACGGCTGCGCCCAGGGCGAGTCCTGCCGGCCGGGCCACCACGACCAGCCGGCCGGTGCCAAGCACCAGCGGCGGCTGGCCGGTGGGCACCCGGCCGATCCGGCCGCGGGCCGCCTTCCGGAGCGCACGGACGACGACTGCTGCCCGGTGCCCCGGCCCCGGGCGGGCGAGCCGACCGTGCCCGTCGAACCCGCCTTCGACGCCCCCCCGAGCTGCATCAGCGAGCTGTCCGGCTGGGCGGGCGCGCACCGTCACGGTCCGGTCCGGCCCCGTCACCGGGCCGCGCGCCGGGATCGGCCGCCACGCCGCTGGTGCTGAAACGCGGGGGCCGTCCAACGGGCTAGCGTGACCGTCGTGAAGGCGATCGCCATCGACGAGTACGGCCCGGCGGCCCTGCTCACCCTGCGGGAGCTGCCCAATCCGCCGGTCGGCCCGGACACGGTGCTGGTACGGGTTCGCGCCGCCGGCGTCAACCCGGTCGACTGGAAGGTCCGCGAGGGCCACCTCGCGGGTGCCTTCCCGTCCCACTTCCCGCTGGTGCCCGGATGGGACGTGGCCGGTGAGGTGGTCGCGGCCGGGCCGGCGGTCATGAACTTCGCCGTCGGCGACGAGGTCGTCGGCTACTGCCGGCGCGACCACATCCAGCACGGCACGTACGCCGAGTTCGTGCCCGCGCCGGAGCGCACGCTGGCGGACAAGCCGGTCCAGGCGTCCTGGGCGGAGGCGGCCGGTCTGCCGCTGGCCGGGCTCACCGCGTACCAGGCGCTGCAGCTGGCCCGGACCGGCGGGGGTGACACCGTGCTGGTGCACGGCGCGTCCGGCGGCGTCGGCCACCTCGCCGTGCAGATCGCCCGGGCACTCGGAGCGGACCGGGTGATCGGCACCGCGAGCCCGCCGCACCACGACTTCGTCCGCTCGCTGGGCGCCGAGCCCGTCCCGTACGGGGAGGGCCTGGCGCGCCGGGTCCGGGCGCTCGCGCCGGACGGGGTGGACGTGGCGTTGGACCTGTTCGGGGGAGAGGCTCTCGCCGCGTCGGTGGAACTGCTCGCCCGGCCGGCCCGACTGATCTCCACCGCCGACCCGGAGCACGTCGCGCGACTCGGCGGCAGTTACCTGTTCGTCAAGCCCTCCACGGCGGACCTCACCGTCCTCGCCGGACTGGTCGACGCGGGCCGGCTCACCGTGCACGTGGAGCGCACGTTTCCCCTGGCGCAGGCCGCGGACGCGCACCGCCTGGTCGAGGCGGGACACGTCCGCGGCAAGGTCGTGCTGGAGGTCTGAGCCGTCAGCGGGTGCGCCGGCGGATCAGCAGGGCGATCCCGGCCAACCCGAAGGTGATCGTGAGCATCACGGCCACGTTGAGCAGCAGCAGGCGTTGCAGCTCGCCGAGCGCCTCGTCGATGCCCTTGGCCGGGTTCAGCGAATCCTCGGGGATGACCCGTTCACCGCCGCCGACGCCACCGCTGACCGTGTCGAACTGCCGCTCCAGCGGAACACCCGCCGTACGCAGCGTCTCGGACATGGTCAGCCGGCCCAGGAACCATCCGGCGCTGGTCCTGCGGGCGTCCGGTTGCTTCGCCGGCCGGTAGACCCGGGGGCCGCCGACGGCCTGCGGATAGAGGTCGTACGTCTGTTTCGGCTTGTCCCCGGACAGCACGACCACCGTGTACTTCGGACCGAGCTCGGCCGCCTTCGGGCCGGTGGCCCGGCCGGTGCGGCCGAGGAAGTTCACCTGGTCGATGACCGCGGCCACGTGTGCCGCGTGGGTGTCGGCGCGCAGCCGCAGCGGTGCGTCCAGCCCCGCACCCGTGATGTCCACGCCCGCGGGCGCCGGCTTCGGTGCCGCCTTCACCGGGTCGGCCAGAGCCAGCGAGAACAGACCCGCCGCAAGACCACCTGCCAGTACGGCTGCCAGCCGCCTCATCCGTCGGACCATCGCCGCCTCCTCGCCCCGTTCGATGGATGGCTTCGCTGCAGGTCACGCGTTGGTCGGCCGACGGTGGTGACCGGACCAGCAGGTCGGGTGTTCACCACAAAGACTCCGCGGAACGTCGATCGGTTGCAGCTCATGGAACAGTTATTGGAACTATCTGCGATCCGGGCCCGACTAATGAGCAGCAGCCGTTGATCAGCGGGCGGATCGTACCTTTACGGAGGGGTTCATGGGGGGCAGGGTCCCACGTGTGGCTCGTACCTGGCCAGTCGTACTCGGCGTGGCGCTCGGTGTGTCGTTGCTGGTGCCGGCGTCGCCGGCAGCCGCACACAACTCGCTGACCGGCAGCGACCCGCGCGACGGCGCCCGGCTGGCGTCGGCGCCGGCCCGGATCGAACTTCGGTTCCTCGCCTCGCTCGATCCGGCGTCGACGAAGGTCACGGTAACCGGTCCGGACAACGTGTCCGCGGTCGGTGGTGACGCCCGCTTCGCGGGCAGCCGGGTGACGGTCCCCTTCCGGCCCGGGAAGGCCGGCCTGTACATCGTCGGCTACCAGGTGGCGTCCAGCGACGGTCACCCCGTCACCGGCGAGGTCCGCTTCACCCTCACCACCGGTACGCCCGCCGAGTCCGCCACCCCGGGCGGCGCACCGTCGCCCACCGGCGCTGCTCCAGGTGTCCCGTCGTCGGCCGCGCCGTCACCGACCGCACCGTCACCGGCCGCGCCGTCGCCGACCGGACCGTCGCCGACCGTCAGCGTCCCGCCGACCGCGAGCCCGACGGCGGCCGTGCCGGCGGCCCGGGAGAGCGGATCGGACGGCCGGGGCTGGCTCTGGGTCCTCGGCGGCGCACTCGTGCTCGCCGCACTCGCCGGCGCGCTGGTCCTCCGCCGCCGCCAGTCCCCCCACCCCTGACCCACACCCCCCCGGGCTCCCGCGATCTTGCACTTACTGTCGCCGCAATGCGGACAGTTCACGACCAAAGCGCGACCGAAAGTGCAAGATCGCGGAGCCGAGGGGCGGCGGGGACGGGGGACGGGCGGGGTGGGGTCAGGTCAGGCGGAGGCGGGCGGCGCGGAGGCGGGTCAGGGTGCGTTCGCGGCCCAGCACCTCCAGCGACTCGAACAGGGGCAGGCCGACCGTGCGGCCGGTCACCGCGACCCGTACCGGGGCCTGCGCCTTGCCGAGCTTGAGCCCGCGCTCCGCGCCGACCGCCTCCAGCGTCGACTTCAGCGACTCGGCGTTCCACGACTCCAGTGCCTCGTACGCGGTGATCGCCGCGTCGAGCAGGTCGGCCGCGCCCTCCTTCATCGCCTTCGTCCAGGCCGCCTCGTCGATCAGCGGGCTCGCGACGAAGAGGAAGTCGACGTTCGGCACGATCTCGCTGAGCACCGCGATCCGGGTCTGGGCCAGCGGGGCGACCGCCGCGAAGGCGTCCGCGTCGAACTCCTCAGGCTGCCACGGCGGCGGCGGGATCGTGTCGGTGCCGGTCAGCCAGGGCCGGCAGGCGTCGACGAACTCCGCCACCGGCAGCGCCCGGATGTACTCGCCGTTGAACGCGCGCAGCTTCTTCTCGTCGAAGAACGCGGGGGAGGGGTTGACCTCGTCCAGCCGGAACTCGTCCTCGATCACCGACCAGGGCACGATCTCCCGGTCGTTCGACGGCGCCCAGCCGAGCAGCATCAGGTAGTTGCGCATCGCGTCGGCGAGGTAGCCCTCGTCCCGGTACGCCTCCAGCGCGACCTTGTCCCGCCGCTTCGAGAGCTTCTGCCGCTTCTCGTTGACGACGACGGGCACGTGCGCCCAGACCGGCGGCTTCACCCCGAGGGCGTCCCAGAGCAGCTGCTGCTTCGGCGTGTTGGGCAGGTGCTCCTCGGCCCGGATCACGTGGGTGATGCCCATGGTCATGTCGTCGACCACGTTGGCCAGCAGGAACACCGCGGAGCCGTCACCGCGGGCGATGACGAAGTCCTCGATCAGCTTGTTCTCGAAGGTCGGCTCGCCGCGGATCAGGTCGACCACCACGGTCTCGCCCTCGTCCGGCGTACGGAAGCGCAGCGCCCGGCCCTCGCCGGCCTCCAGGCCCCGGTCCCGGCAGAAGCCGTCGTAGCCCTGGTACTGCGAGCCGGTGCGGGCCTGGACGGCCTCCCGGGTGCAGTCGCAGTAGTACGCCCGGCCGCCCTCGTGCAGGCGCTGCGCGGCGGCGCGGTGCTCGGCGGCGTACGACGACTGGAAGTGGGGCCCCTCGTAGCTGTCCCGCGCGATGCCGATCCACTCCAGCGCCGACAGGATGCCCTCGGTCCATTCCGGCTTGTTGCGGGCCGCGTCGGTGTCCTCGATGCGGAGCACGAACACCCCGCCCTGCTGCTTGGCGTAGATCCAGTTCTGCAGCGCCGAGCGGGCGCCGCCGACGTGGAACATACCGGTCGGGGAGGGGGCGAAGCGTACACGTACCGTCACGTCCCCCAGCCTACGGCCGCCCGCCACCGAGTAAGGAAGGGCCCCTTGTTATCGCGTGGCGTTGTAAAAGGGCCCCTTCCTAACACGTCAACCGGCGCGGACGGTCGTCACGGAACCGAGCGGATCTTCAGCACCAGGACGCTGCCCAGCACCGTGACCGCCGCCGTCACCGCGTAGAGCACGGGATAGCCGCCCAGATGGACCACGATCGGCGCCGAGATCGCCGGGCCGAGCACCTGCGGCGCGGAATTCGCGATGTTGATCACGCCGAGGTCCTTGGCCCGGTCGGCGGCGCGGGGCAGCACCTGCGTGATCAGCGCGGCGTCCACCGACAGGTAGACGCCGTACCCGGCGCCGAGCAGCAGCGCCGCCACCACCGCGACCGGCCAGACCGGCGCGGCCGCGAGCAGCAGCGCCGCCACCGCCATGATCCCGCCGGCGGTGATCACGAAGACCTTCCGCCGCCCGGAGCGGTCGGACAGCCGTCCGGCCACCACGGCCGTCGCCGCCAGGCCGGTGGTGTAGAGCAGGATCAGCACCAGCAGCCCGCCCTCCGGGTCGGCGACCCGCACCTCGTCGGTGAGGAAGTAGAGCAGGTAGAGGGTGCCGAGGGCGTTGCCGAGCTGCACCAGGAACCGGGTGATCCACGCCCAGCCGAAGTCCGGGTACCGGCGCGGCGACACCCACATCGAGGCGACCAGGCCGCGCAGCGGTGGCCGGTGTGCCCGGGGCAGCGGGTCGTCGGCGGTGCGCAGGGTGAAGGGCAGGGCGAGCAGCAGCACCGCCACCGCGATCGCGACGTACCCGGCGGCGTTGCCGGTCACCACGGCGGTGACCAGCACCACCCCCAGCACCAGGCCGAGGGCCTGCGGGATGCCCACCCAGCCGGAGACCCCGCCGCGCTGGGCCACCGGTACCCGGTCCGGCACGGCGGCGGTCAGGCTGGCCAGCATCGCGTTGAAGCAGACCTGCGCGGCGACCCAGCCCAGCGCCACGCCGGCGACCGTCCGCTGCTGCGACAGCAGGACCAGGGCCAGCGCCCCGAGCACCGCGCCGCCGGCGGTCCACACGTGCCGCCGGCCGAACTCGTGGCCGGCCACCCGCAGGCAGGTGCGGTCGGACAGCGCTCCGGCGAGCGGGTTGGCCAGGACGGCGGCGAGCGCACCGAGGCCGGTGACCACCGCGAGCATGGTCTCCTTGTCGTCCGGCGCGATTACGCCCAACTGCTGGGGCAGCAGCACCTGGATCGGTGTGAAGAACGCCATCCAGACACCGAGGTTGGCGGTGACGAGCAGGGCGACCCAGCGCCGCGAGACGGCCACGGTGGGTTCGGCGAGGGCCGCCGGCAGCGACGCCGGCGTCGGGTCGACGGTGGTCACCGTGCGCGGATCAGGTCGCGGAGCCAGGCGTACGACGACTTGGGCGTACGGACCTGCGTGTCGAAGTCGACGTGCACCAGCCCGAACCGCTTGGTGAAGCCCTCGGCCCACTCCCAGTTGTCCAGCAGCGACCAGACGAAGTACCCGGTCACGTCCACCCCGTCGTCGAGGGCGGCCCGTACCGCGCGCAGGTGTCCGTCGAGGTACGCGATGCGCTCCGGGTCGTGCACCCGCCCGTCGGCGTCCGGCGCGTCGTCGTACGCGCAGCCGCTCTCGGTGACCTGGATCGGCGGCAGGTCGGCGCCGTACGTGCGGTGCAGCCAGCCGAGCAGTTCGCGCAGGCCCTCGGGGACCACCGGCCAGTCGAAGGCGGTACGCGGGTAGCCCTCCAGCGGCACGATCTCGAACGGCAGGGGCGAACCCTCCTCGGGTGCGCGTACGCCGGTGGGGTTGTAGTAGTTGACACCCAGGACGTCCAGCGGCGCGGCGATGGTCGCCAGGTCCCCGTCGCGCACGACGGCGGTGTCGAGCCCGGCCCCGTCGGGGTAGCCCCGGCCCAGCAGCGGGTCGGTGAAGAGCCGGTTGTGCAGCGCGTCGTACGCGGCTCCGGCGGCGCGATCGGCGTCGGTGTCGCCGAGCACGCGCACCGGCGAGTAGTTGTTGGCGATGGCGACGGGGCTCGCGGTGCGGGCGCGCAGCGCGGCGACGGCGAGGCCGTGCCCGAGCAGTTGGTGGTGCGCGACCGGGAAGGCGTCGAAGAGCAGCATCTTCCCGGGTGCGTGCACGCCCATGCCGTGCCCGAGGCTCAGGTGGACGAACGGCTCGTTGAGGGTGATCCAGAGCTTCACCCGGTCGCCGAGCCGGGCGGCGACCGCGTCGGCGTACTCGGCGAAGCGGTGGGCGGTGTCCCGGTTCAGCCAGCCGCCGGCGTCCTCCAGCGGCTGCGGCAGGTCCCAGTGGAACAGGGTGGCCACCGGCTCGATGTCGTGGGCCAGGAGGTCGTCCACCAGCCGGTCGTAGAAGTCCAGCCCGGCGGGGTTGACCGCGCCCGCGCCGGTCGGCACGACCCGGGGCCACGCGATGGAGAAGCGGTACGCCGAGACGCCCAGCCCGGCCATCAGCGCCACGTCCTCGGCGTACCGGTGGTAGTGGTCGCACGCCACGTCGCCGGTGCTGCCGTCGGCGACCCTCCCGGGCGAGTGGGCGAAGGTGTCCCAGATGGACGGCCCCCGTCCGTCCTCTGTGGCGGCTCCCTCGATCTGGTACGCGGAGGTCGACACACCCCAGCGGAACCCGGCGGGGAAGCGGGGCAGCGGTCCGGTCGGCATGGGCCCTCCCGTCGTACGTGAGACGTGCTCGGGACTCTAGGGCCCGCTCCCGCCGAACGCCATAGGCCCTGAGGTGCCGCCAGCGCAATGCGTTTCGGCGTGTCTTTTCCGAACCCGTCCAACTAAGTCCGATTTGACGCATAGAGTGCCGATATCGTGGGATGTCCTCACCGGAGGAAAGACGGAAATGATCCTCGTGGAACGCAGTGCGCACGTGATGGCGCCGGTGGAAGTGGTCTGGGATGTCGTGCAGCGGGCCGAGCAGCTGCCGGCCTGGCTGGCAGGGGTCCGCGCGGCCGAGGTGCTCTCGGGTGAGGGCTTCGGTCGGCGGCAACTGGTCCAGGCCGGACGCGGCGCGGCGCACGAGGCCGAGGTGATCGCCTACCAGGAGCCGACCCTGATCGGCTGGCGGGAACGCGCCAAGGGCGCCGGTGCCCGGGCGGAGGCGCGCACCGAGATCTACGTCCAGCTCACCGCCGACGAGGAGGAGGAGGGCGGGACGATCGTGCGGCTCATCGTCGTACGCTGGCCGGCCGGGCCGGTCAAGGCCGCACTGCTCCGGCTCGGTCTACGTCGGGTCGGCGCCGACCTGGAGGACTCGCTCGCCCGGCTGACCGACCTGGCCGCCGTCGGCTGACCGGATCCGTCCTGGCGTCACCCGCGCGACGGCGGCGGCCCGGATGTCCCCGCCAGAGGCATTCCGGGTCGCCGCCGGCCCGCGTGCGCACGATCGCGCTCGATCCATGACGCCGGGGCATCCGAGGAGCGGGGAGGCCACGACGTCGCGGACCGACGCTTCATCGACAAGGGCCCGGCGCGGTGACACCGCGCCGGGCCCTGCTGTCGTGCGTACGCCTAGCTGTCGCCGCCGGTCTCGCCGACCGGGGCCGCGTTGACGTCGTCGATCGCGTACTTCTTGGCCGCCTCGGCCGGCACGTTCGCCGGTACCGTCCCGCGGAGGGCGAGCTGCCGCAGCGTCGCGACCACCACCGACTCGGCGTCGACGTGGAAGTGCCGGCGCAGCGCGTGCCGGGTGTCGGACATGCCGAAGCCGTCCGTGCCGAGCGAGGTGTAGTCGCCGGGCACCCAACGGGCGATCAGGTCCGGTACCGCGCGCATCCAGTCGCTGACCGCGACCTTCGGCCCGTCGGCGTCGGCCAGCTTCTGCTGGATGTACGGCACCCGCTGCTCCTTGCCCGGGTTGAGGAGGTTGTGCTCCTCGCACTCCACCGCGTCCCGCCGCAGCTCCGTCCAGGAGGTCACCGACCAGACGTCGGCGGCCACCCCCCAGTCCTGGGCGAGCAGTTGCTGCGCCTTGAGCGCCCACTGCATGCCGGTGCCGGAGGCCAGGAGGTTGGCCTTCGGCGCGTCCCCCTCGACCTGCGGCGCGGGGGAGTAGCGGTAGATGCCCTTGAGCAGCCCCTCCACGTCCACGTCGGACGGCTCCGCCGGCTGGTGGATGGGCTCGTTGTAGACGGTGAGGTAGTAGAAGACGTTTTCCTGCCCCTCGCCGTACATCCGGTGCAGGCCGTTCTCCATGATGTGCGCGAGCTCGAACGCGAACGCCGCGTCGTAGGCGACCACCGCCGGGTTGGTGGCGGCCAGCAGCAGGGAGTGCCCGTCCTCGTGCTGGAGCCCCTCGCCGTTGAGGGTGGTCCGGCCGGCGGTGGCGCCGAGCACGAAACCGCGGGTCATCTGGTCGGCCGCCGCCCAGAAGCCGTCGCCGGTGCGCTGGAACCCGAACATCGAGTAGAAGATGTACATCGGGATCATCGGCTCGTCGTGGGTGGCGTACGAGGTGCCCGCGGCGGTGAACGAGGCGACCGAGCCGGCCTCGTTGATCCCCTCGTGCAGGATCTGACCGGTCGTGGACTCCTTGTACGACAGGAACAGTTCCCGGTCGACCGAGGTGTACCGCTGGCCGTGCGGCGAGTAGATCTTGGCGGTCGGGAAGATCGAGTCCAGGCCGAAGGTGCGCGCCTCGTCCGGGATGATCGGCACCCAGCGCTTGCCGAACTCCTTGTCCTTCATCACGTCCTTGAGCAGGCGGACGAAGGCCATCGTGGTGGCCACCTTCTGCTTGCCCGAGCCACGCTTGACGTCGGCGAAGCGCTCCGGGCCGGGGATGGCCAGCCGCTTGGTGCTGGTCCGCCGGGACGGCAGGTAGCCGCCGAGCTGCTGACGCCGCTCCTTGAGGTACGCGATCTCGTCGGACTTCTCGCCCGGGGTGAAGTACGGCGGCAGGTAGGGGTTGTCCTCCAGCGCCTTGTCCGGGATGTCCAGGAAGAGCCGGTCGCGGAAGGTCTTCAGGTCCTCCAGCGTCAGCTTCTTCATCTGGTGGGTGGCGTTGCGGCCCTCGAAGTGCGAGCCGAGCGTCCAGCCCTTGATCGTCTTGGCCAGGATGACCGTCGGCTGGCCGGTGTGCTCCGTCGCCGCCTTGTAGGCCGCGTAGAGCTTGCGGTAGTCGTGGCCACCCCGCTTGAGGTTCCAGATCTCGTCGTCGGAGAGGTGCTCGACCATCTTGCGGGTCCGCGGGTCGCGGCCGAAGAAGTGCTCCCGGACGTACGCCCCGGACTCCGCCTTGTAGGTCTGGTAGTCGCCGTCGGGCGTGGTGTTCATCAGGTTCACCAGCGCGCCGTCGGTGTCCGCGGCGAGCAGCGGGTCCCACTCCCGGCCCCAGACCACCTTGATGACGTTCCAGCCGGCGCCCCGGAAGAAGGCCTCCAACTCCTGCATGACCTTGCCGTTGCCCCGCACCGGCCCGTCCAGCCGCTGGAGGTTGCAGTTGATCACGAAGGTGAGGTTGTCCAGCTCCTCGCGGGCGGCAACCCCGATCGCGCCGAGCGTCTCCGGCTCGTCCATCTCGCCGTCGCCGAGGAACGCCCAGACGTGCTGGTCGGAGGTGTCCTTGATGCCCCGGTGGTGCAGGTACCGGTTGAACCGGGCCTGGTAGATGGCGTTCAGGCCACCGAGACCCATGGAGACGGTGGGGAACTCCCAGAAGTCCGGCATCAGCCGCGGGTGCGGGTACGACGGCAACCCGCCGCCCGGGTGCGACAGCTCCTGCCGGAACCCGTCGAGCTGGTGCTCGCTCAGCCGCCCCTCCAGGTACGCGCGCGCGTACATGCCGGGGGAGGCGTGCCCCTGGTAGTAGATGTGGTCGCCGCCGCCCGGGTGGCTCTTGCCCCGGAAGAAGTGGTTGAAGCCCACCTCGTAGAGCGAGGCGGAGCTGGCGAAGGTGGAGATGTGCCCGCCGACGCCGATCTCCGGGCGCTGCGCCCGGTGCACCAGCATCGCCGCGTTCCACCGGACGTACGCCCGGATCCGCCGCTCGACGTGCTCGTCACCCGGGAACCACGGCTCGCGTTCCGGCGCGATGGTGTTGATGTAGTCGGTGGTGGTCAGGGACGGTACCCCGACCTGGCGCTCACGGGCCCGCTCCAGCAGGCGCAGCATGACGTACCGGGCGCGCTTGGTCCCGCGCTCGTCGATGACACCGTCGAGCGACTCGACCCATTCGCTGGTCTCTTCAGGGTCGATGTCCGGAAGCTGGCTCGGCAGACCAGCGGTGATCACCGGGCGCTTGCGTTCCGTAGCCACAGGCGTTCCCTCAGTTTGTGTGTGGGATAGGTCTCTAGCGCCATCCTGCCCCCTCGCGGCACCCGGCGTCACGTCTCCCTCCCCCAGACGCGACGCTCAACACAGGTACCCGTCGGTAACTTTCTGCTGGTCGGAGGTTCATCCGCCGGTGACCGTCCGCCGGGCGGTCTTGCGGGCTCTCCTTACCGTGCGGGTATGAACGGACGACAGGTGAGCATGGGCGTACTGCTGGCACTGGGTGGGTTGGCACTGGTGGTCATCGCGGGCGGGGCGGTCCTCGGCGCGGACGACCTCGCGGCCCTGCCGGTCCTCGTCCTCGGCGGCGGGCTGGTCCTCATGGGCATGCTCCTGGCGCGAGCCGGGGCCCGCGCTTCCGCACCCCGGTCGGTGATGCGCGCACGTCACACCGGCACCCTCGGTTACATCCCCGGGCCGACCGGCGACCACGGCGCCTCGTACGGCGGCTTGCACGACGACGGCCGGGACGACCGGCACCACGACGACGACCGGCACCACGGCGGCACCGGTGACCCGGGCGGCTGGTCGTCCGGCGGGGACTCCGGGGGCGGCTGGTCCTTCGGCGGGGGCGATTCCGGCGGCGGCTGGTCCTCGGGTGGTGGGGGCGGCGACTCCGGTGGGGGCGGCGGCAGCTCGTGACGCGGGCCGATCGTCACGGCGGAGCCCCCTCGGCTCCGGCAGAATGCGGCCTATGCGTACCGAGGTGATCACGGTTCAGACCGGTTCCCGGCCCACCGTCCGCGACATCACGGCCGAGGCCGAGCGTTTCGTCTCCGGCGAGGGCGACGGGCTGCTGCACGTCTTCGTCCCGCACGCCACCGCCGGCCTGGCGATCATCGAGACCGGATCCGGCTCGGACGACGACCTGCTGACCGCGCTCGACGCCCTGCTGCCCACCGACGACCGCTGGCGGCACCGGCACGGGTCCCCCGGCCACGGTCGCGACCACGTGCTCCCGGCGTTCGTGCCCCCGTACGCGACCCTGCCGGTGGTCGACGGGCGGCTCGCGCTCGGCACCTGGCAGTCGGTGTGCCTGGTCGACCCGAACGGCGACAACCCCACCCGCCAGGTCCGCTTCTCGTTCCTCCCGGGATGACCCCGCCGCGGTGAAAGGAAGGGCCCCTTCTTAACGCCAGGCGTTAAGAAGGGGCCCTTCCACACACCTCAGACGGCGACGTCACGGCGGGTGAAGGCGGCGGTGCCCGCGGCGACGAGCAGGGCGGCACTGCCGAGCAGCAGCAGGGCGCCGACCGGCTGCACACCGTCGACCAGCGGGGACCCGCCCAGGTACCAGTGGAACGGCGACAGGTCCTGCGCCCACCTGAGCCCCTCCACCTGCGGGAACACCGAGTTCGCCAGGTAGCCGAGGACGGCGACGCCGGCGCCGGCGCCCAGGGCCACGGCCCGGCGACCGGTGGCGGCCCCGGCGGCGAAGGCCAGTGCGGCGAAGGCGAGCCCGAACAGGGTCAGGTGCAGGGTCATCGCGGTGAAGCCGCCGAGGGTGATGCTGTCCAGCCGTGCCGGCCCGCGCAGGGCGACCAGGGCGAGCCCGAGCAGCACGGTCACCACCACCACGCCGGCCGCGACGGCGGCGAAGCGGAGCAGGGCCAGCCGGACCCGGCCCACCGGGTGCGCGAGCACCAGGTCGAGGGTGCCGGCCTCCTCGTCGCCGGCCATCGCCCGGGCGCCGGCGGCGATCGCGAACACCGCGACGAGCAGCGGGACCAGCAGGCCGTAGACCGCGCTGCCGAGGTACCCGGCCGCGCTGGTCAGATCGCTGTAGTTGAACGCCTCCAGCAGCCCCTCCGGGTACGCCTCGAGCGCCTTCGTCATCTCCGGGGTCTGCATGGTCGGCCAGAAGGCGGCGTACATGCTGCCCACGGCGACGATCGCGACGGCCCAGCCGACCAGCGACCGTCGCGCGTCGTGCAGTGCCTTGGTGAAGGGGTCACGCAGCAGCACGGGTGGCCTCCTCGCGCGAGTAGTAACCGAAGAAGAGTTCCTCCAGGTCGGGCTCCTCGCTGAGCAGCCCGACGACGGTGTGCCCGGCGGCGGCCTTGACCAGCGCGTCGGCGCGACCGTCGAGGCGGCACCGCAGGACGGTGCCGCTGACGTGGACCTCGCTCACGCCCGGCAGGTCCGCGAACTCGGCCGCGTCGACGGGGCGGGCGAAGGTGACCTCCACCTTCCGGACGGCCTGTTCGCGCAGCTCCTCCACCCGGGCCACGGTGACCATCCGACCCGCACGGACGATCCCGACCCGGTCGGCGGTCTGCTGGACCTCGCTCATGACGTGGGAGGACATGAAGACCGTACGGCCGTCGGCTCGCGCCTCGCGGACCATGGCGAGGAACTCGTGCTGGAGGAACGGGTCGAGCCCGCTGGTCGGCTCGTCGAGGATCAGCAGCTCGGGGGAGTGCATGAACGCCTGCACCACGCCGACCTTCTGCCGGTTGCCCTTGCTCAGCCCTCGGATCGGCCGACTCAGGTCGAGGTCCAGCCGGGCGGCCAGGTCGTCGATCCGGGCGCGGGGCACCCCGCCGCGCAGGTTGCCGAGATAGGTCAGCAGTTCCCGGGCGGTCTGTCGGCCGTCGACGACGAAGTCACCGGCGAGGTAGCCGATCCGCCGTCGCAGCGCCACGCCGTCGCGGCGCGGGTCGGTGCCGAGCACGCGTACGCGCCCGGCGGTGGGCCGGATCAGGTCGAGCAGCAGCCGGATCGTGGTGGACTTGCCGGCCCCGTTCGGGCCGAGGAACCCGTACACCTCCCCGGGTTCGACCCGCAGGTCCAGGCCGGTCAGGCCGCGGTTGCGGCCGTACGCCTTGACCAGACCCTCGGTGTGGATGGCGGGCTCAGCCATCGCGGTCTCCCTTCGCCCCGTACTCGGCTTCAAAACGTTCGACGAGTTGCGGCATCTCGCGCTCGATGAAGGCGTAGAAGTCGCGCATCATCCGCAGCCGCTCGGTCCCCGGGGCGTCCTCGCCGCCGACAACGTCCAGACCGCGCTCCATCAGTTCGCGGAACACCCGGAACTTGGTGGCGTCGGCGGCGATGCGGATGATCGCGTCCGGCCGGACCTCGTACGCGTGGCCGCGGTGGCCGGGCACCGGCACCCGGCGGGCGAGCCCGCTGGTCTCCAGCAGCCGCATGCCGGTGCTGACCGAGCCCTTGGAGAGCCCGAGTGCGGTGGCCAGCTGCGTGCTGGTCTGTCCCGGTGGATCGCAGATCAGCAGCCAGCCGAGCAACTTGCCGTACGCGGGCGGCAGGCCCAGCCCGCCCAGCACGACGGCCGCGTCCTCGGCGTACCGGCGCTGGTCGGAGAACTCCGACATGGTCCCTCGTTTCAAACGTTCAATAAGTTCTGAACGTACGGTACGCCGACGCGGCCTCAACGTCCAGAGCCGGGACGGCCCCGCACATGAAAGAACGGATGTGGTGTCCCGATCGGGACACCACATCCGTTCGTGTGCGGTTGTGTCGTGCGGGTTGTTAAGCGGGGGCCCTTCCTCTACCGCAGGCGTTAACGGGGGGCCCTTCCTTACACCTCAGGCGGCGGCGGCGAGCTGGGCGATGCGGATGCGGTTGGCGAGGGCGTCGAGCAGGCCGCGCAGCAGCGTCTCGGTGGTCTCGTCCTTGATCTCACCGTCGACGGTCAGCTTCTCGTGGGCGTTGGTGACGATGATCTCCGGCTTGCTGAGCACGGCGGAGTCGGTCCACAGGAAGAGCTGCCGGAGCTGGAGCTGGGCCCGGACGGTGCCCATGCCGGTCGGGGCGGCGCCCATTATGGCGACCGGCTTGTGGGCCAGCGGGGACACCCACGAGGTGACCGGGAAGGAGGGCCGCGAGGCCCAGTCCAGCGCGTTCTTCAGCACGCCCGGCACGCCGTAGTTGTACTCCGGGGTGGCGATCAGCAGCCCGTCGGCGGCGGCGATCTTCTGCCGCAGGTCCACCACGGATGCCGGCGGCTCCGCCTCGATGTCCTGGTTGAAGGCGGGGATGGCGCCCAGGTTGTCGTACCGCTCGATGGTCAGGCTGTCGGGGGTGAGCCGCTGGGCGGCCCGGATCAGCGCGGTGTTGAAAGACGCGTCCCGCAGGCTCCCCGAGATGGCGAGGATCGAGAACGTGGACATCGGAGTCTCCTCTGTTCGTGGCTCATCGCCAGGTGCATGAGCAAGTAAATAGTAGAGGTGCTCAACTGTTGAATGGCAAGTAGGATGTGAGACATGGCGCAGAAGACCGTCCCGGCGGAATCCAAGGTGGGCGACCGAACCGTGGTGGCTGGCGACGCCGTACGCCGGATCATGCACATCGCCTCGGCCATTCGGCACTACCAGGACGTGGAGATCGCCGAGTTGGGCCTCACCCCGGCGGCCGCCCGCGCGCTGCACCAGCTCGACCCGGACCGTCCGCTGCCCGCCCGTGACCTCGCCGAGCAGCTGCGCTGTGACCGGTCCAACGTGACCGCCCTGGTCGACAAGCTGGAGCAGGCCGGGCTGGTGGAGCGCCGCGTCGACCCCGCCGACCGGCGGCAGAAGACGCTGGTGGTCACCGACGCCGGCCGGCGGACGCGGGCGCGGGTCCATCAGGTGATGTCGGACTCCCGTCTCCTCGCCGGTCTGACCATCGACGAGCTGGCCACCCTGCGTGAGCTGGTGTGGAAGGTGTCCGACGGCGGCTGTCCGGAGACGGACTGCGGCAGTTAGGTCGCCATGCCGACGGTGGGTCGTGTCCGAGTGGGCGGCGGCGGCGCTCGTCGGTAATGCTGTCCGACGTGACCACCCCGCAAGATCTCGACGACCGGTTCCGCGACAGGCTCACCACGCTGGACGCCGCCGACGAGCGGCGTGACCCGGGCGAGCCGGTCGTCGACGGCGCGCTCCTGACCGGCGCCCGGGCTCTCGACCTCTTCGACGCCCAGGTCGTCAGCCGCCAGCTGGACCTCGCCGGGCGGTGGCTGCGCAGCTTCGGGGAGGGCTTCTACACGATCGGCTCGGCCGGCCACGAGGGCAACGCCGCGGTGGCGGCGGCGCTGCGGCCCACCGACCCGGCGCTGCTGCACTACCGCTCCGGGGCCTTCTACTGCGCCCGCGCCGCCCAGGCCACGCCACCGGCGTCCGAGGACGACTCCGGGTCCGCCGGGAGCGGTCCCTTCACCCCCGTGTACGCCGAGGCGGCCCGCGACGTCCTGCGCGGAATGGTCGCCTCCACCCGGGAACCGATCGCGGGCGGCCGGCACAAGGTCTTCGGCCGAGCCGACCTGGCCATCGTCCCCACCACCTCCACCATCGCCTCGCACCTGCCCCGCGCCGTCGGGTTGGGAATCGCCCTCGAGCGGCTGCGCCGGCTGGACCCGGCGGGCCGCCGTGCCGGCAACGAGGTGCGCCTCGGCGGCGGCGGGGGAGCGCAACACGCGCCCTGGCCGGCCGACGCGATCGTCGTCTGCTCGTTCGGCGACGCCTCCGTCAACCACGCCAGCGCGACCGCGGCGTTCAACACCGCCGGCTGGTCCGACCATGCCGGCCTGCGCATCCCGGTGCTCTTCGTCTGCGAGGACAACGGGCTCGGCATCAGCGTCCGCTCGCCGAAGGGCTGGGTGGAGACCGCGCTGCGGTCCCGGCCGGGGATCCGCTACTTCGCCGCCGACGGCGGCGACCTCGTCGAGGCGTACGCGGTGGCGACCGAGGCGGCGGCCTGGGTGCGCCGGCACCGGCGCCCGGCGGTGCTGCACCTGTCGACCGTACGGCTGATGGGACACGCCGGCGCGGACGCCGAGACCGCCTACCGCACCACCGCCGAGATCGAGGCCGACCTCGACCGGGACCCGGTCGTCGCCGCCGCGGCCCTGCTGACGCGGGTCGGCGTCGCCACCGGGGCGGAGCTGCTGGCCCGCTACGACGAGATCGGCTGGCAGGTGCGCCGCGTCGCCGAGGAGGTGCTCGACGAGCCGAAGCTCGCCAGCCCGGCCGAGGTGGTCACGCCGCTGGCGCCCCGCCGGCCGGTGCGGGTGGCCCGGGCGGTGGCCGACGCGGCAACGCGGGCCAGCGGGCCCGGCGCCGCCGCGCGGGCCGAGGCGTTCGGCGGGAAACCGCCCGAGCTGTCCGGTCCGTTGACGCTCGCGCAGAGCATCAACGCCGCGCTCGCCGACGGGATGCTCGACCACCCGCAGATGGCCGTCTTCGGCGAGGACGTCGCCGCCAAGGGCGGGGTGTACGGGGTGACGAAGGGCCTGCGTGACCGCTTCGGTCCGGCCCGTGTCTTCGACACCCTCCTCGACGAGACCTCCATCCTCGGGCTGGGCCTCGGGGCCGGGCTGGCCGGGATGCTGCCGGTGCCGGAGATCCAGTACCTCGCGTACCTGCACAACGCGGAGGACCAGCTGCGCGGCGAGGCGGCCACCATGCAGTTCTTCTCCTCCGGCGCGTTCCGCAACCCGATGGTGGTGCGGGTGGCCGGCCTCGCGTACCAGGAGGGGTTCGGCGGGCACTTCCACAACGACAATTCGGTGGCCGTACTCCGGGATGTGCCCGGCCTGCTCATCGCGGTGCCGGCGCGGCCGGACGACGCGGCGGCCATGCTGCGGACCTGCCTGGCCAGCGCGGCGGTCGACGGCAGCGTCTGCGTCTTCCTCGAGCCCATCGCGCTCTACCACACCCGCGACCTGTACGCGGAGGGTGACAATCAGTGGTTGGCCGAGTACGCGGAGCCAGGAGCCTGGAGCGGCGGACATGTGCCGGTCGGCCGGGCCCGCGTCTACGGCGTCGGCTCCGCCGAGGATCTGACCATCGTGACGTTCGGTAACGGGGTCCGGATGTCGCTGCGGGCGGCAGCCGCCCTCGCGGAGGAAGGGGTCGGTACCCGGGTCGTGGACCTGCGGTGGCTCGCCCCGTTGCCGGTCGGCGACCTCATCCGGGAGGCCGCCGCGACCGGCCGTGTGCTGGTGGTCGACGAGACACGCCGGTCCGGCGGGGTCGGGGAGGGAGTGATCGCCGCCCTGGTGGACGCGGGTTATGTCGGAGCGGCGCGGCGGGTTGCCGGAGTCGACTCGTTTGTACCATTAGGCCCGGCTGCGCATCAGGTGCTGGTCTCCGAGGATGCCATCACCCAGGGTGCCCGCACACTGCTGGCACGGTAAATTCCGTTCCACCCGGTGCGCCACTTGCGCGGGGAGCCACAACTGTGTGGACTTTGCCTGACGGCGTCGCACGACGCCGCGAGCAGGGATGAGATGAGGAGGCACGCGACAGTGAGCGCGACCGCTGGTCAGGCCGCCGACGGGGTACGCAGCCTGGCGGACCGGTTCGGGATCGAGCCGGGGATGGTCGTCATGGAGATGGGGTACGACGACGACGTCGACCAGGATCTCCGGGACGCCCTGACCGACCGCTGTGGAGAGCTGGTCGACGAGGACACCGACGAGGTGGTCGACGCCGTGCTGGTGTGGTACCGCGACGGCGACGGTGATCTCTTCGAACTCCTCGTGGACGCCCTCGGCCCGCTGGCCGACAACGGTGTCGTGTGGCTGCTCACGCCCAAGGCCGGGCGCGAGGGGCACGTCGAGCCGAGCGAGGTCGCCGAGTCCGCGCCCACCGCCGGCCTCCAGCAGACCTCCACCATCAACGCCGGACGTGACTGGAGCGGGGCCCGTCTCGTGCTCCGCCGGGGGGCCAAGGCCAAGAAGTAGCCCGACATCTCCCGCACCCGGCGGCACGGTCCGGCCGGTGTGGCAGGCTGGTGCCACTCAGATCCGACCCGAGGAGCTCGCATGCCCATCGAGGTTGGCGCCGAGGCGCCCGACTTCTTGCTGAAGGACCAGAACAACCAGGAGGTCCGGCTCTCGGACTTCCGGGGCAGGCGCACCGTGCTGCTGGTCTTCTACCCGCTCGCCTTCACCGGCATCTGCCAGGGTGAGCTGTGCGAGGTGCGGGACAACCTGGACGACTACGTCAACGACGACGTCCAGGTGCTCACGGTCAGCGTCGACTCGGTCTACGCCCACAAGATCTGGGCCGACCGGGAGGGCTACCAGTTCCCGCTGCTCGCCGACTTCTGGCCGCACGGCGCGGTGGCCCAGGCGTACGGGGTGTTCAACGAGGTCGCCGGCATCGCCAACCGGGGCACCTTCGTCATCGACCGGGACGGCGTGGTCCGCTTCGCCGAGATGAACATGCCGGGCGAGGCGCGTGACCAGCAGGGCTGGCGCAAGGCGCTCGCCGACGCCGTCGCCGGCTGATCCCGGATCCCACTTCGGGCACGACCGTACGACCGGGCCAACGGAGGGCAGGGTAAGCTTGCCAGCCTCCGGCCCGCCGTACGGGCGTTCCGGGCGCGTAGCTCAGTGGGAGAGCACTCGCCTTACAAGCGAGGGGTCGCAGGTTCGAAACCTGCCGCGCCCACCAGTGCCACCAGCGGCAACCGCCCCGAGAGGATCACTTCCCGGGGCGGTGACAGCAATGGGGTCTGGGAGAGCCGCCCATCGAGCTTGCCGAGCGCCTGCCGCATCACGTCGAGGTTGGCGTGGGAATACACCTTTAGGGTGATCTCCACGTCGGCGTGGCGGGCGATCGCCTGGACGACGTGCGGGGGACGCCCAGCTCCATCAGCAGCGACACCACCGTGTGTCGAAGATCGTGCAGCCGGACATCGGGGCAGCCGGCTTTCTCCCGGAGCCCGGCGAAGTGACGGTTGAGGTTGCGTGGCTCCATCGGGGTGCCGACCTCGGAGGGGAAGACCAGGTCGTGTTCCTGCCAGACCTCGGCCAGCCGTTCCCGTTCCCGTCGCTGACGCTCCTGGTGGTCGAGTAGCGCCACCCAGGTCCAGTCGGGAAGGGGTAGGACGCTGTCCGAGTCCTCTGTCTTGGTGTCTTGCAGGTGTAGCTTGCCGCCGGCCCGCTGCACGGTCTGACCGATGGCGGCCGTGCCGGTGTCGAGCTCCGACCAGCGCAGTCCGAGGAGTTCACCGCGCCGGAGTCCGAGCGTCGCGGCGACGAGATAGAGGGCGTGCAGGCGGTGACCCTCGGAAGCTGCAAGGAGCTTTCGGACCTGTTCGACGGAGAGGCCCTTACCGACTCTGTAACGCGGCAAGGGACTCGGACGAGCTTGGCGACGTTACGGGACACCAGTTCCTCGCGCATGGCATGTTGGAGCGCATTGCGGAGCACCGCGTGTACGAATTGGAGTTGCCGGGCGCTGGGGTAGCGCTGGCAACACCTGCCGACTGAGCAGCCCGGTTCGGGTACCGGGGTGGGTTCCGGTGCGGTGATGGCGGCCGGCGGTGCGGGTTCGGTGGTGACCTGCTCGGCCACTTGGACGCGGATCGGTGCGGCCGGCGTGACCGGCGCAGCGTTCTCGGACGACGCCGGGGTTGGGGCGAGGGCGAGTTTGACCAGGGCATGAACGCCAGTGCCGGGACGGCGGACAGGAGCCAGCCGACGGATCGGTGTCGGATGAGGCGTGACACTTCCGCTAGACGACCTTGTTCTTCAGTTGGCCAACGTTCGGCGTGCCGAGCGATGGTGTTTCGAACCTCTCGGCGAAGCTGCTTGAGTCCGAGACAGGCTCCAGCAGTCGGCCGCCGTGTGGTCCACCACCAGCCCGCCGCCACACCTAGAGGCCGAATTGTCAGTGGCAGCGGTGCCCGGAGTCGGCGGTGGGGGTGGTGCCGAGGTCGTCGGAGCGACCGGCGGCGATTCGGGACCACTGCGATGTCGGGCGGCCGTCGAGACGGAACTGCTCACCGGTGGTCCCGAAGCGCTGCGGCCACCCGTCGGGCGAGTCCTCCCAGGTCTCCTGACGGCCGTAGAGGGTCAAATCGAGCATCCCGTAGGAGCTGCCCATAGGCTCACATCCGCGCCCGGTCGTCCAGTAGGTCTCGAAAACGCGGTCGCCCTCGCGCAGGTAGCAGCACTTCATCCCGAAGTGGCGCCCGGCGACGAGCCGGTCGAGGGACTCCCGAGGCACCGAATACCACGGCATCTGCCAGCCCATGAACTCCCGATACCGGTTGCTCTCGGCAAACGGGCCCTGGCAGAAGACGGCGAAGGTCACGTCCCGCGAGTGCAGATAGCCGAGCTCGAGCACGCTTCCGCTGAACATCGTGCAGCCCTCGCACTGGTCGGCGGCCGAGTTGCCGGTGTGCCACATGTGGTACGACGCGAACAGCTGCGAACGGCACTCGAAGGCGTCCAGCAGAGTCACCTCTCCGTCCGCGCCCACGAGCGGCGCCGACGCGTCGACCTCGACCATCGGCAGCCGTCGGCGAGCGGCGGCGATCGCGTCGCCCTCGCGGGTGTGGGCCTTCTCCCGCTTGCGGAACTCATCGATCCGCTTCAGCCATGCGGCGCGGTCGACGATCGGGGGCACGTCGGACATGGGTCCTCCTCGGTGTCGTTCGGATGTAGGTACAGACCGGCCGCTGTCCGATTCTTCATCGGTCGCCACTGCCCTTCTTTTGGTCCCGCTGCGTCGGGGTTCGGGTTTGCGGACCTTGAACCGGGGATGGGCATGGTGGTGCGGGACGTTCGTGACTGCGGATCCGGCAGGCACATCTTGGACGGCCCGGTACCGCTGTTCGGTCACGCTCATCTCCACCAGCACCCAGCGGAGTGTCACGCATCAAGCGAAGCCATCGTGTAACGCATCAAGCGGAGTCGGACACCGGCTGCCGGCGATGCCGGGCTCCACTTGATCCGTTACACATCGACTTCACTTGAAGGGTGACAGTTGGCCGGCTCTCTCCGGGCTCGGCTGTCACGGTGCGTAACTGGCGTGCCGCCTATCGCTGTGGCATGCCGATCCTCGACGCCGGTCAAGACGCGCGATCAGCGGCATGAGAGTGATCTCGTTACTCGAAACTCAAAGCGAAGAAATAGAAGATGCGCGGCTGCCCGGATAATCATCGCCGCAAATTAGGTAGATGCTGATTTAGCTGCTTCGGCGGCGACCGATTCGCGCGTTGACGGCAGTGCCTGCCTGGACTCCCATCGGCCTGCCAGCCACACCAGGTTCCCCAGTAGCTCTCGACCCGGTACCTATTCCGCATTTCGGCGATGTGCGGGCTCGCTATCTCACGGATTTCCAGAATGGAAGCGCCCCAGTTGTTGACAATGAAAGTCTCGTCGGCCATATTGGCACGAACGAACATCCCGCCACATCGAAGCCGTTACAACGGACCGTGACTGCTGTCTTCTGCTCCTCGGTCCACTGGCTGTAGGGCGCTTCGATGACCGACGGCAGTACCCGGGCGGCGGACCGCATTTCGGGCGAGGTTATCAAATTGACCACCTCCATCGTGCCTTGAACCTGCTGTGAACGGTATACCGCCTCGACCTGCCGCCCAGCGTGTCGGGCCTGACGAGCGCCAACTAGCAGCGCCAGAGCAACGATTAGAGTGGAAACGACCTGGGAGATGGCGACGACGGTATTCACGCCGCTGATTATTGCTCATATCAGGCCGTAGATCGAGTGCACTCAACTCGGCAGAAGCGGATGCCTGGCACACCAGCTGTCGTGGACAGTCGGCGTCACGGTCCGTATTCGGCATGCTCAACCCCGTGTAACCCATCAACTGAAGTCACCGTGTAACGCATCAAGCGGAGTACGACACCGGCTGCCGGCGAAGTGGTTCAAACTTTCTGTACGTCTTCAAGGCGGCCCTGAACGGGCCGCACGCGCCGCCGCCTGGGCGCGCGTCCGTCGCTCCGCTGGCGCTCCGACTCCGGCCACGCAGAAACGCCCGGCGGCTGGCGCGGAGGGCGGGGAGCCCGGTGGGCCGCCGGATGACGACAGGACGTTCCCGGTGGTGTGGTGGGCCGGCAGCCGGCCGGGCCGCGCGGCCAGCACCCGCGCGGCGCAGGGGAGCGCACGCCGGCCGCGTCGGCGAGCTGGCGATGGTCGCCGGGCTGCGGCTAGGGCGCCTCCGGCGGGGGCTCTCGGCTCCAGGGTGGCCGGGGCTGCGTCGGCGCGTCGCGGTCCGTGGGTGGTTGCGGTAGGCCATCCCGCCTGCCACCGACCCGGGCAAGCCGAGCAGACCACCGCCCGACCCGCCAGCGTCCGAACCTGTGTCAAGGTCCGCTTGACGTGGTGGGCCGGGCGGCGGCCCACTCCCAGGTAGGCGGGTCGATGGCAGACGGGATGGCGGGGTTAGCCGTAGTTGAGGCGCTACCGCAGCGGACTCAGTATCTCTAAGTTGGACGTCATGAGCGACAGGGACAATCCGATGGGGTTTCGTTATGAGCGTTTGGCAGGTCTGACACCCGGATGGCCCACGCCGCTCGGTGGGTGGCCATCGTGGGTCTGGGATGCGCCCTACGACGGTGCCCGTCATCCACAGTCTCGCCCGGTTTTCCCGGTGGGTGCGGGTGCGAATTGCCAGCGCTATGCCTACTCGGTCCTGGCGTTATTCGATCTATGTGTGCCGCCGTTGCGTTCCAGTGAACTTTGGTCGGCCATCGAACTGGAGCCCGTCACCTCGGGCTCAATCAGGCCCTTTGACCTGGTCTTTTTCAACTCTACTCAAAACCCGTATGGCGCTCACGTCGGAGTGGCGATGCCACAGGACGAGATATTGCACCTCTGTGAAGAGGTCGGGCGACCTGCAATCTGGCCCTTATCCTCGTTTGAGCGGAGGGAGCGCTACAAGACCTTTCTCGGCGGTCGGCGGGTAACCGTACGGCCGGAGTAGGCCTGAGTTTGGTCTACCCGCTGCGGCTGCCTCCCGGGAGACCGGAGGTACGGCAGTCCATTCGGGGGACAGATGGGGCACAAGACACCGTCAAACGTCGGCAAGTAGCCGGTAGCACTGTGAGGCAGCAGCGCTGCGGGATCTGGGGTGCAGGCATATCGGTGCAGGTCATCGACGAGTCGACCTAAGTTCCGCTTCGACGTCTGACGAGCTGTCCGATTGGAGCGGGCCGGATCCCGTACGCTGCGGCCGTGTTCACCCCGATTCGCACCCGCCGGCTTACCCTCCGGCCGGTCACCATGGACGACCTGGACGACGTGTACGCGTACCAGCGTCGGCCCGACGTGTGCCGTTGGATGCTCGGCAACGAGCCACGTAGCCGCGAGCAGTCGCAGAAGTCGGTGGCGTCGATGGCCAGTGAGGTCGGGCTGCGGGTCGAGGGTGACGTTCTAACCTTGGCTGCCGAGGCGAACGGACGATTGACTGGCACCGTTGAGCTGGTTTGGCGGAGCCAGGCCGACCGGACCGCCGAGATCGGTTACGTCTTCAATCCGGATTTCTCAGGTCGAGGGTTGGCCACCGAGGCGGTGGCGGCGCTGCTGGGATGGGGCTTTGGGGAGTTCGGCCTGCACCGCGTCTACGGTCGGTGCCACGCTGGCAACGAGGCGTCGGCCCGGCTGATGACGCGGCTGGGGATGCGGTGCGAGGCGCGGCATGTCGAGAGCTACTTGTTTCGGGATGAGTGGGCCGACCGGTTGGTGTTCGCGATGTTGGCGCGGGAGTGGCTATCGCGGTCGGCGGCGCTCTCTGGCTGACGTGCTCCGTGACGCGAGTAGCTGACAGCAACGAGCAGGGACGAGGACGTCGGTTGGCGGCCGAGCGTGGACAGTTGCCCGAGGCTGCGGATGCGGACCCCTCCGGACGAAGTGCCTAGAACTTACAAGCGACGGGTCGCAGGTTCGAAACCTGCCGCGCCCACCAGTGCCACCAGCGGCAACCGCCCCGAGAAGATCATTCCTCGGGGCGGTGACAGCAACGGCGCTCAGGTGAACCCATTCACAAGGGTCCTCCGCGGCCGCACCCCCGCGACGCACATTCTCGCCACCCACCCGAAGCCCGTCACCGGAACTACGGTCCGTCCGAGGCGTGCGGTCAGCGGCATGGCAGCGCATCACTCGATGAAGTACGCCGCGCTCTCCGCGTCGGCCGGGTAGTAGGACTCGACCGCGATCTCGTCGATCGTGATGTCCATCGGAGTGCCGAAAGTGGTGATGGTCGAGAACAGCCGTAGCTCTCGTCCGCCGACGCGAAGGATCATGGGGATCACGACGTCCGTGTCGATCGGTTGGCTCGATGCCTCGTCGGGTTCGGGCGCCAGCAGTTCGTCGTAGAGTGCGGTGAGTTCGGGGTCGGGAGCAGTGGCGAGCTGGCGCGAGATCCGGCTGCGGAACACCGCGCGTACGTCGGCGAGGTTGACGACGATACGAGCCAACCCGCGCGGGTCCAGTCCCAGCCGCACCAGGTTGACTGGCGGCCGCAGCAGGTCGGGATCCACCTGGGCGAAGAACGGGTCGACGGCGCGGTTGGTCATCACGATGTTCCACCGGCGATCGAAGACCACTGCCGGGTACGGCTCGTGTGCGCGCAGGACCCTGCGGACGGCGTCGTGGACGGCCGACAATGCGTCGTCGTCGAGCGGACGCTCGGCGTACCGGGGTGCGAAGCCCCCGGCGAGCAGGAGCCGGTTGCGGTCACGCAGCGGCACGTGGAGCTGATCCGCGAGTCGGAGGACCATGTCGGGGCTGGGCTTGGATCTGCCCGTCTCGACCAGGCTGACGTGACGAGCGGAGACGTTCGCCGCGATCGCGAGATCCAGTTGGCTGAGTCCCCGCCGGTGTCGCCACTGCCGCAAGAGTTCCCCGACCGTGTCCACGATCATGAAGCGTACGAATCGTCGGGGCGGACGCCATGACATCCGAGTTCATCGACAATCGAAGCAGTCGCGGAAACACTGCGTCTGTGACCACCGAGAACACGAGGATCGTCCAACAGGCGCTGGCAGGGCTCATCGAGACGGGTGACGTTGACGCGCTCGGACAGTTCCTGACTGATGACTTCGTCCACCACAGGCCGGGTCCAACCACATCGACCAAGGGGGAATGGCTCGCCGCCGTCCGCGCTGCGCTGGTGTCGCTCGTCGGCATGCAGGTCGAGATTCACCAGGTGCTGGCCGATGGTGATCGCGTCGTGGTGTATTCACGGCGCTGGCTTCCCGATGCAGGGCCGGAGATCGCGGTCGTCGACATCTGGCGGATCGACGACGGGCTGATCGCCGAGGGGTGGGAGATCATCGAGCCGATGGCCCAGGTGGCCGCCAACCTGGTGTGGTGGGAGTCTGCTCAGCGCTGACCATGCGAGTGGTGGAACGTCAGGCGCGACCGTTGATGAGAGCGAACAACCGCTTCGGAGCTACCCGGGCCCCGATCTGCGACACCCGCCCGAGACCGATCCCGATCTCGTCTTTCCCCGCGTCCAAGCCTCGCATCGCGCGATCAAGGAAGACGTCCAGCGGCATCGCCCGGGGTGGCGGTGACGGCAGGTCACGATGGAGTGGCGTGTCGACAACCGGGGGGATGATCTCGACGACCTGGACGCTCGACCCGGCGAGTTGCCGCCGCAGGCTCAGGGTGAACGAGTGAACGGCGGCTTTTGTCGCCGAGTAGACAGGTGTGTTGGCGAAGGGGACGAAACCGAGGCCGGAGCCGACGTGGACGACACGCGAGCGTTCAGCGCGACGAAGCAGGGGTAGCGCTGCGGCGGTGACGTTGATGAGCCCCGTCAGATTGGTGGCGATCTCGGGCGCGACGTCGCGCGGTCCCGGCGGCTCGGCGGCGGAGAAGTCGAGCAGCCGTTGAATGCCGGCGTTGTTGATCAGAGTGGTGAGGTGCGGGACCCGGGCGGCAACGTCGGCCATCGCTTCGGTGACGGAATCCGGATCGGCGACGTCCAGGACGACCACCGACATCCCGGGATGGCGAGCCGCAACCTCTTCCAGCCGGGACCGGTCCCGGCCGGAGATGATCACTTGAGCCCCGCGCGAGTGGAATCGTGCGGCCAGGCCGGCGCCGATACCGGAACTTCCTCCGGTGACCAGTACGGCCTTGTCAGTCACGCGTCGCGTCACCGGTCGGTCCTCCCCAGGCGAAGTGTTCGCCCGTCATGTCTACCGCCTCCCTCCGGCCGGGCGTCCGCAACCCCCGGCGAACCAGCCAGCGGACATGTTCCCGATCCGGTGCAACCGTGGCGTCGCTTCGCTGCGTGAGTGGGAGGAGCAGCCACCGAGGAGAGTTGGGTCGGCATGACAGAGGAGGACTACCGGGCGTTCTACGCATCCGCGTTCGCGCGTCTGGTCGGTCAGGTGTACCTGCTGACCGGCGACTTCGCCGAGGCGCAGGACGCCGTTCAGGAGGCGTTCGTCCGAGCCTGGAGCAGACGTGGCCGGTTCGCCGCCGGGGACGAGCCGGAGGCGTGGATCAGAACCGTCGCCCGTCGGATCGCCGTCAGCCGCTGGCGCTCCGCGCGGTCCGGGTTGGCGGCGTGGCGGCGCCACGGGCTGGTTCCGCAGGTGCCGGCACCCGGCGTGGAGACTCCGCTGATCGTGGCGGCCCTGCAACGTCTGCCCGAGGAGCAGCGGCGCGCGATCGTGCTGCACCACCTGTGCGATCGGTCCGTCGACCAGGTCGCCGTCGAGACGGGGGTGCCCTCCGGAACGGTGAAGGCCCGATTGTCGCGCGGGCGGAGTGCCCTACGACAGATCCTCGACGAGCCGGACGTCTCGCACCCGCCGGCCGGTACGCCGCGCCGGTCCGACCGACCAGACGACATCACAAACCTGGAGCGTCGTCATGCCTGAACGCCAGTACCCCGACCGGGAGAGCCCCATGGTCGAGAACCCTGACCCGGAGAGCCCACTGCCCGGCCTGGACACCATGCTCCGGGACGCGGCCGACGACGCGACGCGTCGGGCGTTCGTGCCGCCGTACGACCTGGTCCAGGGTCTGGCACGACGTCGCCGTACCGGAAGGATCGCGACGGCCGGTGTGTTCGGGGCCGTGCTCGTCCTGGTGATCGGGGTCGCAGCCGTCACCGGCGCCGGGCCCGGCCGCGACGAGGACCCGCGACCGGCGGCCTCGGCCACCGTTCTCGACCCGTCGTTGCGCGAGTACTGGACGGAGATCCCCATCCTCACCTGGACACCGAAGAACGGACGCGAGGCGTCGGACGTGTCGTCCACGAACGAGTTCCGTACGGCGGTGTTCTCCGCGCTCGCGCCGGGGGATCACGACTACTCCGAGGTCGACGATCTGCGGACCCTCTTCCCCGACGCTCCGGTCGGTGGCCCGGCAGTCCCCATCGACCAGTCGGTCACGAGAGCTGAGTTGGAGCGGGCCGCCGCGAACCTCCGCGTGCTCGACGGCGTGCAGGACGCGCGGGTCGTCGAGGTGCCCGGCCTGTGGTTCACCGTGTCGGCCACCGGCCCCGCCGTCTCCGGCCGTGGGGAGCCGGCGATCCTCGACCTCGGGGGGACACCCGTCCGTGGCTCCGCCGGCGGGCAGCAACGTGACGCGCAGAAGCGCTGGGTCAACTGGGTACGCGCCACGTACGTCGGACCGGCCATCGAGCGCGCCACCTTCGACCTGCTGCGTGCTCGGGCCGCCGAAGCCGTGGACATCGAGGTGTCGCAGGTGGTGGTCACGGCGGAATCCTCCACCGGAAGGCCGAGACCGACGACGAGCTGACGCCGGGCAGGGAGGATGTGATCCAGGTCACCTCTTTCCCGGGAGCGGGACGTCGGATCGGTCGTCGGCCGACCGTCGGCATGGTGAGAGCCGGAAACGGTACCGGCGACACCAGGAGGACAATCATGCGACTCACGGTCACCAGCTTCCTGACCCTGGACGGCGTCCAGCAGGCTCCCGGCGCTCCCGACGAGGACCGTACCGGCGGGTTCGACCTGGGCGGCTGGGTGCCGCCGCACTTCGACGACGCGATCGGGTCGTACCTGGACGGGGTCTTCGGCGAGGCGGACGCCTTCCTGCTCGGCCGCCACACGTACGACATCTTCGCCGCCTGGTGGCCGAACGTCGACGACCCGGAGGACGGCGTCGGCCTCGCCCTCAACCGGCTGCCCAAGCACGTCGCCACCAGCCGGCCCGACGACCTGGCGCCCTGGAACGGCACCCGGCCCCTGAACGGTGACCTGGCGAAGGCGGTGACCGCGCTCAAGGGGCAGCCCGGCCGGGAACTCCAGGTGCACGGCAGCGGCGCGCTCGTGGCGTCGCTGATGCGGGAGGGACTGATCGACACGTACCGGCTGCTGGTCTTTCCGGTCGTCCTGGGGCGCGGGCGGCGACTCTTCGCCGACGGCGTTCCCCCGGCGGGCCTGCGGCTCACCGACAGCAGGACGTCCGGCAGTGGCGTGCTCATGCTGACCTACGACGGTGCCGGGGCGCCGGAGTTCGGCACGATCGGGGCCTGACGGACGCAGGCCGACGGGCCGTCCTCACGGGACAGCGGAGGTGAGCCGTGACTCGTAGGATCGCCGGCCATGGGTGACGGTGCGGTGCTGCTGTGGGTGCACGGCGGTGGTTGGCATTCCCGCGAGACCACCGAGGTGTCGTTCTTCGAGGAACTCGGGTTGCGGGTGGTGCACGCCCGGTACCGGCTCAGCGGTGAGGCGACCTGGCCGGCGCAGCTCGACGACCTGCGCGCCGAGGCGCGCGCCGCCCGGGTGCCGGGCCGGCCGATCCTGGTCGCCGGTGTCTCCGCCGGCGGGCACCTGGCCCTGCACCTCGGTCTGCGGGGCGTGGACCGTCCCGGCGACGTGGCCGCGGTGCTGGCCTTCGAAGCGCCGTCCGACCCCCTGGCGCCCGACTGGCCGCGGGCCCGGGCCGAGGGGAGCCCGTGGCACCGTCTCCTGGGACATCTACCCGCCCCGGGTGATCCGTCAACGCGGGACTGCACCGTCGCCACCCATGCGGGTGTGGGGACGCCGGTGCTGCTCACACACGCCGTGGGCGATGTCGCCGTACCGCCGACGCAGACCCTCGCCCTGGCCGCAGCGCTGATCTCCGCCGGTCACCCGGTGCACGTGTCGGTCACCGACGGAGGGCACAACGAGCTGGACCTGCGCCGCCCCGACATGGCCGCGTCGGCCCGGCGCTTCCTCGCCCGGCAGACCGCCGTCACGGTGCCCTCCTGAGCCGTCACGTGGGACCCGCCCGTACGTCACCGCAGGCGACGGGCGACCCAGGGGAGCAGGGCCTCGGCCTGGGCGCGCTGGAACGCGCGGACGGTCGGGATGCCCGGCGGCGGTGGTCGCCGGGCACCGTCGGTGAAGAAGCCGGCCATCCCGGCGTACACGCCGGTGAGCGTGGCCGGGTCGACGTCGGCGGTGAGCGGCGAGCGGCGCAGCAGCGCCTCGGGGTCGTGCCCGCCGTGCAGGGCGACGTTGACCAGCAGCAGCGCCGTGTCCAGCCAGGCCGGACCGCGCCCGGCGTGCGGCCAGTCCACCACTGTGACCCGGCCGGCGTCGTCGATCAGGAGGTTGTCGGCCCGCAGGTCGAGGTGGCAGAGCGTGTCCCCGTCGAGCGCGGCGAGGCCGCAGTCCGCGGCCTCCCGCAACTCGGTCAGGTGGGCCCGGGCCCAGGGGTCCAGGTCCGGCGGAGGGTCGGCGGCGATCCGGTGCCAGCCGGCGAAGTCCTCGGTGAGCTGCGCCGTCACGGTCGGCGCGTGCGGGACCGGGTTCGGGGTGACGGCCGCCGCCAGGGCCTCCAGCGCCGTGAGCACGGTGGCCAGCTCGTCCGGGTGCCACGGGAGGACCGGGTGCCGTCCGTCCACGTCGGTCAGGACCAGCGCCACCCACTCGCCGTCGTCGTGGACGCCGAGCAGGCGGGCGGCCGGTGCGTACGCGGGAAGGGCTGCGGTGTTGCGCGCCTCCGCGCGGTGCAGGCGGACGCTGTCGGCGTTCTGCGTCGGGCTGACCGCCTTGACGAACGCCCGCCGCCCGCCGGCCGTACGCACCCGGTCGGCGGTTCCGGGGGAGAAGCCGCCGGGCTGCGAGACCGCCTCGACCACGCGGTCGCCGAGCACGTCCTCGACGGCGGCGCACACGTGGCCGGGCAGCTCCGTCCAGCCGATCCGGGTCCCCATGGCTCCACCGTGGCCGGGCCGGCGGGCACCGGGCAAGCGGATTATGCGGGCTCGCGGCGCGTGTAGTGCAGGACGACGGTCCCGCTGGTGAGGGGCACGCTCTCGACCAGCGCGAACCGGTGTGGCTCGAACCCGCGCGCGGCCAGCGGAACGCCGCTGCCGGCGACGACCGGATTGAGCTTGAGCACCAACTCGTCGACTTCCGGCAGCAGCTGACCGGCCAACTGCCCGCCGCCGCACAGCCAGATGTCGCCGCCCGGCTCCCGCCTGAGCGCCCGCACGAACTCCACCGGGTCGCCGGCCACGATCTCCACCTCGCGGTCGGTGGACGGGGGCAGCGAGCGGGAGAAGACGTACTGCCGCAGGTGCGCGTAGGGGCTGGTGATCCCGACCTTCAGGGCGGGGTCGTAGGTGGCGCGGCCCATCACCACCGCGTCGAAGCGGCCCTGCGGCGCCTCGATGCCGAACTGGGGGTGCAGGAACGTGGGGAGGGTCTGCGGCCAGTGGGTCGCGATGTGCGCGGCCAGGTCCGGTTCGAGGCCGAAGAAGTCGGGCGACCCGTCCGGGGCGGCGATGAAACCGTCGAGGGTGACGGCGACGTAGTACACGAGCTTACGCAAGCGGACTCCTGATTCACTACTGATGTTGTAGTTGACAGCGTACGACAACTGTCGTGGTTGTTGCTAGGGTCTTTTCGTGGCACGGAACGTGGAGCGGCGGGCGGCCCTGGCCGACGCGGGGTTGCGGGTCCTCGCCGCGACGGGCGCACGGGGTCTCACCCACCGCGCGGTGGACGCCGAGGCCGGCGTGCCGGTCGGTACCGCCTCCAACTACTTCCGATCCCGGGACGCCCTGCTCGGCGCGCTCGGGGAGCGGATCTTGCAGCGGTTCGCCCCGGACGAGGCGGTGGTGGCCGGTCTGGCCACCCGGGAGCCCTCACCGGAGCTGCTGACCGACTACGTCCGCTACATCGTCGAACGCACCACCCGGGAGCCGGACCTCACCCGGGCGCTGATCGAGCTCCGGCTGGAAGCCGCCCGCCGTCCCGACCTGGCGGCGATCCTCGGCGACACGCTGCGCCGGGGTTACCGCGACGACGTCGCCTTCCACGTCGCCGCCGGGCTGCCCGGCGGGGCGTTCGAGGTGGCACTACTGCACTACGCCGTCGACGGCCTCCTCCTCGACCTGCTCACCACGTCGATCGGTGCCGGGTTCGACCCCGACGACGTGGTGGCGACCCTCGTGTCGCGCCTGGTGGGGGCGGCCGACGCCCGGTGACGGCGCGGCGGAGGACTGTTCCCCGGCGCACCGGGAAAACGCCGCGGGACGCACTCCGGGGAGGGGCGACGGATGACGCATGGCGCCGGTCTGACCATCGGGATTCTCGGCTCGTACGGCGGTCGCAACCTCGGTGACGAGGCGATCCTCACCGGCCTCCTGGCCGACCTTCGCGAGCAGGAACCGAACGCGAGGATCATCGTCTTCTCCCGTGACCCCGCCCATACCCGCCTCGTCCACCCCCACGTGGAGGCGGTGCCCTGGGAGGGCGTGAGCCGCACCGACTCCGCACTCGTGCTGGCCCAGCTCGACCTGCTCATCCTCGGCGGGGGCGGCATCCTCTACGACCGCGAGGCCCGCCGTTACCTGCGGGTCGTCCGGGTCGCCCAGGAGCGTGGGCTGCCCCTGCTCACGTACGCGGTCGGGGTGGGCCCGCTCAGCGAGGGCGTCGACACGGGCATGGTGCGCGAGACCCTGGCCAGTGCCACCCAGGTCACCGTCCGGGACCAGGAGTCGCGGATGGCGCTGGAGGAGGCGGGCCTGCTGAACCCGATCACCGTCACCGCCGACCCGGCGTTCCTGCTCGAAGCCGAGGACTTCCCGGCGCAACTGCTGCGCGAGGAGGGGGTGCCGGCCGGCAAGCGGCTGGTCGGCATGAGCGTACGGGAGCCCGGGCGGGCAGCCGAACGCCTCGACGTGGACGGCTACCACCGACTGCTCGCCCAGATCGGCGACTTCCTGGTGCACCGGATCGACGCGTACGTGTTGTTCGTCCCGATGGAACGCGACGACATCCGCCACTCGCACGGGGTGCTGTCGCACATGACCTCCGCCGACCACGGCCGGATCCTGCACGGCACCTACTCGCCGCAACAGGTGCTCGGTCTCATGCGCCACTTCGACCTGGCCGTCGGCATGCGACTGCACTTCCTGATCTTCGCCGCGATGGTGGGCACGCCGTTCCTGCCGCTGCCGTACGCCGGCAAGGTCTTCGACCTGGCCCAGCGTCTCGGCGTACCGGCGTTGCGGGGCGTGGAGCGGGAGGTGGAGGGCCCGCTGCTGGCCGAGGTCGACCGGCTCTGGGACGAGCGGGAGCAGCGGGCCGATGCCACGGCGCGGCGGGTGGCCGAGGTCTGCGAGGACGCCCGCGGCACCTCCCAGGTCACCCGGGCCGTCCTGGACAGCATCCGCAGCCGGGCGCTGACCCGATCGAGCGCCTGAGGCGGACGGCGGCGCCGGTCGGGTCAGACCGCCGGACCCCGCCAGCGGTAGCGCCACTGGCCGCTGCCCGCGTCCATGGACTCCAGCTCGTAGATCTCCGCTCCCGCCAGGCCCTCGGCGCCGATGTGGTGGTGGGTCAGCGGCGGCCGGCCGTTCGGGTCCAGCTCGACCGTGATGCTCTGCCCGTCGGCCGTGCCGCCCACCAGGGGGATCTCTACCGTTGATGCCATGCGCCCATCCTGCACCGGCCGGCGCAGGCGCGCAGGGGATAGCGCGGGCCGGCGCACGCTGACCCGCCGCCCACAGTTTCGGGGAGAGTGTGGCCTCCGGCGCCCGTGAGGCAACTGTTTCCCCGAAACTGCGCGTCGGAACGGCGGAACGGCGGAACGGCGGAGCGGCGGGGCGGCGGGGCGGCGGGGGCGGTCCGCGTCAGGGGAGCGGGAGGAGGCCGGGTGGGTACTCCATGCCGTCGTGGGTGCAGGCCGCGGCTGCCACCCGGGCCGCGTACCGGGCCGCGTCCGGCAGCTCCGCCCCGCCCAACAGGCCGGCGATCACTCCGGCTGCGAAGGCGTCCCCGGCGCCGTTGGTGTCGACCACCGGCGCGGGCGGGTCGGCCGCCGGCACCCGGACCGGGCCGACGCCGGCGGGGTACAGGTCGGCGCCGTCGACGCCCCGGGTCACCACCGCGGTGCGGGGCGCCAGGGCCGCCGCCAGCGCGTCCGCACCCTCGCCCAGCCGGACTCCGCTGACGAACACCAGGCCGGCGGCCTCGGCGAACGGGCGGTGGTAGGGGTTCGCGCCGTCCCAGTCGTGCAGGTCGGTGGAGAGCGTGGCGCCGTCGCGGAGGGCGGCGCGGACGTCCGGCAGCAGGTCCACCGTCCAATCCATGATCGACAGGTGCACGTGCGCCGCCTCGGCGACCAGGGCGCCCAGCGCGGCCGCCGTGAACGGGGGTGGCCCCTGCCACGGCCGGGGGTCGTAGAGCGAGCTGCGCCGGCCGGCCGGGTCCACCAGGTTCACCGAGCGGCGGGTGCCCGCCGGGGCCTCGACCAGCACCGTACCGACCGACGTGCGGGCCAGCGCCGCCCGCACCACGTCGCCGGCCGGATCCGCGCCGAGCACGTCCACCAGCGTCACCCGCAGCCCGAGCGCGTGCGCCGCGAGGGCGACGCCGGCCCCGGTGTTGCCGATGCGCAGGTCGATGGGATCGACGGTGGCGGAGTCGGCGGCGGGCAGCGGGAGCGCGGGGACGCGGACCCGGACGTCCACGCCCAGGCCGCCGATCACGAGGAGGTCGGACATGGCGACGACCCTAGCCGGACCGGCTCGGCCTATCCTGGGCGCGGGCGTCGACGAGGGGGAGTGCGTGCTGGTCATCCACGGCGTGTGGTGGCCCGGCGGCGGGCTGGCGCTGTGGGCGGAGGACAGCGCCCTGCCGTCCCGGGCGCCGCGGCGACCCGGTCGCGCGCCCCGGGAACGCCCGCACCCGTTCGCCGCCGACCACGCCGTTCTGGTCGCCGCGTCCGCCGGGGCCGCCGAGCCGACCCACCCGGGCACCGCGCTGGTCACCCTGCCGACCCGGGCCGGCTCGCCGCTCGACTCCCCCGAACTGGTCCGGACCGCCGTCGCCGAACCGGTCCGCGGGCCGGTCACCCTGGCCGGGTGGCGGGTCCCCGTCCTGGTGTACGCGCCGGACGCCGCGCTCAGCCTGCTGGTCCGCCTCGACGAACTGGCCGCCGTGCCCGGCGCGACCCTGCGGCACCTCGCCGAGGTGGCCGCGTTCGCGGTCGACCTCGCAGCCCGGGGCCGGGTCCTGCCCGGCGTGACCGGTCCGGAGGGACCCGCCGCCGACGTCGCCGGCGCTGGCGGAACGGTCACCGCCCGCGCCGTGTGGCGGCCCCTGCTCACCGGCACGGACGCGGCCTGGGCCCGGTCGCTGGCCCTGGCCCTGCCCCCGGCGGCCCGCGCGGTCACCGAGGTACGCCCGCAGGATCCCACCGTCGTGCCCCGGGCCGCCGGATCGCCGGGCGGCGGCGCCGAGCACCCGCCCGGCGTGCTGGTCGCGGAGGTCCTCGACGCGCTCACCGACGCCGCCGTACGGGCCCGCCTCGCCGACGCCGCGCTGGCCCGGGGAGTACGGCGCCTCGGCGCGGTGCCGGACTGGCTCGCCGCGCTCAGCGGGGCGTGCCGTGACTTCACCGCCGACCCGGTGGCGCTGGAGACACTCCGCAGTGAGCTGGACGCCTGGCAGCGCGACGCCGCCGGTGGGGCGGTCCGGGCGAGCTTCCGCCTCGTCGAGCCGCCGGCCGGCGAGGTCGACGGACCGCTGGTCGTGGTGCCGGCCGACCCGGAGACGCCGGTGCCGGTGGCCGACCGGTGGCGGGTCGAGTTCGGTCTCCAGGCGGCCGACGAGCCGGGCCTGCACGTCGACGCCGAGACCATCTGGTCCGCCCCGGAGACGGTGACCCGCCTCGCCGCCCCGCAGGAGACCCTCCTGGCCGAGCTGGGCCGGGCCAGCCGGCTCTGGCCCGAGGTGGACACCGCGCTGCGGACCGCCACCCCGGAGGCGTTGGAGCTGGACGTCGAAGGCGCGCACCGGTTCCTCCGCGAGGGCGCGCCGGTGCTGCACGCGGCCGGCTTCACGGTGCTGCTGCCCTCCTGGTGGCAGCGGCCCTCGTCCCGGCTCGGCGCCCGGTTGCAGGCGCGCAGCCGTACCGCTCCGGGCACGGTCGCCACCACCGGCGGCGGCGTCGGCATGGAAGCCCTGGTCGACTACCGGTGGGAGGTGGCCCTCGGCGACCAGCCGCTGACGGTGGACGAGCTGACCGCACTGGCCGCGCTGAAGACGCCGCTGGTCCGGATGCGGGGCCGCTGGGTGGAGCTGGACCCGAAGCGGCTCGCCGCCGGCCTGCGGCTGCTCCGGGCGTCCGGCGAGCTGACCGTCGGCGACCTGCTCCGGCTCGGCCTGGGCGACGACGGGCAGCCGGACGCCCTGCCGGTGCTGGAGATCGCCGCCGACGGGGCACTGGGTGACCTGCTGGCCGGTGCCGTCGAGCGCCGGCTGATCCCGCTCGACCCGCCGCCCACCTTCCAGGGCACGCTGCGCCCGTACCAGCGGCGCGGGCTGGCCTGGCTGGCCTTCCTCCAGTCGCTCGGTCTCGGTGGCGTGCTCGCCGACGACATGGGCCTGGGCAAGACGGTGCAGCTGCTGGCCCTGCTCGCCGGTGACCCGCCGACCGCCGGCCCGACCCTGCTGGTCTGCCCCATGTCGCTGGTCGGCAACTGGCAGCGGGAGGCGGCGAAGTTCGCGCCGGCGTTGCGCGTACACGTGCACCACGGCGCCGAACGGGCGCGGGGAGCGGCCTTCACCACGGCCGTGCACGACGCGGACCTGGTCCTCACCACCTACACGGTGGCTGCCCGGGACGGGGTTGACCTGGCCGGCATCGACTGGCACCGGGTGGTGGTGGACGAGGCGCAGGCCATCAAGAACGCCTCCACCCGGCAGGCCGAGGCGGTACGGGCACTGCCCGCCCGGCACCGGATCGCGGTCACCGGCACGCCGGTGGAGAACCGCCTCGCCGACCTGTGGTCGATCATGCAGTTCGCCAATCCGGGCCTGCTCGGCCCGGCGGCGACGTTCCGGAAGAGGTACGCGGAACCGATCGAGCGGCACGGCGACGCCGAGGCGGCCGAGCGGCTGCGCCGCATCACCGGCCCGTTCGTGCTGCGCCGGCTCAAGACCGACTCCTCCATCATCTCCGACCTGCCCGAGAAGCTGGAGATGGAGGTGGTCTGCACGCTCACCGCCGAGCAGGCCGCGCTCTACCGGGCGGTGGTCGACGACATGCTGGCGAAGATCGAGGCGAGCGACGGCATCGAACGGCGCGGTCTGGTGCTGGCCACCATGACCCGGCTCAAGCAGGTCTGCAACCACCCCGCCCAGCTGCTGCGCGACGGCTCGGCGCTGGACGGCCGGTCCGGCAAGCTGGCCCGGCTGGAGGAGATCCTCGACGAGGTGCTCGCGGCGGGGGAGAAGGCGCTGCTCTTCACCCAGTACGCCGAGTTCGGCGGCATGCTGCGGGGCCACCTCTCGGCCCGCTTCGGCCGGGAGGTGCTCTTCCTGCACGGCGGGGTCGGCAAGGCCGACCGGGACGCGATGGTCACCCGGTTCCAGTCCGCGGACGGGCCGGCGCTGTTCGTCCTGTCCCTCAAGGCTGGCGGCACCGGGCTCACCCTCACCGCCGCCAACCACGTCGTGCACGTCGACCGGTGGTGGAATCCGGCGGTCGAGGACCAGGCGACCGACCGGGCGTTCCGGATCGGTCAGCGGCGACGGGTCCAGGTCCGCAAGTTCGTGTGCGCGGGCACGGTGGAGGAGAAGGTGGCGGCGCTCATCGCCGACAAGCGGAGCCTGGCGACGCGGGTCGTCGGCAGCGGCGAGCAGTGGGTCACCGAGCTGTCCACCACCCAGCTGCGGGAACTGTTCACCCTGGACGATCCGGCGGTGGCGCGGTGACCGACTCCGCGGGCGGCCGGTTCGCCGACTACGGCCGGCCCCGCCGCGTCGACGGCGGCCTGAAGGCGCGCAGCACCCGCGGCGCGATCGGCCGGTCGTGGTGGTCGCGCCGCTTCCTGGAGGTGCTGGAGTCCTTCGCCCTGGGCACCCGGCTCACCCGGGGCCGGTCGTACGCGCGGGCCGGCCAGGTCGTCCGTCTGGACGTCGCGCCCGGCGAGGTCACGGCCGTGGTGCAGGGGTCCCGGGCGGAGCCCTACCAGGTCCGCGTCGCGCTACCGGTCTTTCCGCCCGCCCTCTGGTCGCGGATCGAGGAGCAGTTGGCCGGGCAGGCGTTCTTCAGCGCCCGCCTGCTCGCCGGCGACCTGCCGGGCGAGCTGGAGGAGCTGTTCGCCGAGGCCGGCGCGCCCCTCTTCCCGACCGGCGTGGCCGACCTTCGCCAGCGGTGCAGCTGCCCGGACTTCGCGGTGCCCTGCAAACACCTGGCGGCCACCTTCTACCTGCTGGCCGAGGCGTTCGACGCCGACCCGTTCGAGCTGCTGCACTGGCGGGGCCGCAGCCGTGCCGAGCTGCTGGACCGGTTGCGGGCCCTCCGCGGGTCCGGCGGGTCGTCCACGGTGGACGAGGTCGCCGCCGCCACTGTGGACCGTCCCGTCGACGCCGGTGCGGAAGCCGCACCCGCCGGGGCCGCACGGGCGCTCGCCGGCCTCACGCCGGCGCCACTGGCCGAGACGGTGGACCGGTTCTGGGTACCGCCCGTCCCGCTGCCCGACCGGCCGCCCACCCTGGCGACCGGCCCGGACCTGCTGCTGCGGCAGCTCGGCGCACCGGCCCCCGCCATCGGCGGTCCCGGTCTGGTGGAACGGCTGCGCCGGGCGTACCGGCAGCTCGGCCGGTGAGAGCGGCGGACGTTCACAGCCAGCGACGGCGGTAGCGCCACATGAGCGCGGCGTTGGCCATCAGCACCACCGCGCAGATGGCACCGGCCAGCCTTCCGGCCAGCACGGTCATCGCCGGCAACGCGGCCCACAGCACGATGGTCAACAGCATCAGGTAGCGGCCGCGGTTGGCCCGCGCCCGGTTGTCCACCTTGGCGAAGAACGCCGGGTCGCTCTCCCGGAGATGACGGGTGATCTGCTCGAACCTGCGCTGATCCTCTTTGCTGAGCATGTGCCTTCCCCTCACGCGTTCAGCGGTCCGGCGGCATACCCGCTGCGACGGTGGCTCACGCTCCCCCTCTGCTGCTACTTTGCCGACGAAGACCCCGCCACGTACGGCGGGACGCCCGTGCGGCTGGTGAGGCCAGGCTTAGCAGTTCCTTAAGTTTGCCTGTGGTGGTGAACGGCGCGAAAAGCGCCGCGTGTGCGGGAAACGTCACCTCCGGGCCCCGCCGTGTCGCGTCCGCCCTGCTTGCGAGGTCTGTCGCCGACCGGACCGCGACCGGGGAGGGGAGCGGGCCGCTCAGCACCGTCTTAAGTGACGTCCGGCCGCCCTTCGGCGCTGCTTGAAGGCGCTGCACCCCTTGGCTACCTTCCCGTAGCAACCTCCTCAGGCATCAGCCGCCGCACCCGAACCCTCCCCGGTCCCGGTCGTTGCGGCGCAAGAGAAAACAGGATTGGTACATGGCCGACCAGAATGTGCCACCACGTCGACCGCGGGACGACCGCGGGTGGGACGGAAACCGCCCCACCTCCCCGGCGTACGACGACTACACGTCCACGCCGTACGGCTACGACTCCCCCCAGCAGGGCGGCTACCCGCCCCAGGCCGACCCCCGGGGGCAGTACGCCCAGCCCGGGTACGCGGCGCAGGCCGGTTCCCACAACCCGTACGCCCAGTCCGCCCCGCAGGGCTCGCAGTGGGTGGGCCCGCAGGGCTTCGGGCAGCCCGCCCGCGTACCGGCGGCCGGTTCCGGACTGCCCACCCTGGACGACGACGGTGAGCCGGGCCGCAAGGTCGACCGGCGCAAGGCGCTGGCCGCGATCGGCGGCACCGCCGCGGTGGTCGCCGGTGGCGCCGCCCTGGCGATGACCCCGCAGATCCGTGGCCTCTTCGGCGACGAGGCCGCGGCGGCCGGCGACGCCACGGGCGCCGCCGTCACCGACGGCACCGCGGCCCGCCCCAGTGGCCAGCAGCCCAGCACGGTGCGTACCTACACCGAGCAGAACGAGAGCTACATGGGCTCCCGGGCGGGCGAGGCGCTGAAGAAGAACAACCCGGCCGGTGGCCGTACCTTCTCCGGGCCGGCCGCCGCCGCGGCGGAGACCAAGGTGACCGTCAAGACGGTCCTGGCCAAGGACCCGGTGCTGCACCTGGCCCGGCGCGCCACCTTCGGGGTCACCCCGAAGGTCATCGCCCAGATCAAGGAGCGCGGCATCGACGGGTGGCTGCGGTGGCAGCTCGACCCCGACAAGATCGCCCCCACCAAGGCCGAGCTGAAGCTCGCCGAGCTGCCGACCCTCAAGCTCACCTCCGAGGAACTGCGCGAGCAGCGCGACCAGCTCAACGAGCGCGACGCCCACCCGGAGCGGGAGATGGTGGACGCCACCATCGCCCGGCAGATCTGGTCGGACCGCCAGCTCTTCGAGGTGATGGTCGACTTCTGGAACGACTTCCTGCACGTCGCCGCCGACTTCGACGGCGGCGAGGTGTACCGCAGCTCGTTCGACCGGGACGTCGTCCGGGCGCACGCGCTGGGCAGTTACCCGGAGATGCTGCTCGCCGCGAACAAGCACCCGGCGCTGCTGCTCTACCTGAACCAGAACGACTCCCGCGCCGACGCGGTCAACGAGAACCTGGCCCGGGAGAACCTGGAGCTGTACTCGGTGGGCGTCGACGGCGGCTACACCGAGAAGGACGTCCGCCAGGCCGCGATGCTGCAGACCGGTCGTGGCGTGGACAACGGGAAGTACGTGTTCCGCGCGCATCAGCACTACGTCGGCAAGGTCAAGATCCTCGGTTTCACCCACGCCAACAACTCCGCGGACCCGAAGAAGGCCGAGGCCGCGATCGACGCGTACCTCCGGTACATCGCACTGCACCCGTCGACCGCGCGGTACGTCGCGCAGAGCCTGGCGACCCGCTTCGTATCGGACACCCCGCCGAAGTCCCTGGTGGACCGGCTGGCGAAGGCGTACACGGTCAACAAGGGCATGGTCAAGCCGCTGCTCATGACGCTGTTCAGCTCCTCGGAGTTCTGGGCGGCCGTGGGGCAGAAGGTGCGCCGGCCGATGGAGTACCTGGTCGCCACGTACCGTTCGGTGGGCGTCTCGCCGGATGCCGCGCCGAACCACGACAACGGCGACAGCAAGCGCACCCCGTACGGCCGCGGCCTGCGGCAGATCCAGGACAAGATGCGCGAGCTGGGCCAGTACCCGATGGGTCAGCCCACCCCGGACGGCTACCCCGACGTCTACGTCGCCTGGACCTCCGCCGGCACGATGGTCAACGGCTGGAACGAGGCCGGTGAGATCCTCGCCGGTTACCGGACCGCCTTCACGCACACCAAGGCGGAGAAGCTGGTGGCGAAGCCGCCGGCCACGGCCGGGGCCTACGTCGACGCGCTCGCCCTGCGCCTGGTGGGGCAGAAGCTCAGCGCCAAGGAGAAGTCGCTGATCCTCGGCGTGGCCGGTGTCGCCTCCGGCGCCCGCGTCGACGCGACGTTCAACGGGGCCGTCAACGCCGTCGCGCGGGCGATCCTCGCTTCCCCCCAGCACCACCTTCGGTGAGGCCTGCCATGGAGAAAACTGTGCACACGTTCCCCCTGCACCCCGACTGCCCCGACGTGCGCCGGCTGGCCGACAACCCGGCCGAGGCGCTGCTGCGGGCCGAGGCCGACATCGTCGCCGCCGAGAACGCCGCCGAGCGGGACCGCTACCGCCGGCTCGAGGACCTGGAGGAGGCCCAGCAGGACGGTCGCGGGGTGACCCGGCGGACGTTCGTCGCCGGTGCCGCCGCCACCGCCACCGCGCTGGCCACCGCCCAGTTCGTCACCACCTCGGCGTCGTTCGCGGCGACCAAGACCGGCACCCTGGTCCACGTCTTCCTCTACGGTGGACTGGACGGTCTGAGCCTGGTCGCCCCGGACAACGACCCGGTGCTCGCCAAGTCCCGTCCCGACCTGCTGCTCGGCAACGACTCCCTCGCGGTGGGTCGCGGCTTCAAGCTGACCAGCGCCTTCAAGCCGCTGGAGCCGTGGCTGAAGTCCAACCAGCTCGGGTTCATCCCGGCGGTCTCCGACGAGCGGCTGTCCCGCAGCCACTTCCAGGCCGCCGACGCCTGCAACCTCGGCGGCCTGCCCGGCGAGACCGGCGGGCGGGGCTGGCTGGACAACCTGGTCGACAATCTCGGCGCGGGGACCGCGTTCCGCAGCGTCGGCATCGGCAGCACGCTGCCCCGGTCGCTGATCGGGAACAACGGCGCGCTGTCACTGAACAACGTCGGCTCGCTGCGGCTCAACGGCGACGACAGGTTCCGCGCCGCCACCGAGAAGGCCATCAAGGGTCTCTTCACCGGCATCAACCACCCGGTCGAGGAGGCCGTCCAGGACGGCCTGAGCGCCCTGGCCACCGCGCAGCGGCTCGCCGCGAAGCCGTACCAGCCGGCCGAGGGCGTCACGTACGACGGCGTCGGCTACGCGTTCCAGCAGCTCGCCCAGCTCATCAAGGGCGGGGCGAACGTGCGCGTCGCCACCGTCGGCATGGGCGGGTACGACACCCACGAGAACCAGGGCACCGCTGAGGGCGGCCAGCTGTGGCGGCGGCTCAACGAGCTGGCCTCGGCGATGGCCGCGTTCTTCACCGACCTCGGCGACCGCGCCGACGACGTGACGATCATGGTGTCCAGCGAGTTCGGCCGGCGGATCGCCTCCAACAGCGGCGGCACCGACCACGGGCACGGCGGCGTGGTTACCGTGCTGTCCGGCCGCAAGCTCGCCGGCTCGCTGCTCGGTACCTGGAACGGCCTGGACAAGCCGGACTCGGGAGACGTGCCCGAGTTCAACAACATGTTCGACGTGTACGGCGCGGTGGCGCAGGGCCGGTTCGGTCTCACCAACGCCCAGGTCGATAAGATGCTCTTCCCTCAGGAGAATCGGACCTACAAGCCGATGAAGCTGTACGCGTGACGTACCCGCACCCGCACGCCTCCGGCCGCCGCACCGGGACCTCGTCCCGGCACGGCGGCCGGTCGGCTGCGGACGTCCCGCCGGGAGTGCCGCCGCGGCGCGGCCCCGGTGGGCGGCGTGCCGTGGCCGTCCTGCTCGTGGTGGGCCTGCTCGCCAGCGTGCTGCCCTGGTGGCTCGACACCCCCGCGGGCTCGTTGAAGAACTCGGCCGCCACGGTCACCGCCGCCGGGCGCATCACCGGCCTCGTCGCCGGTTACCTGCTGCTCGTACAGGTGCTCATGATGAGCCGCCTTCCGGTGCTGGAACGCTGGATCGGCGGCGAGAACCTGGCCCGCTGGCACCGGGACGTGGGCGCCACCCTGCTGGTGGCGGTGCTCGCGCACGCGTCGCTGATCCTGGTCGGGTACGCCGACCTGGAGGACAACTCGGTGTTCACCGAGGCGGGCGTGCTGCTGCGCGACTACGAGGACATGGTGTCCGCGTTCGCGGCCGCCGGCCTGATGGTGGTCGTCGGCTTCACCAGCGTCCGGGCGGTCCGCTCCGCCCTGCCGTACGAGCTCTGGCACGCGCTGCACCTGTCCAGCTACCTGGTGCTGCTGCTCGGCTTCGCCCACCAGTTCAGCAACGGCGCCCAGCTGTTCCGGCCCGGTCCGGTGCGCACCATGTGGATCGCCATGTACGTGATCGTGGTGGTCGCCCTGATCTGGGGCCGCGTGGTCGCCCCGCTGCGGCTGAACCTGCGGCACAACCTGCGGGTCGCCGACGTGGTCGCGGAGAGCCCGGACACCATCTCCGTCTACCTGACCGGCGACCGGCTGAACCGGCTGGAACTGCTCGGCGGCCAGTACTTCCGCTGGCGGTTCCTCACCCCCGGCATGTGGTGGCAGTCCCACCCGTTCTCGGTCTCCGCCGCCGCCAACGGCCGCTGGCTGCGGCTCACCGTCAAGGTGGTCGGCGCGCACACCCGCGACCTGCGTGACCTCGACCCCGGCACGCGGGTCTGGGCGGAGGGGCCGTCCGGTACGTTCACCGCCGCCCACCGCGTCCGCGAGCGGGCCCTGCTGATCGCCGGCGGCAGCGGCATCACCCCGATCCGCGCGATGCTGGAGGAGTTGCCGCCGGGCGCGGCGCTCATCTACCGCGCGAGCACTCCCGCCGACGTGCTGCTGCACCGGGAGTTGGACTGGCTCGCCCAGGCTCGGGACGCCCGCATCTGGTACGTCGTCGGCTCGCGGCACGACCCCGGCCCCCAAGAGGTGCTGAGCCCGGACGGCCTGCGCCGGCTGGTGCCGGACCTCGTCCGGCGGGACGTCTACCTCTGCGGACCACCCGGCCTGGTCGAGCAGTCCCTCGCCGTGCTGCGCCGGGCCGGCGTGCCCCGTCGGCAGATCCACCTCGCCACGTTCGAGTTGTAGGAAGGCAAACCTCCCATGCGCCGCGCCCTGCTCGCGATCACCGGCCTGGCAGCCAGCACCACCGTCCTGGTGGTGCTCAAGGGCTCGCCGGGGACCAGCCAGGTCGCCCAGGACCTGCCCGTCGACCGTCCGGTCGTCCCCGGCTCCGCCGAGCCGACGGCCACCGGCGGGGTCACCGCCGATCCCTCGCCCACGGTCGCCGCCGCCTCGCCCCGGCCCACCCGCAGTGCCAGCCGCGCCCCGTCGGCCCGGCCCACCACCGGCTCGGGATCGGACTCGGGCGGTCAGACCCGCACGTCGTCCCCGCCGCGGACCACCACCAAGCCGCCGGCCCAGCCGACCACCCGCACGGTGACCGGCCCCTTGGTGGAGAACGAGTACGGCAACGTCCAGGTCCAGATCGTGCTGTCCGGCTCCCGGATCGTCGAGGCGCGGGCGCTGGAGCTGCCGCAGGAGACCGCACAGTCCGACCAGCGCAGCGAGCAGGTCGACGACCGGTACAGCGGCAGCGGCGGCCTGGTGGTGCAGGAGCAGGGCGCCGACCTGGACACCGTCTCCGGCGCGACCGCCACCAGCACCTCGTACAAGCAGTCGTTGCAGGCGGCCATCGACCGGGCGAACTGACGTGCCGGCGTTGACGCGCCCCGGGCTGCGGCAGGTCGAGCAGATCATGGGTACGGCGATCAGCCTGGACATCGCCGACGACCTGCCCGCCGACCGGCTGCACGAGCTGGCCGAGGACGTCTTCGGCTGGCTGCGCGAGGTGGACGCCCGGTTCAGCACGTACCGTGCGGACAGCGAGGTCTGCCGCTTCGACCGGGGCGAGCTGCTGCTCTCCGAGGCGTCGGCGGACCTGCGGCTGGTCCTGGAGCGCTGCGCCGACCTGTGGGGCGGCACCGACGGGTTCTTCGACGCGTACGCCACCGGTGGCCTCGACCCGTCCGGGTACGTCAAGGGCTGGGCCGCGCAGGTCGCGTCCGACCGGCTGCTCGCCGCCGGGGCGGCGAACCACTGCCTGAACGCGGGCGGGGACGTGCGGGTCCGGGGACGGTCGTCGTCCGGCCGGCCGTGGCGGATCGGCATCCGGCACCCGTGGGAGGAGAACGCCACCTGCCTGACCCTCACCGGCACCGACCTGGCCGTGGCCACCTCCGGCGTCTACGAGCGCGGGCACCACGTGCTCGACCCGCGCCGGGGCATCCCCGGGCGGGGGCTCCGCTCGGTCACCGTGGTCGGGCCGGACCTCGGCGTCGCCGACGCGTACGCCACCGCGGCCGTCGCGATGGGCGTCGCCGGGATCGGCTGGCTGGACCGGTTGCCCGGTCACCGGCACGCGGTGGTCACCGAGGACGGCCGCTGCCTGCACTCGACCGACCTGCCGCTGGTGTAAGGAAGGGCCCCCGCTTAACGCCTGCGGTAGAGGAAGGGCCCCCGCTTAACCCCACCCACGGAGTGGGCGCCGCCGGGCCCCCCTCAGCGGGCGGGGCGGTGGGTGCCGGCGGGGCGGGAACCGGAGGGCCGGGGACGGCCCGGACGGGAGCCGGCCGGCCGCGTGCCCGCCCAGCGGTGCCGGGGACGGTGCTGGCGGGGCGGCTCGGCGCCGCCCGGCTGGCGCGTGGTGTCGTCGGTGGACATGGCAACCCCCGCTCCTGGCGCGTCCGCGCCGTCGTGAGGTTCAACGACCGGAGGCCCGGGGACGACGCTGCCCCGGGTGATGGGGCGGCGCGTCGGCAGGGCCGGACACGCCCTCAGGCGCCGCGCCGCGGCAGGGGCAGGTGGCCGGGGAGCAGTTCGGAGGTGAGCGTGACCCCGGCGGCCCGTAACGCCCCGATGAGCGCGTTCTGCACCAGGTACGAGTCGGGCACCTGCCACCGGGCCTGCTCGGGTGCGACGACCCAGCGGACGGTGCCCTCGGGCAGCCGCGTGGGTGGCGCCGGGATCCAGGAGCCGGTTCCGTGCCGGACCACGTGGAAGCAGTGGTCCAACTCCGGACGTAGCGGGTCGCCCGGCCGGACCAGGAACATCCACCGGCCGGTGGGTGTCGCCAGCACCGGGCCGCGGACGCCCGTCCCGGCCGGGTGGGTCCGGACGACGTCGAGGACGTGCCGGCCCAGGTGCGCGGGAACCTCCAGCACGTCGAAGGTTCGGCCGGTGGCCAGCAGTACGCCGTGCGGCCGGTCCCGCCACCACGTCGCGACCCGGGCCGGGTCGGCGCTCGCCGCGCGCTCCCAGTTCTCCAGGGCGGGGTGGCAGCCGACCGTCGGACAACCGGGCCGGCCGCAGACGAAGCGGCTACGGGCCAGGCACGCGCCGGGTGTCACCTCCCACCCGTGCATCGCGTAGCGGACGGCCACCCGGCGCAGTCGTACACGCTCCAGCGACGACAGATGTGCCACGCGTGGTCCGACATTCCCCCACATGTTTGTCATCTCCCCTTCGGCGGACCCGGCCGGCGCCCAGGTCGCATGTCGAACACCGTCACTGCCGTAACCCGCGATCGTTGAGCTGACGAATGGCTGGTGCAACTTGCACGAAAGCTATGAGGACTGGCTGTACGGCCGACGTACAGGCTGTGCGACCAGGTAAAACCTGAAAAGCACGGATCACCGCGCCCGCGGACACCCTCCGGTGGACCTTCCGGAGTGGACGCGAGGGGGAGGGATGGGGAGATGGACGAGTTACCCATTGGGCGGCGGGTGGCCTACTGGCGGGGGCGACGCAAGATGTCGCAGCAGGTCTTCGCGGACCGGTTGGGAAAATCGAAGAGCTGGGTGGACAAGGTCGAGCGCGGGGTGCGCCGGCTCGACAAGTTCTCGGTCGTCTACGAGATCGCCGACGTCCTCCAGATGGACGTGCAACTGCTGCTCGGCAAGGACCCCGAGCGGCGTACCGACGCGTTGAACTGCATCGACCAGGTCGAGGTGCAGGAGATCCGCGCGGCCCTGGAGCGGTACGACTCGATGAGCGCGTACTTCGACGCCGCGCCGTACCCGCCGCCGTTGACCGACATGCGCAAGGCCGTGACGCACGCCTGGCTGACCTACCAGTACGGCCGGTACGGGATGCTCACCCGCGCGCTGCCGAAGCTGCTGCGCGACGCCCAGGCGGCGGACGCCGGCTCGTGCGGCGACGACTCGCGGGAGGCGGCGCACCTGCTGGGGCAGGTCTACCAGATCTCCTCCTCGGTGCTGCGCAAGCTGGGCGAGTGCGAGCTGGCCTGGCTCGCCGCCGACCGTTCGATGGCGGTCTCCCAGCGCGCCGACGACCAGCTCCTGGCCGGTATCGCGACGACCCGCGTCTGCAATGCGCTGGCGGCGATGGGCCGGGCCCGTCCGGCCCTGGAGCTGAACGTCACCATCGCCAACCGGCTCACCCCGGGCGGGGGTAACGACGCGACACCGGAGCGCCTCTCGGTGTACGGGATGCTCCTGCTCCAGGGCGCGATGGCCGCCGCCCGGATCGGCGACTCGGCCACCGTCGACGACCTGCTCAACGGCGCCCAGGAGGCGGCCACCCTGCTCGGAGCGGACGAGAACCACTACTGGACGTCGTTCGGTCCCACCAACGTGGAGCTGCACCGCGCCGCCGCGGCGGTCGAGCTGGGCGACGGTGGCCGGGCGGTGGAGATCCACCAGCAGCGGATCCCCGAGCCGGCGTTCAACGCGCTGCTCCCCGAGCGGCGGGCCCACCACCTGCTCGACATCGCCCGGGGCTTCGCCCAGATCGGCGACGTGGCCAACGCCGGCGAGATGCTGCTGCGCGGTGACCGGCTGGCGCCGTCGGAGATCCGGTGCCGTCCGATCGCGCACGAGGTGATGTCCGACATCCTCCGTCGCACACGTGGTGCGCCGCCTTCTCCGATCGCGGAGTTGGCTGAGCACATGGGAGTAGGGGTATGAGCGCGGAGTCGGCCTGATGACCGGGCCGCGCCGCAACAGTGGGCACCCGCCGGTGCTCTACGTCATCGCCTGCGGTTCGCCGCTGGCACGCCACGTGGGTCGGCTCGTGGGGCTGGCCCGGGAGGACGGGTGGGACGTCTGCGTCGTCACCACGCCCGACGGCGCCAAGTTCGTCGACCGGGCCGAGGTGGCCCGGCAGACCGGGCATCCGGTACGCACGCACTACAAGAACCCGGGTGACCTGGACGTGCTGCCACCGGCCGACGCGATGATCGTCTGCCCGGCCACGGTGAACACGGTGAACAAGTGGGCGGCGGGGATCACCGACACGCTCGCCGTCGGCCTGCTCGTGGAGGCGCAGGGGCTGGACATCCCGTTGGTGGCGGTGCCGTACACGAACGCGGCGATGGCGACCCACCCGGCCTTCCGGGCGAGCCTGGCCCGACTGACGGAGTGGGGGGTGAGCGTGCTCTTCGGTGACGAGTTCTTCCCGCTGCACCCGCCGGGCACGGGGGAGCGGCACCAGCACGAGTTCCCGTGGGCCCTGCCCCTGGAAGCGGTGCGGAACCGGCACTGCCCGGCCGCTGCCTGACACCGGGACCCGCCATCCGGCGCCGGCCACCGCCGTCGGCTCCGGGTGGCGCGGCCCCCGGACGTCCCCGGCGACGGTAAGCTGGCCCGCCGTGAGCACACCCGCAGTTCCGCCGACCGTCGCCGACGTGGTGGGCGAGCTGGAGCGGCGCTACCCGCCGTCCTGGGCCGAGGAGTGGGACCGGGTGGGACTGGTGCTCGGCGAGCCCAGCGCCCCCGTACGCCGGGTGCTCCTGGTGGTCGACGTGGTGCCGGAGACCGTGGCCGAGGCGATCGCGGCGGGCGCCGACATGATCGTCGCGCACCACCCGCTGCTGCTGCGCGGGGTGTCCTCGGTCGCCCCGACGACGTTCAAGGGGCGGATCGTCCACCAGCTGATCAAGGCCGACGTGGCGCTGTACGTGGCGCACACCAACGCCGACGTGGCCGACCCGGGCGTCTCTGACGCGCTCGCCGCCCGGTTCGGGCTGACCGGGCTGCGCCCGCTGCACCGCCCCGCGCCCGGCTCGCCCGCACACGGCGCCGGGCGGGGCATCGGCCGGATCGGCGAGCTGCCCGAGCCGATGACCCTCGCCGAGCTGACCCGGCACGCCGCCGCGGTGCTGCCCGTCACGGCCTGGGGAGTTCGCGCCGCGGGTGACCCCCGGCGTATGGTTCGTACCCTCGCCGTCAGCGGCGGCTCGGGGGACAGCTTCCTCGCCGACGCGACCGCCGCCGGGGTGGACGCGTTCCTCACCGCCGACCTGCGCCACCATCCGGCCGGCGAACACCTCGCCGCCGGCGGCCCCGCGCTGCTCGACGCCGCCCACTGGGCGACCGAACGACCGTGGCTCGACGACGTGGCCGCGCTCCTGCGGGAGTCGCCGGGCGTCGAGACGCTGGTGTCCGACCGGGACACCGACCCGTGGACCGTACACGCCGCCCCACCCGCGGCGGACGAGAAGGAGCCCCGACAGTGAAGGCTGACCCGAAGGTCCAGCGCCGGCTGCTCGATCTGGCGGCGATCGACACCGCCCTCGCCCAGCTCGCCCACCGCCGTCGCGCGCTGCCCGAGCGGGCCGAGCTGGAGGCGCTGGCCCGGGAGCTGTCCGCCCTGGAGGACGAGCGGGTCCGCGCCCAGGTTGCCGTCGACGACCTGGACCGCGACATCGCCCGCCTGGAGAAGGACGTCGATCAGGTCCGCGCCCGCAAGACCAAGGACGAGAACCGGCTGGCCTCCGGCAGCGGCCCGGCCCGTGAGCTGGAGGCGCTCCAGCACGAGCTGGTCTCGCTCAACCGTCGCCAGGGCGACCTGGAGGACGCCGAGCTGGAGCTGATGGAGCAGCGGGAGACCGCCCAGTCGGTGCTCGACGGGATCGAGCAGCGGATCGCCGCGGCCCGGGAGAAGCGGGCCGACGTCGAGCAGCGTCGCGACGGGAGCCTGGCCGAGATCGCGAAGGAGGAGGAGTTCAAGCGGGGCGCCCGCGCGCCGCTTGCGGCGGACCTCCCGACCGACCTGGTCACCCTCTACGACCGCATCCGGGAGGACAGCGGGTTGGGCGCGGCCCTGCTCACCGGGGTCCGCTGCGGCGGCTGCCGCCTGGAGCTCTCCGGCGCCGACCTCGCGCGGATCCGCAAGGCGGACCCCGACGAGGTGGTCCGCTGCGAGGAGTGCCGGCGGATCCTGGTCCGCACCAACGAGTCCGGCCTGTAGCCGATGGCGCCGCGCGTGGTGGTCATCGAGGCCGACGGCGGGAGCCGGGGCAACCCCGGCCCGGCCGGGTACGGCGCGGTGGTTCGTGACCTGGACACCGGCGAGGTGCTGGCCGAGCGTGCCGAGTCGATCGGTCGGGCCACCAACAACGTGGCCGAGTACCGGGGGCTGATCGCCGGCCTGGAGGCCGCCGCCGAGCTGGGCGCCACCGAGGTGGAGGCCCGGATGGACTCCAAGCTGGTGGTCGAGCAGATGTGCGGCCGCTGGCAGATCAAGCACCCCGGCCTGCGCCCGCTCGCCGCGCAGGCGGCCGGGCTGGTCGATCGCTTCGCCGCGGTCCGGTTCAGCTGGATTCCGCGGGAGCGCAACCGGCACGCCGACGCGCTCGCCAACGCCGCCATGGACGCCGCCGCAGCAGGAGCCCCGGCCCGCCCGGCGGCACCCCCGGTCGCCGAGCCTGCCCGGGAGGTCGCCGCCCCGGACTCGCCCGCACGCGCCGCAGCCCGCGAGGCGGCGGCCCGGGCATCCACCGCGCGCACCACCGGCACCGATCCGGCGACCGCGCCGGCCTCCTGGGAGCCGCGTCCCAGCTTCACCGCCACCCGGCTGATCCTGGTTCGGCACGGCGAGACCGAGTACACCGAGCAGCGCCGCTACTCCGGTCGCGGCGATGTCCCGCTCTCCGCGCGGGGCCGGGACCAGATCCGGGCGACGGCCGCGCGGGTGGCCGCGCTCGCCCCGGCCGCCGCGGCCGTCGTCAGTTCCCCTCTCTCCCGGTGTACGGCCACCGCCGAGGCGATCGCCGAGGCGCTCGGCGGCCTCCCGGTCCGCCGCGAGGACGACCTGATCGAGTGCGACTTCGGGGCCTGGGAGGGGCGCACCTTCGCGGAGGTGCGGGAGCGCTGGGCGGGGGAGATGGACGCCTGGCTCGCCTCGACCCGGGTGGCTCCGCCGGATGGTGAGTCGTTCACCGAGGTCGCCGAGCGCGCCGGTCGGGCGATCACCGCGCTGCTCGACGCGTACCGTGGCGAGACCGTGGTGGTCGTCTCCCACGTCTCGCCGATCAAGCTGGTGCTGCGCGACGCCCTCGCGGCCGGCGACGCGTTCCTGCACCGCCTCTTCCTCGACGCGGCCGGCATCTCGGTCGTGGACATGTGGCCCGACGGCGGCGTCGCGGTCCGCTCGGTCAACGACACCGCACACCTCACCGACGCCTGAACCGGTCACGCCCGGCCACCGCCCCGGCCGCGTCGGCGAGTAGAGCCGTTCGGCGCAGCCGATCGGCCGTTCGGCGCATCGGCGTCCACCGCTCGGATGTGACCGCGTTCACAAGGTCGTAGCCTCCGGCCGTTACGCGCTGATCACGACCACCCGGAGGTGTGTGGCATGGCCCTATCCGAACCGGCTACGCCCGATCCGGAGACCCGCCTGACGGCGTCGTCCCGGGCCAAGGACAAGAGTCGCTGGAACTGGTTGCTCTTCATCCCGATCCTGGTGCCGCTGATCCCGGCGTTCTTCAACGCCGATTCGCCCCGGGTCTTCGGCTTCCCGCGCTTCTACTGGCTCCAGCTCGCCTACATCCTGCTCGGGGTGGCGACGACCACACTGGTCTACCAGATGACCAAGAAGCGGGGTGATCGCTGATGTGGCGCGACCACCTCACCGAGATCATCGTCTTCACGGCGCTCTTCCTGTTCGTCAGCGCCATGGGATTCGTCGCGGCCCGGTGGCGGGCACCCAAGGACATGGCCCACCTCGACGAGTGGGGGCTGGGCGGACGCAACTTCGGCGGCTGGATCACCTGGTTCCTGGTCGGTGGTGACCTCTACACCGCGTACACCTTCGTGGCGGTGCCGGCCCTGGTGTTCGGCGCGGGCGCGATGGGCTTCTTCGCGGTGCCGTACACCATCGTCATCTACCCGCTGGTCTTCCTGGTGCTCTGCCGACTCTGGTCGGTCTCGCACCGGCACGGCTTCGTCACCCCGGCGGACTTCGTCCGCAACCGGTTCGACTCGCCGATCCTCGCGCTGCTGGTCGCGATCACCGGCATCGTGGCCACGATGCCCTACATCGCGCTCCAACTGGTCGGCATCGAGGCGGTGCTGAAGACGATGGGGGTGACCGGCGAGAGCACCGTCGCCCGGCACCTGCCGATCATCATCGCGTTCGCGATCCTGGCCGCGTACACCTACCAGTCCGGGCTGCGGGCACCGGCGCTGATCGCGTTCGTCAAGGACACCCTGATCTACATCGTGATCCTGGTGGCGGTGATCTGGCTGCCGTACAAGCTCGGAGGCTGGGGCGACATCTTCAACGCGGCGGACGCCAAGTTCGACGCCTCGCCGAACCCGAACGACGGCATCCTGCTGAACGCGAACAACCAGCTCCAGTACGTCACCCTGGCGTTCGGCTCGGCGCTGGCGCTCTTCCTCTACCCGCACAGCATCACCGGCGTGCTGGCCAGCCGGAACCGGGACGTGATCAAGCGGAACATGTCCGCGCTGCCGGCGTACAGCCTGCTGCTCGGGCTGATCGCGCTGCTCGGCTACATGGCCATCGCCTCCGGTGTGAAGCCGCTGGCGGGTCCGGACGGCACGGTGGACGGCAACACCATCGTGCCGGTGCTGTTCGACCAGCAGTTCCCGGACTGGTTCGCCGGCGTGGCGTACGCGGCCATCGGCATCGGCGCGCTGGTGCCGGCGGCGATCATGTCCATCGCGGCGGCGAACCTGTTCACCCGCAACATCTACAAGGAGTACCTGCGGCGGGACGCCACCCCGGCGCAGGAGGCGCAGGTCTCCAAGGTGACCTCGCTGCTGGTCAAGGTCGGGGCGGTGGCGTTCATCGTCTTCCTCAACCCGCAGTACGCCATCGACCTCCAGCTGATCGGCGGCGTGATCATCCTGCAGACGCTGCCCGCGGTGGCACTGGGCCTCTACACCCGCTGGTTCCACCGGAACGCCCTGATCGCCGGCTGGGCGATCGGCATGGCGGTCGGCATGTGGATGCTGTACCAGGTGTCCAGCCCGACCCGGAAGCACTTCGGTGGCTCGGCGTTCCCGCTGGAGAAGTTCGGCTTCGACACCACGATGACGATCTACGTCGGTTTCGTGGCCGTCCTGGTCAACCTGCTGGTCGCGGCCCTGCTGACGCTGCTGCTGCGGGCGGTGAAGGCGCACGACGGCGGCGACGGCACCACGCCGGACGACTACTTCGCCGACGAGGGCGATCCCCGTGTCTCGGCGGGCACCACCCGCGACGCCGACGCGGCCCCGGAACCCGTCGCCTGAGGGTGTAAGGAAGGGCCCCCCGTTAACGCCTGGCGTTGTACAGGGGGCCCTTCTTAACGCGCGCTCTCTGGCGGCATCGGCGCACAGCGACCCTCCGGGAAAGCTGGGCGCGCAGCGGGTCAGCGGAGCGCGCGCCACAGGAGGTAGAGCCCGATGACCGTGCCGAAGGCCACGATCAGGGTCTTCAGCACCACCGGCGGGAGCCGGCGGACCAGCCGGGCGCCCGCGTACCCCCCGGCCACCGTCGCGGGCGCGACCAGCGCGACCGCCGCCCAGTTGACCGGCCCGAGCAGCGCGAAGACCACCAGCGTCGTGCAGCCCACCACCGCGGAGAGCAGGTTCTTGATCGCGCTGACCCGGGCCAGGGTCGCGTCGAGCACCAGGGCCAGGCCCGCCACCAGCATCACCCCGAGCGCCGCGCCGAAGTAGCCTCCGTACACCGCGCCGACCGCGACCATGGCCTGCACGGTGAGCGTACGGCGGCGCGGCGCCAGGTCGCGGGGGTGCCCGACGAGCCGGCGCAGCGGGTCCTGGAAGGCCAGCACCGCGGTCGCCCCGAGCACCAGGAAGGGTACGACCAGCTCGAACGCCCGCGCCGGGGTGGCCAGCAGCAGCAACGCCCCGGCGATCGTCCCGAGGACGGTGGCCGGCAACAGCGTCGCGATCGCCCGCCCGCGCGGCAGGTCCTGCCGGCTGCCCGCGACACTCGCCACGTACCCGGGGAACACCGCCACCGAGTTGCTCACGTTGGCCGGCACCGGGGGCAGGCCCACCGCGATCATCGCCGGGAACGTGATGAGCGAACCCCCGCCGGCCACCGCGTTGACCGTGCCCGCGGCGAGACCGGCGGCGAGCAGCAGCGCGGCGTCGGAGAACTCCATGATCGGTGAGGCTAGTACGGCCTCAGGCCGGGCGCCCCGCGCCGGTGTCCGGCTGCGCCGCCCGCCACTCCCGGGCGAGCATCGCGTAGACCACCTCGTCGGTCCACTCGCCCTGGAGGAATTCGTTCTCCCGCAGGTGCGCCTCCCGCCGCATGCCCAGCCGCTCCAGGACGCGCCCGGACGCCGTGTTGCGCGGGTCGATCCGCCCGACGATTCGGTGCAGGTCCAGCCGGTCGAAGCCGACCGCCAGCATGGCGGTCGCCGCCTCGCCCGCGTACCCCCGGCCGCGGTGGTCGGCGTGGAGCATGTAGCCGACCTCGCCCTGCCGGTGCTCGGCGCTCCGCCACATCAACACCACGTCCCCCACGAGCTGGCCGGTCTCCCGTACGTCGACCGCCAGTTGCTGTGAGTCGCCCTCCTTCGTCAGGGCCGTCCGCCCCTGCCGCCGCTCCAGCACCGTCCGGCTGCCCTCCGGGTCGGTCGGCCCGCCGATGCTCACGTAGCGGTGCTGCTCGGGGTCGGAGAAGTAGGCGTGGAAGGCGTCCAGGTCCGAGGCGGCGAACGGCCGCAGGTCCAACCGTTCGGTCCGGATCGGGAACGAGGGCTTCAGCATCCGCGCAGGGTACGCGGGCCACGTACGCCGATCAGTGGATTTTCTGCCGCGCCCCGCCTGTGTGTCCGGACGTTGGTATACCGTCGGTATACTCGTGCGGTGGACACCACGATCAAGGTCGACGCCCTCGTACGCGATCGGCTCGCGGTGTTGGCCCGGGAGCGCGGGTTGACGATGCGGGAGCTGGTCGCCGAACTCGCCCGAGCCACTCCGACCGACGACGAACTCCGCGAGCGTGCCTCGCGGGCGGAGGAGTACGTCCGACAGCACCTCGCTCCGCACCTGACGGAGACGGATCTCGCGGTCGCGACAGACACCTGGACGGCGATCGAGGCGGGTGAGACGCCGGAGGTGTTGCCGCGATCCACGCCGGGGCGGGCCGCGTGAGGTCGTACGGGGTGGTTCTCGACCACTCGGCGCTGCTGGCGCTCGGAGCGGGCAACCGGGCGCTCTCGGCTCTCGTGGTGGAAGCCCACCGCGGCGCGGGCCGGCACGTCCACGTACCCGCGCTCTGCCTGGCCGCCGCCTCCTCGTCTCGTCCCGCCCTCGGCGACCATGTCGGGGCATTGCCCGCGCTGGAGGTCGTGGATCTCACCCTTGCCTCCGCCCTGGTGGTCGGTCGGCTGGTGCGGCAGGGCATGGACTGGCAGTACGCGCACGCCGCGGTGCTGGGCCGTCCCGACGCGGAATGGCCGCAAGGGCGCGTCGTGCTCACCGAAACCCCCAAGGCGTACGCCGGTACGGGTGTCGTGACGATGCGGGTCACCTGACGCGGTCGTGGGGCGGCAATAGCCGCGGCCCCGGCGTCGTTAGAATGAGGGCGCGACGGACGAGTCGACCGGGCGGTCGCGTCGGCGGGCTGCGGCCCGTCGCCGAGGAACGTCCGGACTCCACAGGGCAGGGTGGTTGCTAACGGCAACCCGGGGTGACCCGCGGGACAGTGCCACAGAAAACAGACCGCCGGCCCGCACGGGACGGTAAGGGTGAAACGGTGGGGTAAGAGCCCACCAGCACCCCGGGTGACCGGGGTGGCTCGGTAAACCCCACCCGGAGCAAGGTCAAGCAAGGGTCGTCACCGCAAGATGACGACCCGGCGCAGACGTTCGAGGGTGGCCCGCCCGATGTCTGCGGGTAGGCCGCATGAGCCTGTCGGCGACGGCAGGCCGAGATGGATGACCGCCGCCGGTGCGGACCCTTCGGGGTACGCGCCGCGCACAGAATCCGGCGTACAGGTCGACTCGTCCGTCGCCCACCAGCTCAGAGACCTGATCCAGGCTCTGAGCTGGTTCTACGTCCGGGTGTCGATGGTCGTTCTTGGTCAACTTTGGCCGGCGTTTGACGCCCAGAGAACGCCCTGAAGCCCTGGAGACGCCCTGATCTTGCGGCGCGGTGGCCTGGGATCGTTAAGCGACGAACTGGTAGCGGGAGAGCATCGACATGATGGTTTCGATGCGGGCTGTCAGTAGCTCGTCGGGCGGGTGATGCACCTGAACCATCGTGACGATGGACCCGGGGTCGTTCGCCATCTCCAGACGGAGCGTGGTGGTCCCGATGAGTGGGTAGTCGTACCACCCTTGTGGGTCTTCAGCGTCGGTACCGCTCAGCCCTGCCTCGATGGCGTCCCAGTCCCAGTCGTCGGCCTCGTAGTCGACCAGGACTGCCAGCGACTCGACCAATGGGCGGACGTTCGCGGTGAAGACCCAACTGTCGGTGCTCGCAGATTCACTTGCCTCGACGCTGTCGGTCATGCGCGTCAGGGTAAGGCGAGGAGGTCATTGGGCGCTTGGTCCTCATCGGCGGCGGGATACCGTGGGGGCCGGCTGGCTGCGGGCTCCGATAGGGGGAGATCCTGGGGCTCGGCGTCGACGACATCGACCTTGACGCGGGTTGGGTGCACGTCTCACGTCAGGTCAAGCTCGTCCGCCCCCGGCTCGTCTTCGGCCTGCCCAAGAACGACCGTGACCGTCGGGTGCCGCTGCCGGACTCCGTCGCCCTGGTGCTGAGGCAGCACATCGAGGACTGCGATCCGGTGGCGCTCACCCTGCCGTGGGAGAACCCGGCTGACGACGAGCGGGTGACGGTGCCGCTGCTGTTGACCACCACCCGGCGCGGTTCGATCAACCGGCGCACCTTCGACGACAAGAGTTGGCGTCCCGCCGTGCTCGCGGCCGGCATCACGCCGACCCGGGCGACCGGGATGCACGCGCTGCGGCACTTCTACGCCTCGGCGTTGCTCGACGCGGGGGAGAGCATAAGGCCCTCGCGTCGTACCTTGGTCACGCCGAACCCGGCTTCACGCTCCGGGTCTACACCCATCTGATGCCGGCCAGCGAGGAACGCACCCGTAGCGCGATCGACAGACTCTTCTCAGCGGCTCGTGGGCAATGAGGAACGAGCGCCATGGCTTGGGCCCGCTAGACCGTCAGGGGTGCCTTGTAGTCTCCGCCTATGTCTCGGTCTCGCCGGAAGAAGAAGAATTCCCCAAGTCGCGACCAAAAGGGAATAGCGATTTATTACGACATGCGTGTCGAAGACAATTTCGAGCGCTGCGCGAAGCGTTTGGTGGAAACAGTGGCATTCGCTGCTCGAACGCAACCCCGTAAGAAGCGGTACTTGTACCTGGATGTTCAGGGTCACAAAAACGACGCAGGCGGTTACGATCGAGACGCATACGAAATTCTTAAAGAGTTCTTGATCGGCTTATTGATGCCGTATCTTACAGAGGTTCACACGCCGCTCGGGGCGTTTCGAAATTCCAGGGTGCAGCGGAAGGATGTTCCTGAAGTCCTGGAGATCAGAGACCCCGACGAGGGGCCGGACGAGTTGCTTAACCTGGAAATGCGAGTTAGGGGGCGGGCCCAAGACGGTCGCCGGTCAAGACCGCCGCTGTCGATGATCGCCGACTATCTCGGGGTAGAGGAAGCGGCCTGCATAATATGCTGGTCGACGCCGGTCCATCGTGCTCACGCCGTACCGGACGGCTTGGGTGGTTCGAATGATGTCCGAAACTTCGCCCCTCTCTGTGAGGAGCATCATCGGCAAGCTCCGGATGTGATCGACGCGGAATCCTTTTGGAGTTGGATCGACTATGCCTGCGATAAGGAGGCGGGGAAGCGCCTTGCGCTTATGCATAAAGTGGCGCCTGCGCTGATTTCTGATCCGGTTCCTGAGCCGGTCCGCCCTACGGGCACATTCTTTGAGCAGGTAAAGCGTGAGTTGGTCGAACTTTATGGTTGGATGGAAAGTGACTTTGAAGGGCTCGCGTGGAGTCGGGTGCTTGACGATTTCTATGTCGTTCTAGAGCAGGCAACCGGCAAGCATTTCGGAGTTGATCGCAAGGTCTCGACCTACGCATGGGCCTACAACGTGGCCAAGAAGCGAGTACAGCTCAGGGACCTCGCAGGCGATGACACTTCTCGCGCCTGGCGCCCTGAGCGGGTGTCAAAAGGCCAAAGCGCCTGCTCAGGGCATGTCTCACGTTCATAGTACGGCGTACAGGTCGACTCGTCCGTCGCCCACACCCGGTTTGCGCTCGTCCGCAATACTCCACGCTTGTCTCTTCTGGAGGGGCGCCTCGCCCTCTACCTCCTTGTAATGTTGTTTGCAAACGGCATATCGATAGCGGTTCTTGCCCATGTAGCCGGCTGGGGCGCGGCGTTCCTACCAGTGATCGGCACCATCTGCGCAATTCAGTACGGACGCACCCTGCCTCGAAGAGGTGGGACGCCGTGAGAGATCACGAGGAGGCGGCTGCCGCTGGTTGGCCCACCCTGCGGTAGTGGGAATGCGTGACCTACCGCTGAGCTGCTACAGCGGTCCCGCAGTGTCCGGCACGGTCCATGGGCGTCCGTCCCGGTTGTCACCCAGATAGTCACCCGCCTCCACCGGGAACCAAGAGCGGACCGGAGGGGATTTGAACCCCCGGTGGGGCATGGCACGCCAGTGGCCCCACGCGCTTCGAGCCACCGCGCGGGGCACGGCACTCGGCATCGCAGCGCTGCAATAACCCGGCTCTGCCACCGGTCCGCCGACAGTCTGCCTGGACACTGCCAGCTTGGGAATCGTGTTGACCTGCACGGCGGGTAGCCGCGTCACCCGGGACATCGCTGCCAACTGTCGATCCCCGGCGACGTTGCGTGCCTGTGCGGCCCCCCTGTTGACCGCTGTGTCGGGCACACAACAGGCACGCGGCCCGCGCGAGGCAATGGCTTCTCACACCGCCGCTCGATGGATGGACGCTTGCCGCTTCAAGAGATGTGCCCGCACCTGAAGACGACCCGCAAGCACCGCGTCCGCGCCTGCGCCGCTCCGCGGCCTGGCCGTGCTTGTCGATAGTTGAGAGGTGGCGATACGGTGCGCTACCGACGGCAGGGAGAGGGGTCGGAGATGATGCCGGCTGACCAACTGCGTGATCTGGGCGGCTATGTGCCGCTACTCCTTTCCCGGCCCCTGCGCTACTTCTGGTTCAACCGCAACCTGGCACCAGGAGAAGAGGTGACGACTGCGGCGGAGCTACGTTCGTGGACGCGTGACTTCCCACAGAAGGCGATCGATGCTCAGTTGGCCAATTTGGCGCGCGTTCTCGGGTGGGCGAGCGTGCTCATCGGCGGGATGGTGTGCCAGGTTCCCCTCGCGTTGCTGACCGGAGCTGGCGGCGAACGGGGTGCGCCTCGGTGGTCGTGCTCACCGCGCTTACTGCGGTGGTGATGTTTGCTGGCGGGGCTGCCGTGGCGAGCGGAGCGAGGGTGGGCTTCGTCGTCACAGCGGGGAACGAGCTCGATTGGGCGCTGCGCCGGGCGGCGGACGGCAGTAGGCGGCGCCGGGGGCCGCTGCTGTGGTTCTGCCTGCCTTCCAACGTGGACCTGGTGTTCGCGTTGGTGTGGTCATCTTGCTTCACGCCGGTGCTTTTCGAATCAATCGTGCGCCCAGCCGGCTAAGCGAGGCACGGGGCAGCCTTTCCCTCTGGAAACCTCGACATCCATCTGGGACCGCTTCGCCAGCTACAGCCCTCATCTGGCGAAGAGCTGCCCTAGCCGCGACTACACCCCAGTCCCTGGGAGCAGGCCATCTGTCGAGGGATTCGCGATCACGGCCGGTGGCGGAAGCTGATGCGCATCAGCCGACTGTCAGCCCAGTCTTCGAGCCGAGTCGGCCGGATGGTGCCGGGGTCGTGGGGCTGATTGAGATCCGCGACGATCTCCGTCAGCACGGCCTGACGTTCAGCTGGGTCGGTGACAGGCGTGGCCCGTGCAGGCAGATCTGCGCGGATCCCCTTCTTGAGGTGGAAGGTGAAGTCGGGATTGGCGAGAAGGTTCGCATGCCAGTCGGTAGCGGCACCGCCGGCGCCACTACACAGGTAGGTGGTGCCCGCAGCTCGGTAGAAGAAGATGCCCAAGCAATCGAGGCCGTCGGCACCAAGGGCGTTCGCGGGGCATCCCGGGGCGGACACCGAAGGAGGGAGTGCCGATGTGTTGACCCACCTCGATCAGCCTGGCAGCAGCACGGCCCGACAAGAGGTCTCAGCAGCGGGCCCAAACGTGCAAGGCCGCCCTCTCGGGGTGGAAACTCCCAACGACCAGCAAGAGGGGTGACCCAACACCCGCAAGCTGATCCGTAGATTCCTGGATCGGTTCGATCTTGTCCGACCCCGTTCACCCCGGTGGCTCCCACCACTGGCTCCCAACCCAGGCCCTCTGGCAGGGGCCGGTGGAAGCGGGCTGCCTACGCTAGGTTGGTGAGCCATGCCGGACTCGATCACTCTCCTATGGACGCAGATCGCCGAGTGGTTACGGAAGAACGCGCCTCTCACGTTCGAAAAGCTCAACCCTCCAGCGGATGACCAGGCACTGGCTGAGCTCGCTTCAGAATTGGGCACCGAGCTTCCCCTTGATTTGGTGGAGCTGCTCCAGAACCTCAACGGTTCCGACGGCGCACGAGGTGTCACCGGCATAATCCTGCTTCCGCCGGGCTACCACATGATGGATAGCTCGTGGATCGCTCGCGACACCCGACAGAGAGCCTCAATCTGGGGCGATGCCTGGCACCCGACCTGGATCGCGTTGGGAAGCGATCTGTGTGGTGGCTGTCTCGTCCTCGATACTCAGCCGCAGCCACCGTATGGGCGGATTTTCGAGTTCGACAAGGTCGACGGCCCGTTCGGTTCGACGTGGGCAAGCCTGAACGATCTGCTCACGGAGATGTTGGCTCTGCTGGAAAGACGAGCCGTCGGCTTGGCTCACCGAATCCCCTACAACTATCCCCGTGCGCCGGATCCTGTGAAGGTCGTCGTCGAAGACGGGGAATTGGAGTGGGAGCGTGGGATAGGAGATCGGATACCGAGGTCAGACCGTCGTTGACGACCCCACTCCTTCTCTGCCGCTGCTCAACGGGTCTGCCGCTGTCGGGCTGTGACGTTCCCGGGGTCCGGTGCGGACCACTACCCTGACCGCCGTGACGACGATCGAGCAGCTTGAGCGGAAGGTCTGGCCGGATCCCGGTCCGGACGCCACCCCGCTCATCAGGCGTTGTACCGAGCTGCGACGTCAACCGCTGACCGAGTTCACGGTCGAGGACATGCGGATCATGCTCGGACAGCACATCGGCGTGTCCGCCCTGCTGCCTCGCGCGGTGCAGGTACTGCTCCGCGATCCGTTGGCCGAGGGCGACTGTTACCCGGGCGACCTGCTCACCAACGTGCTGCGGCTACCCGATTCGGCCTGGTCGAGCCTTCGAGCCGAACGAGAACGGCTGGCGTCCGTTCTGGCCGAGCTCGTTGCCGGGCCCCCGTTCTCCGACCCTGACCTGAAGCCTCGCGATCCGGACCGGCTGCTTCGTGACGCCATCGTGCGGTTCCTTCGTGGGTGAGGGCAGGTCCCCTCGCCGGCCGGCGTAGATCGTCCGAGAGGCTGGTAGCCGCCGCTATGGGCACGCCAACGCGCTGCGGTGGGACAAACTCGGACGATGACCGGAATGCCCCCGGAGACGTGGTATCACCGATGCCTGGGTTGGCACGCCCCTGCCCTGAGGCGAGCCGTCATCGTCGCCTCCATCGGGCTCGTCGTCGCGCTCGCGCTCCTGCCCTTCATGGCGTGGGAGTTGGCCGCCGTCGGAGGCTGGGACGCCGCCGCGTTCGCCTTCCTCGTCACCATCTGGCCGGTCATCCTCCGAGCGGACAGCTCCCACACGGAGGAGCTCGCCATGCGTGAGGACGAGACGCGGGTGACCGCCGCAGTGCTGCTGGTGGCGGCGGGCGTCGTCAGTCTGCTGGGTGTCGGTCTCGCTCTCAGTCTCGCCAGCCGGCAGGGCGGGTCGACGCGAGTGCTGCTCGTCGGCGTCGCGATGCTGACCGTCCTGCTGTCGTGGACCGTCGTCAACACGGTCTTCACCCTGCGCTACGCCGACCTGCACTTCCGATCGCAGAACGGGGGGTTCGACTTCGGCGGCCAGTCCGAGCAGCGGGGGACCACCTACCGCGACCTGGCCTACGTCGCCTTCACCATCGGCATGACCTACCAGGTGTCGGACACGTCCATCAGCGACCCGCAGGTCCGGGGAAGCGTGCTGTCCCATGCGGTCCTGTCGTACGTCTTCGGTGTGGTGATCGTGGCCGGTTCCGTCAACCTCGTCGCCGACCTGGCCCGCTGACCGTCTCGGAGTGGTCCAGGGGAGGAACGCCCGTTCGGCGTACCGCGGGCCGGGTCCCGCCACCGGGCGGGCAACCGGCGATACGGTCACTCGACGACAGCCGGCGACGAGCAGACCCCGGCAGTAGGGAGACGGTGGTGCGGATCTTCGTGGCGGGAGGAACCGGGGTCGTCGGTCGGCCCCTCGTCGAGGCGCTGGTCGAGCTGGGTCACGAGGTCACGGCCAGCACCCACCGCAGCGAGAACTTCTCCGTGGTGGAGGCACTCGGGGCGCGGCCGGCCCTGATGAACGGGCTGGACGACGCCGCGGTGCGGCAGGCGATCATGGCGGCCGGGCCCGAGGTGGTCATCAACCAGATCACGGCGCTCTCCGCGCCGTCCCGGGACTACGGGAAGTGGCTGGAGACGACCAACCGGCTGCGGAGCGAGGGCACCAGGTCGCTGATCGCGGCGGCTTGTGAAGCCGGCACCCGTCGGGTGATCGCGCAGAGCGCCAGCTTCATGACCCAGCCGGTCGGATCGGGGCCCACGGACGAGTCGGCGCCGCTGTACCGGGAAGCGCCGGAGCCGATCCGGAGCCACATCCAGGCGAACATCGCTGCCGAGGCCCTGGTGCTGGACACACCGGGCATCGAAGGCGTCGTCCTTCGGTACGGGTTTCTCTACGGCGAAGGCACCGCGATCGGACCGGGTGGCGAATGGGCGACCGCGATCCAGTCGGGCGAGCTGCCCATCGTCGGCGACGGCGCCGGCCGGTATCCGTTCGTCCACGTCCGCGACGCGGTGTCGGCCACCGTGCAGGCGGTCGACAGGGGAAGCCCCGGTATCTACAACATCGTGGGGGACGAGCCGGCACCCCAGGCGGAGTGGCTGCCGTACCTGGCCGAGATCCTGGGCGCCCCGCAGCCGCGGCGCGTCTCCGAGAAGGAGGCCGAGGAACAGGTCGGCGGGCAAGCCGTGTACTACGGCACCCAGCTCCCCGCCGCCAGCAACGCCAAGGCCAAGGCCGAGTTGGGGCTGAACCTCGCGTACCCGTCCTGGCGGCAGGGTTTCCGGGAGGTGTTCAGCTGATCGCCCTGCGCGGACGGGCCGGCCGGTCCTGGCCCCCCGCGTAGGCCGGCTCGTCGCTAGGCTCCCGCCGTGACCAGCCCCGACGACCATGGCGTGGACCCGAGCGCGCCATCGCCCGACATCCGCATCGGCACCCCGGAGCGCCGGGCGGCCGAGTTCGCACTCGAGGTCCATCTCAGCGAGAAGCGACTCGACGCCGAGGAGTTCGAGCGGCGGGTGGAGGCGTGCCAGCACGCGAGCAACCAGGCGGAGCTGTTCCGGATATTCGCCGACCTTCCCGCACCCCACCCTGCGATGCCGTCGTCCGCCGTTGCGCCGACCCGGGCCGACCAGGACATGGACATCCCACCGGGCGTGGTGCCGGGCTGCCTGACATTGGGGCTGGGGATCCCGGTGGCCGTCGTGCTCGGATTCGCCTACGGCACCTGGTGGGCCCTCGCCGTACCGGTCGCGGTGACGGTGGCGATGACCTACGTCGAACACCTGCGTCAGTCGTCACGGAGGCCGGTCGAGAGCAGCGAACCGGACCCGTCCGACTGACCTCCGTTGTCGGGAAGGGTCGCGACGACGAAAAGCCATCGATAATCTGCCCGGCATGCATCGAAGCCGCGTGTTCGCCTTGATCATCGACACCCCCACCGACGAGGCCGCGCAGGCGTCGGCCTTCTGGTCCGCCGCCCTCGGCGCCCGGGCCGAGACGTACGCGCCGGAACCCCAGTTCACGAGCCTGCACGACGCCCTGCCGGGGGTGGTGACCGCGGTGCAGGCGGTCGACGACGCGCCCCGGTTCCACCTGGACATCGAGACCGACGACGTCGAGGCGGAGACCGCCCGGCTGATCGCCCTCGGCGCTACCCAGGTGACGCAATGGCAGGAGTGCCGGGTGCTGCGGGCCCCAGGTGGGCACCTGCTCTGCGTCCTGCCGCAGGAGACGCCGGCGGAGGTCTTCGACGCGCAGGCCCGCACCTGGCCCTGACCGGCCCTGCCGACACCGACGAGTCGGGCTGCCGCACCCGACCGAACCGGGCACGGCATGTCGGGTGCCGACCCCTCCGACCGACCTAGCGTGGTCGGCGACAGGGAAGGAGACCCGGGTGCTGGAGCGGCTCAACCAGGTCATGGACCACATCGAGCGGCACCTCGACCAGCCGGTCGACGTGGCCGAGCTGGCGCGGATCGCCATGACGTCGGAGTACCACCTCCGGCGGCTCTTCTCCGCGCTGGCCGGCGTCGGGCTGTCCGAGTACGTCCGTCGCCGGCGACTCACGGTCGCGGGCGCGGAGGTGCTCGCGGGGGAGCGGACGCTGCTCGACGTCGCGGTCCGCCACGGCTACGGCTCCACCGAGGCGTTCGCCCGTGCGTTCCAGGCCGTGCACGGCGTGGGTCCGGGAGAAGCGAGGCGTACGGGGGCGGCACTGCGCTCCCAGCCCCGGATGTCCTTCCGCATCGTCGTCGAAGGGAGCAGCAGCATGCGATACCGGATCGTGCGCAAGGACGGGTTCCGGCTGGTCGGCCGGAAGGCGCGGGTTCCGCTCGTGCACGAGGGCATGAACCCGGCGATCGTCGGTTTCGTCCGGAGCCTCGACGCGGAGACGAAGGGCCGCATCGAGGCCCTGTCCGACCAGGAACCGCGGGGCATCGTCAACGTCAGTGACGGCCTGACCGGCAGCCGCGAGGAGGGCACCGAACTGGACTACTGGTACGGCGTGGTGACCGGCGCGGACGCACCGGACGACCTGGACGCGCTGCCGGTGGCGGCCGGTGACTGGGCGGTGTTCGAGACCTCCGGGGCGTTCCCGGACGCGGTGCAGCACCTGTGGCGGGACGTGTTCACGCAGTGGTTCCCGTCCAACCCGTACCGCAGTCGGCCCGGGCCGGAGATCTCCCGTACGCGGGTCTCGGCCGACGGCACGCACGCGGACGCCGAGCTGTGGATCCCGGTCGAGCGGGTACCCACCTGATGCTCCAGAGAGGCGGATCGGGGCACACCCCTATGTAGAGTTCCGATATAGTCCGGCCATGCGGATCACCATCCCGGTCGCGCGGGTGCTCGCCGCGCTGCTGGCCCAGCCGGAGACCGAGCACTACGGGTTGGACCTCATGGCGATGACCGACCTGCCCAGCGGCACCCTCTACCCGGTGCTGCACCGGCTCCGGGCGGCCGGCTGGCTGGCCGCCGAGTGGGAGCCGGTCGACCCGTCCACGGTGGGTCGACCGGCGCGGCGCTACTACCGGCTCACGGCCGAGGGCGTCGTCGAGGCCCGGCGGGCGCTCGCCGAGCTGCGGGCCCTCGCACCGGACCCCCGGCCGGGCCTCGGCGGCGCCCAGCCGGGCGGGGCACCGGCATGGTGACCCGCCAGATCGCCGGGCAGTTGCTCGTGCTCGCCCGCCGCCGCTGGCCGGTCGACCTGCGCGACGAGCTGCACCGGGAGTGGGAGGCCGAGCTGCACGTCCTGGCGTCGGAGGGGCGGCGGGCCCGGATGCTGCTCTTCGCCGCGAGCCTGGCCGCCCGCCGCTCGGGTGTCCCGCCCACCGATCGCGCGCCGCTCGGCCGGCGCCTGCTGCGCACCGCGCTGCCACTGCTGCTCGCCCCGACCGCCTGCGCCGCGATCGTGCTCGCCGCGCTGACGGTGGCGAACCGGCTGCTCGACACCCTGGCGTGGACGGGCGTCTGGGCCCTCGACCTGCAACTGCCCATCGCCAGCACCATGATCGCGGCGTCGGCGGTCGGGCCGGCCATCCTCGCCGACCGGCTCGCCCGCAGTGGAGGCCCGGCGGGCGGGTGGCGCGCGGTCGCCGCGGTGACGGCACCGCTCGCGGCGACCGGCCTCCTCATCGCGTACGCATTCAGCTACACCCCTGAACAGACCCTGGACACCGCTGTCGCGCTGATGTTCTGGCTGGCCGCCCTGGCGGTGGTGCTGCGCGCCGTGGCGGCCCTCGCGCAGCGGGGACGTACCCGGGCGGCGTGGGTCGCCGGCGTGCTCGGCGCGCTGGCCGTCGCCGACCTCGCCGTGGTGCTCGCCGTGCTGGGCAACGTCCCGACCGGCCCCGAGAGCGTCATAGACGGCCTGCCGCAGGGCGACACCATCGATCCGATCTCGGCGCCGCTGTGGCTGTTCGCCGTCTACACCAACTCGTCCCTGGGGCTGCCGCGCCCCACCGAAGGGGAGATCTTCCTGATCACCGACGACGTGCTGATCGAGCCGCTGTTCTTCCTGGCCACCACCCCGTACGCGCTGGCGTGGGTGATCCGCGCGGCCCGGCGCCGCCGGGAGCCCGACCTCACCGCCGCGGCCCCGACCGTCCTGGTCCCCTGAGCACCGGGGGTCAGGGGACCAGGACCTCGGCCAGGACGCGGCGCTGGAAGGCGCGGGCCTCCGGACCGCTCGGCGGCGGCCCGCCCCTCCGCGCCGCGATGGACCGGTCGATCAGGTCGGCGGGCCACCCGTCGGCGATCAGCCGCCGGCCGGCGTCGACCTTCGACAGCCACACGCCGTGGCGGACCCGCGCCAGCGAGCGGGCCGCGCCGAGCACCGCGTCCTCGGCCCCGGGGGCCGGTCCGTCACCGGGCGGCAGCGGCAGGGCCAGCCACCAGCGCAACGCGTCGACCAGCAGGGCCCGCAGGTCGGTGTGGGACAGGTCGGCGAACGCCTCCGCCGCCGGAGGGCCGAGCAGGGCGTACCCGCCCTGGTGCAGGATGCTGCGGTCCAGCCCGTACCAGAAGCGGCCGTCCTCGACGGGCCGCTCGCCGGCCGACCAGGTGACCCGGAACGGCATCCGGGCTCCGGTGTTCAGCTCGACCTCGAAGCCGGGGTCCGGGGTGCCGGAGCGGGCCACGTCACGGCGGTAGACGACCAGTTCCAGCCCGCGCGCGGGGCACGGCTGCGCCTCGTGCCGCAGCGCGTCCACCAGGGCCCGCTTGCGCCCGTCGTCGAGGGCCGCCGCGCAGACCAGGGCCACGTCGACGTCGCTGCGCCCCGGCTCGTACGCGTCCAGCGCCACCGAACCGGCCGCGTACGCCCCGACGAGGTCGTCGCCGAGCACCGCGCGGGCCCGGTCCACCAGCGCGGCGAGGTAGTCCCGAACGGCGCGGTCCACGTCAGTCCTCCGGTGACTCGGACCAGGCGGTGCCGGCGGGCAGGAACCAGGCCGGCCCTGCCGCGTCCGGCGCGGCCGGGGCAGGTGGCTGTTCCCCGGCCTCCAGGACCTTCTCCGAGATGCCCAGCGCGTGCGCGATGACCAGCCGGGCGTGTCGGTCCAGCGTCGGCAGCGCGTCCGGCGGGAACCACCCGACGGCCACCGACTCGTCGTCGTTCACGCGGGCCGTGCCGTCGACCAGGTGGCAGAGGAAGCCGAGGTTGAGGAACTCGCAGCGGTCGCCGTTGGGGTACGTGTGCGGATGGGCGAGGACGCTGCTCAACCGGGCCGGCTCCACCTCCAGGCCGGTCTCCTCCCGCACCTCGCGGACGACGGCGGTGGCCGGCTGCTCACCCGGCTCGACGATGCCGCTGACGACCGACCAGCGCCCGTCGTCGGCCCGCTGCCCGAGCAGCAGATCCCCGGCGTCGTTGCGGACGACGGCGCTGACGCTCGGGAGCCAGAGCAGCTCCGTGCCGATGTGCCGGCGCATGCGGCGGATGTACTCCGGTACTGCCATCCGGCGATCCTATGCGGGGTCGGCGGCACGCCCGACCGGGTGGCCGACGGGGCGACCGCCCACCACCTCAGCGTCGGTTTTCGCTGTTCGCGCCCCTACCGGCGGCAGCGCCTCTACTGTGGAGATCATCGGCGCTTGCGGTGTTCCGGTGGCGTCCGGGTGCGTCGCGGTGCACAGTGATCGCATGAGTGACAGCGGAAGCGGTGGCCACTACTACTGGTGCACCCGACACCACCGGGTCGAGACCGACGCCGACGTGTGCCCCGCCCGGCACGTTCTCGGCCCCTACGACTCACCGGCGGACGCGGAGAACGCGCTCCAGCAGGTGCGGGAGCGCAACGAGGCATGGGACGCCGAGGACGCCCGCTGGGCCGGGGAGGGCAGATAGGCGGCGCGGGACGGCCCGCGCCGAGGTACTCCGTGCTCCGCGAGGGCGAAGCACGCCCCTAGGAGGGAACCGAGATGGCCGAAGCACAGCAGGCCACCACCCGCCCGGCCGCCCGGCGCAGCACCGCGAAGAAGACCACCGCGGCGGAGCGGACCGCGGGCGCGACCCGCCCGTCCACCTCCGTCAGCGCGAAGCGGGAACCAGCCACGAAGGCGGCCGGCTCGGCCCGCCGTGCCGTGTCGAAGAAGTCCCCCGTCGCGAAGAAGACCACCACCGCGAAGACGGCCGCCGCCGCGAAGTCGGCGGTGGCGAAGAAGACGACGGCGACGAAGAAGACGGCCCCAGCCAAGAGGACGACGGCCACGAAGAAGGCCACCGCGCCCGCCAAGAAGGCCGCGACGAAGGCCACCGACACGGCGAAGAAGGCCTCGGCCACCGCGAAGAAGACGACCGCCGCGACGAAGACGACGGCGGCGAAGAAGACGGCAGCGGCGAAGAAGACGGCGACCGCGAAGACGACCACCGCGGCGAAGAAGGCCCCCGCGAAGACCTCCACGGCCGCCCGCAAGGTCACCTCGACGGCGAAGACCACGTCGCCCGCGAAGAAGGCCCCCGCGAAGAAGGCGCCGGCCAGGAAGGCCACCGCGACCCGTCCCAGCGGCACGGCCGCCGCCACGAAGGCCCCGGCGCGGAAGGCGACGTCGACCGCCACGGCCCGCAAGGCCACCGCGAAGAAGGCGCCCGCGAAGAAGACCGTCGCCGCGAAGACGCCCGCGAAGAAGGTCACCGCCCGGAAGACCCCGGCCCGGCCGGTCGCCGCACGAGCCACCCCGCCCCGGAGCGTACGGGCGACCGCCCGCAAGGCCACCGGCTGACCCGACCCGCTTCCCTGCGGCGCGCCGACGACCAAGGACCGGCGCGTCGTCGGAGGGCGGATCGTGCGCCGCGCTGTCAGGATGGGCGGCGTGGTGATCAGACGCGTCCTCGCCCCCCGCATCGACTTCGGCTCCCTGCGCCGCGAGATGGACCTGCCCGAGAGCTTCCCGGCCGCCGCCCAGCGGGAGGCGGACGAGGCGGCGTCCGCGTCGCCCCGGCCGGCCGTCGACCGCACCGACGTCCCGTTCGTCACGATCGACCCGGCCGGGTCGCGGGACCTCGACCAGGCGATGCATCTCGCGCGCCGCCCGGGTGGCGGGTTCCGGGTGACGTACGCGATCGCCGACGTCGCCGCCCACGTGCGCCCCGGCGGCCCGCTGGAGGAGGAGACCTGGCGGCGCGGGCAGACCATCTACCTGCCCGACGGCACCCTGCCCCTGCACCCCAGGACGCTCAGCGAGGGCGCGGCCAGCCTGCTGCCCGACGTCGACCGGGCCGCCGTGGTGTGGACGATCGACCTGGACGCCGACGGCGCGACCGTCGCCGTGGACCTCCAGCGGGCGCTGGTGCGCAGCCGGGCCCAACTGGAGTACGTCTCGGTGCAGGCGGATGCGGACGCCGGCCGCCTGCCCGAGCCCATCGCCCTGCTGCCGGAGATCGGCGCACTGCTCACCGCCCGGGGGCTGCGTCGCGGCGCGATCAACCTGCCGCTGCCCGAGCAGGACGTCGAGCCCGACGGCGACGGCTGGCGGCTCGTACTGCGTGGCCCGGTGCCGATGGAGGAACACAACGCCCAGATCTCCCTGCTGACCGGCATGGCCGCCGCCGACATCATGCTCGCCGGCCGGATCGGCCTGCTGCGGACGATGCCCGCGCCGAATCCGGAGGCGGTGCAACGGCTACGGGCCGCCGCCGCCCCGCTGGGCGTGCACTGGCCGGACGGGGCCGGCCCCGGCGCGGTCATCGCGGGGCTGGACCCGGCGCAACCCCGGGCGGCGGCCTTCATCGACCAGGCGGCCGAGCTGATGCGCGGGGCGGCGTACACCGCCTTCGACGGGACGCTGCCCGAGCAGTCCGCCCACGGCGGGGTCGCGGCCGCGTACGCCCATGTCACGGCGCCGCTGCGGCGCCTGGCCGACCGGTACGCGACCGAGGTCTGCCTGGCCCTGCACTCCGGCCGCGCGGTGCCCGACTGGGCCCGGGCGGCGCTGCCGAAGCTGCCGGAGGTGATGGCCGCGACCGACCGGACCGCGTCGACGGCCACCCGCGGCGCGATCGAACTCGCCGAGGCGGTCCTGCTGGAACACCGCGTCGGGGAGGTCTTCGACGCGGCTGTCATGGACGTCGACGCGCCGCCCGGCCCCCGGTCCAAGCCGGGCCGCCGTCCCGGCGGCACGGTCGCCCTCGACGACCCGCCGGTGCGCGCCCGGTGCCTGGGCGACCTGCCACTGGGGGAGCGGATCCGGGTCCGCCTGGTCACCGCCGACCCGTCCACCCGGTCGATCGCCTTCGAACGGGCCTGACCCCCGGCGGGGTTCGTCACAGCGCCCGAGACTGCTGCGGGCGCGGCGGTTTTGCGAGGATGGGCGCATGGCATACGACGCGAGCACACTGCCCGACGTTTCCGGGCTCACCGTCGGCATCATCGGTGGCACCGGTGACCAGGGGCGAGGTCTCGCCTACCGGTTCGCCCGGGCCGGTCAGACGGTGCTGATCGGGTCCCGGTCCGCCGAGCGTGCCGCCCAGTCGGCACAGGAGATCACGGCCCTCCCCGGGGTACCCGCCGGAGTCGTGGTCACCGGGGCGGACAACGACGAGGTGGCCCGGCGCAGCGACGTCGTCGTGATCGCCGTCCCGTGGGACGGGCACGCCGCGACCGTCGCCGCGCTCGCCGAGCCCCTGGCCGGCAAGATCGTGGTCGACTGCGTGAACCCGCTCGGCTTCGACAAGCAGGGCCCGTACGCGCTGCGCGTCGAGGAGGGCAGCGCCGTGCAGCAGGCCGCCGCGCTGCTGCCCGACTCCCGGGTGTGCGCCGCGTTCAACCACGTCAGCGCCCCGCTGCTGGCCGACCCGGAGATCGACCGGATCGAGCTGGACGTGCTGATCTGCACCGAGGACCGGGAACTGGTCGACGTGGTCGGCGCGCTGGCCGCCCGCATCCCCGGCATGCGCGGCATCTACGCCGGTCGGCTCCGCAACGCCCACCAGATCGAGGCGTTCACCGCCAACCTGATCGCCATCAACAAGCGCTACAAGGCACACGCCGGCATCCGCGTCACGGACCTCTGAGCCGGCGCCTCCCGCCCTCCGCTCCCGTCCCCGCTCCCGCTCCCGCGATCTTGCACTTTGGGTCTGTGTTCTGCGGCTTTCGTCCTTCATGACGAGGCCGCAACTGCAAGATCGCGGAGTGGGGCGGGGCGGAGCGAGGGCGATCGGGGTTCGGAGGGGCGGTCAGAAGGTGACGGCGACGCCGGCCTTCCTGCAGGCGGTGGAGAGGGCCGTGCCGGCCTTCTCGAAGGCGGGGTTGGCAGCGGCCGTCGCCGGATCCGCGGCCTTCGCCGCTTCGCCGGCCTCCGCGCCGAACGCGTTCAGGGCAGCGGTCACCGGACTCGCGGGGTCGCCGGTGGTGGCCGCCGTGGTCATCTTCTTCTCCAGTCCGCTCAGGACCTTCCCGAACAAGGCCGGCGACAGTGCTTCGCCGGACTTCAGGGCGTCGGTGAGGGTTTCCTTCATGTCGGCGCTGGCCCTCTTCGCCGTCTCGCAGAGCTTCTTGTCGCTGACGGTGGCCGTCGTCGGCACGGCGGCGGCGGAGGGGGAGGCTGGCGTCGGGGACGGCGCGGCGGCGGACGGCGCGATGGCCGATTGCGCGGTGGCCGACGGCGCTGCTCCGGTCGTCGTGCCGGTCTGCTCGGCGCCGCAGGCGGCGAGTGCCATCAGGGAGACGCAGGTCAGGATGACCGGAAGAAAACGAGAACGATTCACGGGCGGGTACGTTAGCCGCTTCCCCCGGTCCTCTGCGCTCCCGTCCCGCCACGGCGGGAACGCGGCGACCGGAAGAATCTGCCGGCACACCCTCGCGGACGGAGCGCCAGCCCCCACCAGGCACGGCGTCGGCCCCTGCCCGGGGCGACCGCCCCGGGCGGTGGCGGTTAAGAAGGGCCCCCTCCTCTACACCAGGCGTTAAGAGGGGGCCCTTCCTTACACCTCAGAAGGTGTGTTCGGCGGCGGGGAACTCGCCGCCGCGTACCTCGTCGGCGAAGCGGCGGGTCGCGTCGGCCAGCGCGCCGGCCAGGTCGGCGTAGCGCTTCACGAAGCGCGGTGCCTTCCCGGTACGGAGACCGGCCATGTCCTGCCAGACCAGCACCTGCGCGTCGGTGTCCGGTCCGGCACCGATGCCCACGGTCGGGATGGACAGCTCGTGCGTGATCCGCTTGGCGACCTCGCCGGGCACCATCTCCAGCACCACCGCGAAGGCGCCGGCCTCGGCCACGGCCCGCGCGTCGGCGACCACCTCCTCGGCGGTGTCGCCACGCCCCTGCACCCGGTACCCGCCCAGGGTGTGCTCGCTCTGCGGGGTGAAGCCGATGTGCGCCATCACCGGGATGCCGGCGCCGACGATCGCGGCGATCTGGTCGGCGCAGCGCCGGCCGCCTTCGAGCTTCACCGCGTGGCAGCCGCCCTCCTTCATGAACCGCACCGCGGTCCGCAGCGCCTGCGTCGGGCCCTCCTCGTAGGAGCCGAACGGCAGGTCGCCGACGATCAGCGCCTGCTTCGTCGCCCGGACCACCGCGCGGACCAAGGGCAGCAGCTCCTCGGCGGTCACCGGCAGGGTCGTCTCGTAACCGAAGACGTTGTTGGCGGCCGAGTCCCCGACCAGCAGCGCCGGGATGCCGGCCTGGTCGAAGATCGCCGCCGTGTACTGGTCGTACGAGGTGAGCATCGACCACTTCTCGCCGCGCTCCTTGGCGGCGATCAGGTCGCGGGTGCGTACCCGTCGGGTGGCCGGACCGCCGTAGAGGGCGGTCACCTCGGACGGGGTGGACTCCACCATGGTTCTCTCCTTCCTCGAGGCCGCGTACGCGGTCCCCGGGTTCCGCCGCGATCGTCGCACCACCCGACGGCGCGACGGCAGGGCGGAGTGGAGGATGTCACTCCCGGGTCAGCTGTCCTCGCGCCACCGGTTGGTGACGGGGAGCCGCCGGTCCCGACCGAACGCCTTCATGGAGATCTTCGTGCCCGGGGCGGACTGGCGGCGCTTGTACTCGGCGGTATCCACCATCCGCAGCACCCGGTCGACCACGGCCGGGTCGTGGCCGGACTCGACCAGGCCGTCGCGGCCCAGGTCGCCGTCGACGTAGCCGATGAGGATCGGGTCCAGCACGTCGTAGTCGGGCAGGGTGTCGCTGTCCAACTGCCCGGGGCTCAGCTCGGCGGACGGGGGCTTGCCGATCGAGTTCTCCGGGATCGGCGGCGTCTCGCCCCGCCGGGTGGCGTCCGCGTTGCGCCACTTCGCCAGCCGCCAGATCAGCGTCTTCCACACGTCCTTGACCGGGTTGAAACCGCCGACCGAGTCGCCGTAGAGCGTCGAGTAGCCGACTGCCAGCTCACTCTTGTTGCCGGTGGTCAGCACCAGGTGGCCCTCCTGGTTCGACAGGGCCATGAGGATGACACCCCGCACCCGGGCCTGAAGGTTCTCCACCGCCACGCCGGACAGCGACATGTTGGCCAGGAAGGTGTCCACCATGGGCTGGATCGGCTCGACCCGGTAGTCCAGACCGGTGCGCTTGGCCAGGTCGGCGGCGTCCTCCCGCGAGTGCTCGGAGGAGTGCTGGCTGGGCAGCGATACCCCGACCACCCGCTGCGGGCCGAGCGCGTCGACGGCCAGGGCGGCCACGACGGCCGAGTCGATGCCGCCGGACAGGCCGAGCACCACCGAGGGGAAGCGGTTCTTGTCGACGTAGTCCCGCAGTCCGAGCACCAGCGCGTGCCACACCTCGGCCTCGTCGGCGACCGTTTCCATGACACCGCCGGTGGCGGCCGGACCGTCCGGAGCGGGCAGGTCGCCCCGCACCGCCGCGCGGACCACCCGCAGCCCGTCGGCCAGCTCGGCGTCGTCGTTCGGGGCGGGAGCGGCGGCCGGCAGGTCCACGTCGTGCACGAGCAGGTGCTCGACGAACTGCGGGGCCCGGGCGAGCAGCTCGCCGTCCGCGCCCACGATCATCGAGTCGCCCTCGAAGACCAGCTCGTCCTGGCCGCCGATCATGTTGACGTACGCGATGGTGGCCCCGGCCTCGGCGGCCCGGCGGCGGACCAGCGGCAGCCGGATGTCGTCCTTGTTCAGCTCGTACGGCGAGCCGTTGATGTTGAGCACGAGGCCGACGCCGGCCTGCCGGGCGGCGGCGAACGGGCCGCCGGCCTGCCACAGGTCCTCGCAGATCGTCAGCGCCACGTCCACGTCGCCGATCCGGACCACGGTGAGCATGTCGCCGGGCACGAAATACCGGTCCTCGTCGAAGACCCCGTAGTTGGGCAGGTGGTGCTTGAAGTAGGTGGCGACCACCCCGCCGTCGTGCAGCAGCGCCGCCGCGTTGCGGGCCCCGCGGCCGGGCTGGGCGTCGCCGCTGACCTGCGGTGGACCGTCGGCGTCCAGGTAGCCCACCAGGACCGGCACGCCGCCCAGACCGTCGGCGGCGAGGTCGGCGGCGAGCCGCGCGACGGCGGCCTTCGACGCCGCCACGAAGGACCGGCGGAAGACCAGGTCCTCGACCGGGTAGCCGGTCAGCATCATCTCCGGGAACGCGACGAGCTGGGCGCCGGTGTCGGCGGCGCGGCGGGTCCAGACCCGGACCAGCTCGGCGTTGCCGGTCAGGTCACCGACCGTCGGGTTCACCTGGCACAGGGCGAGACGCAGGGTGGGCATGCCCTCATCTTGCCCCAGCGTCCGGGCGCCGACACGGCCGCCCGCGCGAGACGACCGCCACCCGCACGGCCGCCGCCGGGACGCCGGCGCCGGACGGACCTGCACCCCCGGGACAGGAGGGGACGCACGCGGGGCGGTCGCGTAACGTCGGCGTAACCGGGCCGGTGGAAACTGGTCGGTCAGGCCGGGGAACCGGACCAAGGCGGACAAGGTGTCGCGAGGAGTGGAAGTGGACCGTCAGCAGGAGTTCGTCCTCCGTACGCTGGAAGAGCGGGACATCCGGTTCGTCCGGCTCTGGTTCACCGACGTGCTGGGCACGCTCAAGAGCGTGTCGGTGGCCCCTGCGGAGCTGGAGGCGGCCTTCGAGGAGGGCATCGGCTTCGACGGCTCGGCGATCGAGGGCTTCGCGCGGGTCTTCGAGTCGGACATGGTGGCCATGCCCGATCCGACCACCTTCCAGGTCTTCCCGTTCGAGGGCGGGGTCAGCGGCGAGAGCGCCCGGATGTTCTGCGACGTCCTGCTCCCCGACGGCGGACCGTCCTGGGCCGACCCGCGCCACGTGCTGCGCCGGGCGCTGTCGAAGGCCGCCGAGAAGGGCTTCACCTTCTACACCCACCCGGAGATCGAGTTCTTCCTGCTGGAGAACGGCCCGATGGACGGCTCGGTGCCGGTCCCGGTGGACACCGGAGGCTACTTCGAGCACACCACGCACGCGGTCGCCCGGGACTTCCGCCGCCAGGCTGTCCTGGCGTTGGAGCGGATCGGCATCTCGGTCGAGTTCAGCCACCACGAGGTCGCTCCGGGCCAGCAGGAGATCGACCTGCGGTACGCCGACGCGCTGACCACCGCCGACAACATCATGACCTTCCGGCACGTGATCAAGGAGGTCGCGCTCTCCACCGGTGTGCAGGCCACCTTCATGCCGAAGCCCTTCACCGACCAGCCGGGCAGCGGCATGCACACCCACCTGTCGCTGTTCGAGGGCGAGCGCAACGCGTTCCACGACGCCGGTGACCCGATGAAGCTGTCGAAGGTGGCCCGTGCGTTCATCGCCGGTCTGCTGGTACACGCCCGGGAGTACACCGCCGTCACCAACCAGTGGGTCAACTCCTACAAGCGTCTCTTCCCGCAGCACCTGCCGGACCGGGTCACCGAGAGCCCCGCGTACGTCTGCTGGGGTCACCTGAACCGGTCGGCGCTGGTGCGGGTGCCCGCGTACGGCAAGCCGAACTCGGCCCGGGTCGAGGTCCGCTCGCCCGACTCGGCCGCCAACCCGTACCTGGCCTTCGCGGTGCTGCTCGGCGCCGGCCTGAAGGGCATCGAGGAGGGGTACGAGCTGCCGCCGGGCGCCGAGGACGACGTGTGGGCGCTGACCAGCGCCGAGCGCCGGGCGATGGGGTACGAGCCGCTGCCGGAGAACCTGTCCGAGGCGATCGACGTGATGGCCGGCTCGGAGCTGGTCGCCGAGGTGCTCGGCGAGCACGTCTTCGACTTCTTCCTGCGCAACAAGCGGGCCGAGTGGGAGCAGTACCGCCGCGAGGTCACCCCGTACGAGCGGCAGCGTTACCTGTCGCTCTGATCGGAGGATCCCCGAGCCGGCGCGGGACCGCTATCGTCTCGATCACCGCCGGCACCCCGCCGGGCGGTGGAGCCCGGGAGGCGTTCGGTGCTGGAGGACCTGTTCAGCGGAGCATGGCAGAGCGTCGTGTTCGGCGTCGTCGGGGTGGGCCTGATGGCGGCGGGGTTCCTGCTGGTCGACCTGCTGACGCCGGGACGGCTGCGGGAGCTCATCTGGGTGCGGCGCAACGGCAACGCCGCGCTGCTGCTGGCCGCCAACCAGCTCGGCATCGCCGGGATCGTGTTCACCGCGATCCTGACCAGCTACAGCGACTTCGGCAAGGGCCTCGCGTCCACAGTGATCTTCGGGTTGGTCGGCCTGCTCATCATGGCGCTGGCCTTCTTCGTCCTGGACCTGCTGACCCCCGGCAAGCTCGGCGAGGTCATCTGCTCGGAGGAGCCGCACCCGGCGGCCCGGGTCAGCGCCGCCACCCACTTCGGGGCGGCCCTGATCGTCTGCGCCTGCATCGCCTGAGGTGTTCCGTCGTACCCGGGGGCTAGCGTCCGGGGTGTGAATCGTACGGATCGGCTGTACGCCCTGGTGGAGGAGCTGCGCGCCGTGTCGCCACGGCCGCGCAGTGCCCGCTGGCTGGCCGGGCACTTCGAGGTCAGTGCCCGCACCATCGAACGGGACATCGCCGCGTTGCAGGGCTCCGGCGTGCCGATCTGGGCCGAGCCCGGCCGCAGCGGCGGCTACGTGGTGGACCGCGCCCGCACCCTGCCGCCGGTCAACCTGACCGCCGCCGAGGCCGTGGCGATGGCCGTCGCCCTGCACCGGCTGCGCGGCACCCCGTTCGCCGCCGCGGCCGGCACCGCGCTGCGCAAGCTGCTCGCGGTGATGGCGGCCGCCGACGCCGCCGAGGCGCACCGCCTCGCCGGTCGCGTGCACCTGGTCGGCGACGGGCCGGTGACACCCGTCCCGGCCGTCGTCGCCGACGCGGTGTCCGCGCGGCGCGTGCTCCGGCTGTCGTACGCCGACCGCACCGGCTCCTCGTCGCTGCGGGAGGTCGAGCCGCTGGGTTACCTCGGCAACGCCCGGTACTGGTACCTGCTGGCCTGGTGCCGGCTGCGCGACGAGCTGCGCTGCTTCCGCACCGACCGGATCCTCGGCGTGGTGCCGCTGGCCGAGGAGGTGCGGCGCGAGCTGCGTCCCGAGGACGTGGACATCCCGCACGAGCGGATCCGCCCGCTCAGCCTGGTCTGAAACCCGACAGCGCGGCCCTCTCCGATCCGGGATCCTGGACGGTCTGCCGTTCCCGGGGAGGAATGCGTGCCCGACACGCTCAGCTACGCCGACGCGGTACGCCTGTTGGGCGGGGAGAAGAGCAGGTTCGTCGACTGGTTCGACAAGCTGACCGGGGGAGCCCTGCTGGCCGCCTCGGTGCCGGTGCCGGCGCTGCTCGGCCTCTTCGACGCCAAGGCGGAGTTCGTCCGGCTCGGCCACGACCTCGTGCGCACCGTCAGCGAGAAGCGGTCGGGCCTGTCCCGGTACGGGCGCACGCAACGGCTGGAGGCGGCGCACGCGGTGATCGCCGTGACGGCCTTCTTCGAGGCACTCGACGGGATCGACTTTCCGTTCGACGTCGACGAGCTGCGGGCGGAGAAGCCCGAGCAGCTGTTCCTGGGCGGTGCGGCTGTCGTCGATCCCTCCGCGCTGACCCACGCCCTCTTCGCCACCTCGGCTCCGGGGCTCAACCCGCACCTGCCCTACCCGGAGCTGCGTGGCGCGCTGGGCAGCTACTACCGCGTCATGACCGGCCATCTGCTGCGGTTCGTCACCGGGTTGAGCGCCTGGGAGCGGCTCGGGGCGCAGCGGCAGGCGGTGTTCCGCGAACGGGTCGACAAGCTGACGGAACTCGCCGTCGACCGGCACCACGACCTGCTGACCCAGCTCGCGGTCCAGTTCCCGGAGGTCTCCTTCTGGGCGGGTCTGCACGCGCACGAGGCCACCCGCGCGGAGGTGCGGACGGTCGCGACCGGGCTGGTGGAGCTGCGCCACGCGTTGGAGGACCTGTCGACCGGTCGGGTTCCCGACGAGCGCCGGGCCGCGCTCGCCCGAGCGTACGCGGACGAGCTGACCGGGCCGATCATCTCCTCGGGCGACGTTCCCGCCGGACTGCGGGTGCCCACCCTCGGCACCGGGTACGTGCCGCCCCTGTGTCGCGTGGCGGCCCTCGACGGCGATGCCCGACCCAGCGACGAGTCCTGGTGGGCGGACCGGGAGGTCCGCGCCGACCTGACCGACTTCCTGACCGGTCACGTCACCTCGCCGGGCGCCACCCGTGCGCCGCTGCTGGTGCTGGGCCAGCCCGGCTCGGGCAAGTCCGTCCTCACCCGGGTACTGGCCGCGCACCTGCCGGCTGCCGACTTCCTCGTGGTCCGGGTGGTGCTGCGCGAGGTGCAGACCGGAGCGGACCTGCAGGACCAGATCGAGCAGGCGATCCGCGCGAAGACGGGCGAGCGACTGGAGTGGCCGGCGCTGGCGCGCTCGGCCGGCGACGCGCTCCCTGTCGTCCTGCTCGACGGATTCGACGAACTGCTCCAGGCGACCGGTGTCACCCAGACGGACTACCTGCTCAAGGTGGCGGCGTTCCAGCGGCGGGAGGCGGCGCAGGGTCGGCCGGTGGCCGTGCTGGTGACGACCCGGACCAGCGTCGCCGACCGGGCCAAGCCGCCGCCGGGCACGGTGGCGCTGCGGTTGGAGCCCTTCGACGAGACGCGGATGACGAGCTGGGTGTCGACGTGGAACGCGGTGAACGCCGACCGGTTCCCGGCACTGGGCGTGGCGCCACTGGACCCGTCGGCGGTGATCGCCCACCGCGAGCTGGCCGAGCAGCCACTCCTTCTGTTGATGCTCGCCCTGTACGACGCCGACGGCAACGACCTGCGGTCGGCCGGTGAGCTGCGTCGCGGCGAACTCTACGAGCGCCTGCTGCACCGCTTCGCCCGCCGTGAGGTCGTCAAGCACCGGCCGGGTCTACCCGACCGGGAACTGGACCGGGCGATCGAGGGCGAGCTGCGCCGGCTGGCGGTCGTCGCGTTCGCCATGTTCAACCGGGGGGTGCAGTGGGTCGCAGAGAACGACCTGGAGTCCGATCTGGCCGCCCTGCCGTTCCTGACCGGCGGGCCGGTCATCGCCCGGGCCGGCACCGACCTGCAGGCACCGTTACGGCCCGCCGAGATCGTGCTGGGCCGGTTCTTCTTCGTGCACCGGTCCCGGGCCCTGCGGGACGACCACCGGCTCGAGACGTACGAGTTCCTGCACGCCACCTTCGGCGAGTTCCTGGTGGCGCGTACGGTGGCCCTGGTCCTCGGTGCGACGGCGGACCGGGCGGCGGCGAGTTCGTTGCTCAGCGCCGCCTCGGTCGACGACGACCCGCTGCACGCCCTGCTCTCGTTCGCCACCGTCACCGGGCGCGCGCCGATCGTCGCGTTCCTCGCGGAGTCGATGCAGGCGCTGCCGACGGACCGTCGGCTCGCGGTGACCGATCTGCTGCTCCAGTTCTTCCGCGCGGCGGACGCCCCGCGCGCACCCCGGCAGTTCGCGTCGTACCGGCCGGCGGCCATGTCGGTGCCCGCCCGGCACGCGGCCTACAGCGCGAACCTCCTGGTGCTCGTGCTCTGCGTGGGTGACGAGGTCCACGGCTCGGAGCTGTTCCCGGAGTCGGCCGACGACGTGCGGTCGCCGTGGACCCGGCAGGCGCTGCTGTGGCGCTCCCAGCTCGGCGCCGGTGAGTACCGCAGCCTGGTCATGGCGCTGAGGATGGAGCGGCTCGGCCCCGGGGAGCGCCGGGAGATCCGGCTGTCCCTCGACAACGGGCACTGGCGACCACCACCAATCGATCCCTCCTGGACGTACGGCATTACCGCGGAGCGCACGTCCTTGGACGGCGGCTCGTGGGTGGACGTGTGGCCGGACCCGGACGCGGACGTCGTGCACCGGATGACGAACTTCGAGTGCGGCCTGAACGCCGACATCACCGCGCATGCCCTGGAACCGCTGTGGCGGCGTATCCCACCGTCGGTGAACTCGTTCGGTCAGGTCGGTGAGGAGTACCGTTCGGCGGCGAATACCCTGCTGACCGCTCTGCTGCCGCCGTTCAGCGAGCTCTCGGAGCGGGAACGCGGACGCGTGTACGAGGAAGCGTTGGCCCTGTCCGAGGCGACGGCGGGAGTCGAGCTGTGGCGGGGTGTGCCGCGTCGTGACGTGACGCTGCTGCTCCTCGACCGGCTGGCCACCGACGCGCGGGTGAGCGCGGAGGTGATCGTCAACCTGCTGGAAAGGCACTTCAGGAGGGTTCCAGACGCGGGTGTGCTGCGATCGGTCCTGCGGTGCTGTCGATCGGTGCTCGACCAGCCGCCGGTGGTCGACGAGCGGCTCGCCGTCCTTGTCGATGGCCTCATTCCGTCCTTACCGTTCCACGACAACGACGTGATGCTCCTCGTGGCGGAGGTCGAGCTCCGGCTTGTCGACCGGGGTAGCGGCCACGCGTTCAACTCGCAGGACATGCAAGAGGTGCTCGTGCCGCTGCTCGACGCCACCCGGCCGGACCTGGCCCGCCGGCTGCGTCGCCTCATGGAGCCCTCGCTGCCGAAGCGGGACGGTGCCTGAGCAGCATCGCGGAACTCGGGTAAACACCGACAGGACGGTGTCGCGGACGAGGTCGAGGCTGACTCCTGACGACGCCGGCCGGCCGGCCGGCGCGGAACGGGAGGCGACACATGTCCACGATCACCAACGCGGTCACCTGGTTCGAGGTCGGCACGGACCGGCCGGTGGAGACCGAGCGGTTCTACGCCGACGTCTTCGGCTGGGCTTTCGTCGACGAGGGCACCCCGGAGGCGCCGTACCGGTCGGTGGAGTCGAGCCCGGAGGGATCGATCCAGGGTGGAGTGCGGGCGACCGGCGGGGTGGGGCCGAACTACGCGGTCTTCTACGTCCAGGTCGCCGACGTGGCAGAGACCTGCCGGCAGGTCGAGGCGGCCGGCGGAAAGGTGCTGGCACCGGTGACCACCACCCCGGGCGGGCTGACCCTGACGCACCTCGCCGACCCGGCCGGCAACCGGTTCGGCGTCTTCGCGTCACCGTCGGCCGACGCCTGAGCGGGCCCCGCTCCGCGGCGGAAGCCTCGCTCCGTGCGCGGGGGAGCGGGCGTTAAGAAGGGCCCCCGGTACAACGCCAGGCGTTAAGCGGGGGCCCTTCCTTTCACGAAACCGGTTGCGTCGGGACGTCCGGCCGTCGAGGGTGGTCGCTCGACGGACCCGGCGGCGTCGGGTGGACTTCGACGGAAGGCGGCCGGCCGTGACGGAACGGACCATCCGGGAGATCTCGGTGAGCGACGCGGACGCCGGCCCGTACGGCGTCACGGCCGGCCCCGACGGCGCGCTGTGGCTGACGCTGGTGCACGCCGGCGCGATCGCCCGGGTCGGGGCGGACGGCGAGCGGCGCACCTGGCCGGTGGGGGACGGCAGCCGGCCACTGATCATCACGCCGGGCCCGGACGGGGCCCTGTGGTACACGCGGTCCGGCGACGACCGGATCGGCCGGATCACCCCGGGCGGAGAGCAGAGCGCCGTCGTGCTCCCGGAGGGGACCGGCCCCGGCGGCATCGCCGCTGGTCCGGACGGTGCCCTCTGGTACGCGGGGATGACCTCGGACACGATCGGTCGGGTCACCACCGACGGGACGGTGACGTGGTTCCCCGTGCCGGTGGAGGCGGGGATGCCGTCCATGGTCACGGCCGGTCCGGACGGCGGCGTGTGGTTCACGCTCAACCGCGCGAACGCGCTCGGCCGGATCGACCCGGACGACGGACGGGTGGTCGTGCATCCATTGCCGACGCCGGACGCCGCGCCGGTCGGCGTCACCGCCGGGGTCGACGGCGCGGTGTGGTTCGTGGAGATCGGCGCCGGTCAGGTCGGGCGGATCACCCCGGACGGCCGGATCGACGAGTACCCGCTGCCGGACCGGACGGCCCGGCCGCACGCCATCGTCGCCGACCCGGCCGGCGGGTGCTGGTTCACCGAGTGGGCCGGCAACCGGATCGGCCACGTCGACGGCTCGGGGGTCATCGTCGCGTACGACCTGCCCACCCCGTCCAGCGAGCCGCACGGCATCACGGTGACCCCCGACGACACCGTCTGGGCAGCCCTGGAAACCGGCGCCCTGGCCCACCTGACCCCCTAACCCCCCGGCCCCGGCCCCCCGCTCTCGTTGATCAAGAAGTTTGCGTCATGGGCGTGCCCTCTGCTGACGCAAACTTCTTGATCAACCCTGGGGGTGGGGGGTGGTCAGGTGGGCGGTGCGGGTCCACAGGGTGCGTCGGAGAGCCTCGTCGCGGGCGCGGCGGGGGAGCGGGACCGGTCCCTTCATGCCGATCAGCACCGCGTCGGGGTGCCGGCGGGCGGTGTCGAGCAGGGTCCGGGCGACCTCGGCCGGCTGGCGTACGGTCATCAACCGCGCGAACAGCGGGTTGAGCAGCCGGCCCAGCGGTGTCCGGGCCACCTCGTCCCGGATGCCCGTCTCCACCGCGCCCGGGTTGGCGACGTGGACGGTGACGCCCGTGCCGGCGAGGCGGGCGGCGAGTTCCACCCCGTACACGTCGTTGGCTCCCTGGCCGACGCCGTGCGCCCGGAAGGCCCCGGTGCGCGGCCCCGGCGGCACGTCGGCCAGCCGCAGCCTTCCGGCGGCTCCGGCGGCCGCGACGTGCAGGATGTGCGCGTCGCCCGCCCGCAGCCGGTCGAGCAGCAGATCGACCAGCAGGAAGCGGGACAGGTAGTTGGTCGCGAAGCCGACCTCGAAGCCGTCGGTGGTGTCGACCCGGGTGGCCTTGATGACGTCGGCGGCCTGGACGAGGTGGTGGATGGCGTCGTGCCGGGAGGTGAGTTCGCCGGCGAGCCGGCGCACCTGCGCCAGTTCGGAGACGTCGGCCCGCAGGAAGGTGGCGCCGATCTCGGCGGCGGTGGCCGTGCCGGTGTCCGCCGTGCGGCCGACGATCGTCACCCGGTGGCCCTCGGTGACGAGGTGCCGGGCGATCTCCCGGCCGATGCCGCGGGTACCGCCGACGACGACGGCGACGCGGGGTGAGGGGGTGGACATGGCTCCTCCTGATGTTTAGGGCTAAACAAAGGGTTGTGTGGTCACGCGGGTCGGACGGGGGTCTCAGCAGCCGGGCGTCAGTCGGTGCAGCAGGTCGAGGAGCGTGGCGCGCTCGTGGGGGGCGAGGCCGGCGAAGCGGCGATCGAGGAAGGCCCGGTGCGCCGGGATGAGACGCGTCACCAGCGCGCGCCCCTGCTCGGTGAGGGTCAACTCGTTGCTCGCGCCGACCGGGACCCGCCGTAGCAGACCGGCGTCGTCCAGGCGGGCGACCAGTTGGCTGACCGCGCCCTTGGTGACCCCCAGCCGCTCGACGAGTGCCTGCTGGGTCACCCCCGCCCGCTGGTGTGCGGCGACCAGCACCTGGTACTGCGCCGGGGTGAGCCCGTACGCGCGCAGCTCCTGGGCGCCCTCCTGGGCGACGCAGTGCGCCACGCGCACCAGCGCGGCGTAGACCTCGCCGCTCGACGGGGTCCTCCGGTCGTCCGTCACGCCGATGAGTTTAGCCCTAAACAACGTCGCCGCCCAGCGCGGCCCGGTGCGGGCGGTCAGCGGACGGCGGGGGAGACCGTGAGGGTGCCGGCGTCGGCGTCCAGGACGGCCCCGGTGCCCACCGGCACGGTGAGCTGGCCGGGGCCGTGGCCGATCGGCAGCCCGCCCAGCACCGGTACGCCCAGGTCGCCCAGCCGGTCGGTGAGCACGTCGGCCACGTCCACCGCCCAGCCGTCGGCGCAGCCGGTGAACTGGCCGACCGCCACCCCGGCCAGTCCGTCCAGCACACCGGCCCGGCGCAGCTGGGTGAGCATCCGGTCCACCTTGTACGGCGGCTCCTGCACGTCCTCGACGAGCAGCACCGCCCCGGTGAGGTCGGGCATGTCCGGGGTGCCCAGCGAGGCCACCACCAGGCACAGGTTGCCGCCGAGGAGCCGGCCCTCCGCCCGCCCCGGCACGCGTACGGCCGAGGTCTCCTGCCCGGCCACGGCGGCGACGGTCACCGGCTCGGCGACGGTCAGGACGCGGTGCAGCGACTCCGCCGAGTCCAGTGGGGTCCGCTCGTCCCGCCAGGCGGCACCCGGTCCGTGCACGGTGGCGAGCCGAGCACCCCGCCACAGCGCGAACTGGAGGGCGGTGATGTCCGAGAAGCCGGCCACCACCTTCGGGTCCCGCCGGACGGCCGACATGTCGATCGCGTCCACCACCCGCTGCGCCCCGTAGCCGCCCCGGGTGCAGATCACCCCGCGTACGTCCGGGTCGGCGAAGGCGGCGTTGAGGTCGGCAGCGCGCAGCTCGTCCGCGCCGGCCAGGTAGCCCTGGCGGGCGTACGCGTGCGGGGCGGGCGCCGGCCGCAGGCCCCAGCCGGTCAGCAGCTCCACGCCCCGGGCCACCCGCTCCGGGTTGGTCGGCCCGGACGGCGACACCAGCATCACCGTGTCGCCGGGGCGCAGCGCTGGCGGGCGGAGGACCTCGTCGGTGATCACAGCCGACGAGCCTAGTCAGCCCCGGTACGCGGGTAGGCGATAGCCTCGACGTCGTGGCAACCGCGTTGGTGATCGAGAACGACCCGACCGACGACCTGCGCCGGCTGGGGGAGTGGCTGACCGAGGCCGGCCTGGACCTGTGGGTGGTGCGTCCGCACGCCGGGGACGAGCTGCCCGCCGACCTGGAGGGCTGGTCGGCGCTGGTGGTGCTCGGTGGGGACCAGCAGGCGTACCCGCGGGCCGACGGGTCGCCCGACGCGCCCTGGTTCCCGGCTCTGGAGGGGCTGCTCCGCAAGGCCGTCCGGCACCGGGTCCCCACCCTCGCGATCTGCCTCGGTGCGCAGCTGCTGGCCACCGCGCACGCGGGGACCGTCGAGCGCAGCCCGTCCGGGCCCGAGGTGGGCCCCGGCGTGGTGGGCCGGCGCGACGCCGCCGAGCGGGACCCGCTGTTCCGCTACGTACCGCTGATACCGGACGTGCTCCAGTGGCACTCCGACGAGATCACCGAGCTGCCCGCCGGTGCCACCCTGCTGGCCGCCTCGACCCGCTACCCGCACCAGGCCTTCCGCCTCGGCGACCGCGCGTGGGGCCTCCAGTTCCACATCGAGTGCGACACCGCGATGATCGCCGACTGGGCCAGCGGCTCCGAGCTGCTGGCCGAGCTGGGCTACGACCCGGAGCTGGTGGTGGCCGCCTGCGACGCGGTCATGGTCGACGTCGAGGAGGTCTGGCAGCCGTTCGCCGCCCGGTTCGCCGCGCTGGCCCTCGGCGAGCTGGACGACGACGCCACCCGCCGCAGCCTGCCCCTGCTCGGGCACTGATGAGCCGACCGACCAGGGCGCCCGGCAGGCTCGCCCGGTACGGCTTCGGCGGCGCGGACGGCGACGGCGGTTCCCGCGCGGCCGACCTGCTCGGCCCGGACGGGCTGGGCCTCTGGCGGCCGGACGAACAGGAGCCCACCGACGAGCGGGCCGGGGAGCTGCTGTCCTCGCTGTCCCGGGCCGCCGACCCCGACCTGGCGCTGCGCCAGCTGCACCGGATCGTCGAGGCGGAACGCCGGGCCGACGCGAACGGTGGCCGGGCGCTGCTGGAAGCCCTGCACGACGACCCCGGGCTGCGCCGCCGGCTGCTCGCGGTGCTCGGCGCGTCGTCGGCGCTCGGCGACCACCTGGTGGCCAACCCGGACCAGTGGCCGGCGCTGCGGACCGCGTCGGACGGGCTGGCGCCGGCCGCCGACGGGCGGCTCGACCTGTCCGGCGAGGGCCCGGCGGTGGCGGTGCTGCGGCGGGCGTACCGGCTGGCGCTGCTGCGGATCGCGGCGGCCGACCTGACCGGCGGCCGGGGTCTGGAGCAGATCATGGCGGCGCTGTCCGCGCTGGCCGACGCCACCCTGGCGGCGGCGTACGACATCGCCCTCGACGAGCTGCCCGAGGGCACGCCCCGGCCGCGCCTGGCGGTGGTGGCGATGGGCAAGTGCGGCGGGGACGAGCTGAACTACGTCTCCGACGTCGACGTCATCTTCGTCGGCGCGTCCGACGAGGACCTCGCGGCGGCCACCACCGTCGCGACCCGGCTGATCCACATCTGCGGGTTGGTCGCCTGGCCGGTCGACGCCGCGCTGCGCCCGGAGGGCAACCGGGGCCCGCTGGTACGGACGCTCGCCAGCCACCTGGCCTACTACCGGCGCTGGGCCCGCACCTGGGAGTTCCAGGCGCTGCTCAAGGCCCGGCCGGCCGCCGGTGACCTGGACCTGGGCCAGGAGTGGATCGACCAGCTCGCCCCCCTGGTCTGGCGGGCCGCCGAGCGTCCCGAGGCGGTCGAGGACGTCCGCGCGATGCGGCGCAAGATCATCGACAACATCCCGCCGAAGGAGCAGGAACGGGAGATCAAGCGCGGCTCCGGCGGCCTGCGCGACATCGAGTTCGCGGTGCAACTGCTGCAACTCGTGCACGGCCGGGGCGACGAGTCGCTGCGGGTGCCCGGCACCATCCCGGCGCTGCGCGCGCTGGTCGCCGGCGGCTACGTCGGTCGGGCCGACGGTGAGGCGCTCCTGCGCGGCTACCGCTTCCTGCGCGGCGTCGAGCACCGCCTCCAGCTCCAGGGCCTGCGCCGCACCCACACGGTGCCCACCGAGCCGACCGCGCTGCGGTGGCTGGCCGGCGCGCTCGGTTACACGGCCTCGCCGGGGCGCAGCGCCGTCGAGGCGTTCCGCGCCGAGTGGGTCACCCACGCCACCGAGGTACGCCGGCTGCACGCCAAGCTCCTCTACCGGCCGCTGCTGGAGTCGGTGGCCCGGGTACCCGCCGACGGGCTGCGGCTGACCCCCGAGGCGGCACGGCACCGGCTGGAGATCCTCGGCTTCGCCGACCCGGTCGGGGCGCTGCGGCACCTCCAGGCCCTCACCGGCGGGGTGAGCCGCACCGCGGCGATCCAGCGCACGCTGCTGCCGGTGCTGCTCAGCGAGTTCGCCGACGCGCCGGAGCCGGACCGGGGGCTGCTCAACTACCGCCAGGTCTCCGACAAGCTGGGCAGCACCCCCTGGTACCTGCGCCTACTGCGCGACGAGGGCCCGGTCGCCCGCCGGCTGGCCCGGGTGCTCTCCTCCTCCCGGTACGCCGCCGACCTGCTGGCCCGGGAGCCCGAGGCGCTGCGCCTGCTGGCCGAGGAGACCGAGCTGACGCCCCGTCCCCGGGAGGTGCTCTGCGAGGGCTTCGCCGCGGCGGCGGCCCGGCACGCCGACCCGGTCGAGGCGACCCGGGCCGTTCGCGCGCTGCGCCGCCGGGAGCTGGTCCGGCTCGCCTGCGCCGACCTGCTCAGCCGCGCCGGTTCGCTGGCACCGTCGCTGCCCCGGGCCGACGGGCGGGCCGCCCTCGGCCTCGCCGACGTGACCGCGGTGGGCGTCGCCCTGGCCGACGTCACCGACGCCACCCTGGCCGCCGCCCTCCGGGCCGCCCGGGCGACGCAGCCGGCGATGCCCGGCCTGCGGTTCGCCGTCATCGGCATGGGCCGCCTCGGCGGGTACGAGTCGAACTACCTGTCCGACGCCGACGTGCTCTTCGTGTACGACCCGCCGGAGGGTGCCCAGGAGAGCGCGGCCAGCGCCACCGCCCGGGGCATCGCCGAGGAGCTGCGCCGGTTGCTCGGCATGCCGGCCCCCGACCCGCCGCTGGGCGTTGACGCCGACCTGCGGCCGGAGGGTCGGCAGGGCCCACTGGTGCGCAGCCTCGCCGCGTACGCCCAGTACTACGCCCGCTGGTCCCGCGTGTGGGAGGCGCAGGCGCTGCTGCGGGCGCGGTTCGTGTGCGGTGACGCCGACCTCGGTGCGGAGTTCGTGGCGCTGGTCGACCCGGTCCGGTACCCGGCCGACGGGCTGACCCGCGAGCAGGTGGTCGAGATCCGGCGGATCAAGGCGCGGGTGGAGACCGAGCGGCTGCCCCGCGGCGCGGACCCGGCCACCCACACCAAGCTCGGGCGGGGCGGCCTGGCCGACGTCGAGTGGGCGGTCCAGATGCTCCAGCTCCGGCATGCCGGCGCATACCCGGAGCTGCGCGGCACGCGTACCCTCGACGCCCTCACCGCCGCCCGGGACGCGGGCCTGGTCGACCCGGCGGACGCCGTGGAGATGGCGGCCGGCTGGACGCTGGCCGCGCAGGTCCGCAACGCGCTGATGCTGGTCCGCGGCCGGGCCGGCGACCAGTTGCCCCGGCACGGCGTGGAACTGGCCGGCGTGGTCCGGCTCCTCGGACGGGACGACCCCGGGGAGTTCCTCGACGAGTACCTGCGGACCGGCCGCCGCTCCCGGGCGGCGACGGAACGGGTGCTGGAGGGCTGACCGCCGCCGACGCGGAGCCGCGCGGCCGGGGCTACCGGCGCCGGACCAGCACCAGGTGGTCGACCAGTTCGCCGGTCTGGCCGTCCGGGCCGGTGGCGGTCCGGCGCGGCGTCTCGAGTCGCTCGGTCTCCCACTCGCCGGGCTCCAGGTCCAGGCCGTCGAGGGTCTCCTGCGGGGTGAAGAAGCGGGCGTCGCGGTGGTGTTCCGCGTTGGCCCAGGGCGGCAGCGCGCCGTGCTCGACCACGAGGAGCCGGCCCCCGGGTGCCACCGCCCGCGCCGCCGCGCGGAGCACGTCCAGGCGCGGGAAGTCCAGCGGCGACTGGAGGAACTGTGCCGACACCAGGTCGTACGTGCCGGTCGGGAAGCCGCGGCTGAGGTCGTGCCGGTGGAACTCGATGCGCGAGTCCACCCCCGCGTCCGCCGCGACGGCCCGGGCCCGGTCGAGGGCGACGGCCGAGACGTCCACGGCGGTGACCTGCCAGCCCCGCCCGGCCAGCCAGATCGCGTCGCCGCCCTCGCCGCAGCCGAGGTCCAGGGCGGTGCCGGCGGGCAGCGGACCGACGACGTCGACCAGGTGCGGGTTGGCCCGCCCGCTCCAGACCCGTTCGCGCTGTCCGTAGAGGTCGTCCCAGAACCGGGCGGTCTCGGTGGTGTCGTCGCTGTGGTGCACGGTTCCTCCTGCGGTGCTCGGCGGCCGGTCGGCCCGTCGACCACGGTGGCGGGCCCGTAGGACCACCGGCAAGCGACGTTGCCGAAGTGGCAACATCAGCTGTCGAGGCGGTACTCCCCGGGGCCCGGCACGGTGACCGTCGTCCAGGCGCCGTCGGCGGCGACCGTCGCCCCGCCGGACGCGCGCAGCCACCGGCTGTGCCGTACCCGGACCGGCACCGTGCCGGCCCGCGGCGCGCGGAAGGTCACCGACGCCCCGTCCGACCGGACCAGCTCGCCGGGAGCGCCGACGACCGGCGTCGGGTCGGTCACCGCCCACACCTGCCAGCGCGGGTCGGACCAGACCGGCGTCAGGTACGGCAGACCGCCGCGGACCAGCTCCGCCTCGGCCCGGCCCACCCACGACAGCGGGGCGTCCGGCACCGCGACGAACTGCACCGCGTTGTCGGCCAGCCACGTCCGGTACGTGTCGGCGGTCAGCGGGACACCCGTACCGGCCGCCCCCGGAACGGTGGTGAAGAACAGCGGGTTCCGGTCGATGTCGGCCTGCCGCAGCCAGCCCCGCGCCAGCGGCACCTCGCCCAGCGCGGCGGCCTCGGTGTAGTTCCGCGTCGGCGTGACCTCCACCCGGCCGGTGAGCCGCTGCCCGGCGAGGAAGTCCCGCAGCGGCGCGAAGTAGGCCGGTCGGTTGGTCGGGTCGCCGACGCTGCGCAGGTCCGCCGGCGGCACCGGCGGCAACCACCACGCGACCCCCACCAGCAACGCGCCAAGCGCAAGGAAGGGCCCCCGCTTAACGCCTGAGGTAGAGGAAGGGCCCCTTCTTAACGCCGCGCCGGCGCCGGCCGGCGGGCGAGCAGCGCCGGCCGGCGGGCGAGCAGCGCCGGCCGGCAGGCGGGCGGCGGCGGCGAGCAGCGGCAACGTGAACATCACCGCCAGGCGGGTCGCGTTCAGGCCGACCGGGGTGTGCACCAACGCCGCCGCCAGCACCCCACCGGCCGACAGCAGCGCACCCACCCGCACCGGCCGGTACGCCACCAGCGCCGCCACCAGCAGGCTGGCCACCACCGCGCGCAACGTGTCGGTGCGGCTGATGTTCATCCACCCACCGTCGCCGAACAGCAGCGCGGTGACGCCGAGCGGCAGCGCCGCCGCGACACCGAGGGTCAGGCCGTCGGCGTACCGGCGGGACAGCAGCAGGGCCGCGCCGGCCAGCCCGACGAAGAGCCCGGCGACGGGGCTGGTGGCCGAGGCGAGCAGGGCGCCGAGTGCCGCCAGCACCAGCCGGGCCGGCGGCCGGCGCCGGCCGCCCGTCGCCACCCGGGAGGGCAGGGTGAGCGCGAGGAGGGCGGCCAGCCCGAAGGCCACCCCGAGGCCGTACGTGACGCGGCCGGAGACCAGGTTGCCGGCGATCGTGACCACCCCGACGAGGCCGCCGAGCAGCGGGCGGGGCACCCGCGTACGTACCAGCAGGGCGGTGAACGCGGTGGCCGCCGCCACCAGTGCCAGCGCCCCGACGACCCGCACACCGAGCGCCGCCATCAACGGCTGGGACAGCAGGCTGTAGCCGAACTGCTGCACTCCGCCGTACCAGCGCAGGTCCACCGGAGCGGGGCCGTGGGCGGCGAAGAAGTCGGCCCGGGCGACCTGGGCGGCGAGGTCCGAGCCCGTCGGGGGGAGCATCAGGTACGCCGCTCCCAGCACCGCGGCGAAACCCGCGGCCACCGCCACCACCCGACCGTGCCGCATGCCCACCTCCGTACCGCGACCACCGTACTGGCAGCATGTCCTCCCGTGCCTCTCCACCTCGCGCGCTGGACCGGCCTGGCCGGATCGACCCTCCTCGCCGTCGCGGCCTTCGTCGGTGGCGCTCTGCCCTCGTCGCCCCACAAGGTGAACCCGCTGAGCATCTGGCTGGGCCCGAACGGGCCGCTGCTGATCGCGATCTGGTTCGTCGGCCTCGGCCTGATGAGCTACGCGTGGTGGACGCTGCGCGACCGGGTGCCGTCCGCGCGCTGGGCGCTGGTCACCGTCGGGCTCTGGCTGGTCCCGCTGCTGGTCGCGCCGCCGCTGGGCAGCCGGGACGTCTACGCGTACGCGTGCCAGGGCGCCACCTACGCCGCCGGGTTCAGCCCGTACGAGCAGGGGGTGTCGACGCTGCCCTGCCCGTGGCTGGAGACGGTGTCGCCGATCTGGCGGGACACCCCGGCGCCGTACGGGCCGCTCTTCGTGCTTCTCGCCGGCGCGGTGGTGAAGGTCACCGGGTCGCTGGTCGGCAGCATCGTGCTGTTCCGGCTGTTCGCCCTGGCCGGGCTGGGGCTGGCGGCGGCCTGCCTGCCGGTGCTGGCCCGCCGCTGCGGCGTACCCGCCGGGCGGGCGCTCTGGCTGGCGCTGGGCTCCCCGCTGGTCGGGGTGCACCTGGTCTCCGGCGCGCACAACGACGCGCTGATGGTCGGGCTGCTGGTGGCCGGGCTGGCCCTGGTGGCGTCCCGCCCGGGCCGCCCGGGTCCGCTGGTGGCCGCCGGTGTGGTCCTCGGCCTGGCCGGGGCGCTCAAGGCGACCGCGCTGGTGGTGGTGCCGTTCGCGGCCCTCGCCGCGATCGTCGGGGCGTACTCGGTGCGGGCGCTGGTGCGTGACGGCGGGTGGGTGGCCGGCGGCGCGCTCGCGGCCGTGGCCGGTACGACCTTCGGCGCGGGGCTGGACTTCGGCTGGATCAGTGGCCTCGCCCGGGGCGGCGACGTGATCGCGTGGACGTCACCGCCGACCGCGGTCGGGCAGACCGTCGGGTACCTGGCGCTGCCGTTCGGCTGGCACGTGGACGCCCTCCCGGTCACCCGGGGCATCGGCATGGGGGTGCTCGCCCTGGTGCTGGTGTGGCTCTGGTGGCGGGCGCGGACCCGTGAGCCGCTGTGGCACGCGGCCCTGGCGCTGACCGCCACGGTGGCGCTGGCCCCGCTGTTTCACCCCTGGTACTGGATGTGGCCGCTCGCCGTGCTCGCGGCCACCGCGCGGCGCACCGGCTGGTTCGCGGTGGTCACGCTGCTCTCCTCGTTCCTGCTGCTGCCGGACGGAACGGGCCTGGCCCGGTACTCGAAGACCGCCGGCGCGCCGATGATGACGCTGGTGGTCATCGTGGTGACGGTCCGCTTGGTACGGTCGGCCCGGGTCGGCCGCCGGCCGGCCACCGTCGAAGCGGGAGACGGGTGATCCGACTCGATACGCCGGTGACGCGCGCGGGCGCACCGGAGACACCACCCCGGACCGCCGGTCGTGCCCGCTGGGCCGGGCTGGCCGGCGCGGTGCTGCTCACCGTCGGGGGGTACGTCGGCGGCGCGCTGCCCGGCGCCACGGCGACCAAGGTGTGGAACTCCGACGACGGCCCGCTGACCGTGGCGCTGTGGCTGGCTGGCACGCTGCTGCTGACCGGGGCCTGGTGGGCGCTGCGCCGCGGCGCGCCGTCGACCCGCTGGGCGTACGTGACCGCCGGGCTGTGGCTGGTGCCGCTGCTGGTCGCCCCGCCGCTGGGCAGCCGGGACGTCTACTCGTACGCGTGCCAGGGCTGGGCGTACGCGCAGGGCGTGGACCCGTACGCGGTCGGGGTGGCCGGGGCGGGGTGTCCGTGGGTGGACGACGTGGCGCCGATGTGGCGGGACACGCCGGCACCGTACGGGCCGGTGTTCGTGGTGCTCGCGGCGCTCGCGGCGACGGTCGGCGGTGGCCTGACCGCCACGGTCGTGCTGCTGCGGCTGGTCGCGCTCACCGGGGTGCTGCTGTCCGCGCTCTGCCTGCCCGGGTTGGCCCGCGCGGCCGGCGTACCGACCCGCCGGGCGGCCTGGCTGGCGCTGGCCTGCCCACTGGTCGGCGTGCACCTGGTGGCCGGCGCGCACAACGACGCGGTGATGCTCGGCCTGCTGCTGCTCGGTCTGCTGGTGTTGGTTCGTCTCCCCGGCAGGCCCCGCGCGCTCGTGGTGGCCGGGGTGCTGCTCGGGCTGGCCGTGGCGGTGAAGGCCACCGCCGTGGTGGTGCTGCCGTTCGCGGCGCTGGCCGCCGTGCTGGGCCGCTACACCGTCCGCGCGTTGCTGCGCGACGGCGGCTGGCTGGCCGGCGGGGTGCTGGTCGCCCTCCTCGGCGCCTCCCTGCTCTCCGGCCTGGGGCCGGGTTGGGTCACCGGTCTGCACCGCAGCGGCGACGCCCAGCAGTGGACGTCGCCGCCGACCGCCGTCGGCATGGTCGTCGACTACCTCGGCGAACTGGTCGGGTGGAATCCCGCGGCGGTGCCGGTGGCCCGCGCGTTGGCGCTCGTGCTGCTCGCCGCGCTGCTGGTGCTGCTGTGGTGGCGCGCCTGGGCCGCACTGCGCGGGCTCAACGACGTCCGGCAGCGGGTGACCCGTCTGGAGGCGGCCCGCCCCCGGGTGGCCCTGCTCGGCGCCGGGCTGGCGCTGGCCGCCACGGTCGTGCTGGCCCCGGTCTTCCACCCCTGGTACGCGACGTGGCCGCTGGCCCTGCTCGCCGTCGCCGGCCGGCGCACCCTCTGGTTCGTGCCGCCGTGCGCGGTGGCGATGTTCCTCACCCTGCCCGACGGCACGAACCTGGCCCGGCTGACCAAGGCCCCGGGCGCGGTGGTGATGGCGGTCCTGGTCGTCGCCGTGGCGGTGTGGGGCCTGCCCCGCCTGCGCCGAGCGACCATCGACGTGGACTGAGCCGCTGTCGAACCGCCTCACAGGTGGGGCGGCGGCCGGTGGGGCGTCAGCGGGCCGTCCCGCAGGTCGGGCAGCGCTCGACGGTCGGGGCGCTCGACCGCGCGGTCGCCCGCCGGCGCAGGACGATCATCATGGGCAGCAGCGCGGGACCGACGACGGTCAGCGTCACCGCGGTGCCGGCCAGGGCGGACCAGCCGGGCGTCGGTGCGCCGCGCACGGCACCGTCCAGCGCCCCGGCGAGCACGTGCAGCGACATAAGGCCGAGCGGCGTGGCCAGGACGAGACCGGCCCATCCGGCCCGCGAATCGCCCCGCAGCGCCAGGCCGACGCCGACCAGCAGGACGATCACTAGCAGGGCCACCGCCGCGCCGGGCAGGATCTGGCTGGCCGTCCAGCCGTAGTAGCTCACATAGAAGTCCTCCGCCCGGGGCAGCAGGTTCGGCGCGGCGACGGCGGCGCACCCCACCGCCACCAGCGGCAGCAGCCGGGCCGCCGTGGGCAGCCGGTCCGGCAGTGCCAGCGCGACCAGCCCCAGCGCGACCTGGGGCAGGAGCACGAACAGCGGAGGCCGGGGCAGCCCGGTCAGGGCCGCCGCCGGAACCACGGCGACGGTCGCCAGCAGGGCGAGGCCGAGCAGGCGTCGCGTCCAGCGGAGCGACCCGACGGCCAGGGGCAGCACCGCGAGCAGCCACAGCGGCCACACGCCGACGCCGAGGGAGACGAACGGGCCGACGTGCGGCACGCCCCAGACCGCGGGTGGCGGGTGCTGCTCCAGCACCAGCCACGCGGCGGCCAGCGGGACCGCGGTCAGGAAGGCGAGCGCCGCCGCGAGGCGTACACCCGGGGTCAGGTCCGCCGCGCCGGCGGCCCGCAGCCGCTGGCGCAGGCCGCCGCGCACGAGGTCCGCGGCGTCCGCGGGTGAGGGCCGGCGCCGTCCCGGTCCGGCCAGGTCGAGGTACGTCCCGACGATCTCGTCGCCGCGCTCGCGGCGGTAGTCCGCCGGGTACGCGCGCAGCAGCCGCCGGTAGCGGCGCTCCAGGTCACTCATGCCAGCCCTCCTGCGGTACGCGGTGCCACCGGCCGGGTGGCGCGGGACCGGGCGCCGAGCCGGGCGGTGGCCGCCTCGACGTTGCGGCGCAGTCGCTCGGTCTCGGCGGCGAGGGTGGCCTCACCGGCGGTGGAGAGACGGTAGTAGCGGCGCAGCCGGCCGTCGACGGTCTCCTCCCGGTCGACCTCGACGAGGTGCGCGTCGGTGAGCCGGTCCAGGGCGCCGTAGAGGGTGCCGGGGCGCAGGGAGAGCCGCCCGTCGGAGAGGGCGGCGACCTCGCCGATGATCGCGTAGCCGTGCATCGGCTCGCGGGCGAGCGCGGTCAGGATGAGGAACGTCGGTTCGCGCAGTGGCGTGTCCACTCCGGCAATATATCGGACACGAAGGTATTGCGGGGGCCTCGACGGTGGCGGACAACGAAGCGGCCGGGCCGGCCCCGCGTGGTCTGGTGGCCTTCGGTGCGCGATGGGACGCCGGTCGCGGCCGGGGCATCCCAGAGTCGCCGAGGGTCCGGGGCGAGTAGGCCCGAGGGCTCCGCCCCGAACCCCGACCCTCCGCAGAGATCAGCCGAGCAGATCACCTCGCCAGGCACCACGAGGTCTACCAGCCTTGCTGGACAGGCTTCCTGGCCTTACCCCGTACACCAGTCATCGTGACTGATCCGTACAGCCGCGTCCCCAGGCAACTCGCCACATCGGTACAACGAGGTGGGCGACAATGAGCAGCAAGAGGAGAGCCTCTGATCGACCCCGAGTTGCGGGTGCACGGGATACGGGGCTGCGTGTCGCCGACGCTTCGGTCATGCCGCACGAGACCAGCGGCAACACCACTGCCCCCAGCATCATGATCGGCGAGAAGGCCGCGGACCTGATTCTCGGCCGCAGCGCCGGCTGACCGGGCACAGCTCCTGCGCGATCCGGTGCCGTCCAGGCAGCCAGCCCCGTACGACACCGGCACCTGCACAACCGCGAACCCATTGAGCAGAAGGCGAGAAGACCATGCCCACGACCGTCACCGCAGCAGTGGCCCGCACCGGACAGCACGGCTTCTCGATCGAGCGGCTGGAACTTGAGGACCCGCGTCCGGATGAGGTCCTCGTCCGCTACACCGCGGCCGGCCTGTGCCACACCGACCTGGAAGCCGCCGCAGGTCGTCTGCCCACCCCGCACCCGGTCGTCCTCGGCCATGAGGGTGCCGGTGTCGTGGAGGCCGTCGGCTCCGGGGTCACCGGCTTCCGGCCCGGTGACCGGGTCGTGCTCAGCCTCGACTCCGACGGCACCTGCCGCAACTGCCTGGCCGGGCAGCCCGCCTACTGCGAGCGACACGTCCCGCTGAACTTCGAGTCCCAACGCGCGGACGGCTCGGTCGGACTCACGGACAGTGCCGGGCCGGTTCATGACCACTTCTTCGGCCAGTCCTCCTTCGCCAGCCACGGCCTCGCCCACCCGCGCGGCCTGATCAAGGTGGACGACGAGGTGCCGCTGGCGACACTGGCCCCTCTCGGTTGCGGCATCGTCACCGGCGCCGGAGCGGTCTTCAACTCCCTCCGGGTCCAGGCAGGCAGCACTGTCGCCGTCTTCGGCGTGGGATCGGTCGGACTCTCCGCGCTGATGGCGGCCGCCGCCTGCGGCGCCACGCGTGTCATCGCCGTGGACACCAAGCCCGAACGCCTCGCCCTGGCCAAGGAGCTGGGTGCCACCGACCTGGTGGACGCGGTAACCGCCGACACCACCGAGGCCATCACCGCCCTGACCGGAGGCCGCGGGGTCGACTACAGCGTCGAGTCGACGGGCGTCGTCGCGGTGATGAACACCGCCATCGCCGCCCTCGCCCCCCTGGGCTCCGCGGCCATCCTCGGTGTCGCCGCCCTGGACGCCACCTTGCACGCCAACGTCTTCGAACTGCTCAAGGGCCGCACCATCACCGGCTCGGTCATGGGACACCAGGCCCCTGGTGTCCTCATCCCCCGTCTGCTCGGCCTGCACCGCCAGGGCCGCTTCCCCTTCGACCGCATGATCAGCACCTACCCGCTGGCCGACATCAACACCGCCGTCGCCGACGTGAAGACAGGCAGCACCGCCAAGGCCGTCCTCACCCATGCGGCCTGACCGAGGCCCCTTCCATGACCACGATCGGCCACATCCGGGCGGCCGCCGCAAGCCTGGCCATGACTCTCGCGCTCGCTGCCGCCCCCGCCACCGACGCCGTCGCCCAGCTCCGGGATTAGCTGTAGCCCCGAGAGGGTGCGCCCTGCTCAGCCGCGCTTGACGATGCCAGGTGGCGGTTGGCACTCCACTCGTGAAACAGAACCCGAGCGCCATTACGCCACATATGGTTCAAGCTTCAATCATTCGAGTTGAGGGTGATGAAGATGCGATCCGTAACCGCGGCCGGCGATCCCACGTCACGTGGACGGCCGCTGTCTGCTGGCGCACCGAGCACCCGCACCTTCGCCACCTGGTTAAGCCTGCCGCTCAGCGGGAACTGCCAGATCGCGGCTTCGTTTGTCAGCAGTCTCTCTCGAAGCGGGAGCGTGTGCCCGCAAAGGTTCGCTGACGGTGCACTGTTCACGAGTTGAGGAACTTCAGTTCCAGTTCTCTCGCGATGATCGATGCTGGCCTCACCAATGCCTCGCTGAGGCGAGATGCAGCGAGACCTGGCCATCGCGAAGGAGCGCCCAACAGGGGGGTAGGCGATATGTTCACAACTTTCCGTTCTCCCGCACTTGTGGAATTTGGTGCCGACGGACTCGAGCGACTAGCCGAGATATGCCGGTCGTTCGGCGTCAGCCGGCCGCTCATTGTCACAGACAAGTTCCTCGCTGACAGCCCCCTGATTAAGAAGGTAACTCAGCCGCTGGTTGAGGCGGGTGTGGAGTACGGCCTGTTCCGCGAAACCCTCCCCGAGCCGACCACGGGCTCGATTGACACACTCCGCGAAAAATTCGAGAGCGACGACTACGACGGCCTGATCGCCTTCGGTGGCGGCAGTGCAATGGATTCCGCCAAAGCGCTGGCCATCACTGAGACATTTGGAAAGGACTACCGGCGCTGGGTGGTGCCGCACACTCCGGCGGACAGGGTCGCTGTGCCGATAGTTTGCGTCCCCACCACCGCCGGCTCCGGGTCCGAAGTCAGCAATGCCTGCATTCTGAAGGATACTGCTACAGGCGAGAAACTCGTGTACCTCGGGCAGAGCTGTGTACCGAGTGCTGCGGTCATCGACTACGAATTGACCTTGAATGTGCCCGCCTCGCTGACTGCATCCACAGGAATTGATGCACTCGCACATTCGCTAGAGGCATATACCTCCACGGGAGCCAACCCCTTCAGCGATGCCATGGCACTGAGCGCGTTGAGCCTAATCGGCCCAAACCTGCGCACCGTCATCAGCGAACCGAGTGATCGTGAAGCGCGCCGACGGGTAATGCTGGGCGCAACCCAGGCAGGTTATGCATTCACCAGCGCTGGTGTCACCCTGGTGCACGGTATGACCGCTCCACTCGGGGGCCTGTTCGGCATCCAGCACGGGGTGTCGAACGCGATGGTGATGCCGACCGTGCACCGGTGGTCAACCAGCGCCGGGCAGAAACGATACGCCACGGCTGCCAGGGCGCTGGGGCTCGCTGCGGACGGCCACGACGACGCAACCGCCTCCCAGTTGGTCGCAGACGAGCTAACGGCGCTCAACCGGGATCTGGGACTGCCGTCCATGCAGGTCTACGGTCTCGACAAGCAGCGGTACTTCGAACAGATCGGCACCATGACTGAACAAGCTTTCCTCACAGGTGGGCCGGCGTTGAATCCCCGTGTGCCGACGCCAGAGGAAATGGCAGATCTGTATCGAGCAGCCTGGGAAGAAAAGTGGGACTGAGCCGAGGCGGCCCGGGCCATGCACCTCGATCGACTGGATGGCATGGCACCTCGGCTCGATGTTCGCCATGGCGGTCCGGGGCCGGCTGATCTCGGCCAGCCCCTGCGACAAGGGGATCGTCGGCCTGGAAGTGGACGACATCGACCTTGATGCGCGAGGGGTGTATGTCCGCTGCGCCTGCACCGTCGAGCTACCTGATGTCGTAGTGGTGGCGTTGCGTCGACACCCGGCCGACGGGTGCGACGCGGTCGAAGTCGAGGACGACCCGGACCGCCGCCGGCCGGTCCGCCGGGCCGCACGCCTGCTGTTCAAGGTGTGGGTGGCGAGCCTGTCAATGCAGCGACCTTCTCCCGGACGTGGCCGACCGCTCGGGAAGCGGTCGGCCTGCCGGCGCATCGGTCAAGACGGTCGAGCTTTCGCTTGGCCCCAGCACGCCCACCGTCACGCTCGACACCTACGTCCACGAGTGGCCGGACGTGCTCGACCGGACCTGGCTGCTCATCGACGGCGCGCTCGGTCAACATGGAACGGCGGCCACGCCGGCTGTGAGCCGGGCATGACCGCCGTCCGTGAGGTTGTACCCGACCTGTACCCAAGATCAGGGTAATCCTGTTGGCCCAGGTCAGCGCCTTGATGGACCTCAGCAGTCGAAGTACAGGGCGAACTCGTGCGGGGTCGGGCGCAGACGCACCGGGTCGACCTCGTTGGTGCGCTTCCACTCGATCCAGGTCGAGATCAGGTCGGGCGTGAAGACCCCACCGTCGAGCAGGTAGTCGTGGTCGGCCTCGAGGGAGTCGAGCACCGCCGACAGCGAGCCCGGCACCTGCTTGACGTCGCCCCACTCCTCCGGCGGGAGGTCGTACAGGTCCTTGTCGATCGGCGCCGGCGGCTCGATCTTGCTCTTGATGCCGTCCAGGCCGGCCATCATCATCGCCGAGAAGGCGAGGTAGACGTTGGCCGACGGGTCCGGCACGCGGAACTCGACCCGCTTGGCCTTCGGGTTGCTGCCGGTGACCGGGATACGGGTGCAGGCGGAGCGGTTGCGCTGCGAGTAGACCAGGTTCACCGGCGCCTCGAAGCCCGGCACCAGGCGGCGGTACGAGTTGATCGTCGGGTTGGTGAACGCCAGCAGCGACGGCGCGTGGTGCAGCAGACCACCGATGTACCAGCGGGCGGTGTCGGACAGGCCGGCGTAACCGGTCTCGTCGTAGAACAGCGGCTCGCCGTTCAGCCACAGGCTCTGGTGGGTGTGCATGCCCGAGCCGTTGTCACCGAAGAGCGGCTTCGGCATGAAGGTGGCGGTCTTGCCGTTCGCCCACGCCTCGTTCTTCACGATGTACTTGAAGAGCTGGAGCTGGTCGGCGGCGTGCAGCAGGGTCGAGAACTTGTAGTTGATCTCGGACTGGCCGGCGGTGCCGACCTCGTGGTGCGAGCGCTCCACGGTGAACCCGCTGTCGACCAGGCGCCGCACGATCGAGTCGCGCAGGTCGGCGTAGTGGTCCACCGGCGGCACCGGGAAGTAGCCGCCCTTGAAGGCGGTCTTGTAACCACGGTTGCCACCCGGCTCCTCGCGGCCGGTGTTCCAGGCGCCCTCGACCGAGTCGATGTAGTAGAACGACTGGTGCGCCGAGGTCTCGTGGCGGATCGAGTCGAAGATGTAGAACTCCGCCTCGGCACCGAAGTAGGCCGTGTCGGCGATGCCGCTGGCGGCGAGGTACGCCTCGGCCTTCTTCGCCACGTTCCGGGGGTCCCGGGAGTACGCCTCACGGGTGAACGGGTCGTGGATGAAGAAGTTGAGGGCGAGCGTCTTCTGCGCCCGGAAGGGGTCGATGAACGCGGTGGCGACGTCCGGGAGCAGGAGCATGTCCGACTCGTGGATCGCCTGGAAACCGCGGATCGAGGAGCCGTCGAAGGCGAGGCCCTCGGTGAGGAGGGCGTCGTCGACGGACTCGACCGGCATGTTGAAGTGCTGCATCACGCCGGGCAGGTCACAGAACCGTACGTCGACGAACTTCACGTCCTCGTTCTTGAGGTATCGCAGGAGTTCCTCGGAATTGGCGAACACACGTCCTCCTGGCACGTCCACGGGTGGCTAGGCTCTTGGCGACGCTATGGCCAGGCGGTTGCCCGGCCATGTCTTGAGTGTTTCTGCCGTGTTACGTCCCTCGCGGAGCGTCATCCGCGTCCGTCGGGCCGGACCCACCCGCTCGCCGGGACGCCGCCGACTGTGCCATTGTATGAACACTTGCTCCATTTGGCCCCTTTTTGCGTCCTCGGCACGGCCCCACTCCGGGCGGAGGGCCTGTCGCTCCGGACGGCCCACGCCACCCCGGTCCTGTTCCGGGCCGTCCCGGTCCCCTGGATACCCTTGACCGCTGTGACCACGCCGCAGGAACGCCCCCGACCGCCCGCTTCGGACCCGACCTTCACGCCGCCCACCCTGGGCCGGCGGTTCGGCGCGCTGATCATCGACTGGGTGCTCTGCCTGCTCGTCGCGCGAGGCTTCGCCGACCCGGTCACCGACGGCTGGGCGCCGGTGCTGGTGCTGATCCTGGAGTACGGCTTCTTCCTCGGCCTCTTCGCGCAGACCCCCGGCATGTACATCACGAAGATCCGTTGCGTCTCGTGGACCGACGGCGGCCGCATCGGCCTGATCCGTGGTCTGCTGCGCGGCCTGCTGCTGGCGCTGGTCGTGCCCGCCCTGCTCATGGACGACAAGCGTCGCGGCCTGCACGACCGCCTCACCGGCTCGGTGATGGTCGACGCCCCCCGCCGCCCCGCCTGAACGCGCCGCGGCCTTCAGCCCCGCCCCGCCCCGCCCCTGCTCCGCCCCGATCCGCCCCGCGATCTTGCGCTTTCTGCCGCCGCGAATGGGATGTTCTTCGCGATCCGGCGACCAGAAGTGCAAGATCGCCGAGCGAGGGCCGACGGCCGAGGGCGGAGTGGCCGGCCCGTGCCTCCTTGACGACGAGGGCCGGGCTCCCGTCGGGAGTCCGGCCCTCTCGTCGCGTACGCGGGCGGGGTCAGCGGCCCCGCGACTGGCGGAACGCGCCGCGCGGCGGCCGCATGTTCTTGGGGATCGCGCCCTTCGGCAGTTGCGGGCGGGCGGTGAGGGCCTTGAGCCGCTTGTCGAGGGAGTTGACGTCCTTGCCGCTGAGGCTGCGGGGCAGCCGCATGAGGGTCATTCGCAGCTTCCGGATGGGCAGCTGGCCCTCCTCGGTGCCGATCACGTAGTCGTGCAGCGGCGCGTTGCCGATTACCTTGGCCAGCCGACGCTTCTCCTGGCCGAGCAGGCCGCGCACCCGCTGCGGGTTGCCCTCGGCCAGCAGGATCACGCCGGGGCGGCCGATGACCAGGTGCACCATGTCCATCTGGGTGGTGGAGGTGACGGCGGGCGTGACCCGCCAGTCGCCGCGCATGTTCTCCATGATCTGCGCCGCCGCGCCGGGCTGCCCCTCCGCGGCGTTCATCATCGCCCGGTTGGACCGCAGGTTGAGCACGATCAGCAGGCAGAGCAGCGTGATCAGGATGCCCAGCGGGATCCAGATCCAGCCCCAGGCGAGGAACGCGACCACGGTGAGCGCGAGCGGGAGGACCACCGCGGCGAAGGCCAGGGGCGCGAACCACCTGTCCTGCTTGGCGGTGAACCGGAACACCATCCCGATCTGCTTCAGCCGCTGGCCGAACGAGACCTTCTCCTGGGGCTTTGCCATGACCCAGAGTCTAGTGGTGCCCCGCGCGCCGGGTGATCCGCGGGCGGCTGAGTACCTTACGCCGCCGTACACCCGCCGGGGGCCGCCGGTAAGGAGGTGCGGCCTCCGAAGATCAGGCAGCGCACCCATGCCCGGTGGGCACCTTCGCGCGGAGAGTCGGTGTCAGCGAAGGACGACGACCGCGAGGAGCCCGAGATGTTCACCAACGACCCCGAATACCTGCTCAGCGTCCACCGTACGCACGCCGCCGAGCTGCGCGCGGAGGCCGCCGCGGACCGGCTGGCCCGGACGCTGCCGCGCCGGTCGGCGCGCGGCTGGCTCAGTCGCCGGCACCACGCCGGCCGCGGCGACGCAGCCGTCCGGTGACCGCCACCCTTCCGGCGGCGGCGACCGCCGAGCGGCACCCGGCCCCGCAGCCCGATCCGGGCGGCGGGGCCGGTCCGCGTTCCGGCGACGTGTCCGGGACCGGGCACCGCCCCGGCGGTACGGTCGCGGACCGGCCGATCGGTGGGCAGGGGCACGAGGGGCGGCGTGGCATGCTCGGTGCCGTGACCGCACGCGCCGCCCGCACCGTTCTCGTCGGTCGCCAGCGCGAGCTCGCGGCCCTGCGGGACGCCCTGGCCCGGGCCCGCGACGGCGAGCCGACCACCGTCCTGGTCGGCGGTGAGGCCGGGGTGGGCAAGACCCGGCTGCTGGAGGAGTTCGGCCACCGGACCGGCGTGGCTGACGCCCGGCTGCTGGTCGGGCAGTGCCTGGAACTCGGCGAGGCGGGCCTGCCCTTCGCGCCGTTCGCGGCGGCGCTGCGGGCCGTGCTGCGCCAGGACGGCCCGGGGGTCTTCGACGGGTACGAGGCGGAGTTCGCCCGCCTCCTGCCCGAGCTGGCCCGGGGACCGCTCGGCGCCGCCGTACCGGCCGCGGCCGGTGTCTCCGACGCCCCACGCGGATACCTGTTCGACCTGGTCGCGGAGCTGTTCGGCCGGCTCGCCGCCGAGCAGCCGCTGGTGCTGGTGATCGAGGATCTGCACTGGGCCGACCGCTCGACGCGGGACCTGATCGGCTTCCTGGTCCGCGCGGCGCGCACCGACCGGCTGCTGCTGGTCTGCACGTACCGCACCGACGAGCTGCACCGCGGCCACCCGCTGCGCCCGTTCATCGCCGAGCTGGACCGGGCCCGCGGGGTCGAGCGGGTCGAGGTGGGCCGATTGGACCGGGACGGCACCGCGGCGATCCTGGCCGACCTGCTCGGCGCCGAGCCCGCCGCCCGGTCCGTCGACGACGTCCACGACCGTACCCAGGGCAACCCGTTCTTCATCGAGGAGCTGGCCGCCGCCGGTGACCCGGTCGGTTGTGCGGTGCTGCCGGACACCCTGCGCGACCTGCTGCTGGCCCGCGTGGACCGGCTGCCCGACGGGGCTCAACGGGTGCTGCGGATGGCCGCCGCCGGCGGCACCCGCTTCGCCCACCAGCTTCTCGCCGAGGTCGCCGGGCTGCCCGAGGCCGAGCTGGAGGACGCGCTGCGGGCCGCCGTCGCCGCCCAGCTCGTGGTGGCCGACCCGGACGGCGACTACGAGTTCCGGCACGCGCTGGTCCGCGAGGCCGTCCACGACGAGCTGCTCCCCGGCGAACACGCCCGCCTGCACGCCCGCTACGCGGCGGCCATCGAGGCCCAGCCGAACCTCGTCGCCGCCGGACGCGCGCCGGCCGAGATCGCCCACCACTGGTACGCCGCACACGACCACCCCCGCGCCCTGGTGGCCGCTCGCACCGCCGCTCGCGCCGCCGCCGACCGGTACGCGTACGCCGAGCAGAGCCGGCTGCTGGAGCGGGTGCTGGAGCTGTGGGAGCTGGTGCCCGACGCCGCCGACCGGCTCGGCATGGACCACCTGGCCGTACTGGAGGAGACCCTGGCGGCGGCCACCACCGCGGGTGACTACCAGCGGGCTCTCACCCTGACCCGGGCCGCGCTGGCCGAGGTGGACACCGGCGCCGAGCCGCTGCGCGCGGCGCGGCTGCTGGACCGGCGTGGCCGGATGCTGTCCATCCTCGGCAAGAGCGACGGTGCCGCCGAGCTGCGGGAGGCGTACCGGCTGGCGAAACAGGGGCCGGACGGCCCGGAGCGGCTGCGGCTGCTCGCCGACGTCGCCGCCCACCTGGGCCGGGTGGACCGCGCCGAGGGGGCCCGGATCGCCGCGGAGGTGACCGCCGCGGCGCGGGCCGCCGGGCTGGACGCGCAGCTGCCGATCCAGCTCGCCGTCGCCGACCGGCGCGCCGGCGCACCCGACCTGGGCCTGGCCGAACTGCGCCGGTGCGAGGCGTTGGCCCGGGCCGCCGACGCGGTGCCGGCGCTGGTCAGCGCCCTGGTCCACATCTCCGACGTGCTCTTCGAGCTGGGCCGGTACGAGGAGTCGGCACGGGCGGCCAGCGACGGGGTGACCGAGGCCCGTCGGGTGGGGATCAGCCGGTCCACCGGCGCGTACCTGCTCTCCAACCGGGCCGAGGCGCTGCTCGCGCTGGGCCGCTGGACCGAGGCCGGGGAGGTCTGCGCGGAGGCCGCGCGGATCGACCCGCCCGGCGTCACCGGCTCCCACTGGCAGCAACTGCGGGCGGGCCTGCGGCTGGCCCAGGGCCACCCGGGCGCGGACGAGTCGGTGGGCCGGGCGTTGAGCTTCCTGTCCAAGCCCTACCTGCACCCGAACCAGCGGCTGCCGCTGACCGAGCTGCGCCTGGAGGCGGCCCTCTCCGCCGACGACGAGGCCGAGGCCCGGCGCGCGGCGGAGACGGCTCTGGCCGACACCAGCCTCGTCGACTGCCCCCGCTACGGGTGGCCGCTGCTGACCGCCGTCGCCCGGGTCGCCCGGCACCTCGGCGACGAGCGGCTCGCCGGTCGGGTCGCCGCGCTCGCCGCCGCCGTACCGGTCCGGTTCCCCGCCGAGCGGGCGCACGCGGCGCAGGTCGCGGCGAGCGTCGCGCCGGGCGACGACGAGCTGGCGGCCTGGCGTACGGCGGTCGCGGCGTGGCGGGCGGACGGACAGCCGTGGCCGCTCGGCCGCGCGCTGCTCGCGCTCGCGGAGGCCGCCGCCGCGACGGGGGAGCGGGACGAGGTGGCCGAGGCCGTCGCCGAGGTGGCGGCGTTGGCCGGCCGGCTCGGCGCGACGCCGCTGGCCGGGCAGGCCGCCACGCTGGCCCGCCGCGTCGGCCTGCGCGGGGCGACCCGGGGTCGTCCGGGAGCCGACCTGCTGACGGCCCGCGAGCGGGAGGTGCTGCGGCTGGTCGCCGAGGGGCACAGCAACAGCCGGATCGCCGAGCAGCTCTTCATCTCGCCGAAGACGGCCAGCGTGCACGTGTCCCGGATCATCGCGAAGCTCGACGTGCACAACCGGGTGGAGGCCGCCGCCCTGGCCCACCGCCTGAACCTCCTGTCCGACCCCGACTGACCGCCCCGCCCGCCCGCCCCGCGCGCCCGCGGGCTCCGCGCCCCGCGCCCCGCGCGCCCGCGGGCTCCGCGCGCACTTTCTCGGAAAGAGTGGCCATGGGAGGCGGAATAGCCACTCTTCCCGTGGAACTGCGGCGGGGGTGGGTGGGGGTGGGGTGGGGTGGGGGGTTAGGGGGTGGGGCGGTAGGCGTGCCAGTCGGGGATGGTGAACACCTCGCGCAGGCGGGGGTCGGTGCGGAGGCGTTCGTCCAGTGGCGAGCCGGTCCGGGCGACCCACACCGCGTCCGGTGCGGAGTCCACCCGCTCCCGGTAGGGACGGTAGCGGTCGTGGCCGGGCCTCAGATCGTCGTCCACCACCGCGCAGACGACGTCCTCGCCGCTGGCGAAGGTGAGCCGGTTGCAGGTCCAGTAACCGGCGTGCACGTGCGCGACGCCGAGCTGCCGCAGGGTCTCGACCAGGACGTCGTGGCGGGCCTGCTCGGCCCGGGCGGCGGGTGCGGTGGCGATCGCACCGGCCGTCGCGACGGCCGCGGTGCCCAGGACCGCCGCGAGCACCCCGGCAGCGACCAGGCGCGCGGCGGCTGGCCGGCCGGGTTCGGCGGGCCGCCGCCGGGCCGCGTTCCACAGCGGCCACAGCAGCACCGGTACGGAGATGAGCAGGCAGGACAGGTACCGCGCACTCTCGATCGGGGTGCGGCCGGCCGCGCTGCTCGACAGGTAGACGGCCAGGGTCGCGACGGCCGCCCCGACCAGGGCGAGCGAGAGGGCGGCCCGCACCGCCGGGGCCGACGGGGTCCGAGCGGCGGAGGTCCGCAGGGCGCGCCATGCGGTGAGGCCGGCGACGAGCAGGAGCACCGGGAGCGCCAGGGCCCACCAGAGCTGCCACCCGGCGCACCGCCCGGGGGAGCAGAAGCCCATCCCCAGCGGCGGTCCGAGCACGAGTGCCCCGTGCAGGCGGTCGACCCACCCGGCGGACTGGCCGGAACCGGCGGCGGCGAGCACCGCGTCGAGCGGGTTGCGTCCGGCGGCGAGGCTGTCCACGAGCAGCGGGGCGGCCCCGACCAGCGCGCCGAGCCCGAGCAGCGCCCCGGCTCGGCCGCGCACCTCCCGCCACCGGTAGGCGACCAGCACCGCCCCGGCGGCGGCCACGTACGGCAGCACCAGCGGGTCCACCCAGAGCAGCAGTCCGGCCAGCAGGCCCCAGCCCGCCCACCGGGGGAGTCGGTGGTCGGGCCGGCCGGTCGCCAGGTCGTACGCGAGGACGGCCAGCGCCATCCCGGCGGCGTTCATCTCGGGGTAGCCGCCCCCGGCGATGAGCTGGTTCTTGACCACCCGGTCGGAGCCGAGGGCGAGGACCACCACGACCAGCAGGCCGAACCAGCGGTCGGCGGTCAGCCGGATCGTGAGCCGCCAGGCGAGCACCAGGAAGATCGCGTACAGGGCGAGGGTGGGCAGCCGCAGGCCGAGGGTCGACGGGCCGGCGAGGGCGAACACCGGTGCGGCGAGGTACGCCTCCAGCGTCCCCATGTACCGCTGGCCGTAGAACCAGACGGGGAAGTCCTGCCCCTGCGCGATGTGCAGGGCGGCCAACCCCATCGTGGCCTCGTCGCTGTTCGTCCGCGGTGTGTCGGCGAGCAGCAACCCGAGGCGGTACGCGACACCGGCCACCACCGCGAGAAGGGTCAGCAGCGTGGGCAGCCGGGGCCAGGAGGACGGGAGCGCGCGCAGCGCGTGGCGTCGCTCCTGGCGTACCCCGGCGGTCATGGGCCGATCATGGCACTCGGCGGTCGGCCGCCGCGGCGCGGTGGGGGTGCGGCGGCCGGATTCCTCAGCCGGCGGTGCCGACCGGGGTGGCCTCGCGGGCGTCCAGGGCCTGCCGGTAGAGCCGTCCGGCGCGGTACGACGAGCGCACCAGCGGACCGCTCATCACGCCCGCGAAGCCGATCTCCTCGGCCTCCTCGCGCAGCTCCACGAACTCCTCCGGCTTGACCCAGCGCTCGACCGGGTGGTGCCGGGGGGTGGGGCGCAGGTACTGCGTGATGGTGATCAGCTCGCAGCCGGCGTCGTGCAGGTCGCGCAACGCCTGGGAGATCTCCGCGCGCTCCTCGCCCATGCCCAGGATGAGGTTGCTCTTGGTGACCAGGCCGTCCGCGCGGGCCTGCCGGATCACGTCGAGGGACCGGTCGTAGCGGAACGCCGGCCGGATCCGCTTGAAGATCCGTGGCACGGTCTCCACGTTGTGGGCCAGCACCTCCGGGCGCGCGCCGAAGACCTCGGCGAGCTGCTCGGGAACCGCGTTGAAGTCGGGGATCAGCAGCTCGACGCCGCAGCCGGGCTGCAGGGCGTGGATCTGCCGGACCGTCTCGGCGTAGAGCCAGGCGCCGCCGTCGGGCAGGTCGTCCCGGGCGACACCGGTGATGGTGGCGTAGCGCAGACCCATCGACACGACCGACTCGGCGACGCGGCGGGGCTCGTCGGCGTCGAACTCGGCCGGCTTGCCGGTGTCGATCTGGCAGAAGTCGCAGCGCCGGGTGCACTGGTCGCCACCGATGAGGAACGTCGCCTCCCGGTCCTCCCAGCACTCGTAGATGTTGGGGCAGCCGGCCTCCTGGCAGACGGTGTGCAGCCCCTCGCGCGAGACCAGCCCGCGCAGCTGGGTGTACTCCGGGCCCATCTTGGCCTTGACCTTGATCCACGGCGGCTTGCGCTCGATCGGCGTCTCGGCGTTGCGCGCCTCGATCCGCAGCAGCCGTCGCCCTTCGGGGGCGGCGGTCGCGGGGCGCGCAGCCTGGCCGGTCGTCGGCGCGGAGTGCTCGATCGTCACAAAACCGAGCCTACGCCCGTCGGCCGTGGTCGATGCACGTCGGGCGACGGCCGTCACGCCCGGATTCTTGTGACGCCGGACACCGGGGGCGAAAAAACCGCGTCACATGGACGGCGCCGGTGGTGCTAGCGTGCCCGCAGAGCTGTGACGGAGCCGAGTAGGGCACCGGGACGCCAGTTTCAAGAGAGCCGCCGGTTGCTGCGAGGCGGTCTGGCGCCGGTGCGTGAAGACCCTCCCGAGCTGCGGGAAGAACGGTAAGGAAGGGCCCCTTCTTAACGCCTCCGGTAGAGGAAGGGTCCCCTCTTAACGACCCAGTAGACCCCGCCCGGCTGGCCCCGGTGAAAAGGCGACGAACGAGGCTCCCGCTCCGGCGGGGGCGAAGGTGTGGTGGCACCGCGAGGAACCCGCTCGCCCACACCTCCCGGGGATCGCGTTGCGATTATCGAGGAGGTAACCGCCGTGCAACGCATCCTGTCCTCCCAGCTCATCGCCCATGTCGGCGAGACCGTGCGGATCGCCGGTCACGTGCACCGCCGCCGGCTGCTCAAGTCGGTGGCCTTTTTGATCGTGCGGGACGCTGCCGGGCTCGCCCAGGTGGTCGTCACCGACGCCGCCGTGCGCGCGGCCGTGGAGACGCTGCCCGAGGAGACCGTCGTCGAGGTGGTCGCCACGGTGGTCGTCAACGCGACGGCGCCCGCCGGGGTCGAGCTGACCGCGCCGACAGTACGACCACTCGGCGCACCCGCCGAGCCACCGCCCTTCGACCTGTACCGGCCGGCCCTCACCGCCACCCTGCCCACCCAGCTCGACCACGCGCCCGTCGCGCTGCGGCACCCGACCCGGTCCGCCGCGCTGCGCATCTCCGCGGCGGCGGTGGCCGGCTTCCGGGCCGCCCTGGACGCCCGCGACTTCGTCGAGATCCACACCCCGAAGGTGGTCGGCTCGTCCACCGAGAGCGGGGCGAACGTGTTCGCGCTGGACTGGTTCGGCCGGCCCGCGTACCTGGCCCAGTCGCCGCAGTTCTACAAGCAGCTCATGGTCGGCGTCTTCGAGCGGGTGTACGAGGTGGGGCCGGTGTTCCGGGCCGAGCCGCACGACACCGTCCGGCACCTGGCGCAGTACACGTCGCTCGACGCCGAGCTGGGCTTCGTCACCGACCACCGGGACGTCATGGCGGTGCTGCGGGACACCCTCGCCGGGATGCTCGACACCGTCGCCGACCGGGCCGGCGCCGCGCTGGCGGTGTTGGACGTGGCGGTGCCGGAGGTGCCGGCGGAGATCCCCGCGGTGCACTTCACCAACGCGCTGACGATCGCCGGAGCGCCGACCGACGAGCCGGACCTGGCCCCGGCGCACGAGCGGGCGCTGGGGGAGTGGGCGCGCGCCGAGCACGGCTCGGACTTCCTCTTCGTCACCGGGTACCCGTTGGCGAAGCGACCCTTCTACACCCACCCCGACCCGGAGCGGCCGGCGTACTCCAACGGCTTCGACCTGCTCTTCCGGGGACTGGAGCTGGTCAGCGGAGGCCAGCGGCTGCATCGGCACGCCGACTACCTGGCGGCGCTCACGGCCCGGGGCGAGCCGGTCGAGCCGTACGCCGGCTACGTCGACGCGTTCCGCCACGGCATGCCCCCGCACGGCGGTTTCGCCATCGGGTTGGAACGCTTCGTCGCCCGCCTGACCGGCGCCGCGAACGTCCGCGAGGTCACCGCGTTCCCGAGAGACCTCCACCGCCTGACCCCCTGACCCCCCACACCACCCGGTTGATCAAGAGGTTTGCGTCAGATCGCGCGCGGATCCTGACGCAAACCTCTTGATCAACGCCGGTCTGCAGCCTCCGGGGGGTCAGGTTCGGGGGCGGAGTTTGGCGCGGAGGGCGGCGCGGGCCAGGGGGCCCAGGTCGTCCACCACCTCGACCAGGACGGCCAGTCGTTCGAGGGCGTCGAACGCGTCCCGGGCACCGGCGTTGTCGACGCCCTCGAAGAGTTCGAGACCGACGAAGGCGGCGGAGATGGCGCGGGCCAGCCCGGCCGGGTCGGCGACCGGGGCGAGCGGGGAGTCGCGCAGCAGGCGCCGCAGCACGGTCTCGATCTCCGCCGTCCAGAGTCGGAGCGCCGACGCCGTGGGCTCGGCGAGCCGCTGGTCGGTCTGGGCGCCGGCCAGCATCTGGGCGAGCACGGCCACGTTCCCCTCGGCGCGCTCCTGCTCGTGCAGCGCGCGCCCGAGGTCGAGCAGTTCGCGCAGCGAGCGGACGTCCGCGAAGCGTTCGCGGTAGACGGCGACGCGGGCGGCGGTCGCGCTGCGGCACGCCTCGGTGAGCAGGTCGTCGACGCTGCCGAAGTGGTAGAAGACGAGGGCCTGGTTGACCCCGGCGGCCGCGGCGATGGTCCGGGCCGACACCCCGGCGATACCGTGGGCCCGGATCGCGGCGAGCGCGCCGTCGATCAGCTTGTCGCGGGTGGCGGGCATGCGGGTCCCTTCGGTCATTCCCGCGCATTCTCCCGCAGTGGTCGCACGGCGGCGGGCACCGGTGCCCGGTCGGGGCGCAGGTACCGCAGGCTGAAGCTACCGGTGTAGCCGAACAGCGGCCCGAACCGGTGGTTGGTGACCGCCACCTGGATGCCGAAGCGGCCGGTGCCCTCGTCGTACCACTCGCGCAGGCGGGCCTCGCCGGTCACCGTCGCGGGGCAGCGCAGACCGCTGCGGGAGCGGTAGGTGCCGCTGCGGATGGTGAGCGCGCCGGTGGCGTCGACGCCCAGGTGCAGGTCCACGGCGAGGTGCTGGTGGGTGCCGAGGTAGTCGACCAGGACGCCGCGCTGCTCGCTCCACACCATCGTGGCGTCGAAGCGACGACGGCGGTGCGGGGACACCTGGAAGGTGCGGACGAAGGTGAGGGTGGGCCGGCCGTACGAGTCGGTGTAGGCGTAGTTCTCGATGGTGAAGGGCACCTGCTCGCCGGTCTCCGGGAACAGGACGTGCCGCAGGGTGCCCAGGTGCAGGAACGGGGCGGTGAACGCGGCGCCCCGCCACACGCGGTCCATCACGCCGGTGCCCACGCACCCGACGTGGTCGGCGCCGTCGACGCCGAAGCGGCGCTGGAGTTGCGGGTGCAGCCGGTCGAAGTCGGCGCCCAGAGCGCGACGGAACACGGAGGTCACAGTGTCTCCAACAGGGCGGGCGGACGGGCGGCGAGACGGTCCGGCGGGCGGCGCCGGCAGCGACGGGCGGCCGGGGTGTGCGGATGCGGCGGCAGGACCGCCGCGACGAGCGAGGCGGCGAGGATCGCGACGGCCGCCGGGGCGCGTCCGGCCGGGCCGGCCAGCAGGCCGACGGCCAGCACCCCGAGCAGGCGTACGGCGACCTCCCGGACCGCGTTGCGCCGGGCCCGCTCCGGCGGTACGTCGTGCTCCACCCAGAGCCGGAGCCGGTCGAACGACCAGGCGGTGGCCCAGCCGAACAACGGGCGGAAGGCGAGGTCGACGAGGCGGCCCACCGGTCCCCACCGGGGGGTGTAGGTGTAGCCGGTCAGGAACCGCACCCCGGCCGGACCGGGCACGTAGCGCCAGTAACCCGAGCCCGCGGCGATCAGCGAGCGCGGGTCGTCCGAGCCGAACCGCAGCGCGGAGGTGCGGGTGCCGTCCGGGCGTTCCCGCTCCCCGACCTGTACGCCCCAACCGCCGATCGACACCCCGGGAGCCACCGTCGTCGCGTACCGGAAGCGGGCCGGCGTGCTGCCCGGGACCGGGTCGATCCGGCCGAAGCGGGCGTCCCACCGACGGTGGGCCCCGGGGTCCTGCGTCGCTCGCCAGACATGCTCCAGCGGTACGCCGATCAGTGTCTCGACATAGATGGCGCGCATGCCGGCCCCCGTTCTTGAGCGATCGCTCAAAGCGCAGGGTAACGGCATTTGAGCGAGTGCTCAAGAGGTGTCACGGTCCCGCCGGGGCGGAACACGCGAAGGATTCTTCTCAGCCCTCGACGAGGGTCGGCAGGTGCCGCTCGACCACCGGCAGCGCGTCGGCGACGGTGACCGGTCGGCCAAGCTCGGCGGTGAGCGAGGTGACGCCGGCGTCGCGGATGCCGCAGGGCACGATCCGGTCGAAGTACGTGAGGTCGCAGTCGCAGTTGAGGGAGAAGCCGTGCAGGGTGACGCCCCGGGCGACGCGGATGCCGATGGCGGCCACCTTGCGGGCCGGGCCCCGGTCGTCCTCCGGCACCCACACGCCGCTGCGCCCCTCGATGCGCCCGGCGGTCAGCCCGAACTCGGCGCACACGTCGATCAGCAACTGCTCGGTGCGCCGGACGTAGGCGACCACGTCGACGGGGTCGGGCAGCCGCAGGATCGGGTAGCCGACCAGCTGACCCGGGCCGTGCCAGGTGATCTTCCCGCCCCGGTCCACGTCCACGACGGGGGTGCCGTCCATCGGGCGGTCCCACGGCTCGGTGCGCTTGCCGGCGGTGTAGACGCTCGGGTGCTCCAGCAGCAGCACCGTGTCCCCCCGCTCGCCGGCCACCACGGACTCGTGCAGCCGGCGCTGCTCGTCCCAGGCGGCCCGGTAGTCGAGGACACCGGCGCGGACGGCCGTGAGGCCGGAGGTCGTGGCGGTCACCTGACCAGCCTAGACCCGTACCGGCCGGTCACCCCGGGTGAGCCGGCTCACGGCGGGCCGGCACCACCAGCCTCCGCCGCCGGGCCGACCATCGGTGGAGTGCCGTCCCGAGCAACCCCGCCGACACGACCAGGAGCGCGAGGAGCCAGGGCGGCGCGGCGAACGGCGACGGGCGCGAGGCCGGCCCGCCGTACGCGGCACGGTCCAGCAGGTCGCGCGGCACCACCAGGTCGGTGACGCCGCCCGGGGAGTCCAGCAGTACCTGCTCCCCACCGCCGGTGACCGCCACCAGGGCGGTGTGCCGGCGCTCGTGGTCGGCGTCCGGAGAGTGCCGCTCCAGCACGGGGTCGGCCCCCCGCCAGCCGACCAGCTCCGCCGCGGAGCCGGCGACCGGCACGGCGTCACCGGCCGGGCGACCGGTGGCGGCGTCCAGGTACTCGATGCGCCACGCCCGCCGCATCAGCTCGGCGGTGTCGGTGCAGACCTGGCAGCCGTCGTACGCCAGCAGGGCCACCCGCCGTCCGTCCGGGGACCAGGCGGCCGGACCGGCCAGCGTCCGGCGCTCGGCCAGGTCGACCTGCCAGCGCACCCCGCCGGCCGGATCGGTCACCACGAGCCGGTGCCGCTCGGCGACCTCTTGGCCCGGGTCCACCGGCCCGGCCACCGCGAGCAGGGACCCGTCCGGTGACCAGGACGCCGCGGCGTGGCTGGCGAAGGTGCCCACCGTGAGCACCCGTTCCACACCGCTCCACGGGTCGACGGTCACCAGGTCGTCCGGCTTCGCCGGATCGTTCAGCTGCGCCCCGTCCGGCCCGTACGTGATGACGGCGTCGTCGTTGGTCCGCGTCGCGAGGAGCTGCCGGCCGTCCGGGGACCAGGTCAGCGGGCGCAGGCCGCGGCGGTGCGTGCGTTGCTCGTCGCCGGTCCGCAGGTCGATCAGCCCACCGGTGCCGGACCGCACATACCACCGGCCGTCCGGGGACAGCGCGCCGTGCTCCTCGCCGACCTGCAGCGGCAGCAGGCGGTAGTCGCCGTCGCGCCCGACCACCACCCCGGTGGCCTCCCCGTAGCGGGTGCGGTCGGTGAGGAAGAGCACCGACGCCGGGCCGACCGGGTGCTGCCCGACGGTCGCCTGCCACAGCCACGGGGTGTGCACCCGGACCGGTACGGCCGTGGCGGGCACCGGGTCGCGGCGGCCCGCCAGCCAGCCGGGGGCCTGCGCGGCGAGCACCACGAAGGCCACCGCCGCGACGCCTGCGGCGACGGCACGCTTCCGGACGGTCGACACACCGCCCATTAGACCCGACGGCGCGCCGCGGTGGTGTCCCGGCGCGTGCCTCAGTCCTGACGTACCCGCCACACCCACACGTCGTCGACGCGCTGCGGCTCGCCGAACAGGACGGTGGCGGTACGCCGGATCGCGTCCTCGTCGACGGGCCACTTGGCCCCGTGCACCTCGTCGGCGAGCACCAGCGTCTCGATCCGCCAGTGCCGCACGTCGGCCCGGACCACGTCGATCGTGCCGGTGGTGATGATCGGCACCAGCCCGGTACGGCCGGCCTGGTCCATCAGGTCGCTCAGCAGTCGACGCGGCGGGCCGATCTGACCCCGTCCGTCCGGGCCGCCGGGGCCGAGGAAGAACCCGGCCGGGATGGCGAACTCGCCCTGCCGGTGCGCGAGGGCGTGCGCCTGCCAGCGCTGACCGTCCGGGTACACGTCCAGGGTCAGCGGCAGCGGGGTGAGCACGCCGCCCGGGGAGACGTACTCCGTCCAGGTGCCGGAGGTGATGAACCTCGGGATCGGCTCGCGCGCGACGGTCAGCAGCGGCGTCGGCAGCAGCGGCAGCAGCGCCACCGCGAATCCCGCGCCCCAGGCCAGCCGCGCGGGCCGCCGCCGCGGTGGATCGGCGCGGAGCTGGTCCACCGCGTACGCCAGCAGCACCCCGATCACCGGGGCCACCACGAGGGCCAGCCGGGCGGGCAGGGCGGCGTTCACCACCGGCAGCTCCCCGAGCAGGTCGAAGGGCAGCGGCAGGTCGATCCGGCGGCCGTCGATCTTCGCCACCGGCCCGAAGGAGAGCACCGTGAAGGTCACGGCGACCACGCCCAGCGCCCACAGGGTGGCCCGGCGCCCGGGAGTGGCCCGGCGCCACAGGAGCACGAGGCAGGCGACCGTCAGCACCAGCAGTGGGAAGCCGAAGAACGAGTTCTCCTCGGTCGGATTGGGGGCGAGCGGAGTATCCAGCCCCGCCTCGCCGGCGACGGACCGGCTCGGCCATGCCCCGTACGCGGCGATGTCCTCGGAGTGGATCACCGGGTCGAACCCGGTGCCGTGGAAGCGCTGCGGGCCGGCGAAGTGCAGCCACAGGGGGTACGCCAGCAGCACGCCGGCGGTCACGGCGGTCACCCCGAGCCCGCCCAGGAAGCCGGGCAGCACCGCCCGCGCCTCCGCCCGGGTGGCCGGGTGCAGTGCCCACACGGCGACGAAGACGCCGAGCGCCAGGGCGGTGAAGAAGAGCCCCTCGGCCGCGATGGAGAACGCGACCGCGACCAGCACGCCGAGGATCACCCCGTTGCGCAGCCGGCTCTCCGGACGGCGCAACGCGAAGACCCGCCAGATCAGCAGCGGCACCAGCCAGCCGGCGGTCCAGTTCAGGTGGGCGTTGGCGTGGGAGACCATGCCGGGGGAGAAGCCGACGAACAGCCCGCCGACGCCGGCGGCGAGCCCGCTCAGGCCGAACTGCCGGGACAGCAGCCAGTACCAGGCCAGCGCGGTGGCGGCGAGGTTCAGGGTGAGGATCACCAGGAAGGTGGCCGGCGGCCCGATCAGGTACGTCAGCGGCGCGAAGACCACCGCGTACACGGTGATCGAGGTGTTGACCGCGAGGTTGACCCCGTCCGGGACGTTGATCAGGTACGTGAAGAGCGGGTTCTCCCCGTGGGTCACCGCGTGGCCGCCGAACGCCAGCAGCCACTCGAAGAGCGCCTGGTCGCTGGAGTTGACGGTGATGGCGCGGCCGTTCGGGTCCCGCCACAGGCCGCTGGTGACCCAGACGGCCAGGATCAGCGCGGCCACCACCACGACGAGATCTGCCCGGCGGTCGCGGACGGCACGGGGCACGGAGGGCGGCGAGGGAGCCAGGGACGGGGAGGTCGGCACGCAGCGGACGTTACCAACCGGATCTCGGCACACCGGTCAGACGTGCAAGGAAGGGCCCCCCGTTAACGCCTCGCGTAGGAGAAGGGCCCCCGCTTAACGGGCGACCCCGACCGCACACCTCGACGGCCGCGAATGTGTGACGGTGGCCCATGTCACATCACCGACACATCGACGTAACGTCGCGGCAACTCGCGGGTGACCCAGTTCACACATCCGACAGGAGGCCCCCGTGCGCCGCAACCCCACCCTCCTCGCCCGGCTGGCCGGCGCGGCAGCCGGGCTCGTCCTGGCCGCCGCGGCGGTCGTCGCGGTGTCCGCCCCCGCCCAGGCCGCCAGCCTCACCCAGGTCACCGGGTTCGGTTCCAACCCCGGCAACCTGGCCATGTACGCGTACCGTCCGGACAACCTGCCGGCCAACGCCCCCGTCGTGGTGCTCCTGCACGGCTGCACCCAGAACGCCACCGGCTACTTCAACGGCACCGGCTGGCAGAAGTACGCCGACCAGTGGAAGTTCGTCGTGATCGTGGCCGGCCAGTCCAGCGCCAACCAGAGCAACTCCTGCTTCAACTGGTTCGTCGAGGGCGACATCCGGCGCGGTCAGGGCGAGGCGCTGTCGATCAAGCAGATGGTCGACCACGCCAGGACCACCTACGGCACCGACCCGGGACGCGTCTTCGTCAGCGGGCTCTCCGCCGGTGGCGCGATGAGCGCGGTCATGCTCGCCACGTACCCGGACGTCTTCCGCGCCGGCTCGGTCATCGCCGGCCTGCCGTACCGCTGCTCGCCGCCGGCCACGACCAGCACCTGCCAGTACAGCGGCGTCGACAAGACGCCGGCCGCCTGGGGTGACCTGGTGCGCAACGCCCACCCCGGCTACACCGGCCCGTACCCCCGGGTCTCGATCTGGCACGGTACGTCCGACTACGTCGTGGTGCCGGCCAACGCCACCGAGCTGCGCGACCAGTGGACCAACGTCCGGGGTGTCCCGCAGACCCCGACGAGCACGGCGTCGCTGCCCGCCAGCACCAGCCTGGAGGTGTACGGCGACAACGACGTGCGGGTCTACCGCGTCTCCGGGATGGGCCATGGCACGCCGGTCGACCCGGGTCCGGCGCAGGACCAGTGCGGCACCGCCGGCGCGTACATCCTGGACACCATCTGCTCGACGTACCACGACGCGCTCTTCTTCGGCCTGAACGGCGGCGGCACCAGCCCCACCCCGACGCCGACCACCGGCCCGACGCCCAGCCCGACCGCGACGCCGACCCCCACCCCGACGAGCCCGACCTGCGTCACCGCCAGCAACTACGCGCACGTCACCGCCGGTCGCGCCTACGCCTCCGGCGGGTACGCGTACGCCAACGGCTCCAACCAGCGGATGGGCCTCAACAACACCTTCTACAGCAGCACCCTCAGGCAGACCGGTCCCGGCTACTGGGTGATCGGCTGCTGACCCGACCGACCCGCGTTAAGAAGGGCCCCCTGCTCTACACCAGGCGTTAACGGGGGGCCCTTCCTTACTCCGTCAGGGCGGCGTGCAGGGCGCTGGACAGGTCGGGGTGGCGGTAGGTGAAGCCAGCCCTCGGCAGGACGCCCGGCAGGACACGGGTGCTCGCGAGGGCGTCCTGCGCGAAACCACCGAGCGCCACCTTCAGCGCCAGGGCCGGGATCGGGATGACCGCCGGCCGGTGCAGTTGCCGGGCCAGTTCCTTCGTGAACTCGGCGTTGGTCACCGGCGCCGGCCCGACCATGTTCACCGGGCCGGCCACGTCGTCCCGGTCCAGCAGGAACCGGGTCGCGTCGAGCCAGTCGGTCATCGAGATCCAGGGCAGCCACTGCCGGCCGCTGCCGAGCCGCCCGGCGACGCCCAGCCGGAACGGCAGGAGCTGCGGCTTGAGCAGCCCGCCGTCGCGGTGCAGGGGCAGGCCGGTGCGCAGCCGCACCACCCGTACACCCGCGTCCTCGGCCGGCCGCGTCGCCGCCTCCCACACCCGGCACACGTCGGCGAGGAAGCCCTCGCCCGCCGGGGCGTCCTCCTCGACCGACCGGTCGCCGGTGTCGCCGTACCAACCCACCGCCGAGGAGTTCAGCAGCACCTTCGGCCGGTCGGCAGCCGGCAGGCCGGCGATCATGACCGCGAGGGTGGTCGTGGTGTCGACCCGGCTGGTCCGGATGAGCTGCCGGTACTCGTCGGTCCACCGCTTGTCGCCGACACCCGCACCGGCCAGGTTGACCACGGCGTCGGCCTCCGCGACCACCGTCGGGTCGAGCTGACCGGCGGACGGGTCCCACCGGCGTTCGTCGGGATTGCGCGGCGTCCGCCGGACCAGCCGGACGACCTGGTGCCCGTCCCGGGTGAGCCGGTCGACCAGCCGGGTGCCGAGGAAGCCGGACGCGCCGGCCATGAGGATCCGCATGCTCCTATCTTCGGCCACGGGGCCGGTCTTGGATGCGCCGAGCGGCAAGAGCCCTCACCTGCTCGACCGGCCGGTGGCGTCGGTGAGTGGAACACCATGGGTGTCAAGGCGGTGCGGAGAGAGCCATGGTGTTCCACCCACGCACCCTTCCACCGATACGCCGAGCAGCGGCCGCCTCAGGCGGTCGGCGCGGCGGTGCGCAGCTCGGCGAGGAGCCTTTCCACCTCGGCGAAGGCCGCCTCGGGCAGCGGACCGTACGCCAGGGTCCCGAAGTTCTCCTCCGCCTGCACCACCGTGCGGCAGCCGGGGATGGGCACCGTGCGCGGGCTGCGCGCGAGCAGCCAGCCCAGCGCGCCCTGGGCGAGGGTACGACCGTCGGCGGTGAGGACCTCGCGGACCCGCGCCACCCGCTCGGCCCATTCGGCGTTCGGCACGCCGTCGGTGAACCAGGACAGCCACTCGGGGGCCACCCCGCGCACGTCGTCGCGGCCCTTGGCCGCCGGAGCGGCCTGGTACCGGTCGGTGAGCAGGCCCATCGCCAGCGGTCCCCGGTTGAGGCTGGCCAGGTCGAACTCCTCGCAGACCGCGAACATCGCCGCGTTGTCCTTCAACACCGACTGGTCGTGCTGGATCGCCGCGCAGTGCGGCCCGGCCGCCGCGAACGCCCGCGCCGACTCCGGGTCGTCGGTGCTCCAGCCGTACGCCCGGATGGCGCCCTCGATGACCAGGTCCTCCAGCGTGTCGACCAGGTCGAGCGCCTGCGCCGCCGGCAGCGCGTTGACGTGTAGTTGGTACAGGTCGACGTGGTCGGTGCCGAGCCGGCGCAGCGAGCCCTCCAGGCTCCGCCGCGCGTACTCCGGGCTGGCGTCCGTGCCGGTGGCCTGGCGGGTGGCCTCGTCCGTCGGGTAGCCGAACTTCGTGGCGATCACCACCCGGTCGCGGCGTCCCGCCAGGGCGCGGCCGAGGACCCGCTCGCTGTGCCCCGCGCCGTAGTTGCTGGACGTGTCGAAGAGAGTCACCCCCAGGTCGAGCGCCCGGTGGATGGTGCGGACCGATTCGTCGTCGTCGACCTCGCCCCAGCCGAGCGGCTGGTCCCCCTCCCAGAGCGGCCCGCCGATCGCCCAGCAACCCATCCCCAGCGCGCTGACCTCGATGCCGCTGCGGCCCAGTGTCCGTGTCGTCCTCATGGGTACAGCTTCCAAGCTGGAGTGCGCTCCAGGTCAAGCGCTAGCCTCCGGACATGTACGCACCCTCCGAGGCCGCCCGACGCAGCGGGTTCAGCCTCGACACCCTGCGCTACTACGAGAAGGTCGGGCTGCTCGGCACGGTCGACCGCACGCCCGGCGGGCGGCGCGTCTTCACCGACGACGACCTGGGCTGGCTGGTGCTGTTCCGCTGCCTGCGGGACACCGGCATGCCGATCGCCGAGATGCGCCGGTACGCCGAACTGGCCCGGGAGGGCGAGCACACCGCCACCGACCGCCGGGCCCTGCTGGAGCGGCACGCCGGCCGGGTGGAGGAGCAGATGCGCCTGCTCCAGCGCCAGTACGACCACCTCCGCGAGAAGATCCGCTTCTACGAGCGGCTCGCCTGAGCGCTCGCGGCGAGGCGACCGAGGACCGGGGTGAGCGGGTCGAGCGCGTCGCGGCGTACGACGAAACGGGTGATGCCCCAGCGGCGTTCGTGGGCGGCGACGGCCGCAACGATCTCGTCCTCCGTGCCGATCAGGACGTACGGCGTGGCGAGCACTTCCTCCACCGTCAGGCCCGTGTCCCGGGCGATATCGGCGGCGGCGGCCTCGGCGTCGTCGGTGACCACCACCTGCTGCACCAGGGCCTCCAGCGCGGGCGGGGTCGCCCGGCCCGCCGCACCCGCCGCCACCTGCGCCAGCTGCGCCTCCGTGTCGGCCTCCCGCCAGCGGACCTCGTGCGCGTACCCGTCGGGCAGCGTGCGGCCGAGCCCGGCGAGCCCGACGACGTCGGCCTGAGCGCCCGCCCAGCGCAGCAGCCGGGAGTTCGCGGTGCCGACGGTCAGCGGGATCCGGGCCTGGACGGGACGGGGCCGGTTCAGCCGGGCGCCGCGCACGACCAGGTCGGGCGTGTCGACGGTGACCTCCTCGCCGTCGAGCAGGGCGCGTACGGCCTCGGCCACGGCCACGCACCGGCGTACGCGGCCCGCGACGTCCGGGCGCTCCCGGCCGACGGCACGCCACTCGGCCGGGGTGTGGCCGGCGCCCAGACCCAGCCGGGCCCGACCGCCGGACACCAGGTCGAGGGTGGCGACGTCCGCGGCGAGCAGGGCCGGCTCACGGACGCCGGCGTTCGAGACGTACGACCCGAGGCCCAGCGTGGTCGTGACCGCCGCCGCGGCGGCGAGAGTGACGAACGGTGACGGCACCGCCCCCGGGTGGTCGGCGGCGAACAGGGCGTCGAAGCCGGCCGCCTCCGCCCGGCGGGCCAGGTCCAGCCAGTCGGCGGCGTCGGTGGGGGAGGCCTGGAGGGAGAAGGTCGTCACCCGTGCCAGCCTGCCGCCGGCCGGCCCCGGCGGCGAGCCCGGACGGGCCGTTTCTGCTACCGGCAGATCACCAGTCCTGCGGCGGCAGCGGAACCCCGAGCAGATCCTCGGTGCGGCCGTCCTCCAGCGCGTCGAGGGCCGCGGTCAGCTTCTTCTCCTCGTAGAGGAAGTGGGTCTCCAGCAGCGCGGCGAGGGTGTCCAGCTCGTTGCGGACCTTCTCGATTGGGTGGGTCCCGTCGAGCAGGTCCTCGACCCGGCGCAGCGCGGCCTCCACGAGCCGGTGGTCGGCCTCCAGCTCGCGCAGCACCGGCCGCAGCTCCGGCACCCGCTCGGCGAGCATCCGGAACGCTCCGCGGTCCTCGCCGGTGTGGTGGCGGGTCAGGGTCGCGCAGAAGGCCAGGCAGTGGGCCCGCAGGTCCCGAGGGCGTACGCCCGGGCCGTCGGCGTCCAGGCTGTCGCGGATGCGGTCCAGCTCCTCGCGGAGCCAGAGGTGGATCTCGACGAGGTGGTGGCCGAGGGCGCGCAGGCGTCCGTACGGCGGGGGTGGTGGTGACATGTGGTTCCTCAGGCGGGCGCGCGCCTCCATGCCCTCGGCGGTCTCCGTGCCGGGTACACCGCGACGCTTCCGACGAACCTACGCGAGTACGCCCGGCTCGTGGGGGCGTCAGGTCGAGGGGTCCTCGGCGTGCTTCTCCTTCCAGCGCGCGCGCCACGCCGCCTCGTGCGCCTCGTGGGTGGTCCGCTCCTCGAAGACGACCGCGTGCAGGGCCCGCCGCCCCTCGGTGAAGATCACCACCTCCGCTGCGACGAGCCCGACGCAGATCGCGGTGAGCAGGGCGAGGGTGGCCAGCCCCGGCAGGTGCATCCCGACCGGGATGGCGGCCAGGAGCAGCAGCACCGTGACGACCCGGGTCCACGACACGGTCCGCAGGGTGCGCAGCTGGAACAGCATGTTCGCCGACAGGTAGCAGGCCACCCCGCCGAAGAGCAGCGGCACGGCCGGCCCGTGCGCCGGTTCGGCGATCGGGATCTTCGGGTCGGCGATCTCGTGCACGATCTCCTCGGCGCCCAGGGCGAACAGGATGATGCCGGCGATCATCGGCAGGTACAGGTAGGCGTACGCGTCCCGGGCCATCGCCACCCGCGGCCGACCCTCGGCCGCGTGCAGGGCGATCCGCGCGGCCGGCCCGATCATGTCGTAGTGCGCCCACCAGAGGGCGGCGGTGAAGACGATGCCGAGGGCGGCGGCGGCGACCGCCGGCCAGGTGGGGGGCTGGCCGAGCAGGTTGCTGCCGACGCCGACGGAGATGACCGACTCGCCGAGGGCGATGATCAGGATGAGGTCGTACCGCTCGGTCCAGTGTTCGGCGGAGGTGATCCCCCAACCCCAGGTGCCGGCGATGAGCCCGGTGGCGTACTGCAGCACCACGACCGTCAGCCACAGCATGTCCCGGACCATGGTGGCCTGGTCCACATCGTCGATCCGGGGCGGCACCAGCGCCGCCGCGCTCAACAGGAGAGTGCTCATGACGATCTCCGGCGTGAAGTGCCGCAGCTGCCGGCGCTCGTCCGGGCTGCCCTGCACCACGTGCACGTAGAGCACCAGGTGCACCGCGCGGATCACCACGTAGCTCACCGCCACCACCGCCGGCCCGGCCGCCCCCGCGCGCGGGTCGCCGAACGCCTGCGGCAGGGCGAGCGCGAAGCAGAACAGCGCCGCCATGCTGATCACCATCAGCACCGGTACGAATCCGACCCCGAGCCGCACCCGGGTGGCGACGATGCTGTGGACCACCCAGCACCACCAGAGCACGGCGAGCACCAGCAGGGCGTGCAGGAGCTGCCGGCCGTTGATCTGCACGGCGGTGGCCCGCGTGATGATGAAGAACGAGAAGACGAAGACCAGGTCGAAGAAGACCTCGAACTTGTCCACCCGGGCGCCGGGGGCGACGGCGACGGCGGGCCCCAACCGACTGCGCCACCGGGAACCTCCCACCGACCCACTCTCTCAGCGGGTCACGGCGGCTGGGACCGGAATCGGGTCAGCCGGCGGCGCGGCAGCGCAGGCCGGCCCGAACCAGCCGGGCACCCGCACCGGCTACCCACCGTAGGCGCAGGTCTTCGAGGAGACGCTCGCGTCCTGACCACGTACGCGAGAGAGGGGCGCCCCGTCCGGGGCGCCCCTCTCGTCGTACGCGGTGCTACAGGCCCAGCTCGGCCTCGAAGTTGCCGGCCTCCAGCCGCTCCTTGACCGTCGACAGGAAACGGGCGGCGTCGGCGCCGTCGATCAGGCGGTGGTCGTACGACATGGCCAGGTAGATCATCGACCGGACGGCGACGACCTCACCCAGGTCCGGGTCGTTGACCACGACCGGCCGCTTCACCACGGCACCCGTGCCGAGCATCGCCGACTGCGGCGACGGCACGATCGGGGTGTCGAAGAGCGCACCCCGGCTGCCCGTGTTGGTCAGCGTGAAGGTCGCGCCGGCGAGCTCGTCCGGGCTGATCTTGTTGGTCCGGGTGCGCTCGGCCAGGTCGGCGACCCGCTTGGCGATGCCGCCGAGGTTGAGGTCACCGGCGTTGTGGATGACCGGCACCAGGAGACCGCGCTCGGTGTCGACGGCGATGCCGAGGTGCTCGGCCTCCGGGTAGGTGATCGTCCCACCCTCGAGGTCCATGCTGGCGTTGACGATCGGGTGCGTCTGCAGCGCCTCGACGGCGGCGAGGGCGAAGAACGGCAGGAAGGACAGCTTCACGCCGTGCCGCTGCTGGAAGGAGTCCTTCGCCCGCGCCCGCAGCTTGGCGATCCTGGTGACGTCCACCTCGACGACCGTGGTGAGCTGCGCCATCTCGTGCAGCGACTCGTGCATCCGCTTGGCGATGGCCTTGCGGATCCGGGGCAGCTTCTCGGTCGTACCGCGCTTGGCGCTGGGCTGCGGCTTCGCCGCCGGAGCGGACGGGGCCGCCGCGGCGGGCTGCTGCGGCGCCGGGGCCGGGGCCGCCTTCGCCGCCTTGGCCTTCTCGGCCGCGTCCAGCACGTCCTGCTTGCGGATCCGGCCACCGACGCCGGTGCCGTTGATCGACGACAGGTCGACGCCGTGCTCGCCGGCCAGCTTGCGCACCAGCGGGGTCACGTAACCGGCGGCCTCCTCGCCGCCGCCGGCGGCCGGGGCGGTCGGGCGCTGCGGGGTCGGGGTCGGGGCGGCCGGCTGGGCGGCCTCCTCGGCCTTGACCGGCTCGGCGGCGACCTCGGCCTCCGCGGCCGGCTCGTTGTACGACAGGCCCGGGGTCGGCTCGGACACCGACGGCGCCGGCTTCGCCTCGGCCTTCGGCTCGGGCTTCGGCTCCGGCTTGGGCTCGGGCTTCGCCTCTGCCTTCGGCTCGGGCTTCGGCTCCGGCTTCGCCTCGGCGGGGGCGGCGCCGGCGGCGCCGATGACGGCCAGCTCGGCACCGACCGCGGCGGTCTCGTCCTCGGGAACCTTGATCTCGAGGACGGTGCCCGCGACCGGCGACGGGATCTCGGTGTCCACCTTGTCGGTGGAGACCTCCAGCAGCGGCTCGTCCACCTCGACGGTGTCGCCGACCTGCTTCAGCCAGCGGGTGACCGTGCCTTCGGTGACGCTCTCACCGAGCGCCGGCATCGTCACCGGCGTGCCGCCGCCCGACGGCGTCGGGGCGGCCTGCGCCTCGGCCTTGGGGGCCTCGGGGGCCTCGTCCTGCGCGACCTGGTCGGCGGTGCCCTCGGCGGCCGCCGTCGGCTCGGCGGCCGGCTCGGCCTGCTCGGCCGGCTCCTCCTGCGGAGCCTCGCCGCCGCCGACCGCGCCGCCCTCACCGTCGATGACGGCGAGCTCGCTGCCGACCTCGGCGGTCTCGTCCTCGCCCACCACGATCCGGGTCAGCACGCCGGCCGCGGGGGACGGGATCTCGGTGTCGACCTTGTCGGTCGACACCTCGAGCAGCGGCTCGTCGACCTCGACGGAGTCGCCCTCCTGCTTGAGCCAGCGCGTGACGGTGCCCTCGGTGACGCTCTCGCCGAGCCGGGGCATGGTGACCGATACCGGCATCTTCCAAAACTCCTTCAGTCCCTGGTGCGATCTCGCCCGTCTGCCGCCGGACGCCGCGGAATCAGTTCTCGGTCAGGCGTGCGCGTGCAGCGGCTTGCCGGCGAGGGCCAGGTGCGCCTCGCCCAGGGCCTCGTTCTGCGTCGGGTGGGCGTGCACGAGCTGCGCCACCTCGGCCGGGTACGCCTCCCAGTTGTAGATGAGCTGGGCCTCACCGACCTGCTCACCGACCCGGGCGCCGACCATGTGCACGCCGACGACCGGCCCGTCCTCGACGCGCACCAGCTTCACGAAGCCGGTGGTCTTGAGGATCTGGCTCTTGCCGTTGCCACCCAGGTTGTAGTTGTAGGTCTTGATCTTGTCGGCGCCGTACTGCTCCTTGGCCTTCGCCTCGGTCAGGCCGACCGACGCCAGCTCCGGGTCGGAGTAGGTGACCCGGGGGATGCCGGCCTCGTCGATCACGGCGGGGTTCTGGCCGGCGATCTCCTCGGCGACGAAGATGCCCTGCTGGAAGCCGCGGTGGGCGAGCTGCAGACCGGGCACGATGTCGCCGACGGCGTAGACGTTCGGCACGCTCGTACGCAGCCGCTCGTCGGTCAGCACGTAGCCGCGGTCCATCTTCACGCCCTGCTCCTCGTACCCGAGGTTGGCGGTGTTCGGCCCCCGGCCGACGGCGACCAGCAGCAGCTCGGCCTCGACCGTCTCACCGCCGGAGATGGTCAGCTTGACGCCCTTGTCGGTCTTCTCGACCTTCTCGAACGGCTTGCCGACCTTGAAGTTGATCTTCCGCTTGCGGAAGGCCCGCTCCAGCGCCTTGGACGACTCCTCGTCCTCGGCGGCGACCAGCCGGGGCAGCGCCTCGACGATCGTCACGTCCACGCCGAAGGACTTCCACACGCTGGCGAACTCGACGCCGATCACACCGCCGCCGAGCACGATCGCCGACGCCGGGACCCGGTCCAGGGTCAGGGCGTGGTCGCTGGTCAGGATCCGCTCGCCGTCGACCTCCAGGCCGGGAAGGCTCTTCGCGTACGAACCGGAGGCCAGGACCACGTTGCGCCCGGTGTAGCGCTTGCCGTCGACCTCGACGGTGTTCGGCGCGACCAGCTTGCCGGCGCCGGCCACGAAGGTGATGTTCTTGCTGCCGCCGACCAGACCCTGCAGGCCCTTGTAGAGACGGGCGACCACGCCGTCCTTGTACGAGTTGACGGCGGCCATGTCGATGCCGTGCAGCTCGGCCTTCACGCCGAACTGCTCCGACTCGCGGGCGGAGTCGGCGATCTCCGCCGCGTGCAGCAGCGCCTTGGTGGGGATGCAGCCGTTGTGCAGGCAGGTGCCGCCGAGCTTGCCCTTCTCGATCAGGGCGACGGAGAGGTCCAGCTGGGCGGCACGCAGCGCCGCCGCGTAACCGCCGCTGCCACCTCCGAGAATGACGATGTCGAAGGTCGCTTCGTTCGGCTCGCTCACGTCCAACTCCCAGGTCGCGTCGCTGCATCGAGGGTTACGGCGGAGTAACAGACACACCCCACCTCGGTCATCTTGTCACCACCGCGCGCAGGCTGCGTACCGAGGTGCCCAACGACACGTCGTCGACACGTACGCTTGTCACCGGCTTCGATGACGCGGTGTGGGGGAGACGACCGGTGGGACTGTTCCGACGACGGAAGAAGGCGGGCGCGGTCAGCCTGGACCGGGCGGCCGACCGTGCCGATCTGGACCACCTCGAGACGTTCGTCCGGACCCGACGCGGCGTCGAGGCGTTCATCGAGCCCCGGACCACGGTCACCGAGACGACCGTCATGCTGATCGCCGACGACGGGGAGTGGACCCGCCGCCGCATCGACGGGCCGGACGGGGCGCGGCGCTTCGCGTACCGGGCGGGCATCCCGGTCTACGACGTACGCCTGGTGGGGTACCCCCAGCGCATGCGGGACTACAACGAACGCCGCAAGCGCCGCCCCGAGCTGTTCTGAAACCCGGCCGGTCAGGTGTTAAGAAGGGCCCCCTGTACAACGCCAGGCGTTAACAGGGGGCCCTTCCTTACGCCTCAGCCGTTGGCGACCACGTCGTCGATCAGCTGGACCAGCGTGCGGACCGGAACGCCGGTGCCGCCCTTGGTCCAGTAGCCGGTCGCCTCACCCGCGTGGTAGCTCGGGCCGGCGATGTCGATGTGCGCCCACGCCACGTCCTCGGCGACGAACTCGCGCAGGAAGACCCCGCCCTGGAGCATGTGCCCGGCCCGGTCCATCCCGGCGCTGACCTGCGAGATGTCCGCGACGTCGGAGTCCATGCCCTTGCGTACGTCGTCCGGCAGCGGCATCGGCCAGGCCGGCTCGCCGACCGCGTCGCCGGCCGTCCGGACCCGCTCGCACAGCTCCGGGGTGCCCATCACGCCGGCGATGCGCTTGCCGAGCGCGATGACCTGGCCGCCGGTCAGGGTGGAGGTCTCGAAGAGGTAGTCGCAGCCGTCCGCGCAGGCCCGCGCGATGGCGTCGCCCAGGACCATGCGGCCCTCGGCGTCGGTGTTGAGCACCTCCACCTTCTTGCCGTTGAACATGGTGATCACGTCACCCGGCCGGTACGACGTACCGGACGGCATGTTCTCCGCCATCGGCAGGTACGCGGTGACCGGCACCGACGGCTTCAGCGCCGCGACCGCCAGCATGGTCGCGGCGACCGCGGCGGCGCCGCCCATGTCGGACTTCATCTCCCACATGCCCTGCGCCGGCTTGATCGAGATGCCGCCGGTGTCGAAGGTGATCCCCTTGCCGACCAGTGCGACCCGCTTGCCGGTGCCGCCACCGGCCGGCGTGTAGCTGAGCTTCACCAGGCGTGGCGGGGCCTCCGAGCCCTGCCCGACGGCGATGATGCCGCCGTAGCCGCCGGCGGCCAGGGCCGCCTCGTCGAGCACCTCGACCTCCAGGCCGGCCTCCCGGGCGGCGGTGGCCACGGCGTCGGCGAACGCCGGCGGACGCAGCTCGTTCGGGGCGGTGTTGACCCAGTCCCGGGTGAGCCGGACGGCGTCGGTGACCGCCTTGGCCCGGGCGACCTCGGCCGTCGCCGTCGCGTCGGCCGCGTCCGGCACCGCCACCAGCACCTCGCCGACCGGCTCCCGCCGGGCCGGCTGCGGGCGGGTCTTGTAGCCGGCGAAGCGGTACCCGCCGAGCAGTGCGCCCTCGGCCACCGCGCGCAGCGCGGCGGGGGCGTCGGTGTCGTCGGGCAGCGGCAGGGCGAGTGCCACCCGGCCGGCGCCGGCCAGGGCGCGGACGGCGGCGCCGGCGGCCCGGCGCAGGGTCTCCGGTGCCGGTGCGGCACCGGTCGGCTCGGGGCCGAGGCCGACCGCGGCGACGACCGGAGTGGTAACGGTGCCCAGGGTCGCGAGCTTGATCACCTCGCCGGGGCTGCCGGTCGCGCCGAGCAGGGCCAGCGTCTCGGTCAGCCGGCCGTCGAAGGCGGCGGCGATGCTCTCCGCACCGCTGGCCAGCAGGAGGGTCCCGGCGAGGCCGCTGGTGGCGCCCTGCTCTCCGGTCTGGCTGTGCACGCCGATCACGATCGCGTCGACGGCGAGTTCGGCGGGGTCGCTGTCGACCAGGCTCAGGGTGGTGCTGGGCGATGTCACTGAAGCTACTCCGGGCGGGCCGGGCCGGCCGCGTCGTCGCGTACCGGCGGTGGAGGTCTCCGGCGGACGGTACCTGCCGGACGTCTGGCTGTCCCGCCGACACCGTCGGCGGGTCCCGCCGATGCTAACCAGCCGTTCAGGCCCCGGTAAGTTCCCACCCATGACCGACGTGACCACCGACGCCGCCGAGACCCGGCTGCGCCGATCCCCGCTGCACGAGCGGCACACCGCCGCCGGCGCCAAGTTCGCCCCGTTCGGTGGCTGGGAGATGCCCCTGGAGTACGCCGGCGGCGGGGTGCTCAAGGAGCACACCGCGGTACGGACCGGCGTGGGTGTCTTCGACGTCTCCCACCTGGGCAAGGCGCGGGTGTCCGGGCCGGGCGCGGCGGAGTTCGTCAACGCCTGCCTCAGCAACGACCTGCGCCGCATCGGACCGGGCCGGGCGCAGTACACCCTCTGCTGCGACGACGCCACCGGCGGCGTGGTGGACGACATCATCGCCTACCTGCACGCCGAGGACCACGTCTTCCTCGTCCCGAACGCCGCGAACACCGCGGAGGTCGTGCGCCGGCTGCGCGCCGCCGCGCCGCCGGCGGTCACCGTCACCGACGAGCACGAGGCGTACGCGGTCCTCGCCGTGCAGGGGCCTCGCTCGGGGGACCTGCTCAACGCCCTGGGCCTGCCGACGGACCACGGGTACATGAGCTTCTCGACCGGCACGGTGGCCGGGGCGGAGCTGACCGTCTGCCGCACCGGCTACACCGGCGAGCTGGGGTACGAGCTGGTGGTGGCCGCCGAGCACGCCGTCGGTGTGTGGGACGCGCTGTTCGCCGCCGGCCTCGACCTGCGCGCCTGCGGTCTGGCCGCCCGGGACACGCTGCGCACCGAGATGGGGTACCCGCTGCACGGGCAGGACCTGTCGCTGGACATCACCCCGGTGCAGGCCCGCTCGGGCTGGGCCGTCGGCTGGGACAAGCCGGCCTTCTGGGGCCGGGACGCGCTGCTCGCCGAGAAGGCCGCCGGCCCCCGGCGTACGCTCCGCGGCCTGGAGGCGGTCGATCGGGCCATCCCACGCCCCGGCATGGCCGTCTTCTCCGGCGACACGCAGGTCGGCACCGTCACCAGTGGCACCTTCAGCCCGACGAGGAAGCAGGGCATCGCCCTCGCCCTCGTGGACACCGGCGCGGAACTGCCCGACGGCGCCGAGGTCGAGGTCGACATCCGCGGTCGCCGCGCCGGCATGCGCCTGACCCGCCCCCCCTTCGTCGACCCCTCCGTGAAGTAACCCCCGCCCGGGGCCCGGACATCGCTGTTGATCATGGAGTTGTTGTCGGGACACGCCGATGGCGAGGGCGACAACTTCATGATCAACAGGGGAAACCCGGAGGGACCCGGGGGCCGGGGGTGGGGCCGGGGGTGGGACGGGGTCAGACGGGGGGAGCGGGGCGTTCGCCGGCGTCGAGGACGGCCTGCGTCCAGCCGCCCTCGATGACGCCGGTGCCGTCCAGGACCGCCCAGTCCACCACGTCGCTCGCCTCCACGACGACCGGCGAGCCGATCCGGACGGTGGGGTCGGTGTTGGCGTCGCTGGCGCTCGCACCTTCGATCCGCTCCGGAACCTCCCACGAGGTCACCCCGGCCCACACGAACTCGGGGCCGTCGTCGCCGGGCAGGCCGTACTTGACCACCAGTTGCGTCTCCGGCGGGAGCGCACCGGCGAGGAACCGCGCCCGGATGTCGCCCAGCGCGGCGCGGGCGGTCGCCACCGCCCTGCTCATGGCGTCGCCGGAGCGCGCGTACCGTACGTCCGGCTGGATGCCGGAGAAGAGCGTGGCGCAGGCGGTGGCGTAGTAGCGCCCGTCCGGCCCCGGGTGCCCGGCCGGCGGACGCAGGCTGAGGAACGAGTCGGCTTCCGGGTCGGTGGCCGGGTCCAGCTCCAGGCGCAGCAGCACCGGGGCGGTGGCGCCGTGCTGCTCCGGGTTGCCGTACGCGACCGCGATGTCGTGCCCGGTCACCGTCGCCAGCACCGGAAGCTGCACGAACGCCGGCACCTCCTCGCCGGACAGGCCGTCGGTCCAGTCCCGCAGCAGCCGGCGTGCCGCGCCGGTCATGACCGCGCCCCAGGCGCGGGTGAGGTGGTCCGGCACGCCCTGGGTCTGCAACTCCAGCAGCCCGAAGCGGCGCAGGCCCTTGGTGGTGAACCAGAGGCCCTCGGCGTCCGACGAGTACGGCACGAGCACCCAGTCGACCAGCCGGATCCGCCCGTCGGCGTCCGGCAGTGAGCGCAGCGCCGTCGCAGGGTCGAGGAACTGCAGGCCGAACACGTCCACGACATCGCCGCCGGCGGTGTCGGCGACCGCGGCGGCGACCGCCCGCGCCGCCCACTCGTGCGCCGGCGGCCAGCCGGGCCGGTACTCGGCCTGCACCACCACCAGGTGCGTCGCCGCGGCTAGGCGGGCCAGTTGCGCCTCGGTCGCCCCGAACGCGGTGAGCAGGTCCGGCGGCAGCTCGGGGAACTCGCTCACCGGTCGCGTGTCCACGGACATCAGGGGACTGTCGAGCATCTGCCGCGCCAGCCCGAATACCGGCTCGGCCAGCCGCCCGGTGAGCCGCTCCACCGCCGTCTTCGTGCCCACCGTCGGCAGACCGGCCATCGGGACGAGGTAGGTCGCGCTCAGCGACTCCGGGACCGGTACGGGCAGGAAGTCGTCCGTGATGAGCATGTCGTCCCCCGGGGTGGCCGCGGTGCTGTCGATCCAGACGCTACCCGGCGCTCCGGGCACCCCTCAGCCGGACAGCACCACTCCCAGGTAGACCAGCGTGGTGACCGCCTCGACGGTCGCGCCGAGCACGTCACCGGTGATCCCGCCGAGCCGGCGTACCACGTGTCGGAGCAGCCCCACCGCGACGGCGAGCGCGACGGCGACGGCGAGCGGCCCCTGCCACGGGCGGCCCGGCACCGCCGCGAGCGCCACCAGCGCGACGCCGGCCGTCCCGGCGACCAGCGCGACCGGCCCGACGGTGCCGGCGACCAGCGCACCGAGGCCCTCGGGCCGGGCCGCCGGCACCCCGCGCCGGCAGGCCACCGCCACGCCGAGCCGCCCGGCCGCGGTGGCGGTCACCACCGCCGCGAGCGTCGCCGGCCATGACCGACCCGCCAGCTCCGCGAGGGTCGCGGTCTGCACCAGGAGTACGACCACCAGCGCGACCACGCCGAACGGGCCGACGTCCGGCTTCTTCATGATCTCCAGCGCGGCGGCCCCCCGCCGGTACGACCCGAGGGCGTCCACGGTGTCGGCCAGCCCGTCCAGGTGCAGCCCCCGGGTGAGCAGCGCACCCGCGCCGACCGTCACACCGGCGGTGACCAGCGGCGGCGCCAGCGCACCGAGGAGCAGCAGCAGCCCGGCGAGTGCGGCGCCGAGCAGCGCGCCGACCGCCGGGGCGAGCGCCATCGCCGTACCCGCCGCCGCCCGGTCGACCCGGCCGGCGCGTACCGGCAGGGTGCTGAACGTGGTCAGCGCCAGCCGCGCCCCGTCGCCGAACCGCGACTCAGCCGGCACGCCAGCCGGTCGGGTCCGCCGGCTCGGGCTCCGGCTCGGTGCTGGCGGGGCCCGGCCCGGCCGGCTCCGGCTCGCGGAAGTCCGGCTCGTCGGTCTCCTCCGGCTCGTCGGAGTCGTTCCCGCCGCCCAGCGACGGGTGGACCGGCAGCGCGGCGGCCAGGGCCAGCACCGAGCGCAGCAGCGGCAGCACGGCCAGCGCGTTGGCGCCCTCGCCCAGGTCGAGGCGCAGGTCCAGCAGCGGGGTCAGGCCCAGCACGTCGGCGGCGAGCCGGACGGCCGGGTGCCCGCCGTGGTCGGCGAGCAGGCACCAGTGCCGGGCCTGCCCGGCGAGGTCGCGGCTGACCATGCCGGCGGCCACGCCGACCGGGCCGTCCAGCATGACCGGCACCCGGCGGGCGGTCGCGCCGAGCAGCACGCCGGTCGCCACGGCGATGTCGCCGCCGCCTAGCTCGGCCAGCACGTCCTTGGCGCCGCGCGGGGACCGCCGGGTGCGGTGCAGCGCGTCGCGGACGGACGCGCAGCGGACCATCCACGCCGCGTCGTCGTACTCCCCGGTGTCGGTGACCACCCGGCCCAGCACCGTCGGCGGTTCCGCGCCGGCCGTCGCGGCCAGCACCGCCGCCGCGGCGGCCTCGGTGCCGGCGCCGCACGCCCCCAGCACCAGCAGGCGTACGCCCGCGTCGGCGGCCTGCTCGGCGAGCCGCCAGCCGTGCCGCAGCGCCGACTCGACCTGCTCCGGGGTCAGCGCCGGCTCGTTCTCGATCGGATTGGCCGTCGGGGCGTCCACCACCTGGAGGCTGGCGCCGGACTCGGCGGCGAGCCGGGCCAGCGCCCCCTTCCCGGCGCGGGCCTGCCGGGCCCGCCGGGCCGACTCTCCGGCAACCGTGCCGGCGGCGGCGCCCCCGGCGTGGTCGCCGTGCACCAGCAGGACCCGCACGGAGTCCCACGGGACCGGGGTCGTGGTGCCCTGGGTGGCGGCGGCGAAGCCGACCACCCGGTCCAGCACGCCCAGGCCGGCGCCGGGGACGTCCAGGGTGGCGAGGCGGTCCACCGCCTGCGGGCCCGCGTACTCGTCGGGCATCGGCAGTTCCATGCCCGGCTGGATCACCAGGCCGGTGGCGACCATCGGCAGCGCCATGGTCGGGGCCGACCAGGGCGAACCGGCGTCGGCCGGCGCGGCCGGCGCCGGCGGGACGGTCGGGGTGAGCACGTCCGGCAGCGCGGCGTGGTCCGGCGCGGCGTGCGCGGGAGCGGACGTGGCGCCGTTGCCCGCGGTGGCGGCCGCGCCGCCCTGGGCCGGCACGGTGACCGGGCGGGGCGCGGCGGGCTTGAGCCACGCCGGCTGGCCGGCCACCACCAGCACGACCGCGTCGCAGGCGTCCGCGACCGCCCGGTTGGCCGCGCCGAGGGCGTCGGTGAAGACCCGACCGAGGGGCGTCGTGGGCACCAGGGACAGCCCCACCTCGGGGCTGACCAGCACCAGCTTCGCCGCGCAGTCGCGGATCGCGGTGGCCAGCTCGGCGATGGTGGCGGTGTCGTCGGCCGGCTGGTAAGCCGGGTCGAGCAGGACGGTCACCCACCCGCCCAGGTCGTCGACGAGCAGCGTCTCGTTCGGCCCGGCGGAGGCGATCACATCCGCGAGCCGGCGCGGGTCCCGGGCGGTCTCCTCGGTGGTCCAGGTCTCCGGGCGGCGGTCACGGTGTGCCGCCAGCCGGGCGGCCCACTCCGCGTCGTCGGTGTCCGCGTCGGCGGCCGTGGCCACGTAGCGGACGGTGGGGGCCTCGGCGACCAGGGACTCGGCGAACTCGGACTTGCCGGACCGGATGCCGCCCAGCACCAGGACCGTGTTCCACCCGTCAACGGACATGCCCCGTACCTTAGAGCCAGCGGGCGGTGTCCCGCCGGTGAGGTGCCCGGTCGGGCGACGCCGGGGACGGTCCCGTCCGGCCCGTCCGCACGTTCCCGCGAGCCGCCCGGGCCGCCGACGACATCAGCGGCCGTCACCGCCCCGGTCGTCACCCCCGCCGGGGCCGGCCCCGGCCGTCACGGTGGATCACGGACTACGCTGGCAGGGGCGTCCCGGACGGGACGGCGGCGAGGGGAGACGCGCACATGGCGTGGAGCTGGCGGTACGAGGGCACGAACGGCGAGGCGGTGGAGGGACCGACGGAGTCGTTCAGCAGCCAGGCGGACGCCGAGTCCTGGATCGGCCAGGCCTGGCGCGAGCTCGCGGCGTCCGGCGTCACCTCGGTCGCGCTCGTCGAGGACGACCGGGTGGACTACCGGATGAGCCTGCTGCCGCCGGCGGAGTGATGGCCGACGACCGTCCCGGCGGCGAGCCGCTGCTGCTCGGGGTGCCGCGGGCGGCGTTCCGGCCCAGCCCGGTCTTCCTCGCCCTGGTGGCGCTCTTCGCCACCAGTGGGGTGCTCACCTGGAACCGGTACGGCAACGTCCGGCTCGACGTGTTCCTGTTCGTCGTCTCCGGGTGGCTGGTGTCGCTCTGCTTGCACGAGTACGCGCACGCGATCGTGGCGTTCCGGGCCGGCGACCGGAGCGTGGCCCACCGGGGCTACCTGACCCTGAACCCGTTGAAGTACAGCCACCCGCTGCTGTCCATCGCGCTGCCGGTGGCGGTGGTGCTGCTCGGCGGCATCGGCCTGCCGGGCGGGGCGGTCTGGGTGGACCGGCACGCGATCCCCGGGCGGCTGCGGCACAGCCTGGTCAGCCTCGCCGGCCCGGCCACCAACGTGGTGTTCACGCTGGTGCTGGTCGCGGTGGTGGGGTTCGGTACGGGCGGGAGCGGCCCGGTGGAGTTCTGGGCGGCGCTGGCCCTGCTGGCGTTCCTCCAGCTGACCGCGAGCGTGCTCAACCTGCTGCCGGTGCCCGGCCTGGACGGTGGCAACATGATCCAGCCCTGGCTGAGCCCGCCGTACCGCCGGATGTACGACCTGTTCGCCCCGTACGGCTTCATCCTGCTCTTCGTGCTGCTGTGGAACCCGCAGATCGGCGGCGCGTTCTTCGGCGCGGTCTTCGCCGTCGGTGACCTGCTCGGCCTGCCGTCCGGCCTCTACGCCCTGGGCCTGGACCTCATCCGCTTCTGGCAGGCGTGACCCCGGTCCGGCCGGCCTGACGGCCGGCCGGACCGGGACCGGTCACGGGCGCTGGGCCGGCGACTCGGTGCGCGACGGGTCGCGCTCGGTGATCGGCTCGACGATCTCGTCGATCGCCTTCAACAGGTCCGCGTCCAGCTTCACGCCGGCGGCCTTGACGTTGTCGTGCACCTGCTCGGGACGGGACGCGCCGACGATCGCCGACGACACGTTCGGGTTCTGCAGGACCCAGGCGATCGCGAGCTGGGCCATGCTGAGCCCGGCCTGCTCGGCCAGCGGCTTGAGCCGCTGCACCCGGGTGAGCACGTCGTCGGTCAGCCACTGCGCGATGAAGCCGGCGCCCGACTTCTCGTCGGTGGCGCGGGACCCGGCCGGCGGCGGCTGACCCGGCAGGTACTTGCCGGAGAGCACGCCCTGGGCCATCGGCGACCACACGATCTGACCGACGCCCAGCTCCTCGCTGGTCGGTACGACCTCGGTCTCGATGACCCGCCAGAGCATCGAGTACTGCGGCTGGTTGGACACCAGCGGGATCCGCAGCTCCCGGGCGAGCCCGTGTGCCTCGCGGATCTGCGACGCCTTCCACTCGGAGACGCCGATGTAGTGCGCCTTGCCGGAGTGGACGACGTCGGCGAACGCCTCCATCGTCTCCTCCAGCGGGGTGCTGTAGTCGTACCGGTGGGCCTGGTAGAGGTCGACGTAGTCGGTGCGCAGCCGGCGTAGCGAGCCGTTGATCGACTCCATGATGTGCTTGCGGGACAGGCCCCGGTCGTTGCGGCCGGGCCCGGTGGGCCAGTACACCTTGGTGAAGATCTCCAGCCCCTCGCGCCGCTCGCCCTGCAACGCGCGACCCAGCACGTCCTCGGCGCGGGTGCCGGCGTACACGTCGGCGGTGTCGAAGGTGGTGATACCGGCGTCCAGGGCGGCCCGGACGCAGGCGAACGCCGCGTCCTCCTCGACCTGTGACCCGTGGGTGATCCAGTTTCCGTACGAGATCTCGCTGACCATCAGGCCGGATCGGCCCAGGTGTCGGAATTCCATTCCCCGACCCTAGCCCGGCCCGATCACCGTCACCCGGTACGGCGGCTCACAGCACCGGACTGGTGTCGGTGAGCAGCCGCTCGATCTCCCCGACGACGTCGTCGGGGTTGCGGTGGACCGGGTCGATCAGCGGCTGGCCCTGCCGGTCCAGCGCACCCCAGCGTCCGGCGCCGTCACCGGCGAGGAACGCCACCGGGTGGACCACCAGCACCGGGTGCACCGGCGGGACGAGCAGCTTGCCGGTGCGGTCCACCACGCCCCGCCGGCCGGCCACGTCCACCACGGCCAGCCCCTCCTCGGTGAAGCCGTCGACGTACCGGCCGTCGGCCAGGGTCGTGGCGAACCCGTGGTAGCGGGTGGGCACCACGATGCGGCCGGTGCGGTCGACCGCACCCCAGCCCTCCCGTCGTACCGCGGCCAGGCCGCGCCGGAACGGGCGTACCTCCGCGAAGCCCGGCGGCACCGCCAGCTCGCCGGTGGTGTCGACCGCACCCCACCCGCCGTGCTCTCCCTGCGACACCCACGCCAGGCCGTCGGAGAACGGCCGGACGACCCGGTACGTCGGCGGGAGCACCGTCTCACCGGCCAGGTCGATCAACGCCCACCGGTCGTCGTCCACCGGACGTACCCAGGCGACCCCGTCGCGGAAGGGCTGCGCCTCCGCGTACCGGCCGGGGACCACCATCTCGCCGTCGGCGTCGGCGTAACCCCAGCGATCGCCGTCGAGTGCCGGCACCGGGGGCCGCACCCGCTCCAGCACCTCGTCACGACCTCGGGGGTACGGCCCGAAGCCGGCCTCCGCGGCCCGCTCCGCGACCGCGTCGAGGCTGAACCGGATCCGGGCGAGCAGGTCGGCGTCCCCGGCGCCGCGCAGGTCCAGCGCCCGCTCGAAGTGGTGGCACGCCTCCATCAGCCGGCCCTGTTCGTAGCAGCACCGGCCGGCGTGCTCGTGCAGCGCCGCCCGCAGCCGGTCCGGTAGCTCCTCGGAGTTGGCCTGCGCGAAGAGGCGGTCGGCCTCGGCGAACTCCCCGCGCCAGCGCAGTACGTGGGCCAGCCGCGCCTGGGCGAGCGAGGTCCGGCGCAGCTCGCCGGTCGCCTCCGCGTACGTCAGCGCCAGGCGGCCGTCGGCCAGCGCGTCGTCCAGGTCGCCGACGATCCGGGACATCACCGCCCGCAGGCTCAGCAGCCGCGCCCGGGACCGGTTGTCGACTGCGGTGCCCAGCTTCTCGGTCAGCCGGCGCCGGACGACCCGGAACTGGTCCGGGTCCTCGACCACCTCGCGCAACGTCGCCGGGTCGAGCCGCCACCGGTAGCTCGCCAGTACCTGTTCGGGGTCGCCCTGGGAGAGGTCCGGCTGTTCGGTCACCGACTCCGCCGGGGCTACCTCCGGCGCGTTCGACCCGGTCGGCGTGGCGTCGGCCGGGGTGCTCCCGACCGGCTCGGCGGCTCCGGGCGGGGCGTCCTCGACCGGTGTCGCCGGTTCGGCTGCGGCGTCCTCGACCGATGCCGTCGGTGTGGCCGGCGGCGCCGGGACGGGCGCAGCGGGCGGCGCGGAGACCGGGACGACCGGCGTGGCCGTCTCCTCGGGCCGAGCGGCCGGTTCGGGTTCCGGGACCGGTTCGGGCGCCGGTTCGTCGGGGGTCGGCACGTACGGTGCGGAGACGGGGGTGGCGTGGTCGGCGTTCCAGGGCGCGGCCGACACCGGCGCCTGCGGCGGCGCGGACACCGGAGCGTGCGGCGGTGCGGACACCGGCGCGGCGACCGGCGGCGCCGACACCGGACGGGGAGGTGGCGCGGTCGTCGCGTCGTCGGTGGCCGCGTCCTCCGGCGATCCGGAGGACGCGGGGATCGGCCGGGCCGGCTCCCGCCATGCCGGTGGCGCCGACACGGACGCGGCCGGTGGTGCGGAGACCGGTCGTGCCGGAACCGGCTCGGCGGTCGCGGCGTCCCCGGGTGGGCCGGAGACCGGGTGGGTCGAGGTGACCGGGCCGGCGCGCGGTGGGAGCACCAGACCGGCGAGGTCGTCGGTCTCGGTCTCCCACGGCGCAGCACCGGAGACCGGGTGGGTGGAGTTGTCCGGTGGTCCGGAGACGGGGTCCACGTTCCAGGGCGGGCCGGACGTCGGACGGCCGGGCGGTGCCGACACCGGCGCCGACCGGGGAGCGGGAGTGGCCGGCGGGCCCGACACGGGACGTCCGTCCCGGTCGGCGGACCGGTCGGGAGTGGCCGGGGGCGTTGGCACGGGTACGTCCGGGGTGTCCGCCGCCGGTGCGACGGTGGCGGACAGCGGCGGCGCGGAGACCGGCTCGACGGCGGGAGGCGCGGACGCGGCCGGGGCGTCCTCGACCGGCGCACGCGGGGTGGGCTCCGCCGCCGGCTCGTCGGGACGGACGGGCTCCTCCGGCTTCTCGGCGGTGGGCCGGGCGGGCCGGAACCAGGCGTCGACGCCCGTGCCCGGCGGCGTGGTCGTCGGCGGTGGCGGTGGCTGCGTGGACGGCGGTGGCGGGACGTACGGCCGTGGCATGCCCGGGCCGATCGGTGCCGAGGACGCCGGGCGGTCGGCGGCCGGCGGGGCGGGTGTGCCGGAAACGCCGGCACGGGGTGGTGCCGGCGGGGCGGGCGCGTCGTCGGCCGGAGACGCGTCGACGGGTGCGGGACGGAACTCCAGGCGCAGCCGGGCGGCGGGTGGACCCGACACCGGCGCGGGCTCGTCCACCGGCCCGGCCCCTTCCGCGCCGTCGCGTCGGTGCGGGAACCGGTCGTCCGCGCCGTGCACCGGCCGGCGACCGCCGTCGACCGGCGGTCCGGAGACGGGCGTGCGCGCCGCCGGCGACACCGGCCGGTCGGGTGCGGCGGGTGGGCTGGACACGGGTGCGGGCGACACCGGCCGGTCGGGTGCGGCGGGTGGGCTGGACACGGGTGCGGGCGACACCGGCCGGTGGGGTGCGGCGGGTGGGCCGGCGGCACCGCCGCGTGCCGGGGCGGGCGACACCGGCGCCCCGGAGACGGGAGCGGGGGAGACGGGTGCCCCCGGGGTGCGGGTTCCCGGGCCGTGGGGTCGCTCGTCGTAGCGGTGCGGTGGGGCGTCGTGACGGCTCCCGTGGCGGGGCCGGTCGACGGGCTCGGCCGGTCGTCGGTGCTCGGGGCGCGGTTCGCCGCGGCGCGGGGTGTCCCCGTCGTACGGAGGGCGGACCGGGCCGGGCGGAGGCCACGGCAGCGCGCCGTCGCGTGCGGGGCTGTCCGCGGGTCGGCGCGGGTCGCGGTGGGGCTCCGGCTCGCGGTACGCCGCCGGCCGGACCGTCTCGGGCGGGCGACGGTCCGGGTACGTCTCGGCGCGGCCCGCCGTCTCCCGCGACCGCCAGCGCTCGTCCGGGTCGGGCCGGCGCTGCTCGGCCTCGTGGTGCGGCTGGCCGGGGCGGTCCCGGTCCGCGCGCGACCGGTGGTCGACGGGTACGCCGGGCTCGCCGGCCCGGTCGCGCTGCCCGTCCACGGGACGGTCCCACTGCCGGTCCGCCGGCGCCCACTGCCCTCGGGCCGCGCGGTCCGGTGCGGGCGCGGACCGGTCCCGGGAACCGTCGGCTCCACGGTCCCACTGCCGCTCCGGCGTCCGGCCGGCGTGGCTCTCCGGTCCGCGGTCCCGCCCCGGGTCGGGTGCGCGGTCCCACCGTCCGTCCGGGGTGTGGTCCCGGCGCTCGTCCGGGGAGCGGTCCCGGCGCTCGGCTTCGGCGCGTCCCCACGGATAGCGCGTCCGCGGGGGCTCCTCGCCCGGTCGCCGGCCGCGGCCGTTCTCCGGCCGCTCGTACCCCTCGGGGCGGCGCGGCCGATCCTCGTTCGGCTCGGGGACCCAGCCGAGCTCGGTGTGGCCGGCGGGGGAGACGGGGCGGTCCCGCCCCACCGGTTCGTGGCGGGGTGCGTGGTGGTCGCGGCCGTGCTCGCGCGGTCGGTGCTCGTCGACCGGTCGGGCCGGTGCCGACCGGTCCGGGCCACCCCGGCCGTTACGCGGTTCGGGTGCGCTCAGGCGGCCGCGGTCGTCCGACCAGGTGGGCTCCGCGTGCCGCCGGCGGTACGGCTCGTCGGCGTACCGCCGGCCGTCGTTGTCGTCGGACCGCCCGCCGCGGTCGTCGTGCCCCCCGGTGCGGCTGTCGTGCCGGTTCGGCTGCCCGTCGTGCCGGCCGACGGCGCCGTCCTGGCGCGCGGCCCAACCCTCGGGATCGTCGTCCCAGGACCGGCCGACGTACGTCCCGTCCGGGCGGGTGGGCGCCAGCGGCGGCACCTCGGCCCGGCCGACGGCCGCCCGGCCACGGGGGGCGGGCGGTGGTGCGTGTTGGACGCCGATGTCACCCGGGTAGCGCTGACCCGGGAACTGGGGGTGCCACTCGTTGGTCGGCTCGACCACCCAGGACGGTTCGGCCGGATCGTTCCACCGGTCGGCGTATCCGCGACTCATCCGGGCGACCCGTCGCCGCGGGCGGTGACCGGCGCGGACCCCCGGTGGCGGACGCGAGCGGGGACGCCGGCGGTGCCGGCGGGCGTCCGCTTGCTCACGGTCGCGCCCCGGTGGTCGGCTCGCGTCCGCTCGCTCACGGCGATGTCACCTCGTTGCAAATTGTCGCGCTGGGCGCCGCGCATCCCCGGTAGGGTCACCCGTTCCGGCATGGCGTGGCTGCGGAAGGAGGGTAGCGGCGTGGGCTCGCTCAACGCCACTGTGGCTCGGCCCACCGTCCCAAACGTTATCCTATGGTTCCGGACATTTAGGGCTATAACCGGATCGGGCTTTCGTCGGCACGCCACCTACCGCCAGGCCTCGCTGGCCGGCGTCGTCACCAACGTGGTCTTCGGCTTCCTCCGCTGCTACGTGCTGCTCGCCGCGGTCGGCACCGTGGGCACGGTGGCCGGTTACGACCGGGGGCAGCTGGCCACCTTCGTCTGGGTGAGCCAGGGCCTCCTCGCCGTCATCCTGCTGTGGGGCTGGACCGAGCTGGCGGACCGGATCCGCACCGGCGACGTGGCGAGCGACCTGCTCCGGCCGGTGCACCCGGTCACCAGTCACCTCGCGGCGGACCTGGGCCGGGCCGGTCACGCCGCTCTGGTGCGGTTCGTGCCACCGGTGCTCGTCGGGCCGCTCTTCTTCGAGGTCTACCTGCCCCACCGCTGGTCCACCGCGCCGCTGTTCGTGGTCTCCGTGGTGGTCGCCGTCGTGCTCTGCTTCGGCTGCCGCTTCCTGGTCAACGCGACCGCGTACTGGCTCCAGGACGCCCGGGGTCCGCAGGTCCTCTGGACCGTCTGCTCGGGCGTGCTGGCCGGTCTCTACTTCCCGCTGCGCTTCCTGCCGGAGTGGCTCCAGGTCGCGCTCTGGCTCGGCACCCCCTTCCCGAGCCTGCTCCAGACGCCGCTGGACGTGCTCGTCGAGCGGGACCCGGTCGGTGTCCAGGCCGGCCTGGTGGCGGTGCAGGTCGCCTGGGCGGTGCTGATCCTGGTCGCCTGCCGGCTCGTGCAGCGCCGTGCGGAACGCCACCTGGTGGTGCAGGGTGGCTGAGGCGGGCGCCGGCAGGACGGCGGTGCGACGCGGCGGCGGACGGTTGACGGCGTACCGGGCGCTGCTGGGCGCGCAGGCCCGGTCGCAGACCGCGTACCGGGTCTCGTTCGTGGTGGACCTGGTCGGCAACGTCGGGTCCACGGTCTTCGACGTGGTCACCGTCCTGGTGATCTTCGGGGTCACCCGTGAGCTGGGCGGCTTCACGCTGCGCGAGACGCTTGTCGTCGTCGGTCTCGCCACGTCCGCCTTCGCCGTGGCGGACCTGCTGGTCGGCAACATCGAGCGGTTGCCCCGGTACGTCCGGACCGGGCTCTTCGACGCGGTACTGGTGCGTCCGCTCGGCGCGCTGCCCCAACTGCTGCTGATGGACCTGCCGCTGCGCAAGGTCTCCCGCGCCGTCTTCGGCGTCGCCGTGCTGGTGGTGGCGGTCGGCTCGGCGCCGATCGACTGGACGCCGGCGCGGCTGCTGCTGGTGGTCCTCGCCCCGGCGGCCGGGGTGGTGTTCTTCGGGTCGATCTTCGTGGCGACCGCCACCGTGTCGTTCTGGTGGGTCGACTCGGGCGAGCTGGCCAACTCGGTCACCTACGGCGGCCGGGACTTCACCGCGTACCCGGTCACCGTCTACGGCGGGTGGTTCCGGACGCTGTTCGCGTACGGCCTGGGGTTCGCCTTCGTCAGCTACCACCCGGCGCTGGCCCTGCTCGGCCGGGCCGACCCGCTCGGCCTGCCGGCCTTCCTCGGCTGGGTCTCGCCTGCCGTCGCGCTGGTCGCCGCCGCGCTGGCCGCCGCGGCCTGGCGCACGGGTGTCCGCCACTACCGGAGTACGGGATCGTGACCGAGAACGTGATCGAGGCCCAGGGGCTGCGCAAGGATTTCACCGTCCGGGTGAAGACCGGTCGGTGGCGCCGGGCGAAGCGGCTGGTGACCGCCGTCGACGGGATCGACCTGCGGGTGCCCCGGGGAGAGATGCTGGGCTACATCGGGCCGAACGGGGCGGGCAAGTCCACCACGTTGAAGATGTTCACCGGGGTGCTGTCGCCCTCCGGCGGTGCGGTCCGCGTCTGCGGCCTGCGCCCGGTCGCCGAGCGCACCCGACTGGCGCTGCGCGTCGGTGTCGTCTTCGGGCAGCGTTCGCAGCTGTGGTGGGACCTGCCGCTGCGCGAGTCGTTCGAGCTGCTCCGACACGTCTACCGGGTGCCCGCCGGCGACCACGCCGCCCGGCTCCGGCGCTGTCGGAGCCTGCTGGACCTGGACGGGTTCCTGGACGTCCCGGTCCGGCAGCTCTCCCTCGGCCAGCGGATGCGCGGCGAGTTGACGGCCGCTCTGCTGCACGGCCCGGAGGTGCTCTTCCTCGACGAACCCACCATCGGCCTGGACGTGGTGAGCAGGCAGGCGGTCCGTGGCTTCCTCGGTGAGCTCGGCCGGGCGGGGGACACCACCCTGGTGCTGACCACCCACGACCTGGCCGACATCGAGCGGCTGTGCGCGCGGCTGGTGGTCGTGGACCAGGGGCGGGTGGTGCACGACGGGTCGATCGCGGCGCTGCACCAGCGGTACGGCTCGCGCCGGCTGGTGGTGGTCGACCTGGACGCCGCGCCGCCCCGACCGCCGGTGCTGCCCGGCACGACCCTGCACCGCGTGGAGGCGGACGGGCACCGGCTGGTGTACGCCCTGGAGTCGGCGGGGGTGGCCGAGGTGGTGGCCGGGCTGGCCGGGCTCGGCGGGCTGCGCGACGTCTCGATCGTGGAACCGGACATCGAGGACGTGGTGGCCCGCCTGTACCGCAAGCTCGCGTAGTCGCGCCCCCTCACCCGCCCGGGGCGGGAAGGGGGTGGACCAGCACGGTCAGACCGCGTCGCCGATGGCGACCTGCGGCTGGGGGGTCCGCATCTTGCGGAAGGTGATCGAGCGCATGATCGCGTACAGGTAGAGGGAGCCCATCCGCTGGCCGGTGTTGGGGAACCGCTCCCGGACCAGCTTCTTGATCTTCCGGCAGATCAGGACCGAGTCCAGGATCACGCCGAGCGCCAGGGCGCCCCAGATCAGGTTGGAGGCGAGCTGGATCGCCGGGGGCATTCCCGGGTTGGAGCCGATCAGCACCACCAGGGCCCCACCGAAGAACCAGGTGCCGACCGTACGCCGGGAGTCGACCACGTTGCGGGCCAGCAGTCGCTCGGGGCCACGGTCGCGCGGCCCGCCCTCCCGCCGGAACTCCGCCGCGGACTCGGCGCGGAGCTGGCGACGGAGTGCCCGCTGCTCCTCCTTGCTGAGCGGCTTGGTGGCGCCGACGGGGCGCCGGCCGGCAGCGGGACGCTTCGGCGTCTCGCGGCCCTTGGCCGGGGTGTAGCCCCGGATGCGGGCGGAGGAGGACTCCTCGTCGGGCGTCACCGGGGTGACGGCCTCGTCGGCGAGGTCGGCGGACTTGCGGCGAAACAGCGACGGCACGCGGAAAGGGTAGCCAAACGCCACCGCCCGGTGCACATCGCGGTGCACCGGGCGGGAACGGGACGTGACCGGAGACACCCGCGCCGGCCGATGAGGGCCCGCCGGTGCCGGGTCGAACGGGGTCAGGGACGCTCGACGTGCGCGCCGAGATCGGCGAGCTTCGCCTCGAAGTCCTCGTAGCCACGGTTGATCAGGTCGACGCCGTACACCCGGGAGGTGCCCTCGGCGGCGAGCGCCGCGATCAGGTGGCTGAAGCCGGCCCGCAGGTCGGGGATCACCAGGTCGGCGGCGTGCAGCTTGCTCGGCCCGGCGATGACCGCCGAGTGCTTGAAGTTGCGCCGGCCGAAGCGGCAGGGGGTGCCGCCGAGGCAGTCCCGGTAGACCTGGATGTTGGCGCCCATCGTGTTCAGCGCCTCGGTGTAGCCGAGCCGCTGCTCGTACACGGTCTCGTGGACGATCGACAGGCCGCGCGCCTGGGTGAGCGCCACGACCAGCGGCTGCTGCCAGTCGGTCATGAAGCCGGGGTGCACGTCGGTCTCCAGCGCGACCGACTTCAGCTCCCCGCCCGGGTGCCAGAACCGGATGCCGCCCTCCTGGCCGGGGTCGCCCAGCTTCGGCGGGCGGGCGTCGGTGACCTCGTACTCGCCGCCGACGGAGCGGAAGATGTTGAGGAAGGTCATCATGTCGGCCTGCTGCGCGCCGAGCACCTCGACGTGCCCGCGGGTGGCCAGCGCGGCGGCGGCCCAGCTCGCGGCCTCGATCCGGTCCGGGATCGGCCGGTGGTTGTAGCCGTGCAGCCGCGGCACGCCCTGGATCTCGATGACCCGGTCGGTGTGCACCTTGATGATCGCGCCCATCTTCTGCAGGATGCAGATGAGGTCGATGATCTCCGGCTCGACCGCCGCGTTGCGCAGCTCGGTGACGCCGTCGGCCATCACCGCGGTCAGCAGCACCTGCTCCGTCGCGCCCACGCTCGGATACGGCAGGGAGAACTTGGTGCCGTGCAGTCCGTTCGGCGCCGACAGGTGCAGGCCCTCGGGGCGCTTCTCCACCGTCGCGCCGAACTCGCGCAGCGCCTGGAGGTGGAAGTCGATCGGCCGGGGGCCGATGTGGCAGCCGCCGAGGTCCGGGATGAAGGCGTGGCCCAGGCGGTGCAGCAGCGGGCCGCAGAACAGGATCGGGATCCGGCTGGAGCCCGCGTGCACGTTGATCTGGTCGGTGCTGGCGCTCTCCACGTTGGCGGGGTCGAAGACCAGCTCGCCGTCCTCGTCGCCGTCGGTGACCTTCACCCCGTGCAGGCCGAGCAGCCCGCGGACGACCTCGACGTCACGGATCTTCGGCACGTCGTAGAGCCGGCTCGGGGTGTCACCCAGCAGAGCGGCGACCATCGCCTTCGAGACCAGGTTCTTCGCGCCGCGCACGCGGATCCGCCCTTCGAGCGGAGTGCCTCCGTGTACGACCAGGACGTCGTCGGTCAATGCAACCTCCAGCAGCGCATCGGGTGGTGCCGTGTCGATGGTGGGGCAAGGTGTCCTGCTACCCGGAACGGGGCGGCCGTGAAACGCGGCCCGCGTCGCCTGGGCAGCATAGCCCTCCGTGACGAGAATGGACCCGGTCACATCGCCCTCGACGGCATTTATCGGTGATCCGGCACTTTCTCGTACCAAGGGAGTTACGGAGAGTGGTCAGCCGGCGTTCGGTGGCGGGGTGTCCGCTCCGGGAAGGGCGAGCATCTGGTCCAGCGCCACGCGGGCGTGGTGCGCGGTGTCCTCATCGACCGTGATCTGGTTGACCACCCGACCGGCGACCAGTTCCTCCAGCGCCCACACCAGGTGCGGCAGGTCGATCCGGTTCATCGTCGAGCAGTAGCAGACCGCCTTGTCGAGGAACATGATCTGCTTGTCCGGGTTGGCCAGCGCCAGCCGGCGGACCAGGTTCAGCTCGGTGCCCACCGCCCACGACGAGCCGGCCGGGGCCGCCTCGATCGCCTTGATAATGTACTCCGTCGAGCCGACGAAGTCGGCGGCGTTGACCACCTCGTGCCGGCACTCGGGGTGCACCAGCACGTTGACGCCCGGCACCCGCTCGCGCACGTCGTTGACGCTGTCGAGGGTGAACCGCCCGTGCACCGAGCAGTGCCCGCGCCACAGGATCATCTTCGCGTCGCGCAGCTGCTCCGGGGTCAGCCCGCCGTTCGGCTTGTGCGGGTCGTAGAGCACGCAGTCGTCGAGGGAGAGGCCCATCTCCAGCACCGCCGTGTTGCGGCCCAGGTGCTGATCGGGCAGGAAGAGCACCTTCGACCCCTGCTCGTACGCCCAGTCCAGCGCGCGCTTGGCGTTGGACGAGGTGCAGACCACACCCCCGTTGCGCCCGACGAAGCCCTTGATGTCCGCCGAGGAGTTCATGTACGTGACCGGGACGGTCTGGTCGGCGATGCCCACGTCGCTGAGCACGTCCCACGCCTTCTCGACCTGCGACAGCACGGCCATGTCTGCCATCGAGCAGCCCGCGGCCAGGTCCGGCAGGATCACCTTCTGGGCGGCCGAGGTCAGGATGTCGGCGCTCTCGGCCATGAAGTGCACGCCGCAGAAGACGATGTACTCCGCGTCGGGGCGGGCCGCCGCCTCCCGGGCCAGCTTGAACGAGTCACCGGTCACATCGGCGAACTGGATCACCTCGTCGCGCTGGTAGTGGTGCCCCAGCACGAACACCCTGGTGCCGAGCTTCGCCTTCGCCGCCGCCGCCCGGGCGACCAGATCGGGGTCGCTCGGGGCCGGCAGGTCACCCGGACACTCGACGCCACGCTCGGTGGCGGGGTCGCTGCCACGGCCGAGGAGCAGCAGTGCCGTGGCGGTGTTGGAGGGTTCTAGCCAGGTCGACGTCACGTACCCCATGGTCCCACAGCGCGGGCGCGCCGCAGCTTCCACCGGTGTGTGCTGCCACACTGCTGGGCATGCGCGTGCTGCTCTGTCCGGACAAGTTCGCGGGCACGTTGTCCGCCCCCGACGTGGCCGTCGCGGTCGCCGACGGCTGGCGTACGGTCGCCACCGCCGACGACCTGCTCATCCGGCCGCTCGCCGACGGTGGCCCCGGCTTCCTCGACGTCCTCGCCGAGGCGCTCGACACCCGCCGGGTGCCGGTGCCGACGGTCGACCCGCTGGGCCGGCCGACGGCCGGTGAGATCCTCCTCACCGCCGACGGCGCGACCGCCTATCTGGAATGTGCCCAGGCGTGCGGCCTGCACCTGCTCACGCCCGACGAACGCGACCCGAAGACCACCACCTCGTACGGGCTGGGGATGCTGGTCGCGGCGGCGGTGGAGCACGGCGCGCGCCAGATCGTGGTCGGGCTGGGTGGTTCGGCCACCAACGACGCCGGAGCCGGGATGCTCACCGCGCTCGGCGTGACCCCGCTGGACTCCACCGGCGCCGCCCTGCCGTACGGGGGTGCCGCGCTGGCCGCGGTCGCCGCGCTCGACGGCGCGCCCCGGCTGCGCGGAGCCCGGCTGGTGGCCGCCACGGACGTGGACAACCCGCTCCTCGGTCTGCACGGGGCGAGCAACGTCTTCGGTCCGCAGAAGGGCGCCGACCGGGCCGACGTGCTGCTGCTCGACGCCGCGCTGGAGCGGTTCGCCGGCGTGCTGGAGCGCGACCTGCCGGGCTGCCCGCCGGGCCTCGGCGCGCTGCCCGCCGGCGGCGCGGCCGGTGGGCTCGGCGCGGCGATCCTCGCCCTGGGTGGCCGGTGCGAGTCGGGCATCGGCCTGGTCAACCGGGCGATCGGGCTGGACGCCGCGCTGGACGAGGTGGACCTGGTGATCACCGGTGAGGGGTCCTTCGACCACCAGTCGCTGCGCGGCAAGGTCGTCGCCGGGGTGGCCGGGGCCGCCCGGGACCGGGGGGTGCCCTGCGTGGTGGTGGCCGGCCGGGTCAGCACCGGGCGGCGGGAGGCCGCCGCGGCCGGGGTGACCGAGGCGTACAGCCTGGTGGACCACTTCGGCGGTGCGGAGCACGGTGGGGTGGAGGCGGCGATGGGCCGGCCGGCCGAGGGCCTGCGGGCGCTGGGCACCCGCCTGGCGCGGCAGTGGAGCCGCTGACGGTCGCCCGGGCCGGAAATCGCGCAACCTGCGGTCCGGATCACGCCACCCGGGCCGTCCCGCCGCAGGCGGCGTACGATCGACAGACGGACCACACCGGGAATACTGGGCGACGGCGAACGTTGGCCAGTGCGTCCGGACCCATACCGCGCAGGGAGATTTCCACGTGACCACGCCAGCGCAGACCGAGTCGACCGAGGCCAAGGCCCCCACGTCCATCGTCCTCACCGACGTCGCGGCGCAGAAGGTCAAGGCCCTGATCGAGCAGGAAGGCCGCGACGACCTGCGGCTCCGGGTCGCCGTGCAGCCGGGTGGCTGCTCCGGCCTGCGGTACCAGCTGTTCTTCGACGAGCGGTCGCTCGACGGTGACGTCGTCACCGACTTCGGCGGTGTCGAGGTCGTCGTCGACCGGATGAGCGCCCCCTACCTGGCCGGCGCCACCATCGACTTCGCCGACCGGATCGACGCCCAGGGCTTCACGATCGACAACCCGAACGCGGGCAGCTCCTGCGCCTGCGGCGACTCGTTCAGCTGAGTCGACCGCTCGCCGGCCCGCACCGGACGAGCTGACCAGAAGCGGCGGGGCCGCCCCTCGAGGGGCGGCCCCGCCGTCTTGTTCTGGGGGTTTTCCCAGAGGTGACGCCCGGATGTCCACCGGTCGACCGACCGGCGGCCACGCCCCGGACCCGGCCGGTAGGCTGACCGGCGCCGTGCTCCCGACCCCGAGGGCTGACATGAAGATCGCCGTGACCGGCTCGATCGCCACCGACCACCTGATGAGCTTCCCCGGCCGCTTCGCGGACCAGCTCATCGCCGACCAGCTGCACAAGGTGTCGCTCTCCTTCCTGGTCGACGACCTGGTGCTGCGCCGCGGTGGTGTCGCCGCCAACATCGCCTTCGGCATGGGTCAGCTCGGCCTGCGGCCGGTCCTGATCGGCGCGGTCGGCGCGGACTTCGCCGACTACCGCTCCTGGCTGGAGCGCCACGGGGTGGACTGCGACTCGGTGCACGTCAGCGAGCTCGCACACACCGCCCGCTTCGTCTGCACCACGGACACGGACATGTGCCAGATCGCCTCCTTCTACGCGGGGGCGATGAGTGAGGCGCGCAACATCGAGCTGGAGCCGGTCGCCCGCCGCCTGGACGGCCTCGACCTGGTCCTTGTCAGCGCGAACGACCCGGAGGCGATGCTGCGCCACTCCGCCGAGTGCCGGGAGCGGGGGTACGCGTTCGCGGCCGACCCGTCCCAGCAGCTGGCCCGGATGGAGGGCACGGACGTGGTCGGGCTGATCGAGGGCGCCGACTACCTGATGACCAACGACTACGAGAAGTCCCTGCTGCAGAGCAAGGCGGGCCTGAGCGACGCCCAGCTCCTCGACCTGGTCAAGGTGCGGGTCACCACGCTGGGCAAGGACGGCGTGGAGATCGCGGGACGCGACGTCGACCCGATTTACGTACCGATCGCGCGGGAGATCCGGGCGGTCGACCCGACCGGCGTCGGCGACGGCTTCCGGGCCGGCTTCTTCACCGCGCTGTCGTGGGGCCTCGGGCTGGAGCGGGCCGCCCAGGTGGGGTCCCTGCTCGCCACCCTGGTGCTGGAGACCGTGGGCACCCAGGAGTACGAGGTCCGCCGCGACCTGTTCGTCAAGCGGCTCGCCGAGTCGTACGGCGACGGGGCGGCCGAGGACGTACGGCCGCACCTGCTGCCGTAACCCCCGACGGCGTCCGCCGGAACCTGCCTCGTGCGTACCGCACCGGGCGGGTTCGGCCGTTGAGCGGGGGCCCTTCCTCTACCGCAGGCGTTAAGAAGGGGCCCTTCCTTACACCCCCTCAGTGCTGGCGGCGGACGTCGTAGCCGGGGCCGTCCGGACCGGGCACGGTGCCGAGGAACTCCTGGCCGCGCATCCGGCACCAGGCGGGGATGTCCACCGCCGCCGCCGGATCGTCGGCCAGCACCCGGACCACCGACCCGACGGGCAGCTCGGGCAGCCGGCGGGCGACCGCGATGACCGGCAGCGGGCACCGCTGCCCCCGGCAGTCGAGCACCTCGTCGGGGAACGTCACAGCCCCACCACCCCCGCCTCGGCGCGCAGTGCCGCCACGATGTCCGGCAGTTCGGCGAGGAACCGCTCCACCTCCGCCGTCGTCGTCTCCCGGTGCAGGGACACCCGCACGTTGCCGTGCGAGAGCACCCCCATCGCCTCCAGCACGTGCGACGGGCGCAGTGTCGACGACGTGCACGACGAGCCGGAGGACACCGCGAACCCGCGCCGGTCCAGCGCGTGCAGCAGCGCCTCGCCGTCGACGTACAGGCAGGAGAAGGTCACCAGGTGCGGGAGCCGGTGATCGGGATCACCCACCACCTCGACGTCCGGCACCTCCGCGGCGACCCGCGCCCGGATCCGGTCCACCAGGGGTGCCAGCCGGGCCGCCTCCGCCGCCGCGTCGGCCGCCGCCGCGCGCAGGCTCGCCGCCGCCGCGACCACCGCCGGCAGGTTCACCACCCCGGGCGTACGCCCCGACTCCCGTTCGTCGGCCGGCCACGGCGACTCCCAGCGGGTGCCCTTGCGCACCACCAGCAGCCCCACGCCGGGCGGGCCGCCCCACTTGTGCGCGCTGGCGGTCAGCACCGACCAGCCCGCCGGCACCGGCATCCGGCCCACCACCTGCGCCGCGTCCACGGACAGCGGCACCCCCGCGTCGGCGCAGGCCGCGGCCGCCTCGGCGACCGGCTGGACGGTGCCCACCTCGTGACTGGCGGCGATCAGCGCCGCCAGGGCCACCCCGGGCGCGCGTACCGCCTCCGACCAGGCCGTCAGGTCGAGCCGCCCCAGCCGGTCCACGGGGACCGACGTCGCCGTACCGCCCTCGGCGACGTGTCGTTCCGCCGCGTGCAGCACCGCGGAGTGCTCGATCGCCGAGTGCACCAGGGCGCGGCCGACCCGGCGTCGCCCGGCCAGGCCGCCGAGCACCGCCGAGTGCGCCGCCGCCGTACCGCTGGGGGTGAAGGACACCTCGTCGGCGCGGACGCCGAGCGTGACCGCGGTGGCCTCGCGGGCGGCGTCGAGGAGCTGGCGGGCGCGGCGGGCCTGCCCGTACAGCTTCGCGGGGTCGGCCCAGCCGTCGTCGAGCGCGGCCAGCAGCGCCTGGCGGGCGACCGGATGCAGGGGCACGGCGGTGGCCGCGTCCAGATAGACCGGGGATGCGCTCACGGTGCCACCTCTGTTCGCGACTGCGGGGCTCGCAACCCCGGCTCACTCCTCGCGCTCACGGTGCCACCTCTGTTCGCGACTGCGGGGCTCGCAACCCCGGCTCACTCCTCGCGCTCACGGTGCCACCTCTGTTCGCGACTGCGGGGCTCGCAACCCCGGCTCACTCCTCGCGCTCACGGTGCCACCTCTGTTCGCGACTGCGGGGCTCGCAACCCCGGCTCACTCCTCGCGCTCACGGAAGCCAACGTATCGCGCCGGTATGCCCAAGATCCCCCCGATGGGGGCGGACAGTGACCCCAACACGGTCAGGCCCGTCATGGTCGAGTAATCTGCGACCGTCGGTGACGCCTTTGCCGCGGTGCTGCCGCTCCGCACGGCGGAGACCGGCAGGACGAGGACAGACACCGCGGCGCGCTAGGGAGGCAGGACCAGGTGGTCGCAAGGAGTTCGGAGGTACGGCCGTCGGTCGTACGGCACAACGCTTCCCCAGGAGCCGGTCGGCGACGGGGGCGGAGTGCCGGTCGGCTCGCCGGGCTCGGTCTCGGCGGGGCGGCGCTGCTGGTCCTGCTCACGGGCTGTGACGTCGGCAAGACGTTCGCCGGCTTCGGCTGGCCGCAGGGCGGCATCACGCCCGAGGCCCAGCGCATGTACGACCTGTGGATCGCGTCGTGCATCGCCGCGCTCGCGGTTGGCGTCTTCGTGTGGGGCCTGATCTTCTGGTGCGTAGTGCGGTACCGCAAGCGGGGCAACGAGCTGCCCGTGCAGACCCGCTACAACATGCCGATGGAGTTCCTCTACACCATCGCGCCGATCCTGATCGTCTCCGTGCTCTTCTACTACACGGCGATCGTGCAGACGGACGTGGTGCGCACCACCAAGAACCCCGACGTGACGGTCGAGGTGGTGGCCTTCAAGTGGAACTGGCAGTTCAACTACCGCGACGGCCAGGGCCCCGAGGCCCAGACGGTCGCCTCCGTGCTCGGCACCAGCGAGGTCATTCCGATCCTGGTCCTCCCCACCGACCGGTCGATCCGGTTCGAGGAGACCAGCCGCGACGTCATCCACTCGTTCTGGGTGCCGGAGATGCTGTTCAAGCGCGACGTCTTCCCGGGCAAGATCCGCAACGTCTTCGAGGTCTCCAAGCTGGAGGAAGAGGGCGCCTACGTGGGTCGCTGCGCCGAGCTGTGCGGCAGCTACCACGCCTTCATGAACTTCGAGCTGCGGGTCGTCTCGCCGGAGAAGTACGACCAGTTCCTCGCCGCCAAGCGGGAGGGCAGGTCGACGCAGGACGCGCTGACCGCCATCGGCGAGGCGCCGTACGCGCAGACCACCCGGCCGTTCGAGACGCGGCGCAACACCGCCAACTTCAACCCGGACAGCGCCTCCGGCGCGGGAAACTGAGGGAGCGGGCATGAAGACCGAGTGGCGCATCTTCCTGGTCATCGCCGGGTTCCTGCTCTTCGCGACCTTCCTCTACGGCGGCTGGACCGCCGCGGACGCGAATGGCCAGGTCGAGTGGGTCGGCACCGTCGCTCTGCTGCTGAGCTTCCTGCTGTGCACCATGTGCGGTGGCTTCTTCTGGTTCGTCTCCCGCCGTATCGACCTGCGGCCGGAGGACCGCCCGGACGCTGAGATCGCCGACGGCGCGGGCGAGATCGGCTTCTTCAGCCCGGGCAGCTACTGGCCGTTCGGCCTGGCGCTGGCCGCCTCGATCGCCGGCTTCGGCCTGGTGTTCTGGCAGCTGTGGCTGGTGGGCCTCGGCCTGGTAGCGGTCACCTTCGCCACCTGCGGCCTGCTCTTCGAGTACTACACCGGCACCCGGCGCACCGCCGAGCACTGACCCGCCGGTCGTACGACAGCACCGAGGCCCGCCGCCCCGTTCCGGGGAGGCGGGCCTCGTCGTGTCGGCCGGCAGCGCGGGGTGTGCCCTTCGAGATCGCGCTCGATCCGGGAAGGAGGACCCTCCCGGTGGTGGCGGGACCACCGCTTCCATGTTCGAGCGTGATCACGGAGTTGGACGCCCGAGGGCGCCGGGGGCGGTGATCCGTCAGGCGGCGTGGCGGTGGGACGTCGTCGGGCGGCGCCGCCGGTCTGACAGGCGCGTTGCCTGGAACGTGAACGTGGCGATGAGCACGGCTGTTCCGCAGCCGGAGCAGGCCAGCTCGGGGCAGTCGGCACCGTGGTCGTCGACGCAGGGAGGGGCCTCGAACGGCTGAACGCCCTCGCAGACCTCGCAGTGCAACTCGCGGCTCGACACGGGCGTCTCCTCTCGCTCCGGGGGCTCCCGTCGGACACGACGAGAGCGGAGAACTACTCGGCTGTAGTTTTCCACGCGGGTCTGACAACTTCCCGCCACCCCGGCTTCCGGCTGTCTGTCGGCTCCGGCATCACGAGATCTTGGTACGAAGCGGCCCCTGGGAGGGCCGTTTCCTACCAAGATCTGTTTCGGTCCTGAGGTGCGGGAGCGGAATCCCGGGGCGTGCGGCGGCTGCTCAGGCGCCGCGGGCGACCTCGATCCAGCGGGCGAGGGTGCGGGCGGCGGCCCCGGAGTCGATGGACTCGGCGGCGCGGTCCAGCCCGGCGCGCAGCGCCTCGGTGAGGTCGCCGTCGAGTGGCCCCTGGGTGGCCAGCGCCGCCGCCGCGTTGACGAGGACCGCGTCGCGGACCGGCCCCTTCTCGCCGTCCAGCAGGCGACGCACCACGCCGGCGTTGTACGCCGCGTCTGCGCCCCGCAGGTCGGCGAGGGTGGCCCGGGGCACCCCGAGGTCGACCGCGTCCAGCACGGCCTCCCGCACGGTGCCGTCCTGGACGGCCCAGACGCGGGTCGGCGCGGCGGTGGTGAACTCGTCCAGCCCGTCCTCGCCGCGCATCACCAGCACCGAGTCGCCACGGGCGGCGAACACGCCCGCCATCACCGGGGCCATCCGGGCGTCGAAACAGCCCACGGCGGCCGCCCGGGGGCGGGCCGGGTTGGTCAGCGGGCCGAGGAAGTTGAAGGCGGTGGGCACGCCCAGCTCCCGACGGGTGGAGCCGGCGTGCCGCATGCCGGGGTGGAACCGGGCCGCGAAGCAGAAGCCGATGCCCGCCTCGGCGACGCACCGGGCGACGCCCTCGGGACCGAGGTCGAGCGGTACGCCGAGGAACTCCAGCACGTCGGCGGTGCCGCAGGAGGAGGAGGCCGCCCGGTTGCCGTGCTTGACCACGCGGACTCCGGCGCCGGCCACCACCAGCGAGGCCATGGTGGAGATGTTGACGGTGTGGGCGAGGTCACCGCCGGTGCCGACGACGTCCAGCGCGCTGGCGCGCAGCTCCTCGGGCAGCTCCACCAGGACGGCCTTGCCGAGCATCGCCTCCACCAGACCGGCCAGCTCGGCGGAGGTCTCACCCTTGGCCCGCAACGCCACGGCGAAGCCGGCGATCTGGGCCGGGGTCGCCGAGCCGGACATGACCTCGCCCATGGCCCAGGCGGTGTCGGCGGTGGAGAGTTCCTCCCCGCGCAGCAGCGCGGCGAGGAGGTGCGGCCAGGTCCGATCGCCCATGGCGGGTCTCCCGAGCGTACGAGGTGCGGGTGGGATGGAACCGGTGCCGGAAATTCAGGCGGGGGCGTGCGTCCGCAACAGCTCGGCCACCGTCGTGCCGGTGGTCACCGGGTCGAGCGGGTGCACCAGGGTGGCGTCGACCTCGGCGTACGCCGCGAGCCATCGGTCGGCGGCGCGGGCGATCACCACGCACGTCGGGGGAGCGTCGTCCCGGTCGTCCTTGATCTGGCGGGCGATGCCGATGCCGCCACCCGGGCTGGCCTCACCGTCGAGCAGCATCAGGTGGATCTCGTAGTCGTCGACCAGGCGGACGCACTCGGCGTAGGTGGACGCGTCGACGAACTCGATCAGCAGCCCGGGCGCGGGCCGGGTGCCGACGGCGAGTCGCATCCGGTCGCGGACCTGCGGGTCGTCGCTGTAGAGCAGGACGGTGCACAGACGATCGCTCATGCCGGCACTCCGCTTCGCTCCGTGCCGTCCTGAGGCACCATTGCACTGCGCCTGATGATTCGCTCGCTGCGCTCGCTCATGACTGAACTGGCTCCCACCTCGTAGCTGCCCGCTGATCGTACCGGTCGGTGTGACGTTGCCGACGTCCCGCCCGGCTCGGTCCCCGGGGCGTACCGTCCGCGCAGCTCAGGCGGCGGTCTCCGCGGCCCGCTGGCGGGCCTCCTGGCGGTCGAGGTCGCGGTCGATCCGGCGGGCCTCGCGCTCGGCCTGGCGCATCCACTGCACGACCAGCACGGCCAGCATGGTGACGCTGACGACCTCGCCGCCGGCCCACAGGATGCCGCCCGCGACCACCTGGTCCTCCCAGGGGTCGGCCCAGGTCAGGCCCAGCGACGGGTACCAGTCGCCGCCGAAGAGCGTGGTGCTCTGCATGATGGTGAGCCCGAGCACGGTGTGGAACGGCACCGACAGGAGCATCAGCAGGGCCCGGCCCGGGTACGGCCAGCGGCCGGGCAGCGGGTCGAGGCCGAGCAGTGGCCAGAAGAACACGCAGCCGGTCAGGATGAAGTGCGCGTGCACCAGCTCGTGGGCCCAGGCGTGTTCGAGGGTGTAGCGGTAGAGGTCGGTGAAGTACAGCGCGAACGGGTTCACCACGAAGATCGTGAACGCGACGAGGGGGAAGGTGTAGACCCGGGCGATCCGGCTGTGCACGATCGCCAGCAGCCGCTTGCGGGGCCGGGACGGCAGGGTGCGCAGCGCCAGCGTCATCGGCGCGCCCAGCGCCAGGAAGATCGGCGAGATCATCGACAGCACCATGTGCTGCACCATGTGCACCGACAGCAGAGCGGTGTCGTACGCGTGCAGGCCGCTGACCGTGACCGCCGCGATGCCGCCCAGGCCGGGGCCGATGAAGAAGACGGTACGGGCGACCGGCCAGCGGTCACCGCGCATCCGCAGCCGGTGCACCCCGTAGAGGTAGATTCCGGCGGCGAGCACCAGCCCGACGGCGAGCCAGCTGTCCAGCCGCGTCTCGGTGAACACCGAGGTGACGGTGAACGGCGGCGGGGTCGCCGCGGCTGCCACCGGCGCGGCGGCCGAGGTGGCGGCGGGGATCGGATCGACGTGCAGCACGCTTTTCAGACTAGGCCAGGCGAACCGGACCTGGCCGGTCGGGCCGCGGACGCCACGGGTTTGGCCCCCCGCTGATCGGCGGCCCCGGTCAGGGGCAATAATGACCGCGTGACTGCGGCCCCAGCCATTGACAAGAGCCGGATCCACTCCCTGACCCGCCCCAACATGGTCAGCGTCGGGACGATCGTGTGGCTCTCCAGCGAACTCATGTTCTTCGCGGCGCTGTTCGCCATGTACTTCTCCATCCGCGCAGCGGCACCGGAGCAGTGGGCGGAGCACACCGTGCACCTGAACATCCCGTACGCGACGACGTTCACGGTGATCCTGGTGCTCTCCTCGGTGACGTGCCAGCTCGGCGTGTTCGCCGCCGAGAAGGGTGACGTGCACGCGCTGCGGCGCTGGTTCACGATCACCTTCGTGATGGGCCTGATCTTCGTGCTCGGGCAGATCAACGAGTACGTCCAGCTGGTGCACGAGGGCATCAAGATCAACGAAGACGGTTACGGGTCGATGTTCTACCTGACCACCGGCTTCCACGGTCTGCACGTGACCGGCGGTCTGATCGCCTTCGTCATCTTCATGATCCGCACCACCATGGGCCGGTTCACGCCGGCGCAGGCCACCTCCGCGATCGTCGTCTCGTACTACTGGCACTTCGTCGACGTCGTGTGGATCGGGCTCTACGCCATGATCTACTGGCTTCAGTGATCTTGGCGCGTCACGAACCGCGCCGCTGCTCCGTCCCCTGAGACAAGGTCCAACCGGTTAAGGACACAGGTCATGACTTCTGACAACGACCGCCGACGCGGTCTGCTCGCGCGGCTGCGCGAGCGGCCCGCCGCGCGCAGCAGGGGCCGCCGCCGGCTGGGCGCCGCGGTCCGCCTGTTCGCCGCGCTGATGCTGGCCGGCGGCGCCTACACCGTCTTCGCCCCGGGCGTGCAGGCGCAGGACAATCCGCCGCTGACCGGCGCCGCCGCCGAGGGCAAGGCGCTGTTCGACGTGAGCTGTGTGACCTGTCACGGTCGCAACGCGCAGGGTGTCGAGGGTCGCGGGCCGAGCCTGATCGGCGTCGGCGCGGCCTCGGTGGAGTTCCAGGTCGGTACGGGCCGCATGCCGATGGCCCGTCAGGAGGCCCAGGCGCAGCGCAAGCCGGAGCTCTTCACCGACGAGGAGGTCCGCCAGCTCGGGCAGTACATCCAGGAGCTGGGCGGCGGGCCGATCGTGCCCGAGGGTGACAACCTGCACGACGACGGGAACATCGCCGCCGGTGGCGAGCTGTTCCGCATCAACTGCTCCCAGTGCCACGCGTTCGGCGGCGGCGGCGGTGCCCTCTCCTCGGGCAAGTACGCGCCGAGCCTGCGGCCGGCCACCGACCGGCAGATCTACGCGGCCATGCTGAGCGGCCCGCAGAACATGCCGGTCTTCGGCGACAACCAGATCACGCCGGAGCAGAAGGCGGACATCATCGCCTACATCCAGGAGACCCTGAAGCACGACCAGGACCCGGGTGGCTTCAACCTCGGCCGCTACGGCCCCTCCACCGAGGGCCTGGCGATCTTCCTGGTCGGCATCGTGGCGCTGGTCTTCGCCAGCCTGTGGATCGCGGGCAAGTCGTGACCCGCCAGAACGTGAGTACGATTGCTCTGGTGTCGCGTCTCGACACCGTCCGTAGCGAGGTGACGGCATGACCACCCACACCGAGCACCAGGGCCAGCAGGCCCGGGAACCGCTCGACGTGCGCGACGCCCGGCTGAGCCGGTTCGACATCGTCCAGGAGGGCGCGCGCCGGGACGACATCGAGATCGTCCACTACGAGCCGCAGGTCGTGCCGGGCAGCAAGGCCGAGCGCCGGCTGACCCGTACGGTCGCGCTGTTCTTCCTCCTCACCGGCCTGGCGGCGACCGCCTTCCTGGCCATCTACATCTGGTGGCCGTGGGAGTACGCCCCGGGCCGCGGCGGCGACAAGTGGTACACGCCGCTGCTCGGTGTGACCATGGGCATCTCCCTGCTGGCCGTCGGCTTCGGCATCCTGACCTGGGGCAAGAAGCTGCTGCCCAAGGAGGTGTCGATCCAGGACCGGCACGAGGGCGCGGTGAGCGAGGACGACCGGATCATCACCGGTCAGACCATGCTCTACATGGCCGACGAGCTGGGCGTGAAGCGCCGGCCGCTGCTCGGCATCTCGCTGCTGGCCGGTCTGGCGCCGGTCGGCGCGGTGGCCGCGGCCCCGCTGGTCGGTGGCCTGATCTCGCAGCCGCACAAGAACAACCAGATGTTCACCACCGGGTTCGCCCCGGCGGACGGCGGCGGGAAGATCCGGCTGGTCCGCGAGGACGGTCGTCCGGTCCGCCCGGCCGACGTGAGCACCGGCGGTCAGATCACCGTGTTCCCGGGCATCGAGCACGGCATCAGCAACCAGCACGCCGACTCGCCGACCCTGCTGATCCACCTCCGTGACTCGGACGCCGTGGAGGCACGCCGGGCCAACGAGAAGATCGGCCACGGCGACTACATGTGGGGCAACTACGCCGCCTACTCGAAGATCTGCACGCACGCCGGCTGCCCGGCGAGCCTGTACGAGCAGCAGACCAACCGTCTGCTCTGCCCGTGCCACCAGTCGCAGTTCCTCATCACCGACAACGCGAAGCCGATCTTCGGCCCGGCCAGCCGGCGGCTGCCCCAGCTGCCGATCGAGGTCGACGCCGAGGGCTACTTCGTGGCGAAGTCCGACTACACCGAGACCGTCGGGCCCGACTTCTGGGAGCGGCCGTGAAGCGGCGAAAGATTGACATGGCGGCCGTGCCGGGCAACGCCGCGCGGGGAGTGGACGACCGCTTCCAGGTGGCGACCCCGCTGCGGCGCCTGCTGAACAAGGTCTTCCCCGACCACTGGTCGTTCCTGCTCGGCGAGATCGCGCTCTTCTCGTTCGTGATCCTGCTGCTGACCGGTGTCTTCCTGACCTTCTTCTACGAGCCGGCGATGACCGAGGTCGTCTACAACGGCAGCTACGCCCCGCTGCGGGGCACGCCGATGTCGGCCGCGTACGCCTCCAGCCTGGACCTGTCGTTCGACGTCCGGGGTGGTCTGATCATGCGGCAGATGCACCACTGGTCGGCGCTGCTGTTCATGGCCTCGATCGTCGTGCACATGATGCGGGTCTTCTTCACCGGCGCGTTCCGCAAGCCGCGTGAGACGAACTGGATCATCGGCTCGCTGCTGTTCTGGGTCGGCTTCCTCGCCGGCTTCACCGGCTACTCGCTGCCGGACGACGGCCTCTCCGGCACCGGCCTCCGGATCGCCTCGGCGATCATGCTCTCCATCCCGGTGGTCGGCTCCTGGCTCACCTCGTCGATCTTCGGCGGGGAGTTCCCCGGCACGATCATCATCAGCCGGTTCTTCATCGCCCACGTGCTGCTCATCCCGGGTCTGCTGCTCGCGCTGATCAGCGTCCACCTGGGTCTGGTCTTCAAGCAGAAGCACACCCAGTGGCCCGGCCCCGGCCGGACCAACGGCAACGTGGTCGGCGAGCGGATGTTCCCGCGGTACGCGCTGAAGCAGGGCGGCTTCTTCATGGTCGTCTTCGGCGTCGTCGCCCTGATGGGTGGTCTGTTCCAGATCAACCCGATCTGGCTGTTCGGTCCGTACGAGGCGTGGGTGGTCTCGGCCGCCAGCCAGCCCGACTGGTACGTCATGTTCCTCGACGGCTCGACCCGCCTGATGCCGGCATGGGAGATCAACATCCCGATCGGTGACGGGTACGTGATCCCGCCGCTGTTCTGGCCGACGGTCGTCCTGCCAGGCATCCTGGTGGGTCTGTCGACGCTGTACCCGTTCCTGGAGGCGCGGCACCTGAAGGACCGCAAGAGCCACAACCTGCTCCAGCGGCCCCGCGACGTCCCGGCCCGTACGGCGGTCGGCGCCATGGCGGTCTCCTTCTTCGTGGTGCTGACGCTCTCCGGTGCGAACGACGTGATCGCGGACAAGTTCCAGATCAGCCTGAACGCGATGACCTGGGCCGGCCGGATCGGTCTGCTGGTGATCCCGCCGCTCGCCTACTACCTCACCTACCGGATCTGCCTGGGTCTCCAGCAGCACGACCGGGAGGTGCTCGCCCACGGCGTCGAGACCGGCATCATCCGGCGGCTGCCGGACGGTCGGTTCGTCGAGGTGCACCAGCCGCTCAGCGCGTCGAACGGGCACGCCGACGGTCACGGTTCCCTGGAGTACGTCGGCTGGGTCGTGCCGAAGAAGATGAACCGGCTCGGTGCCCTCGGCCCGGCCATCCGGGGCTTCTTCTACCCGATCGAGAAGCCGGTCGAGGCGCCGGTCTCGCCGGGCCACCCGCCGGTCGAGCCCCGACCGGAGCGGGAGGAGATCACCAGCGGCGAACCCCGCCGCTGACCCTCGCGACACACCGTGGCGCCCGCCGGAACGATCCGGCGGGCGCCACGCCTGTTTCCCGACCGCGATCATGCAGATCGTGTGGGTGCAAAAAGGGCGTAGCTGACCTAAAGGCGTCCGAAAGTGCAAGATCGCGGGCGCGGTGGGTCCCGGGAGGGCGGCGAGGACGGCGGGCGCGGGTGGTGCGACGGCCAGGGACGGGTGGATCCAGGAATAACGCCGGTCAGCCGGGTATCCGTGCGGTCCAACGTCTCAAGGGGGGGAAGCATGTTGGGAATCAAACGTCTGGGCCTGCTGGCCGCACTGGTGCTGGTAGGTATCGCACCCGCCGCGGCCGCGCAGGCCGTGGCGCAGCCGTCACAGCAGGACACCCAGTATCTGCAGGCGATCCACCAGGTGAACCTGTTCGAGATCACCGCCGGTGACCTGGCCCAGCAGAAGGGTCAGAGCCAGGGGGTGAAGGACCTGGGTGAGCGGTTCAAGACCGACCACACGCAGCTGGACCAGTCGGTCCAGGAGTTGGCCGACCAGCTCGACGTCGAGCTGCCGGACGAGCCCACCGAGGACCAGCAGCGCGTTCTGGACCAGCTGAACAACGTCAGCGGCCAGGAGTTCGACCGGCTCTGGGTGACCAGCGAGCTGAACGGCCACGTCCAGTCCATCCAGGCCACGCAAACGGAGATCTCGCAGGGCTCCGAGCAGTCGGTGGTCCAGCTGGCGCAGACCGCGCTACCGACCCTGCAGGCGCACTACGACGCGCTGGTGGAACTGGCCCAGCAACTGGGCATCCCGGTTCCGCAGACCACCGGCACGCCGAGCCCGGGCGGGACCGCTCCGGCTCCGGCTCCGGGCGGCACCACCGGCACGCCGGCTCCGGGTGGCACCACGCCACCGGCTCCGGGCACCGAGACGCCGGCTCCGACCGGAAGCTGACGTCCGTCACCGACGGCCGGTCCACCCTCGGGTGGGCCGGCCGCCGCGTGTCCGGCGCGGGTCGGGGGTGGATCCCGGGCGTCCGCGGTCAGTCGGCGTTCGCGAGACCGATCGCGAAGGCCTCCTCCAGGTCGTGCTGGGAGTACGCGCGGAAGGCGATGTGCGACTCGGTGTTGAGCACGCCGGGAACCTTGGAGATGCTGCCGGCGATGACCTGCGCGATCTGGTCGAACTCCCGCACCCGCACCATGGCGATCAGGTCGACGTGGCCGGCCACCGAGTAGACCTCGCTGACGCCGGGCAGGTTGGCCAGGTTCTCGGCCACCTCGGGGATCGAGTCGGTGGCGCAGTCGATCAGGACGATCGCGGTGATCACGGGACAGTTCTCCGTTCGTCGGCGTCGTCGCCCATGCTAGAGGCTCGCCGGCCCGGTGATCGGGGGAGTGGCGGCCACCGTCAGGTCCCCGCCGGCGCGGACCGCGTCGCACAGGTGCTCGCCGGGATGCACGACCGCTCCCGGCCAGACCACCGCGCGGGTGAGGTCGCCGTGCACGACCGCCCCGGCGCCGACGACCGACTCCCGGCACCGACCGGTCACGGTGGCGTTCGGGTCGACCAGGTTCCCGCCGGAAGCGGCGTGCCGGTTGGCGGCCAGGTAGTCGCCGGGCGTGCCGGTGTCCAGGAAGGTCCCCGGGTACGGCACCACGGTCAGCGCCCCGGCCGCCTCGGCCGGCCGCCAGACGGCCCGCACCAGGTCACCGAACTCCACCGGCAGGTCCCGCACGAGCCGCCAGGGCAGCAGCGAGAAGCCGGTGAACACGTGCCCGTCGAAGGTGCCCGGAGCCGCCGGATCCGCGGCGGGCTGGCCGAGCAGGCGTACGGTCTCGCCGTCCCAGTCGCGCAGCAGCGCGGCGATGTCCGGGCCCGGCGGCGCCGCCTCGTCGGCCAGGTACGCGTCGGCGTTGCCGACCAGCACGCCCCGCCCGCCGATCCAGTCCCGCAGCTTCGCCACACCACCGGCGGTCCCCAGCGGGCCGTCCGGCTCCACCGAGCGGTGCGCCCGCTCGCCGACGTGGCGTACCACCTGGTCGGCCAGGTAGCTGGCGTTCACCGCGACCCGCTCCGGGCCGGTCAGCCCCAGCCCGGCGAGTCGGGCGAGCGCCCGGTCGAGCAGTGGCACGTTCCCCACCGGGCAGAGTGCCTTGGGTACCCGCTCGGTCAGCGGTCGCAGCCGGGTGCCCTCACCGGCCGCGAGCACCACCGCGCAGACCTCGACGCCGGCCGGTCGCGGGGCCTCGCCGCCGGTCACGGCCGGTCGTCGGGGACCGGTCGCGGGAACTGCCCGGCCAGTGGTCCCATGTCGTAGTAGGCCAGCAGGCGCGCCGTCGGCCAGGTCAAGGTCGGCAGGTCGTCCAGCGGGTGCCAGGCAGCCTCGAACACTTCGGCGCCGTCCACCTTCAGGGTCGTGGTCGACGCCGGCACCTCGGCCGTGAACACCACGTCCACCCAGCCCTTGTCGTGCACGATCGCGTTGGGCACCGCCGGGCGCAGCTCGCGCGGCGAGAGCCGGACGCCGGACTCCTCGTACAGCTCACGGGCCGCCCCCACGATCGGAGCCTCCCGCTTCTGCAACAGGCCGGCGGGCAGCGACCAGCCCTTGCCGGGCGGCTGCCGCAGCAGCAGCAGGCGGCCCGCCCCCTCGGCCTCGGCGTCCCGGACCAGGGTGACCGCGCCGACGATGTACTTGGGCACGGCGAGCCGGACCAGCCGGCGCCGCACCGGCAGCGGCAGCCGATAGAAGACCTGGTACGCGACGGCGCGGCCGGTGAGGCGGGAGCGGGGGATCATGGGTCCAGGCTAGTGGCCGCGAGGAACTCTCAACCGGCAGGAGTCACTGCCGGTGGTCGACCAGGTCGATGAGCTGCCGGACCACCGCGTCCGGCTCGATCACCCGGTCGAAGACCGCCACCAGCATCGTCTCCAGGTCGGGGTAGCCCAGCTCCTCGGAGAGCCGCAGCAGGGGCAGGTCGCTGGCGAGCCCCCGGTTGTGCGTGCGCAGCGCCAGCCCGATGGTGGCCCGCCCGAGGCGGACCTTGTCGGTGATCGAGATGCCCGGCTCGGTGTGGTCGGAGAACCAGCGGTTGATCTGCATCTGCGCCTGCGGTGACTTCACGAAGCCCAACCACTCCCGGCGGGGCCCGCGCGGGGCGGCGTCGGCCTCGAACCCGTTGGCGGCGTCGGTCTCGGTGAAGATCTCCACCACGTCACCCTCGTCCAGCTCGGAGGAGAGCGGGGCGAGCCGGCCGTTGATCCGGGCCGCCAGGCAGTGGTCGCCGCGCTCGGTGCCCAACTCGTACGCGAGGTCGACCGGAGTCGCGCCCTCCGGCAGCACCACCTGTCGGCCGTCGGCGAAGACCTGGATCTGCGTCTCGGCCAGGTCGCAGCGCAGCGATTCGAGGAACTGGGCCGGGTCGGCGGCGTCCTGCTCCCAGTCGAGCACCCGGCGCAGCCAGTCGAGCTGCTCGGCGCGGGCGCTGGCACTGCCGCCGGCGCGCGGGAAGCGGAAGTCGGCGGCGATGCCGTACTCGGCCCAGCGGTGCATCTCCTCGGTGCGGATCAGCACCTCGACCGTGCGGTCGTCGGGGCCGAGCACGCTGGTGTGCAGGGACCGGTAGAGGTTGTTCTTCGGGGAGGCGATGAAGTCCTTGAAACGGCCGGGGACCGGTCGCCAGGTCCCGTGGATGGCGCCCAGGGCGGCGTAGCAGTCGGTGGGCGGGCCGTCCACCACCACCGCGATGCGGGGCAGGTCGAACGGACTGGCGTGCCCGCCGGCCACGGTGTCCTTCCAGATCGAGTACAGGTGGCGGGGCCGGGGGGTGACCTCCGCGTCGACCCGGCTGCGCCGCAGCGCGGTCTTGGCCCGGCCGACCACCGCGTCGAGGTACGCGTCCCAGCCCGGCCGGTCGTGCACGTGCCGGGCGATCCGTGCGTGCTCGTCCGGCTCCAGGTGCAGCAGCACCACGTCGTCCAACTCGCGCTTGAGGGTCTGGATGCCGAGCCGGTCGCAGAGCGGGACCAGCACCTCCTGCGTCTTGCGGGCGATGCGTTCCCGGGACGCGGCGGACCGGACGCCGAGGGTGCGCATGTTGTGGAGGCGGTCGGCCAGCTTGATGATCAGCACCCGGACGTCCTTGCCGGCGGCGATGATCATCTTTCGGATCGTCTCGGCCTCGGCGGCCTTGCCGTAGAACGCCTTGTCGAACTTGGTCACCCCGTCGACGAGGTGGGCCACCTCCGGACCGAAGTCCTCCGCGAGGGCCTGGAGCGTGTAGCGGGTGTCCTCCACGGTGTCGTGCAGCAGCGCCGCGACCAGGGTGGTCGTGTCCATGCCCAGGTCGGCGCAGATCTGCGCGACCGCCAGCGGGTGCGTGATGTAGGGCTCGCCGCTCTTGCGGAACTGCCCCCGGTGCATGTTCTCCGCGATCGTGTACGCCCGGCGCAGCACCGCCGGATCGGTGCCGGAGTGGATCGCGCGGTGGGCGCGGACGAGGTGGGCGACCGGCTCGCTCTCGGCGGTCGGCCAGGTGAGCAGCGACCGCAGTCGACGTGTCAGGGGCAGCTCGCCCGGCCGGGTCGGAAGGGCGCCCCCCAGGGCGGCGCCGTGTCCGGCGTCGACGTCCACGTGGGACACCTCCTCACCCCGGCTCCACGGCCGCCGGAAGCCGGCAACCGGGAGCAGGCCCACGAAACGGGCAGGACTGCACTTCTCTAACAGCCTAAGCGAGTCGACGTAGTCCGATCGGTCACTTGGTCATGAGCTTTCGGTCGAGAGTTGGCGACCCGTCGCTGACTCCGCCTTGCTCAGCAGGTCCCGGAAGCGGCCCGCACCGGCCACCGGGGACGCCCAGCCGGACGAGATCTCCACCAGGCGGGTCTCCGGTCGCTCCAACCAGGACAGGATGCGTTCGGTCTCCTCGGCCGAGGCGCGGGGCACCGGGCCGTGGCCCGGCAGGACCGTCTCCGCGGTGGCCCGGATCGCGGCGATCGTGGGTCGTGGGTGGACACCCGGCGGGGACACCCCCGCCCCGGCCAGCCGACCGTGCCGGACCAGCGCCAGCTCCCAGCCGCCCCGGGCGGCCGGGCGGGCGGCGGCCAGCTCGGCGATCCCGGTCAGCGCGGCGAGCCGCTGCATGCGTACCGCCGCGCGCAGCACCGCCGCGAGCCGGGACCGCACCACGGCGGCCTCCTCGTAGCGCTGGCCCCGGGAGAGCACCTCGATGCGGGCCAGCAGGGCGTCGACCACCACCTGCGGGTCGTCGGCGGTCGCGGTGCGGAACGGCGCGACGGCGCGGGCGTCGTACTCCTCCGGGGTGATCCGGTGCTCGCAGGGCGCCGGGCAGCGGCCCAGCTCGGCCAGCGCGCAGGCCGGCGTCTTCGTCCGCAACGACAGCCGGTGGGTGCACTGCCGCAGCGCGAGCGCGTCGTGGAAGCCGGCGGCGGCCAGCTCCGCCCCCCGGCGGGAGGTGAACGGCCCCAGGTAGGCGTCGTCGCCGGGGGAGAGGTTGCGGACCACCGACAGCCGGGGGTACGGCCCGTCGGTCAGTTTCAGCCAGACCACCCGCTCGGGGAACTTCGACCGACGGTTGTACGGCGGGGCGTGCGCGCCGATCAGCCGCAGCTCCCGGACCTCCGCCTCCAGCGAGTGGGCGCACTCCACCGCCTCCACCCGCTCGGCGGCGGCCAGCATCTCCGAGATGCGGGCCCGCTTCTCCGCCGCCGTGAAGTAGCTGCGCACCCGGGTGGCGATGTCGACCGAGGTGCCGACGTAGAGCGGGCGGTCGTCGGCGGCCCGGAAGATGTAGACCCCGGGCACCTTCGGCAGCCCCTCGGCGAGGTGCCGCTTGCGCCGCTGGGTCGGCGTGACCGCCTTCGCGAACTCGATGGCCTCGCCGACGGTGTCCACCCGGTGGCCGCCGAGACGGGCGATCAGGCCGTGCAGCACGTCGACGGTGGCCTTGGCGTCGTCGAGGGCCCGGTGGGTCGGCTGGGTCGCGGTGCGGAAGTAGGCCGCGAGGGTGCCCAGCTTCCGATTCGGCACCTCGTCGCGGGTCAGCACCCGGCGGGCCAGCGCGGCGGTGTCCAGCACGCGCGGGTTGGGCCAGCGGTAGCCGTGCTTGGCGCAGGCCGCCTTGAGGAAACCGACGTCGTAGGGGGCGTTGTGGGCCACCAGGACCGCGTCGGCGACGAACTCCAGGAAGCTCGGCAGCACCTGCTCGATCGGCGGGGCGGGCAGCAGCATGGCCTGGGTGATGCCGGTGAGCACGGTGATGAAGGGCGGGATGGGCACGCCCGGGTTGACCAGGGTGGCGAGCACGCCCAGCTCCTCGCCGCCGCGCACCTTCACCGCGCCGATCTCGGTGATGCCGCCGCCGTCCGGGGCGCCGCCGGTGGTCTCCAGGTCGACCACCACGAACGTCGTCGCGTACAGCGGCAGTGCCGGATCGACCCCGCTCCCGGCCGGGTCGAGACCGGCCAGCGACTCCTGGACGTACTCCTGTGGTGCCATCGCCGGCACGCTAGCGGTCCGGTCCGACACTCCCGTCCCACCGGTCCCGGATGTCACCACCGGTCTAGGATGAGAGATCGGCTCACTCACCAGGCGGTGGGCCCGGTCGCGGTGGGAGACTTGCCACATGCCCCTCACCGAGCCGTACGACGACCACCTCCCGCAGGAGGACATGGTCGCCGCCACGCTGGGCGGTGGGGGCGCCGCCGACGAGCTCGACCCGGCGGGCCGGGCGGGGGCCGGCACCGACGGCGATCCGGCGGACGCACCGGAGAGCGGCGCGGGGGAGCCGGCCGAGGCGGCTCCCGAGCCGGAGCCCGTCCTGCCCGAGCCCGTTCGCCAGCGGATCGTCGCGCTCACCGCCGCCGTGCTGCCCGGCCTGCCCGTCGACGAGGTGCCCGTGCCGCTGCGCCGGGTGGCGAAGTTCGCCCCGAACCGGCGGGCCCGCCTCGGCGCCCCGGCCATCGCCGCCCAGCTCACCGGGGACCCGCTGTTCCGGCAGCGGATCACCGCCCGGGTGCTGGCCGACGCCGGCGACCTCGGGGCGGCGGTGGTCGACGGCACCGCGCCGGCCGCGGCGGATCCCGTCGAGGTCGCGGCCCTGGCCTACCTGGCCCGCCCGCGCGGCTGGCGCGAGCTGATCGAGGCCAGCGGTGCGGCGGTCCGCGCCGAGGCGGACAGCGCGGTGGTGGCCGAGCTGGTCCGGGAGGCCGAGCAGCGCGCCACCCGCGCCGAGCACGACCGGGCGGTGGCCCGCGTCGAGGCGGAGAAGCTCCGCGACGAGGTGGCCCGGGTCCGTGAGGAACTGGGACAACTGCGCGAGGAGAACCGCCAGCTCGCCCGTACCCTCCGGGAGACGCAGGGCCGGGAGCGCAAGGCCACCGAGCTGCTCGCCACCGAGCGGGGCCGGGCCACCCGGGTGGCGGCGGACGCCGACGCCGAATTGCGCCGCGCGCGGGCCCGGCTCGCCGAGGCGGAGGCGGCGGCCGGTGTGGCACGGGCCAGCGCCAAGGAGGCCCGCTCGGTCGACGACGCGCGGCTCTGGCTGCTGTTGGAGACCATCGGGCAGGCCGCCGTCGGGCTGCGCCGTGAGCTGGCGCTGGAGCCGGTGGAGAGGATGCCGGCCGACTTCGTCGCCGACGCCTTCGCCGACCAGTCCGCGACCACGGCGGCCGGCACGGCCGCCCGGGCCCGGGACACCGACGACCCGGCCCGGCTGGACCAGCTGCTCGCGCTGCCGAGGGCGCACCTGGTGGTCGACGGCTACAACGTCACCAAGCGCGGCTTCGGCGAGATGTCCCTCGAACAGCAGCGCAAGCGGCTCATCACCGGCCTGGGCGGGATCGCCGCGCAGACCGGCGACGAGGTCACGGTGGTCTTCGACGGCGCCGAGCGGATGCACGGCCTGCCACCCGCCCCGCGCGGGGTCCGGGTGCTCTTCTCCCGGAAGGGGGAGACCGCCGACGAGCTGATCCGCCGCCTGGTCCGCGCGGAGCCGTCCGGGCGCCCGGTGGTGGTGGTCTCCTCGGACCGGGAGGTCGCCGACGGCGTACGCCGGCACGGCGCCTACCCGCTCGGCGCCGACTCCCTCCTGCGGCGTCTTTCGCGCTCCTGATCCGGGCACCGACCGCGCCCGCTGCGGCCGGTGCGGCCGATGTGCCCGCTGCGCCCCATGCGCCCGGTGCGCCGGGTGTGATCAACACGATGTCATTGACGTCAGGGTGTCCCCGGCACTCCGATGCCCCGACATCAATGACATCGAGTGGATCATGGGTACGCGCGCGGTTCGGCGCGCCCGGCCTGTCGTGTCCCGGGGGATCTTGGTGGGAAATGGCCCCTGGAGGGGCCACATCTCACCAAGATCTGGATTGAGCCCTGATCGGTGATCCGGTGCTCCTGTCCGGTTCTGTCGTACCTCGCCGTTAGCGTTCGACGTGACCGACGGTGGTCGGGTGGCGACGCGCTCACCTCCCGATCGCCGCCAGCGCTTCCGAGGGGGCGAGATGCTCATCGACTGCGACCGGTGCGGTATCCGGGGCGACGGCTGTTCCGGCTGCCTGGTGACCGCCCTGCTCGACGCGACCTCCCCGACGGCGGGTCTCGGTGACGCCGAAGCGCGTGCGATCGAGGTGTTCGCCCGGGCCGGCTTCGACGTGGAGGTGCTTCCCGCGCCACGCGCGCCCGCCCGGAGCACCGGCCGCCACCACCGGGCGGCGTGACCGGAGCACCCGGCTCGTGGCCGGCAGGACCGGAGCACCCGGCTCGTGGCCGGCGTGACCGGCGGTCGCACTACGATGGGCCCGCCAGGCGGGAGGAGCGGGGATGACCGGGGTACGACGGATGGCCGGAGGGCCCGCGTCGGCCGCCGGCGCGTGCGGGGCGCCCCGGTGAGCCCGCGCGGCTGGGCGGTGCTGACCCTGGCCGGGCTGGTCGTCGCCCTGGCCGTCGCGGCGGCCCTGCTGATCCCGTGGAGCCGGCCACCGGCCCCCCGCGCCGACCAGCTCGCCGCGTTGCGTGACCTCCCCACCGACGAGGTCGGGCGGGGCCGGGAGTTCCGCGCCGCGCTGCGCCCCGGCACCTGGGCGTCCCTCGTGGTCGGTCTGCTGGTGGCGCTCGCGCTCGGCCTGACCCCGCTGGGCAGCCGCCTCGTCGAGCTGGCCGGGCGTCCCCTCGGGGGGCACTGGGCGGCCCAGGCGGTGCTCGGCGGCCTCGCCGTGGTGCTCGTCGCCGACCTGGTGACCCTCCCGTTCGCCGCCTGGCGGCAGTCGGTGCTCACCCGCTACGGGCTGAGCACCAACGGCTGGGGCGGATGGGCCGTCGACCTGCTCAAGTCGTACGCCGTCAGCGCGGTCATCGGCGCGGTCGCGCTGCTCGGCTTCTACACCGTCATCCGGCTCGCGCCGCGCTGGTGGTGGGCGTTCGGGGCCGCCGGAGCGGCTGGCCTGGTCGTCGTGCTCTCCTTCGTGCTGCCGGTGCTCGTGGAACCGGTCTTCAACCGGTTCACCCCGATGGAGCCGGGGCCGTTGCGCAGTGAGCTGACGGCGATGGCCGCCCGGGACGGCGTACCGGTGCGGGACGTGCTGGTGGCCGACGCGTCGCGCCGCACGCGGGCGGTCAACGCGTACGTCTCGGGCCTGGGGCCGACCCGGCGGGTGGTCGTCTACGACACGCTGCTGCGCGAGGCCACCCCCGCCGAGGTCACCGCCGTGGTGGCGCACGAGCTGGGCCACGCGAAGGACCGGGACGTCGCCGTCGGCACCCTGACCGGGGCGCTCGGCGCCGCCGCGGCCGTCGTCGCGCTCTACCTGCTCGGCTCGTCCGGCCCGCTGCTGCGGCTGGCCGGCGTCGACTCCGTCGCCCAGCCTCGCGCGTTCCCGCTCCTGCTCGCCCTGGTCGTGATCGCCGGGCTGGTCTCCGCGCCGGTGCAGGCGCTGATGTCCCGCCGGGTGGAGGCGCGTGCCGACGCGCACGCCCTCGCGCTCACCGGCGACCCCGCCGCCTTCGAGGCGATGCAGCGCCGGCTCGCCGGGATCAACCTCGCCGACCCCGATCCGCCCCGCTGGGAGTACCTCTACTCCGCCAGCCATCCGTCCACCGTCGAGCGGATCGCCGCCGCGCGCGCCTACGCCAGAGGGGACGGCCGGTGAGCCGGACACTGCTCGTGACGAACGACTTCCCGCCGCGACCCGGCGGGATCCAGTCCTTCGTGCACAACCTGGCCCTCCGCCAGCCCGCCGGGTCCGTGGTCGTCTACGCCTCGTCGTGGCGGGGCGCGGAGAAGTTCGACGCGGACCAGCCCTTCGAGGTGGTCCGCGAGCGGACGAAGGTGCTGCTGCCGACCCCGCTGGTGGCGCGGCGGGCGGCCCGACTGGCCCGCGCGTACGACTGCGACACGGTGTGGTTCGGCGCCGCGGCGCCGCTCGGGCTGCTCGCGGCAGGTCTGCGCCGGCGGGCCGGCATCCGTCGGGTCGTCGCCCAGACCCACGGACACGAGGTCGGCTGGGCCGCGCTGCCGGGCGCCCGGCGTGCGCTGCGTCGCATCGGGCGCGGCGTGGACGTGACCACCTACCTCGGCGAGTACACCCGGGTACGGCTGGAGCGGGCGCTGCACGGCGTGACCGAGCTGCACCGGCTCGCGCCCGGCGTGGACACCGAGACCTACCACCCGTCGGTGGACGGTGAGCCGGTCCGGGTACGGCTCGGGCTGGCCGACCGGCCGGTGGTGGTCTGCGTGTCCCGCCTGGTGCCGCGCAAGGGGCAGGACATGCTGATCCGCGCGATGCCGGAGATCCGCCGTCGGGTGCCCGACGCGGCGCTGCTCATCGTCGGCGGTGGCCCCTACCGGGCCGCACTGGGGAAGCTGGCCCGGCAGGCCGGCGTGGAACGGGACGTGGTCTTCACCGGCTCGGTGCCGACCGCCGAGCTGCCCGCCCACTACGCGGCGGGCGACGTGTACGCGATGCCCTGCCGCACCCGCAACCGCGGTCTGGACGTGGAGGGGCTGGGCATCGTCTACCTGGAGGCGTCGGCGACCGGCCTGCCGGTGGTGGCCGGCGACTCCGGTGGCGCCCCGGACGCGGTCCGCGAGGGGGAGACCGGCTACGTCGTGCCGGGCCGGGACGTGGCTGCTCTCGCCGATCGGGTGGCGACGCTCCTCGCCGACCGGGACCTCGCCCGTCACCTGGGCGCGGCCGGGCGGGCGTGGGTCGAGCGCGAGTGGCGCTGGGAGACCCAGGCCCAGCGGATGGGCGCCCTGCTCGCCGGCTGACAACGGAGTCCGCACGCGGAACAGGGCGGACCAGGCGGCTCGGCCCGGCCCGCCCCGTCCGGCGGACGGTGCGCCGGCGCTCAGGCGCCGGCGGCGATCCGCTCCTGCGGCGGGACCGGGAGAGCCGCGGTGGTCCGCCCGGACAGCTTCCCCGGCCACCAGGTGCGGGCACCCAGGTCGAGCGCCAGTGCCGGGACGAGCAGGCTGCGGATCAGCAGCGTGTCGAGCAGGATGCCGACGGCCACGATCACCCCGGTCTGCATCGACGGCACCAGCGGCAGCACGCCCAGCGCGGCGAACGTGGCGGCCAGCACGACGCCGGCGCTGGTGATGACACCACCGGTGACGGTCAGCGCCCGCAGGATCCCCGGCCGGTGGCCCCGTTGCGCCGCCTCCTCCCGGGCCCGCGTCATCAGGAAGATCGTGTAGTCGACGCCGAGGGCGACGAGGAACAGGAACGCCTGCAGGGGGATGCCCACGAACAGCTTGGTGTAGCCCAGCGCGTCCAGGATGAAGCCGGCCGCCCCCATCGCGGCGGCGTACGACAGGACCACGCTCACCAGCAGGAGCAGCGGCGCGACCAGCGCCCGCAGCAGGAGCACCAGGATGACGACGACGACGGCGAGGATCAGCGGGACGACCACCCGGTTGTCGCGGCCGACGACGCGCTCCTGGTCCACCAGCACCGCGGTCCCGCCGCCGACCAGCGCCCGGGCGCCGGGCACCTCGTGCACCGCCGTGCGCAGCCGCTGCACGGTCTCCATGGCGGCGTCGCTGTCCGGCGTGTCGGCCAGCACCGCCGGTACCCGTACCCAGGCGCCGTCCGGCGAGCGCTCCGGCGCGTCGACCCGGGCGACGCCGGGGACCGCCCGGGCGGCGGCGGTCACCTGCTCGGCCGTGCCGGCGGTGGCCAGGATCTCCGCCGGCGACGCGGCACCGCTCGGGTAGTGCGCGGCGATCAGCCGCTGGCCGGTCACCGAGCCGACCTCCGAGGTGAAGGACTCCTCGGCGGGAAGGCCGACGCTGAGGTTGCCGATGCCGAAGGTCAGCGCGACGAGCGCCGCGGCGGTGCCGATCCAGACCGCGCGGGGACGGGCCCCGACCAGCGCCGCGATCCGGCGCCAGAGCCGGTGGTCGGCGGAGACGTCGGCGGTGGCGGTGGCGGTGGCGGTGGCGGTGGTCGACGTGTAGCGCGGCACGAACGGCCAGAAGAGCCACCGGCCGCACAGGACGAGCACCGCCGGCAGCAGGGTGGTCATCGCGAGCAGGGCCGCGCCGATGCCGACCGCGCCGACCGGGCCCAGGCCACGGGTGGACGGCAGCTCGGCGGCGAGCAGGCAGAGCAGTCCGATCGCGACGGTCGCCGCCGAGGCGCAGATCGCGCCGAACGAGCGGCGCAGCGCCACCCGCATCGCCTCGTGCCGGTCGGCGTGCCGGCGCAGTTCCTCGCGGTACCGGGCGATCAGCAGCAGGGCGTAGTCCACGCCGACGCCGAAGACCAGCACCGTGAGGATGGTCTGGCTCTGGAAGTCGACGGTCACCCCGCCGTACCTCGCCATCAGGTACACGACGCCGCCGGCGAACTGGTTGGCGACGCCGACGGTGAGCAGCGGGATCAGCCAGAGCACCGGGCTGCGGTAGGTGACCAGCAGCAGCAGCGCGACGGTGGCGGCGGTCGCCAGCAACAGGGTGACGTCCATCCCGGCGAACGCGTCCATGACGTCGCTCTCCGCCGCCGCGTCGCCGGTCAACGCGGTGCGCAGGCCGGCCGGCTGGTCGAGGGCGAGGCGCTCCTTGACGTCGGTCACCGCCTCCGAGCGCCGGGTGTCGTCCCCGGCGACCGGGAAGGACACCAGCAGCGCCTTCCCGTCCTCGCTGGGCACCGGGGGCGACACGGCGCCGCCGTCGGCGTACCGGGCGAAGACGGCACGGTCGGCCTCGGCCCGGGCGCGGTCGGCGTCGGTGAGGCCGCTGTCGCGGACGTAGACGGCGATCGCCACGGGCTTCGTCGAGTCCGGGAAGGCCGCCTCGGCCCGCTCCGCGGCGCGGCTGCTCTCCACGCCGGCGGGCAGCAGGCCGAGCGTGTCGTTGTCCTGCACCTCGCCCAGCTTGACGGAGAGCGGGCCGGCCACCGCGACGAGGAGCAACCAGAAGACGATCAGGGCGTACTTGCTGCGTCGGCCGGACGGCAGACCGGCCAGTCGGTGCCGGGACATGTCGAGTTCCTCCGCGGATCGGGGTCTGACGGGCGGGTCCGGAACCAGGCGGACCGCGTACCCGCGCCGGCGCTGCTTCCTGCCCTCGATCCAACTGGGTGGCGGGCGCGCGGACAGGAGTGCCACGTCCCCGAGGCCGGTGGTGCCAGCACCACCGAACCCGGGGCCGGTCCTGCCCGACAATGGACACCGTGGACAGCCCCGTACGAGAGTTCGCCCGCGACACGGTCCGGCCTGGCGCGGCCGCCGCGCTGCAGGGCCTGGCCGTCGCCGTGCTCTCCCTGACCACCAACCTGGCGCTGTTCGTGCTGTCGCTGGTGTCGCTGCTGCTCATCCCCGTCTTCGGCATCGGCTTCGCGCTGTTCCCGATGGTGACGGCGATGGTGCGGCTGTCGACCGGGTTGCAGCGCCGGCTCGGCCGGTGGGGCGGCGTACCCATCGCCACGCCGTACCGGCCGCTGCCGGAGGGCGCACCGTGGGGCACCTGGCGGCGGTTCCGATGGGTGGTGGGCGACCCGGCCACCTGGCGGGACGTCGCCTGGCTGGTCCCCGGCGCGGTCACCGGCGCGGCGTGTCTGCTGGCGTTCGCCCTGCCGCTGTACGGCCTGGAGGGCTCACTCGGGGTGCCGCTGCTGCTCTACGTCGTCGCCGACTCCTACGGCTACGGCGTGTTCTGGCCCATGACCAACCTGGCGCAGGCGCTGGCCGCGCTGCCGCAGGGCTGGCTGCTGCTGCTCGGTGGCCTGGCCGTCGCCCCCTGGCTGGTCTCGCTGCACCTGCGCTTCGCCCGGCTCTTCCTGGCCCCCACCCGGGCGGCGGAGCTGGCGCTGCGGGTCCACCAGCTCACCGTCACCCGGGCCGACAGCGTCGACGCCCAGGCGGCCGAGCTGCGCCGCATCGAGCGGGACCTGCATGACGGTGCGCAGGCCCGGCTGGTCGCGTTGAGCATGAGCATCGGCCTGGCCGAGCAGATGCTGGAGCGGGACCCGGCCGCGGTCGCGAAGCTGCTGGCCGAGGCGCGGGAGACCAGCGGTCAGGCTCTGGTCGAGCTGCGGGACCTGGTGCGTGGCATCCACCCGCCGGTGCTCGCCGAGCGTGGCCTGGACGGCGCGGTCCGGGCCCTCGCGCTGGCCGTGCCGCTGCCCGTGGAGGTCGAGGTCGACCTGCCGGGCCGTCCGGTGGCGCCGGTGGAGTCCGCGGCGTACTTCGCGGTGGCCGAGGGGCTGGCGAACGTCACCAAGCACAGTCACGCCGCGCGCGCCTGGATCCACCTGAGCTACGGCGACGGTCGACTGGCCGTCGTGGTGGGGGACGACGGCCGCGGCGGTGCCGACCCCGCGGCGGGCAGTGGACTGGCCGGGATGAGACGACGGCTCGCGGCCCTCGATGGAACGATGGAGGTGACCAGTCCGCTCGGCGGGCCCACAGTCGTGACCATGGAGCTGCCGTGCGCGTTGTCATCGCCGAAGACCTCGCCCTCCTCCGGGAAGGGCTGATCCGGATCCTCGACGCGTTCGGCTTCGAGGTGGTCGCGGCCGTCGACAACGGACCGTCGGTGCTGTCCGCCCTGCTCACCCACCGCCCGGACGTGGCGGTGCTCGACGTGCGGCTGCCGCCGACCTTCACCGACGAGGGGCTGCAGGCGGCCATCGCAGCCCGCGCCGAGGTCCCCGGCCTGCCGATCCTGGTGCTCTCCCAGCACGTCGAGCAGCTCTACGCCCGGGAGCTGCTCTCCGACCGCGCCGGTGGCGTCGGCTACCTGCTCAAGGACCGGGTCTCCAACGTGGCCCAGTTCGTCGACGCGGTACGCCGGGTGGCCGGCGGTGGCACGGTGATGGACCCGGAGGTGGTCGCCCAGCTGCTGGCCAGCCGGTCCGGGGCGGAACCGCTGCGGGAGTTGACCGCCCGCGAGCGGGAGGTGCTGGGCCTGATGGCCGAGGGGCGGTCCAACGCGGCGATCGCCGCTCGGCTCTTCGTCACCGAGAAGGCGGTCAGCAAGCACATCAACAACATCTTCAGCAAGCTGCGGATGCCGCCGTCGGAGGACGACAACCGCCGGGTGCTGGCGGTGCTGACATACCTCGACGGCGACGAGGGTCAGCTGCCGGCGCCGGGCCGCGCGCCACGGCGTACCGCCGCCGGGCCGTCGCTACCCGGCTGAGGCGGCCTGCTCGGCGCCGGCCGCGGTGGACGGCGCGGACGGCCCGGCGAGGCAGCCCTCGGCCGGTCCCGGCCGCCCGAAGTACCAGCCCTGGCCGGCGTCGCAGCCGATCGCCCGCAGCCGTTCGGCCTGCCCGGCGGTCTCCACGCCCTCGGCGGTGACGGTCAGGTCCAGCGCGTGCGCCAGCGACACCAGTGAGGCCAGGATGCGCTCGTCCGCCCGGGTCTCCGGCGACCGCAGGCCGGCCACGAACTCCCCGGCCACCTTCAACTCGGTCACCGGCAGGTCCCGCAGGTACGCGAGGTTGCAGTAGCCGGTGCCGAAGTCGTCGATGGCGATCCGTACGCCGAGGTCGGCCAGCATGCGCAGGGCACGGACCGGCTCCGCCGCGGTGCTCATCATGGTGCTCTCGGTGATCTCCAACTGGAGCCGTTCCGGCGGCAGGCCGGTGCTGGCCAGCAGCGTGCGGACCTCCTGCACGAGACCGGGACGGTGCACCTGCCGGACGGCCAGGTTGACGCTGACGAACGGCGCGGGCGCTCCCGCCGTCGACCAGCCGCCCGCCGCTCGGCACGCCTCGGCCAGCACCCAGCCGCCGAGCGGCACGATGAGGCCGGTCTCCTCGGCCAGCGCGATGAAGCTGTCCGGCCGCAGGACGCCCCGCTCGGGATGCCGCCACCGGACCAGCGCCTCGACACCGATCACCCGCCCGTCGCTCAGCGACGTCAGCGGCTGGTAGTCCAGGTAGAACTCGCCCCGGTCGAGGGCCGTGGGGATCGCGGCGGACAGCGCGTACCGGGCCAGGTCACGGCGGTCCCGGTCGGCGTCGTACAGCTCCCAGCGCCCTCCGCCGGCCGCCTTCGCCCAGTGCAGCGTGCTGTCGGCGGCCCGCATCAGGTCGCCCGGCGACGTGCCGGCGACCTGCCGCTCGACGATGCCGATGCTGGCCGTGACGGTCAGCTCGTGCGCGTCGACGACGGTCAGCTCCCGCACGGCGGCCAGGGCCGCCTCGGCCACCTCGATCATGTCGCGGGTGCCCGCGCTGCGCTCCACCAGCACCACGAACTCGTCCCCGCCCAGCCGGGCCACCAGGTGCCCGTCGAGCGCCCGGTGGAGCCGGTCGCCGACCGCGCGGAGCAGGGCGTCGCCGACCTGGTGCCCGTGCGAGTCGTTGATCACCTTGAACCGGTCCAGGTCCAGGAAGCACAGGCCGACGCGGTCCGCGCCCCGCCCCGGTGCGTTGACCGCCGCGGCGAGCCGCTCGGTGAACAGCGTCCGGTTGGGCAGGCCGGTCAGCGGGTCGTGGGTGGCCTGGTGGCGGAAGCGGGCCTCGCTGTCGCGCAGCGCCCGTTCCGCCTGAGACCTCGCGGTCATCGCCGCCCGCCGGATCGACTCCTGCTCGTCCAGCGTCCGGTCGCGCAACGCGCGGGCGTACCCGGTGGCCACCGCCGCCAACAGCCGGGCCATCCGGTCCTCGGCGTCTTCGGCGACCAGCCCGAGGTCGCGGACCAGGCGCAGCTGCAGCACCTCGACGGTGCGACCCAACCCCTCGGCGGACGCGATGTGCGCGGCCACCAGTTCGGCGCCGACCCGTTGGCCGGCCCGCAGGTCGAACGGCTCGGCCAGCAGCGCCGCCGCCAGGCGTTCGGTGAGACCGTGCAGCAGGGCCTCCAGCTGCTCCTGCGTCTGCGGCAGGTAGCTGGTGCCGGCGACCGCCTTGGCCCAGGCGTGGGCGAACGTCCACGCGCCGGAGGGCGCCCGTGCGGGGGCGGCCGGTGACGTGGCGACCGTCGTCCCGGGCCGGTCACCCATCGAGCCGCCCGACGCCGCCGATGAAGGCGGACCGCTCCGCGTCCTCGGCGGCGTCCGTGGACTCCGGGCGCCACTGCGGCACCCACACCACGCCGGGCTCGACCAGCTCGAAGCCGTCGAACAACGCGGTCAGCTCACGGCGGCTGCGGATCCACAGCGGATTGTCGGTGCGGCGGTAGACCCGCTCGGCCTCGGCCCGTTCCGACTCCGGGCGTCCGTCGGCGCTGGCCTGGGAGAGCACCAGCCAGCTCCCCGGCGCCAGGGCGGTCCGGAGCGTACGCAGCAGCTCCGCCGGCCGGTCGTCGTCGGAGACGAAGTGCAGCACCGCCACGACGAGCACCGCCACCGGCTGGTCGAAGTCGATCAGCCGGCGTACCTCCGGGTGGGCGAGGATGCGCTCGGCGTGGCGCAGGTCCTCCTGGACGACGGTGGTCCGGTCGTCGCCGTCGAGCAGTTCCCGGCTGTGCGCCACCGCGACCGGGTCGACGTCGACGTAGACGACCCGGGCGTCGGGCGTGGCGCGCTGGGCGATCTCGTGCACGTTTCCGACGGTGGGGATGCCCGATCCGATGTCCAGGAACTGGCGCACCCCCTGATCGGCGAGGAACTGCACGGCCCGGCGCAGGAAGGCCCGGTTGGCCTGGGCCATCAGGGGCGCCTCCGGCACCGCGGCGACCATGGCCTGGGCCGCCGCCCGGTCCGCCGCGAAGTTGTGCGAGCCGCCGAGGTAGTAGTCGTACATCCGGGCGACGCTGGGGCGCTCGATGTCGATGCCGTCGGGTGCCCAGTCCGGACGCTGCATGTCCCTCACCCCTTCGCCCGACGCGGAAGCCGCGTTGCCCGGGAGACCATAGCGTGCCTCCGCGTCCGTCACGTACGCCGGTCGATGAAACGCGACCGCGCCCGCTCGGTCGGCGGGCGCGGTCGGCGAAAGCCGTGGTGGGCCGGGATGGCCCGTCCACGTGCGGTCAGAACTTCGGGGCGTCCGGCGCCTCGAGGAGGCCCAGCCGCAGCGCCGTCATCAGCGCCTGCGCCCGGTTGGCCGCGCCGAGCTTCTCGTAGAGCTTCGAGATGTGTGTCTTGGCGGTGGACTCGCTGACGAAGAGCTGCTTGGCGATGCCGGCCACGCTCATGCCGTCGGCCAGCAGCCGCAGCACCTGCCCCTCGCGCGGGGACAGCTGCGGGCCGGACGGCGCGAGCCGGCGCTTCATCGCCTCGGCCAGGTCCGCCGCCGTGAAGGCGCTCGGGGAGGAGGCGGCGTGCCGCGCGGCGGCCACCACCTCGTCGGCCGGCGCGGTCTTCGGCACGAAGGCGCTCGCCCCGGCCTCCAACGCGCCGAAGAGCTGGTCGTCGCCGGCGTACATGGTGAGCACGACGATGCCCATCGAGGCGCTGGACTTGCGCAGCGCCCGGGTGGCCTCCAGGCCACTGCCGTCGGGCAGCCGCAGATCCATGATCACCACATCCGGCTGGAGCGCACCGGCCTGGCGTACGCCCTCCGCCGCGGTTGCCGCCTCGCCGACGACCTCGAACTGCCGGTCACGCTCGAACGCGTGCCGCAGCCCCTTGCGGATCAGGTCGTGATCGTCGACAAGGAGGACCTTGGTACGGGTGGCCGGTGTCGGGCTTGTGGTCATCCTCGAGTTACTCCCCTTCTGCTGCATCTGCGCTACCGCGCAGGCTATCGCGCCGGGGTGAGGAACCGACCACCACCGCCACGGTCGTGCCGCTCGGGCGCCGCGGCCTGATCTCCAACCGGCCCCGGATACGTTCCGCCCTCTCCGCCATGATCGCAAGACCGTAGTGCCCGTCCGGCCGCTGGTCACCCATCCCGTGACCGTCATCCGACACTTTGATCTGGGCGTACGGGGGGTCCACCTCACAGGTGACCCAGAGGTTCGACGCCCCCGCGTGCTTGCGCGCGTTGGTCACCGCCTCCTGCGCGATCCGCAGGAGTTCCGCCTCGGTGGCGGCGGGCAGCCGGGCGGTGGACTCGTCCAGGGACAGGTGCACCCGCAGGCCGCCGGAGGCGCCGACGGTGCGCGCGTACTCGGCGATGGCGGCGGCCAGGCCGCCGTGCCGGTCCACCTCGCTGCGCAGCTCGAAGAGGCTCAACCGCAGCTCCTGGATCACCCGCGTGACCTCCTGGCGCAGCAGGCGCAGCGACTCCTCGGTCTCGGCGGCGTCGGAGTGCACGGTGGCCAGCGCGTTGTCGATGCCGTAGCCGACCATCACCAGCTCCTGGGCGACCCCGTCGTGGATCTCCCGGGCCAGCCGCTGCCGCTCCTCGTTGGTGGCCAGTGAGCGCACCTCGTCGAAGAGCAGCGCCGCCTCCAGCCGCAGCGCCGCCGGGCTGGTCAGGCCGGTCACCCGGGACACCACCGGCGGCGGGTACGCCTGCGCCGTGTCCGCCTCCAGCACCACCAGGCCGACCGTGCGGACGCCGGCGACCAGCGGCACGATCAGCGCCGACACGTCGCTGCCGCGGTGCGTGCGGGACTGCGACCGGGCGGCGGTCTGCGGCTGCTGGCTGGCCCAGGCGTCGGCGATCGCCGAGTCCGCGTCGAGCGTGGTCTCCCAGTCCACCCGGTCCGCGCCGATCTGAGCGAGCACGACCAGCCGGCCACCGCCGCTGGCCGACAGCACGGCCCCGCGGTCGGTCGGCGCGACGGTGCGCAGCTCCTCCAGGAGGTGCTCGGAGATGCCGCCCGGGTCGAGGGTGGCGCCGGGCAGTTGGCGGGCGACCGTGCGCAGCTGGGTGAGCAGCCGGGTCGCCTCGGCGTACGGCTGGGGCTTGCCGTCGCCGCGCGCCTGCATCACCCGGTGCAGGGTGCCGGCGGCGTAGAGACCGAGGCCGGCGAGGATCAACCACTGGGCGCACACGGCCAGGTAGCCGATCTCGGCGAGCTGCCGTTCGCCGCCGACCTCGGTGAGCGCTCCCGCCACCAGCAGGGTGGCCCCGGTGACCGCGAGCAGCGCCGCGCCCTCGCGGAACCGGCGGCGCAACGCGGTGACCGTCACCGGCACCGCCAGGTACGGCAGCACCGCCGAGGCTCCGAGGCCGCCGATCTCGCCGCCGATGGTGGCGACGGCCGCCACCTGGCTGGCGGCGAGCCCGAGCACGACCACCTCGGCGATCCGGCTGAGCGGGCCGAACACCGGATGCTCGGGTGCCAGGAGGGCGGGCAGGCCCGCCACCCCCAGCAGGGCGATCCACCACAGCTGGGTGACGTCGTGGGTGGCGAACAGGGTCAGGACGGCGACCAGCGCCAGCATGACCACGCGCGCGGCGGTGGCGAGGGGATGCGGGCGTGGCCGGGTGGGCGTCGAGGCGGTCACGTGACGGATCGTAGTCAGCCTCGGTAGATGTCGGCGATCTCCGCCGCGTACGTCTTGTGCACGACCTGCCGCTTGACCTTGAGCGACGGGGTCAGCTCGCCGGTCGCCTCGGTGAAGTCCTGCGGCAGGATCCGGAACACCTTGATCGCCTCGGCCTTGGAGACCGCCTGGTTGGCGGCGTCGATCGCCAGCTGGATCTCGGCGCGCAACCCCTCGTGGTCGCGCAGCTGGTCGATCACCGTGCCCGCCGGCAGGCCGGCGGACTCCAGCCACGTCGGCAGCGCCTCCTCGTCCACGGTGACCAGCGCGGCGATGAACGGCTGCCGGTCGCCGACGACCACGCACTGACTGACTAGCGGGTGGGCCCGGACCTGGTCCTCCAGCACGGCCGGGGCGACGTTCTTGCCGCCGGCCGTCACGATGATCTCCTTCTTGCGGCCGGTGATGCTGAGGAAGCCGTCGTCGTCGAGGTGCCCCAGGTCGCCGGTGCGGAACCAGCCGTCGCTGGTGATCGCCTCGGCGGTGGCCGCCTCGTTGCGCCAGTAACCCTGGAAGATCAGGTCACCGGCGATGAGGATCTCGCCGTCGTCGTCGATCCGGATGGTCACGCCGGGCAGCGGCCGGCCGACGGTGCCGATGCGGGTGCCGGTGGGCAGGTTCGCCGCGGCGGCAGGGGAGGTCTCGGTGAGCCCGTAGCCCTCGCAGATCGTCACCCCGATGCCCCGGAAGAAGTGCCCCAGACGGGCGCCGAGCGGCGCGCCGCCGGAGATGGCGTCGCGGCAGCGGCCGCCGAGCGCCGCGCGCAGCTTGCGGTAGACCAGCCTGTCGAAGAGCGCGTGCTGCGCGCGCAGCGCCAGGCCGGGGCCGGTCGGGGTCTCCAGGGCCTCGCTGTACGCGATGGCGACCGCCTCGGCGCGGGCGAAGATCTTCCCCTTGCCGGCGGCCTCGGCCTTCTGCTTCGCGCCGTTGTAGACCTTCTCGAAGACCCGGGGCACCGAGAGCACGAAGGTCGGCCGGAACTCCTGCAGCTCGGCGACCAGGTTCTTGGTGTCCGAGCAGTGCGCCATGGTGGCCCGGGCGTGCACGACGCCGATCTGGATGAGCCGGGCGAAGGCGTGCGCCAGCGGCAGGAACAGCAGGGTCGAGGCGCCCTCGCCGAAGAGGTTCGGCAGCACCGGCACCGCGTTGGCGATGTCGGCGTACATGTTGCGGTGGGTCAGCACGCAGCCCTTGGGGCGGCCGGTGGTGCCGCTGGTGTAGATGATGGTGGCGATGTCGCCCGCGTGGACGTCCTTGCGCCGCCGCTCGATCTCCGCCGGCTCGACGGCCGCGCCGGCCGCGACGAGTTCGTCCACGGCGCCGAGTTCGATCTGCCAGACGTGCTCCAGGTCGCCGAGCCGGTCCCGGACACCGGCGACCAGGGTGGCGTGGGCGGTGGTCTCGACGACGCAGGCCACCGCGCCGGAGTCGGCGAGGATCCAGGCGGCCTGCTCGGCGCTGGACGTCTCGTAGATCGGCACGGTCACCGCGCCGGCCGCCCAGATCGCGTAGTCGAGCAGGGTCCACTCGTAGCGGGTGCGGCTCATCAGCGCCACCCGCGCGCCGGGCTGCACACCGGCGGCGACCAGCCCGCGGGCCACCGCGACGACCTCGTCGCGGAACTGCGAGCAGGTGACCTCGACCGTGGGACGTCCGTCGGCGTCCGGGCGGACGAACTGCACCGCGTCCGGGGCGACCTCGGCGTTGTCCCAGACGGGGTCGGTGAGGTTGGCCGCGTCGCCGACGGTGACGATCGGCGGGACGGAGAACTCGCGCACCTGCACTCCTCGTGCTCACGACTGACCGGGCCGGCCGCCACCTGGCAGGGGTCGGCTCTGTCGAAACCTACCCGTCCGCTCCGGCGGGGCGAAGAGGCAGGTTGCCCGGTGGCGCCCGGGTGGGCTCGCCCGACGGTGCGGCCGGAGGTGGAACCGGCGTGCCGGGGGCGGCGCGGCACGGGCGTGCGGCCCGCCGGGTAGCCTCCCCCCATGGCGGACACCTCCACCCAGTCGATCGTCATCGGCGCGCCACCGGAACGGGTGGCGGCGGTCATCTGCGACTTCCCGAGCTACCCGGAGTGGACCGACGCGGTGCAACGGGTGGAGGTGGTCGAGGAGTACGAGGACGGCTACGCCAGCCAGGTCCGGTTCACCATCGACGCCGGCGTGATGGCCGACGAGTACGTGCTGGCCTACGCGTACGCCGAGGACCTCTCCCGGATCGAGTGGCACCTGGTCGCGCCCTCGAAGATGCAGCGCTCCCAGCAGGGTTCGTACGACCTGGAGGCGAACCCGGACGGCACCACGACGGTGACGTACACGCTGGAGGTCGAGCTGTCGGTGGGGATGCTCGGCATGTTCCGCCGGAAGGCCGAGAAAATGATCATGGATACCGCGTTGAAGCAGCTCAAGCGCCGGGTAGAAGCACCCGGTGCGACGTCGTGACGCGGCCCGCGGCGCGGACGCCACGGTAGAGGAGCCGACCATGGGGGCAACGGATCCGGGTTCGGCCCGGGAAGAAGCGGAGCGGCTCGTCGCCACCCTGCTGGCATCGGCTCGACTGGCCGCGGCCGGTCCGGGCGCCGGCCCGTGGGGTCCGCTCGGTGGGATCGTGGCGGGTGTCCTCGGTCACAGTGCCAACCCGGGTGGGTCAGCGGCCGGGTCCGCGAGCGGTTTCGCCACCGGCGCGGCGGAATGCACCGTCTGTCCGGTCTGCCGTGCGATGGCGGCCCTCCGCGACCCGAGTCCGGAATTCGCCGAGCGGCTGGCCACCGGAGCGGGCGATCTGGCCGCCGGAGTGGCCAGCCTGCTGCGGGCATTCGCCCCGGCGGAGCAGCCGCACCGCCCGGAGGACGGGCCGGTGAGCCCCGAGCCGGCCGGTGGTGGGGGCGGCGCCGACGATCACGTGTGGCGCGAGGCCACCCGTAGCGGGCATGATTCTCCGTCGGCGCCGGAGCGGGATGTCTGGTCCGCCGCCACACGGGCGGAGGAACCGGTCGCACCGACCGCCGCCGCCCCGCCCGTCGACGACGCCGGGCCGGTCGCCCCGGCCCAGGTCCGGCCGGCGGCCGACCGTCCCGTGGTGCCCGCCTCGCGAGCGCCGGGCGGCGCGGACGGGGACGCACCGGGCGACGGAGCCTGACCACCGGACAATCCGACGTCCATCCACGGCCGGTTCGGCCGGACGTCGGACAGCACAGCAGAGGGGAGTGGCGGCGGTGACGCTGACCATCGGAGTCGACGTCGGTGGCACGAAGGTCGCCGGCGGTGTCGTGGACGAGACCGGCGCGGTCCTCGTGCAGGCCCGACGGGACACTCCCGCCGACGACGTGGCCAAGACCCGCGACGTCATCATCGAACTGGTCAGCGAGCTGGCCGCCGGCCACAGCGTCAACGCCGTCGGTATCGGCGCGGCCGGCTGGATCGACGCGAGCCGTTCCACCGTGCTCTTCGCCCCGAACCTCGCCTGGCGGGACGAGCCCCTGCGGGAGTACGTCAGCGCCGCCGTCGGCCTGCCGGTGATCGTGGAGAACGACGGGAACGTCGCCGCGTGGGCCGAGTTCCGCCACGGTGCCGCGCGGGACGCCGACGACTCGATGATCATGTTCACCATCGGCACCGGTGTGGGGGGCGGCATCGTCCTCGGCGGCGAGCTGGTCCGCGGCGCCAACGGCATCGCCGCCGAGCTGGGTCACATGCTGACCGTGCCGGACGGGCACCAGTGCGGTTGCGGGCGGCTCGGCTGCATCGAGCAGTACGCCAGCGGCAGCGCCCTGGTCCGCTTCGCGCGGGCCGCCGCCCGGCAGGAGCCGCACCGCGCCGTCGCCCTGCTGGAGCTGGCCGGCGGCGAGGCCGAGGCGATCACCGGCCCCATGGTGACCGCCGCCGCGCAGGGGGGCGACCCGGTCTCCGCCGAGGCGTTCGCGCAGGTCGGCCGCTGGCTGGGCACCAGCCTCGCGGACATGGCGCAGATCCTCGACCCGCAGGTGCTCGTGGTCGGCGGCGGCGTCATCGACGCGGGGGACCTGCTCATGGGCCCGACCCGCCGCTCCTTCACCGACGCGCTGGCCCAGCGCAGCCGGTTGCCGGTGGCCGAGATCCGTCCAGCCGAGCTGGGCAACACCGCCGGCGTCATCGGCGCCGCCGACCTGGCCCGTCGGCTGTAGAGCATGGCGGAGCACACCGACGGCGTGCCGCTGCGCGTCGTCTCGTACAACATCCACAGCCAGCGGGACGACACCGCCGCACTGGCGACGGTGGTCCGCGCGGCCGCGCCGGACGTGGTCATCGTGCAGGAGGGGCCCCGCCGGTTCCTGTGGCGGCAGAAGGCCGCGGCGCTGGCCGAGTCCTTCGGGCTGGTGGTCGCCGCGGGCGGCCTGCCGTCGCTGGGCAACGTCCTGCTGACCAGCCTGCGGGTCCGGGTCACGGCCACCCGGTGCCAGCGCTTCCCGCTGACCCCGGGCCGGCACCTGCGCGGCGCGGCGTACGCGGACTGCGTGGTCGGCGGGGGCGCCCGGTTCACCCTGGCCGGGTCCCACCTGTCCACCGACCCGGCCGAACGGCCGGGCCAGGCCGCGCTCTTCAAGCGGGAGCTGGACGCGGCGACGCTGCCGGTGATCGCCGGGGCCGACCTCAACGAGGGGCCCGACGGGCCGGCGTGGGCGGCGGTGGCCTCCGGGCTCACCGACGCCGCCGAGGCGATGGACCGGACGGACCGGCTCACCTTCTCCTGCGCCAACCCCAGCCGGCGCATCGACGCGCTCTTCGTCGATCCACGGATCCGGGTCGTCGACTACGACGTGGTGGACACGCCGCAGACCCGCCGGGCCAGCGACCACTTTCCGGTCCTGGTGGACCTGCTGCTGCCCGCCCACCACTGACCCGCCGCCCCCGCCGGGTCTGGACATCCCGCTCCGATGTGGAGAGGATGCTGCGCGACCGGCACTCGTGCCGCACAAAAGGAGACTCACCGGTGTCCACCTCCCCCGACCACGGCCGGCCCGGCCTGGAGACGAGCACCCTCGCCCTCACCGGCGACGGACGCCCGATCGCGGACCGGGGCGACACCGTCTGCGTCATCGGTGCCGGGGCCAGCGGGCTTACCGCGGTGAAGAACCTCAAGGAGCACGGCTTCGGTGTCGACTGCTACGAGCGGGAGACCGGCGTCGGCGGCGCGTGGAACTGGCGACACGACCGGAGCCCGGTGTACGGGAGCACCCACCTGATCTCGTCCCGGCCCTTCACCCAGTTCCCCGACTTCCCGATGCCGGACGACTGGCCGGACTACCCGCACCACAGTCAGCTGCTGGCGTACTTCGAGCGGTACGCCGACCACTTCGACCTGCGCGCGCACATCTGGTTCGGCACCGAGGTGGTCCGGGTGGAGCCGGTGGCCGGCGACCGCTGGGACGTCACCACCCGCAGCACCGGTGGCTACGGCCCGGAGCGCACCTCCCGGTACGCGGCGGTGGTGGTCGCCAACGGCCACAACTGGTCGCCGAAGCTGCCCCGGTACGAGGGGCTGGAGGAGTTCCGGGGCGAGGTGATGCACGCCTCCTCCTACAAGGACCCGGCCCAGCTGCGCGGCAAGCGGGTGCTCGTCGTGGGTGCCGGCAACACCGGCTGCGACATCGCCGTCGAGGCCGCCCAACAGGCGTCGCGCTGCTGGCACTCGACCCGGCGGGGCTACTGGTACGCGCCGAAGTACGTCCTCGGCCGCCCCGCCGACCAGGTCAACGACGCGCTGCTGGCGCTGCGGGTCCCGCTGCGGGTGCGGCAGTGGCTCTACCACTGGACGCTGCGGCTGACCGTCGGCGACCTGACCCGGTTCGGCCTGCCCAAGCCGGACCACCGGGTGTACGAGACGCACCCCATCGCCAACAGCCAGCTCGTGTACTACGTGGGGCACGGCGAGATCACCCCGGTGCCGGACGTGGCCCGCTTCCACCCGTACGCGGTGGAACTCTCCGACGGTCGGGAGGTCGACCCGGAGCTGGTCGTGTTCGCCACCGGCTACCTGCCCCGCTTCGAGTTCCTCGACCCGAAGATCATCGGTGACGACGGCGGTGCCGGTCGCCCGACGCTGTGGCTCAACGCGTTCGCGCCCGGCCATCCCACCCTCGCGGTGGCCGGCCTGGTGCAGCCGGACTCGGGCATCTTCACGCTCTCGCACTGGCAGACGGTGCTCTTCGCCCGGCTGCTGCGGCTGCGCCGTACCCGGCCGGACCGGGCCGCGGCCTTCGCCGCGAAGGTCGAGGCGCACGCCGGCGAGCGTTACTCGGGTCAGGTCAAGGACAGCAGCCGGCACTGGTTCGAGGTCGGCCACGCCGACTACCTGCGCGCCGTCCAGCGCGCCCTGCACGACCTGGAGGGCAGGTAGGTATGGCGACCACTCAGGTGCGGATCATGCGGGGACGGGAGTGGGCCCGTCCGGTCCGCCCGGTCCGGCGCGAGGTGCTCAGTGCGGTGCCGGAGCTGGAAGAGGGGCGTCCGCCGCTGCTCTTCGTACCGGGCTTCGGGCACGGGGCGTGGGCGTTCGCCGAGCACTGGTTGGGTCACGCCGCGTCGCGGGGCTTCGGCGCGTACGCGGTGAGCCTGCGTGGGCACGGCGGCAGCGGCCCCGCCCCGGACGCGACGCTGCGGGCGTACGCCCACGACGTGGTCCAGGTGGCGGCGGGCCTGCCGCGCCAGGCGGTGCTGGTCGGGCACGGCGTCGGGGCCCTGGTGGTCGCGCACGCCCTGGCGCGGTACCCGGCCCGCGCGGCGGTGCTGGCCGCGCCGGTGCTCGGCGGGTGGGCGACGCTCGGCGCGGCGCTGCGCGGCAATCCGCTGGGTACGCTGCCGGCGCTGGTCGGTGGACCCCTGCGACTCAACCGCCGGCAGCTGTTCAGCCGCGAGCTGCCCGAGGAGCAGGCCCGGGGTTACGTCTCCCGGTTGGGCCGCGCGGGCCGGCGGGCCCAGTGGCAGCTGCTCACCGGCCGGGAGCCCGAGCCGCCGGTGGGTGACCCTCCGGTGCTGGTGGTGGGCAGCCCGGACGACCGGGTGGTTCCGGCGGCGGCCCTGACCCGGGCCGCCCGGCGCTTCGGCTCCGCCCCGCTGCTCTTCCCCGGGATGGGGCACGACCTGATGCTCGACGCGCGCTGGCGGGAGCCGGTCGACGCGATCCTCGACTGGTTGGAGAAGGACCCGGCGCCGTCGACCTGACCTGCCGCCCGGCGGGTCAGGTGGTCGCGCCGAGGCGGTGGAGCAGGGACCCGCTCTCGTCCAGCGCGGACAGGTAGGAGCGGGCCCAGGCCCGGATGTCGTGCTCGTGCAGGTGGGCCCGCATGGCCCGCATCCGCGCACCGACGTCGTCCGGGCCGGCCCGCAGCGCCGTCAGCAGTCCCTGCTTGAGGCCCTCCAGGTCGTGCGGGTTGACCAGGTACGCCTGCGACAGCTCGGCGGCGGCGCCGGCGAACTCGCTGAGCAGCAGGGCACCGGTGTCGTCCACCCGCGCCGCCACGTACTCCTTGGCCACCAGGTTCATCCCGTCTCGCAGCGGGGTCACCGCCATCACGTCCGCCACCCGGTAGAGCGCGGCCAGCTCGGCGCGGTCGAAGGGCTGGGTGAGGTAGTGGATGGCCGGCTCACCGACCCGACCGAACTCGCCGTTGATTCGTCCGACCTCGCGCTCCACCCGCTCACGGAGGATCTGGTACTGCCCGACCCGCTCCCGGCTGGGCACCGCCACCTGCACCAGCACCGTGTCCCGGACCTTGACGTGGCCGCCGGCGAGCAGCTCGCTGTACGCCTTGAGCCGCTGCTCGATGCCCTTGGTGTAGTCCATCCGGTCGACGCTGAGGATGACCTGGTCGGGGCTGCCGAGGTCGTGGCGTAGCCGGCGGGCCCGGTCCGCCACGTCGGGGCGGGCGGCCAGCGCGGCCATCTCGGCGGTGTCGATGGAGACCGGGAAGGCACCGATGCGCACCACCCGGTCGTCGACGGCTATCCGCCGGTCGGTGGCCGGCAGGTCCAGCACCTTGGCCACGAGCTGGGCGAAGTTGTGCGCGGCCTGGGCCCGCTGGAAGCCGACCAGGTCGGCGCCGAGCATGCCCCGCAGCAGCTCGGCGCGGCGGGGGAGCTGCATGAACAGCTCCGGGGGCGGGAACGGCACGTGCAGGAAGAAGCCGATGTGCAGGTCCGGCCGCAGCTCCCGGAGCAGGCCCGGCACCAGGTGCAGGTGGTAGTCCTGCACCCAGACCACCGCGCCGTGTTCGGCGACCTCGGCGATCGCCTCGGCGAACCGCTGGTTGACCCGCTGGTACGCCTCCCACCAGCGGCGGTGGTACTCCGGTTGCTCCACCGAGTCGTGGTAGAGCGGCCAGAGGGTGGCGTTGGAGAAGCCCTCGTAGTGGTCGCGCAGGTCCTCCGCGTTCAGCGGCACGCTCTGCATGCGGACGCCGTCGACGTCGGCCAGGGCGGGCGCCGGGCCGGTGCCGCCGGCCCAGCCGACCCAGGTGGTCGGTGTGTGTGACAGCAGCGTGTGCAGGGCGCTGACCAGGCCGCCGGGGCTGCGGCGCCACTCGCAGGCTCCGTCGGGCGCCACACTGTCGTCGATGGGGAGGCGGTTGGCCACCACCACGAGGGAACTCTGTCGCATCTCGGGCATTCCGATCAGCTGAGGAGTGACCGCGCCAGACGAGGAACAACCGGGCAGTCAGCGGGGGAAGTGACGGACAGCGGTATTCCTACTGACAGTAAGTTACACCATTGTTACGTCACTGGCCGGGGACGCGAGGTCCCGCGATGCGGGCAGCCACCAACTGCGCGGGGGTCAGACGACGGCGCCGTCGTGCGGGTCGCTGTCGTCCTTGTCACCTGGGCGCAGCCGCCAGATCAGGGTGACGAACCCGGCGAGGATGCCGGTGAAGCCGAGCAGGGTCACCACCGCGCTGTCGACCGGAAGCACGTGGGGGAAGAGGAAGAGGACGAAGCCGACCACGATGCCCAGCACGCCGAGCACCGCGTACTTGGAGATGCGGGGCAGTGGGGGAGGCGGCGGGGGCGTGTAGCCCTCCTCCTCCTCGTCGTCGTCCGGCAGGTCGGCGCCGAAGGTGTCCAGCCCGTCCAGCAGCGACGGCTCCTCCTGCCGGCCACGCCCGACGGTGATGCCGGAGACGTCGGCGGCCCAGGGCAGGCGGCGCACGTCCGTGGCGGTGGGCCCGGTCGGGTCCTCGCCGCCGGTGCGGCCGACCCCGCCGGCCGGCCCGGGGTCGTCCACGTCCTCGGCGGCCGGCCACGGGTTGGCGCCGGCGGTGCTGGGGGTGGCGTGGAAACCGGCCACGATGCGCGCCCACTCGGCGTCGATGTCCGGCTCGTCGTCCCGGGACTTCTCCGCGCCGCCCTCGTCGGCGAGCTGCGTCAGGTAGTCGCGCGCGGTGGTCAGGTGTGAACGGTCGACGTAGAGCCGGTCGACCGGCCGGGACGGGACGGTGGTGGTGCGGGTGACCGGGTTCAGGTCGGCGGAGGGTTGCAGGTAGGCGGCGATGCCGCCGGCGGCCAGCACGTCGAGCAGGTGCTCGCCGACGCGCGGATCGACGTCGCCCGCGACGGCGTACTCGCTCGCGTCCAGCCCGTTGTCCCGCCGTCCCCGGCGGGCCCCACCCGCTGACACCGGACATCCTCCTCGTCGCGTGCCTGTGACACGCCCTTCGAGCCCCCTCGGCGCCGACCCGCTCGCCGTGTCTACGAATCGTGACACGTCGGCACCCGGTTCCGGGAGTGCGTTCTGTCGCGTCTTCCAAAGTCAGCGACCGTCCGCTGGTCGCGGGCGACGCCGTATGTCCGTTTGTGCACCTCGCGCGGGCCTTGGCCGGCCGGGGAAGCGGCACGGCGCGGCGTCGTGCCGGTCAGCTCACGGCGGAGGCGGTGATGTCGGCCACGGAGACCCGCACCGGGTCCGGATCGGCCCAGCTCCAGTTCGGGTGCGCGCGGTTGGTCAGCAGGACCAGGACCGTCCTCCGGTCGGGATCGACGACCAGCGAGGTTCCGGTGAAGCCGGTGTGCCCGAACGTGCGGGGACCGGCCAGTCCGCCCATGAACCAGGGTTGGTCGAGGACGACGCCGAGGCCGTGCGCGGAGGTGCGACCGGGGCGCTCGGGATCGACGGCGGGAAGGCCCCTGTTGACGTCCGTCACCATCCGCCGGGTGATCGACTCGGAGAGGACCCGCCGGCCCCGGTAGCTGCCCCCGTCGAGCAGCATCTGCCCGATGACGGCGAGGTCGGCCGCGGTGCTGAAGACGCCGGCGTGCCCGGCGACGCCGCCGAGGCGGTTCGCCACGTCGTCGTGCACGACCCCGCGCAGCAGACCGCGGGAGGAGCGGACGTCGGTGGCGACCAGCCGGTCAGCCCGGTCGGCGGGGCTCAGCCAGGTGTTCGGGGCGAACCCGGTGTCGCGCAGGCCGAGCGGCCCGGTCAGCCCGCTCGCCAACGCCCGGTCCAGCCGCTGCCCGGTGACCCTCTCCACCAGGTGCCCGAGAACCATCAGCCCGACGCTGGAGTACCGGAAGACGGTGCCGGGAACCGCGCCGGGCAGCAGTGGTGTGGCCAGCACCGCCGCCCGGCGGGCGGCGTCGCCGGACAGGCCGGTGATCCGGGCCCCGACCGGCAGGCCGCCGGTGTGGGCGAGCAGCATGGCGACGGTGATCGTCCGTCTGCCCGGCCCGGCGAAGCCCGGCAGCAGGTCGGCCACCCGGGTGTCGAGGTCGAAGCGCCCCCGGTCGACCTGTTGGAGCACGAGGACCGCGGTGCAGACCTTGGTGATCGACGCCGTGTCGAAGATCGAGTCCGGCCGCATCGGGACCTGCCTCGACTCCGGCAGCGGCACCGCTCCCGCGCCGTACCGCAGGGCCCGGCCGACCGCCACCCGCGCCACGACCCGGCCGTCGACCTGGCAGAGCGCGACCGCGCCGGCGTAACCGGGGTGCTTCGGGTTCTCCCTGGTCGGCCGGAGATGGCGGGTCAGTTCGGCGGAGAGGCGCGCCTCGAGCGCGTGGGGAGCCGACGCCGGTGCCGGCGGAGCCACGCCCGTTCCGGTGGAGCCGGGCACCGCTGTCGCGCCGGCCCGGCCCGCCGCCGTGGGGGTGGACGCGGCCGGGCCCGAGCCGCTGCTGCGGGCCTGCTCCCGGCAGCCGGTCACGGTCACGGCCGCGGTGGCCAGGCCGGCGGCGAGGAGGCTACGACGGGGGAGGGGCACGTGCCGCATCATGACAGCCCTCGGCCGGACCGGCGCGCAGGAGCGGTCCCAGTCGATGTCGTGCCGTGCGTGTGACGCGAAGCTGGTTCGCCGTCCGTTGTGGTGGGCCACCTCCGCTCCGTAGGCTCGACGACGACGGCGCCCGGGATCGCGGGCCGTCACGGGTCATCCACGGAAAGGACGCCGGTGCTGTACTGGCTGCTGAAGTACGTCATCCTCGGGCCGCTGCTGAGGCTGATCTTCCGCCCGCAGGTCGAGGGCCTGCACCACGTACCCGCCACCGGCCCGGTGATCCTGGCCAGCAACCACCTGTCCTTCTCCGACTCGATCTTCACGCCGCTGATCGTGCCGCGGAAGGTCACGTTCGTCGCCAAGGCCGAGTACTTCACCGGCAAGGGGATCAAGGGCTGGCTGACGAAGATGTTCTTCGTCGGCACCGGCACCATCCCGGTGGACCGCTCCGGGGGCCGGGCCGCCCGCGCGGCCCTCGACACCCAGCTCACCATCCTGCGGGCCGGCGGCGTCGCCGGCATCTACCCGGAGGGCACCCGCTCCCCGGACGGCCGGCTCTACCGGGGCAAGACCGGGGTCGCCCGGCTCACCCTGGAGAGCGGCGCCCCGGTGGTGCCGGTGGTGATGCTCAACCTCGACGAGATCCAGCCGCCGGGCAAGCTCATCCCGAAGGTGCAGCGGGTGCGGATCCGCTTCGGCCCACCGCTCGACTTCTCGCGCTACGCGGGCATGTCCGGCGACCGGTTCGTCGAGCGCGCGGTCACCGACGAGATCATGTACGAGCTGATGGAGCTGTCCGGTCGGGAGTACGTCGACATGTACGCCCAGAAGGCCAAGGGCACCCCTCCGCCGGCCGCCCCCGCGCCACGGGAGCCGGTGGCCGTCTGAGGGTCAGCGCTCGCTCATGCCGGCGCGCCGGCGCAGCGAGGCGACGTCGGTGACGACGATCCGACGACCCTCGGTACGCAGCCAACCCCGACTGGCGAACGACCCGATCGCCTGGTTGACGCTCTGCCGCGACCCGCCGGCCATCTCCGCGAGCTGGCTCTGGTTGAGCTCGATCGTGATCATCGGAGCCTGGCTCTCACCGGCCAGTCGCACCAGCGTCTTGGCCACCCGCCCCGGCAGGTCGAGGAAGACGTGGTCGGCGTTCTGCTCGGTGAGCCGGCGGATCAGCGCGCCGAGCGAGCGCATCACGGCGTCGAGGATGCGCGGGTTGGAGTGCACCAGCTCCATGAAGGCCGGCCGGGACAGCGCCAGCGCCGCGCAGTCCTCGATGGCCTCGGCGGAGGCCGAGCGGGTGGAGGCGTCCAGCAGCGAGACCTCGCCCAGCACGTCCGGAGGCCTTATCACCGACAGCACCGCGCGTTCCCCGGTCGGGGCGGTGCGGAAGACCGCGACCGCGCCACGTCGCAGCACGATGAGCGACTCGCCGGGGTCGTTCTCCACGAAGAGCAGCTGGCCCTTGCGGTACGTCCGGGGCACGGCCGCCGCGATGACCCGTTGCCGGACCTCGGGCTCCAGCCCGGCGAACATCTCGACGCCCGTGAGGGCGTCACCCGGCTCCGGCAGGCGCATCTCCACGGCCCAACCCCTCCCCGGTCAAGGACCACAACTCGCTCACCGGGTGAACCCTCTGAAGGCCCTGCGCAAGGTGAACTGACACCGGTTCGGCGTCCGGTAGCGGTACACATCAGATCATGACGGTCCGGTCGCGTGCTGTACAGCCCTCACGTCACTTCCGTGACAGTCCGCGGCCTGCGGCGGCGGAGGGTCGGCCGCCCCGGTGGGCGGTGCCGACGGGGCGTCGGCGAGGATCACGGGAATGGTCTACCGCTACTTCTACGACTGCGAGTTCATCGAGGACGGCCGGATCGTCGACCTGGTGTCGATCGGCGTCGTCGACGAGTACGGCCGTGAGTTCTACGCCGTCTCCACCGAGTTCGACGACTCTCGTGCGGTGCCCTGGGTGCGCCGCAACGTGCTCGACAAGCTGCCCTCCCCGGCCGACCGCGCCTGGCGCTCGCGGGAGCGGATCCGCGACGAGCTGCTCGACTTCCTGCTGGAGCCGGTCCGCGACCGGCCGGGCGAGCAGCTGGAGCTGTGGGCCTGGTACGCGGCGTACGACCACGTTGTGCTCGCCCAGCTGTGGGGTGCGATGCCGGCGCTGCCCCGGGAGATCCCCCGGTTCACCAAGGAGCTGCGCCAGCTCTGGGACGACCGGGGCCGGCCGACGCTGCCGGACGCCGACGCGGCCCGGCACGACGCGCTGGTGGACGCCCGGCACAACCTCGCGCGGTGGCGGGCGATGACCGGTTCGTAGGTTTGGCCCGTTCCGTCCCGGGCACGGTTTCGTGAGCCGAGGCGAGGGAGTAGCCCATGAGCAGCAAGGCACCCAGCGACCCGAGCGACGCACGGCGGCGGGTCACCGAGCTGGTCCGCGAGGCGCGGATCTGCATGCTGACCACCACGGCGGTGGACGGCCGGATGGTCAGCCGGCCGATGGCGCTGCAGGAGGCCGAGTTCGACGGGGACCTGTGGTTCTTCGCGTACGCCGACTCCGCCAAGGTGCGCCAGATCCGGGTCAACCCGGAGGTCAACGTGTCCTTCTCGGACCAGAAGCACAACGCCTGGGTGTCGGTGGCCGGCACCGCCCGGGACAGCTTCGACCGGGCCAAGGCCGAGCAGTTGTGGAACCCCCTGCTGAAGGCCTGGTTCCCGGACGGCCTCGACACCCCGGGGCTGACCCTGCTGACCGTGCACGTCGGCTCCGCCGAGTACTGGGACTCGCCGAGCAGCGCCGTGGTCAACCTGCTCGGTTTCGCCAAGGCGGCGGTGACCGGCCGACCGCCGGAGGCCGGGGAGAACCACGAGGTCAGCTACTGACCGGTAGCCGGGACGAGCCCGGGGCGGCCGGTCGTCGTACACGTTCGCCGACTACAGTGCGCACTGACGGCCCGCCCCGGGCCGGCAACGGCGCCGATGGTCTGATCTGACGCATATCCTGGGGCAAACCGGGCTTCATTGATGCTCCCAGGAGGATGAGCAGATCATGCGTATCGGCGTGCTCACCGGCGGCGGCGACTGCCCAGGTCTCAACGCGGTGATCCGGGCGGTGGTCCGCAAGGGCGTCACCAACTACGGTCACGAGTTCGTGGGTTTCCGGGACGGCTGGAAGGGTCCCCTGGAGGGCCTGTCCCGCCCCCTGGGTATCGCGGAGGTCCGCGGCATCCTGCCCCGCGGCGGCACCATCCTCGGCTCGTCCCGCACCAACCCCTTCAAGATCGAGAACGGCGTCGAGCGGATCAAGGACAACCTCGCCGCCCAGGGCGTCGATGCGCTGATCGCGATCGGCGGCGAGGACACCCTCGGCGTGGCCACCAAGCTGCACGAGCTCGGTGTCAACGTGGTCGGCGTCCCGAAGACCATCGACAACGACCTCGGTGCCACCGACTACACCTTCGGCTTCGACACCGCGGTCAACATCGCGATGGAGGCGATCGACCGGCTGCACACCACCGCCGAGAGCCACCACCGCACCCTGGTGGTCGAGGTGATGGGCCGGCACGCCGGCTGGATCGCCCTGCACGCCGGCCTGGCCGGTGGCGCCAACGTCATCCTCCTGCCGGAGCGGCAGTTCGACGTCGAGCAGGTCGCCGGCTACGTGGAGAAGCGCTTCCAGCACCAGTACGCCCCGATCGTCGTGGTCGCCGAGGGCGCGCAGCCGCTCGACGGCCAGATGGTCCTGCACAACCAGGAGCTGGACGCGTTCGGCCACGTCCGCCTCGGCGGCATCGGCCAGTGGCTCGCCGAGCAGTTGGAGGCCAAGACCGGCAAGGAGGCCCGCACGGTCGTGCTCGGGCACATCCAGCGCGGCGGCACCCCGACCGCGTTCGACCGGGTGCTCGCCACCCGGCTGGGCCTGCAGGCCATCGACGCGGTGCACGAGGGCGACTGGGGCAAGATGGTCGCCATGCAGAGCACGGACATCGTCCGCGTGCCGCTGGCCGAGGCCACCCGCGAGCTGAAGACCGTGCCGCTGGAGCGGTACGCCGAGGCCGAGGTCTTCTTCGGTAGCTGATCGTCTCCCCGGTGCGCGGCGGACCGCCCGGTCCGCCGCGCACCGGCTCACCCGAGGGGGTACGGACCGATGGCGGGTTCGGTGCACACGGTCGCGGTCGTCGGGGCCGGCAAGATCGGCGAGCTGATGCTCTCCGGGCTGCTGCGCTCGGGCTGGCCGGTGGACCGGCTGCTGGCCACCGCGCGACGGCCCGCCCGGGCCGAGGAACTGGCCGCCCGCTACGGCGTCCGGGTGGTCGACAACCTGGCCGCCGTGGACGAGGCCGAGGTGCTCGCGATCTCGGTGAAGCCGCAGGACGCCGGCGCGCTGCTGGACGAGATCGGGCCCAAGGTGCCCGCCGACAAGCTGGTGATCTCGCTCTGCGCCGGCCTGCCGACCACCTTCTTCAGCCGCCGGCTGCCCGAGGGCACCCCGGTGGTCCGGGTGATGACCAACACCCCGGCGCTGGTCGACGAGGCGATGACGGCCATCTCGGCGGGCGCGCACGCGACCGGGGCGCACCTGGAGCTGGCCGAGGAGATGTTCAAGCCGCTGGGCGCCACCATCCGGGTCCCCGAGTCCCAGCAGGACGCGGTCACGGCCCTGTCCGGCTCCGGCCCGGCGTACTTCTACCTGCTCGTCGAGGCGATGATCGACGCCGGGATCCTGCTCGGCCTGCCCCGGCAGGTGGCGCACGACCTGATCGTGCAGACCGCGATCGGCTCGGCGGTGATGCTGCGCGACTCCGGCGAGCACCCGGTGAAGCTGCGGGAGGCGGTCACCTCGCCGGCCGGCACCACCATCTCCGCGATCCGTGAGCTGGAGAAACACGGCGTCCGCGCGGCGCTGCTCGCCGCCCTGGAGGCGGCCCGGGACCGCGCCCGGGAGCTGGCCGTCAAAGCCGGCTGACCGCTCGCCCTCGGCACGCGTACGCCCGTGCCGCATACTGTGCCGCGTGTTCACTCTCGCCCAGGCCCGGCACCTGGTGGCCACCCTGCGCCCGCGTGTCGACGAGCTGGTCCGGCTGCGCGCCGACCTGGCCGAACTGCGGGCCGACCTCGCCGACCACGGTGTGAGCGCGCTCGGCGGACGCGCCGAGGTCAAGGGTCTGGAGGCGCGGATGCACGGGGTGGTGGACGAGCTGTACGCCCACGACATCCAGGTCAAGGGCATCGCCCCGGTGCTGCTCGACTTCCCCGGTGAGCGGGACGGCCGGCCGGTGCTCTGGTGCTGGCTGGAGGGGGACACCGACGTGCGCTGGTACCACCGCGTCGAGTGCGGCTTCGCCGGCCGCCGCCCCGTCTGATCGCGGGTGTTAAGAGGGGACCCCTGCTCTACCGGAGGCGTTAAGCGGGGGCCCTTCCTTTCACTCGGCGATCGCGAAGACCACCACGTTGTCCCGGTAGTGGCCGGTGCGCCGGTCGAAGTGCCCGCCGCAGGTGACCAGGCGCAGCTCCGGCGCGGGCGTCGGGCCGTACACGGCCCCGGTGGGGAAGCGGTCCTTGGCCACGCGTACCGCACCGGTCACCCGGAACGACACCGCCCGGTCGCCGCGCCACACCTGCACCCGGTCGCCGGGCCGCAGCTCGCCCAGCCGGGAGAAGACCGCCGGGCCGGTCCGGGAGTCCAGATGTCCGGCGATCACCGCCGGGCCCGGGTCACCCGGAACCGGGCCGCCGCCGTACCACCCGGCGGTCGCGAAGTCGGTCGGCGGTGCCAACGCTCCGGCGGCGTCGAGCCCGAGCACGGTCAGCGGGGAGTCGAGGCCGATGCGCGGGACGCGTACCCGGGTGGGGGCCGGTCGTGGCGCGGCGCGCGCACCGGCCGAGGGACAGTCGGCGGTGCAGCCCGGCCGCCATCCCGCCACGGGTGGCGTCGCGTCCGTGGTGGTCGCCAGCCCGACCCCGGTGCCGGCCGCCAGGCAGAGCGCCGCACCGACCGCGACCAGCCCGGCGGTCGGCGCCCGGCGGGCGCGGTGCCGCCGGATCGCGGGGCCGCGCCGATCGGTCACCAGGTGTCACGCCCCCGGCGCCGCAGCAGCGCCAGGCCCGCGATGAGCGCGGCCACCGCGAGCCCGCCGACCACCAGGGGGTACGCGGGCCGCCCGGTCGTGCCACCGGCGCCGGTGTCGATGCCACCCGCCGGTACGACGGCCACCCCGCCGGCGGCATCCTGTCGCAGCTCGGTGGTGAGCCCGCCCTCCTTGCCGTCCAGTACCAGCAGCGAGTAGACCGCTCCGCTGTCCAGGGTGACCTCGGTGTCGGTGGTCGGCCCGCCCGCGCCGCCCAGGCGCAACCGCCAGCGGCCCGCCTCGACCTCCCGGTAGTCCGAGGTGGTGGCGAAGCGGACGCCCTCGGCGATCCGGGGCCCGTCCGCGGCGGCCACGTCGACGATCGGCGCGCGCACCGACGCCTGGACGACGCGAACCCTGGCCCGTCCCGCCGCCGGCGCGCTGAGGTCGTCGCGCAACACCCGCAGTCCGAGGTCCGCGTACCGGCCCACCCCGGCGACGGTGTGCGCCGAGCCGCTGGTCACCGCCACCTCGGTGGTGAGCACCGGAGGTTCGTCGGCGGGCGCGCCGGCCTCGCGCATGGCGACCGCGTAGCGGCCCACCGGCAGCGGGAGGTACGTCGACACGACCCCGTAGCCGACGGCGGGGAACACCTGCGGATCGCGCCGGTCCGGTGCGGCGAGGTAGACGTCGACGGCGGGGGTGTCGGGGGAGAGGTGTGCGAGCCGGACGTAGCCGACCGTCGCGGCCTCGGCCCCGGTCGGTGCACCGGCCACGGCGACCACCGCGGTCCCGAGCAGGAATGCGCCGGTGGCGGCGAGCAGGCGGCGCGGTGCGGCGGGGAGCAGCGGCATGTCGCCTCCGGGGGCGTGTGGACGGGTCCGCCTACCAGAGTCCCGTCAGGGGGACTCGGGCGCAACCCTCGACACGCATGCCGTCAGCTCAGCGGGTCGCGGCGGCCAGGGCCTCGCGGACCTTGTCGGCACCCCCCGGCGCCTCGCGCTCCCAGTCCTGCGGGTCGGCCGAGTAGATCGTTCCGTAGGCCGGGGTGTCCGGCTGGTAACGCCAGCCGTCGGCGAGTGGGCCGGCGTCGACCGCGTCGTAACCGATGCGGTCCAGGAAAGCGGTCACCTCGGCCTTGGCGGCCGCGTCGTCACCGGCGATCGGCAGCGCGCTGCGGTCGGCGCTGCCGGTGGGCCGGGCCAGGGCCAGCAGGTGCTTGAAGAAGATGTTGTTGAAGACCTTGACCACGGTGGACCGCGGCAGGTGCCGCTGGAGCAGCTCACTGCTGGTGGCCTCGCCCGAGTCGAGCTCCGGGAACTGTCCGTCCCGCTCCGGGTAGTAGTTGTTGGTGTCGATCACGACCTTGCCGGCCAGCGGCTCCACCGGCACGTCCCGGTACGCCTTCAGCGGGATGGTCACCACCACCAGGTCGCCGGCCTGCGCCGCCTCGGCGGGCGTCGCGGCGCGGGCCCGGGGGCCCAGTTCGTCCACCAGATCCTGGAGGGTCTCCGGTCCACGCGAGTTGCTCAGCACCACGTCGTAGCCGCCGGCCACCGCCAGCCGGGCCACCGTGCTGCCGATGTGTCCACTGCCGATCAGTCCCACAGTCGTCATGCCTGTCCCCAACCCCGTCCGCCGTGTCGGCATTCCCCACCGATGTGGTCGACAATTGATCGGCTGCCCGTCAAACCTACTGTGGACGGGACCGCGCGGAAGCGGGTTCGCCCTGTTCGGGTCCGACGCCGAGGGCGTTTGTTGCCACCAACCAAACGCGGCGGGGCAGGGACGAGGGAGCCCCGGGGTCCACCCCGGGGCTCCCTCGCGTCCTCAGGCGGGCAGGACCTTCTCGATCGCGGCCCGCAGCTCGGGGGAGTCGGGCGTCACCGTCGGGGCGAACCGGGCGGCCACGGTCCCGTCCGGGGCCACCAGGAACTTCTCGAAGTTCCACCGCACGTCTCCGGTGTGGCCTTCGGCGTCGGCGGTGTCCACCAACGCGGCGTAGAGCGGGTGGCGCCCCGGGCCGTTGACGTCCACCTTCTCGGTCAGCGGGAACGTCACCCCGTAGTTGACCTGGCAGAAGTCGCTGATCTCCGCCGCGGTGCCCGGCTCCTGGCCGGCGAACTGGTTGGAGGGCACGCCGAGCACCACCAGGCCGCGGTCGGCGTACTCGTCCTGCAGCGCCTGGAGGCCGGCGTACTGGGGGGTCAGGCCGCAGCGGCTGGCGACGTTGACGACCAGCAGGGCGCGGCCCCGGTGGCGCGCGAGGTCGGCCGGGTCGCCGTTGAGGGCGTCGATCTGGGTGTCGAAGACGGTCATGTGCCGAGGCTACGCGGACGGCCGGGTCGGCCCCCGTGGTGTCCCCGCAAGTCAGTCACGCTCCCATTGGAAATCGAAACATGGACATCTTGACGAAGTGATGACGTCGTGAGTAGCGTCTCACCATCTTCTGGAAAGTTTCCTAACTGTTTGGGGTGACGCCACATGAAGAGATCCCTCCGCCGGGCCCTCTGGGTCGGCGCCGTGATGGCGGTGACCGCCGCCACGGTGCCGATGGCCTCGGCGTTCGGTGCCGGCAGCGTGACCGCGGCCTTCGTCAAGGCACAGGACTGGGGGACCGGCCACGAGACGCGGGTGACCATCACCAACGGCTCGAACGCCTCCGTCAGCACCTGGCGCATCGAGTTCGACCTGCCCGCCGGGACCAGCATCAGCAGCTCCTGGGACGCCGACGTCACCCGCACCGGCGACCACTACGTCGCGGTGAAGAAGAGCTGGGCCGGCGGCATCGCGCCCGGCGCCACGTTCAGCTGGGGCTACAACGGCACGGGCCCGTACAAGGCGCCGCTGAACTGCACCATCAACGGCGCGTCGTGCGCCGGGGGTGGCACGCCGCCACCCACCACCGCGCCGCCCACGACCGCGCCCCCCACGACGGCGCCGCCGACCACCCCGCCCCCCACCACGCCGCCGCCGACCACGCCGCCGCCCAGCGGTGACAAGAAGATCGTCGGCTACTTCGCCGAGTGGGGCGTCTACGGGCGCAACTACCACGTCAAGAACATCCACACGAGCGGCTCGGCGGCGAAGATGACCCACATCCTCTACGCCTTCGGCAACACCACCGGGGGTCGCTGCGCCATCGGCGACAGCTACGCCGCCTACGACAAGGCGTACACGGCGGCGGACAGCGTGGACGGCGTCGCCGACACCTGGGACCAGCCGCTGCGCGGCAACTTCAACCAGCTCCGCAAGCTCAAGAAGATGTACCCGAACCTGAGGGTCATCTGGTCCTTCGGCGGCTGGACCTGGTCCGGCGGCTTCACCCAGGCCGCGCAGAACCCGGCCGCCTTCGCCGAGAGCTGCCACAACCTCGTCGAGGATCCGCGCTGGGCCGACGTCTTCGACGGCATCGACGTCGACTGGGAGTACCCGAACGCCTGCGGCCTGAGCTGTGACACCAGCGGCCCCAACGCCTTCAAGAACGTGGTGAGCGCGCTGCGCACCAGGTTCGGTTCGTCGGCCCTGGTCACCGCTGCGATCACCGCGGACGGCAGCAACGGCGGCAAGATCGACGCCACCGACTACGCGGGCGCGGCACCGAGCCTGAACTGGATCATGCCGATGACGTACGACTACTTCGGCGCCTTCAACGCGCAGGGCCCCACCGCCCCGCACTCCCCGCTCTACTCGTACACCGGTATCCCGCAGGCGGGTTTCAACTCGGACGCGGCGATCCAGAAGCTCAAGAGCAAGGGCATCCCGGCCAACAAGCTGCTGCTCGGCATCGGCTTCTACGGCCGGGGCTGGACCGGGGTCACCCAGACCGCGCCGGGCGGCACCGCCACGGGCGCGGCCCCGGGTACCTACGAGCCGGGCATCGACGACTACAAGGTCCTCAAGAACACCTGCCCGGCGACCGGCACGGTCGGCGGCACGGCGTACGCCAAGTGCGGCAGCAACTGGTGGAGCTACGACACCCCCGCCACGATCAACGGCAAGATGACGTACGCGAAGAACCAGGGCCTCGGTGGCGCCTTCTTCTGGGAGCTCTCCGGTGACACCACCAACGGCGAGCTGATCGGCGCCATCAAGGGCGGTCTCGGCTGACGCCGAGTGCCGACGCATCACCCACACGGCGGGGAGGGACCACGCACCGGTCCCTCCCCGCCCGTGTGCGCGGATGGGGGGTGGCGGTGCTAGAGGCCGCCGCCGGCCCGCTGCCGGTACTCCCCGGGTGAGAGTTCGTACGCCTCGCGGAACACCCGGCTGAAGTGCGCGGGGTCGGCGAAGCCGCGCCGGCGGCCGATGTCGCGGACCGACAGGTGCCGCAGCCGCGGGTCGCCGAGGTCCTGGAGGCATCGTTCCAGCCGCAGGGTGCGGATCAACGCGGCGACCGTGGTCGGCGATCCCTCGAACAGCCGGTGCAGCGAGCGCACCGAGAGATGGTGCGCCGCCGCCACCGTGGCCGGGGTGAGCGACGGGTCGTCCAGGTTGCGCCGGATGAACGCCTCGATCCGGACCCGCAGGCCGTCGGCCCGGAGGTCGACCGGCAGGGTGTCCTCGGCGCCCAGGCTGCCGGCCACCGCGCCGGCGACCAGGGCGAGGGCGGCGGCGTCCAGACGCGTGGCGTCGGTGGGGGCGTACTGCTCGGGGTGGTCCACGACCTGCCGGACGAACTGGGCCAGCAGGACGCCCATGCCCCGGTCCGCGGGGATCCGGCCGATCCGTCCCGCGGCGACCCGCGACTCGGACACCGGCAGGGCGCTGCGCGGGATCAGGACGGTCAGGGTGCGCAGCGGCGACCGGGAGGAGGTCGCGGGCCGGTGGGACGACCCGTGCGGGCGGAGCGTGTCGATGAACGTGAAGCCGCCCGGTTCCAGCGGGCCCGTCCGCTCCTCCTGGGTGACCGTGCCCCGGCCGGACAGGGGCAGCGCGAGCTGGTACAGCTCCGGATCGGTGCTGCTGATCATCCGCGCCGTGCGGCGTAGGTCCAGGGACGGGTACCGCCACGCGGAGACCTTGACCGTGCCGAGGTCGACGACCCGGGCGGAGGCGGTGAAGTCGGCGGCGTGCGCGCTGCTGATCCGGGCCGCCGCGGACTCCCGGGCCACCAGGTCGTGCCAGAAGTCGAACCGCTCGGCCGGGTCGAGGTGGGCCGTGTCGATCGACGTGACCGCGAGCATACCGATCACCTCCGCGACCATCGTCCTACGCCAGGATCCGGGCGGATCAGTCGCCCGCCGCGACGGCGCCCGGTGCGACGGGAGCGACATGAGCCCGGATCGATGTGACAGACTCGCCGGTCAACGGGGTTCGATGTCGGTGGCGACGGAGGTGGGAATGCGCGCGACGCACCGGAGGGTGGCCGCCGGGGCACTGTTCCTGGCCGTCCTGCCGCCGGCCCTGCTCGGCTGCGGGATCGGCGGAGACGACGAGGAACCGGCCGAGAAGCCCGGCCGGGCCCCCGCCGAGGAGGCGGCCGCGAAGTCCCGCGAGCGGGTGCAGGCGTACCTCGACGCGATGACGGCCAAGGACGTGGCGGCCGGCCGCAGCCAGCTCTGCGCGACGATGCACCAGAGCTTCGACGCGGCCGCGACCGGGCCCAACGGCGACTTCGCCGACCACTTCGAGGTGCCCCAGGCGGAGATCACCGACGTCCGCCCGGGTCCACGGGGCCTGGAGGTCAGCACCTCCGTCTCGGTGGCCGTCGGGTCCCGTACGGTCACCCGGCCGCTGCTGTTCACGGTCACCCGGGACGGCGCCGACTGGTGCATCGCCGGCGAGGCACCCGGCGGGAACACCCCGGAGCCCGCCGTCACGCCCTGACCTGCGCGTCGGTGAGTCGCCTCTCACCACGCGGAACCATCCCCCTCGCCGGCCGGACGTCCCTCCGGTCGCCGTACGCTTTCTGTCATGCGCCATGAGTGGCATCAGCTGAGCCATCCCGCCGTGGGCAGCCCCGGCCTGCAGACCAGCCGTCCGACCGTCGACTCCGCCGAGGACGCGGCCCTGGGCCTGGACCGGTGGCGTGAGCTTCCGCGCCAGCAGATCCCGCCGTGGGAGGACCCGGCGCAGGTCGCCGAGGTCTGCAAGATCCTCGACACGGTGCCGTCGGTGGTCGCGCCCTACGAGGTCGATGAGCTCCGCCAGCGTCTCGCGCTCGTCTGCGAGGGCAAGGCGTTCCTGCTCCAGGGCGGTGACTGCGCGGAGACCTTCGCCGACAACACCGAGAGCCACCTGCTCGCCAACGCCCGCACCCTGCTCCAGATGGCGATCGTGCTCACCTACGGCGCGTCGCTGCCGGTGGTGAAGGTCGCCCGGGTCGCCGGGCAGTACACCAAGCCGCGGTCGCTGCCGACCGACGCCCGCGGCCTGCCCGCGTACCGCGGCGACATGATCAACGGTCTCGAGGCCACGCCCGAGGCGCGGGTCGCCGACCCGCAACGCATGATCCGGGCGTACGCGAACTCGGCCGCCGCGATGAACATGCTCCGCGCCTACCTCGGCGGCGGCCTGGCCGACCTGCACGCCGTGCACGACTGGAACAAGGGCTTCGTCCGCAACTCCCCGGCCGGCGAGCGCTACGAGGCGATCGCCCGGGAGATCGACCGGGCGATGGCCTTCATCCGGGCCTGCGGGATGACCGACGACGAGGCCCTGCGCACGGTCACCCTCTACTGCTCGCACGAGGCGCTCGCGCTGGAGTACGACCGGGCGCTGACCCGGGTCTCCGGCAACCGGGCGTACGGGCTGTCCGGGCACTTCCTGTGGATCGGTGAGCGCACCCGGCAGATCGACGGCGCGCACATCGACTTCATCTCCCGCATCGCCAACCCGATCGGCGTCAAGCTCGGCCCGACCACCACCCCGGACGAGGCGCTCGAGCTGTGCGAGAAGCTCAACCCGGAGAACATTCCGGGCCGGCTCACCCTGATCAGCCGGATGGGCAACCACCGCGTACGGGACGCCCTGCCGCCGATCGTGGCCAAGGTCGCCGCCTCCGGCGCCAAGGTGGTCTGGCAGTGCGACCCCATGCACGGCAACACCCACGAGTCGTCCAACGGCTACAAGACCCGGCACTTCGACCGCATCGTCGACGAGGTGCTCGGCTACTTCGAGGTGCACCGCGGCCTGGACACCCACCCCGGTGGCCTGCACGTCGAGTTGACCGGCGAGGACGTCACCGAGTGCCTGGGCGGTGCCCAGGGCATCGAGGACCTCGACCTGCCCGGCCGGTACGAGACCGCCTGCGACCCGCGACTGAACACCCAGCAGTCGCTGGAGCTGGCCTTCCTGGTGGCGGAGATGCTCCGTGGCTGACGCGAGGAGTGAGCTTGCGAGCCCCGCAGTCGGCAGCCGGAAGGACAACCGTGGCTGACGGGTTCGTGGATCTGCGGTCGGACACGGTGACCCGGCCCACGGCCGGTATGCGGGAGGCGATGGCCACCGCCGAGGTGGGCGACGACGTCTACGGCGAGGACCCCACCGTCAACGCGCTGGAGGCCGAGGTCGCCGCGCTCTTCGGGCACGAGGCGGCGCTGTTCGCCCCGACCGGGTCGATGGCCAACCAGATCGCCCTGCAACTCACCGTGCCCCCGGCGCACGAGCTGCTCTGCGACGCCGACGCGCACGTGGTGACGTACGAGATCGGCGCGGCGGCCGCGTACGGCGGGATCTCCTCGCGGACCTGGCCGGCGGTCGGCGCGGACCTCGACCCCGACGTGGTCGCCGCGATGGTCCGGCCCGACGGCTACTGGGCGGTGCCCACCCGGGCGATCGCCGTCGAGCAGACCCACAACCGCGGCGGTGGCGGGGTGATCCCCCTGGCCACCCTCCGCGAGCTGCGTCGGATCGCCGACGCGGCGCAGGTGTCGCTGCACTGCGACGGTGCCCGCATCTGGCACGCGCACGTCGCCGACGGGGTGCCGCTGGCGGAGTACGGCCGGCTCTTCGACACCCTGTCGGTCTGCCTCTCCAAGGGTCTCGGCGCGCCGGTCGGTTCGCTCGTCCTGGGGAGTGCGGAGAAGATCGAACGGGCCCGTCTCATCCGCAAGCGGATGGGTGGCGGGATGCGGCAGGCCGGTGTGCTCGCCGCCGCCGGGCGGTACGCCCTCGCGCACCACATCGACCGGCTCGCCGAGGACCACGCGAAGGCGGCCCGGCTCGCCGAGGCGATCGCCCCGTTCGGGGTGCTCGCCACCACCGTGCGCACCAACCTGGTGCCGCTGGACCTGACGAAGGCGCCGCTGGACGCGCACGCGCTGGCCGCCGCCGCCCGCTCCCGGGGCGTGCTGCTCTCGGTGCTCGGCCCGCGTACCGCCCGACTGGTCACCCACATGGACGTCGACGACACGGCGATCGACCGCGCCACCGACGTCCTGACCACCATCCTCCGCACCTGACCCCGCTCCCTCACACCCGGCCTGTTTCACGGAAAGAGTGGGTATTCCACGCGGAATAGCCACTCTTTCCGTGAAACAGCATGTCCGAGGGTGGGGCGGGTCAGGGGCGGAGGCGTTTGAGGATCGCCACGTCGGCGGCGTGGCCCTCGTGCTTCTCCGTCGGGGTCTCCACCACGACGGGGACACCGGCCGTCGCCGGGTGCGTCATCAGCTCCGCGAACGCGGGCTCGCCGATCGTGCCCTTGCCGACGTTCTCGTGCCGGTCCCGGGTCGACCCGCACAGGTCCTTCGAGTCGTTCGCGTGCACCAGCCGCAGCCGGTCCGCGCCGACCGTCGCCACGAGCGTGTCGAGGGTCGCGGTCATGCCGCCCTCGGCGGCCAGGTCGTGCCCCGCCGCCCAAGCGTGGCAGGTGTCGAAGCACACCCCGAGCCAGGGGTGCCGGTCGACCGCGTCCAGGTACGGCCCGAGCTGTTCCATGCGCGAGGCGAGCGACCGCCCACCGCCGGCGCTCGGCTCGACCAGCAGCATCGGCCCGTCCGTGGCGGCGGCCGAGTCCAGCAGGGGCAGCAGGGTCTCGCGGACCTGCCGCATCGCCGCCTCCCCGTACCCGGCCTCGACCGCGCTGCCGGCGTGGAACACCACGCCCCGGGCCCCGATCGCGGTGCCCCGCCGCAGGGCGTGCGCCAGGGTCTGCGCCGACCGTTCGACCGTCGCGGCCGTCGGGGAACCGATGTTGACCAGCAGCGAGGCGTGGATGAAGACCGGGACGTCCCGTTCGGCGCAGCCGTCGCGGAACAGCGCGTCCTGCACCGGGTCGCCCGCCGGCAGCGCCCAGCCCCGGGAGTTGGAGACGTAGACCTGCACGACCTCGGACCCGACCGCGTCGACGTACGGCAGGGCCGCCTTCGCCAGGCCGCCGGAGGTCGGGGTGTGCGTGCCGACCGGACGGTGTGCGTCCGCCGTCATCACAGGCACCCGATCGTGATCTGGGTGCCCGGCGGCACCGGCGTGTTCTCGTTGGGGATCTGGAACCGCGTCACACCGTTCGGGTTGAACTGCACGACCACCGGGAGGCCCTGGCTCTCCAGTGTCTGCTTGGCCTGCGGACAGGGCAGGTCGATGACCCGCGGCACCACGACCAGCGGCGGACCGTTGCTGACCTCCAGCCGGACCTGGGCGCCCTTCTCCACGCCGGCGCCGTCGGCCGGGCTCTGCCCGAGGACCTCGTCCTTGGGTCGGTCGGAGTCCTTGCCGGTCGGCGGCTCCACCAGCACCAGACCCAGCTGCGCGAGGGTCGTCCGCGCCTCGTTGACGTTCTTGCCGACCAGGTTGGGGACCGAGATCGGCGCACGGCCCTTGCTGAGGATGACGGTGACCTTGTCGCCGGGCCTGACCTCGGCGCCCGCCTTCGGGTTGGTGTCCACCACGACGCCCGCCGGCAGGTTGTCGTCGTAGCGGGCGGCACCCTTGGCCACCACCAGCTCCGCGGCGGTCAGGTCCGCCTCGGCCAGCTCGAACTCCTTGCCGACCACGTCGGGCACCGGGAACCGCTCCGGGCCGAGGGAGAGGGTCAGCGTGATGGTGCCGCCCTTGGCGATCCGGCTGGCGGAACCCGGGTCCTGGGCGAGGACACCGTCCTTCGGGACCTTCTCGTCGTAGCGCGGCTCGGCGTAGTCGAGGGTGAAGCCGCCGCGGGTCGCCTGCGCCTCCGCGTCGGCCTTGCTCAGGCTCACCAGTTGGGGCGCCACCGTGTAGCGACCGACACCGACCCACCAGCCGCCGCCGGCCGCGAGCAGGCCGAGCACCACCACGGCGGCGGCCAGCGCGAGACGACCCCGCCGCTCACCCATGACCTGAGCGCGCAGCGCGGCGAGCCGCGACCACAGGTCGGCACCCTCCTCGGGCGCCGCTCGTCGGCGGCCGACCCGCTGGCCGCCGGCCTCGGGGAGCCGGGCCCACGTCGGCCGCTGCGCCGGCTGGACCGCCGCCACCATCATCGTCGGCTGGGCCATCGCCGAATCGTCGGTCACCCGGCGCAGCACGGCGGTGTGCGTGTTCGGGTCGCCCAGGCCGTCCTTGGCGACCTGCACCTCGGCCAGCATCGCGCCGGCGTCGGTCGGGCGGGCGCCCGGGTCCCGACGGGTGGCCCGGCCGACCAGGTCGTCGAGTGCGCGGGGCAGCCCCGGCACCAGCACCGAGGGTGCCGGTACGTCCCGGTCGACGTGCTGCCAGGCCACGTCGACCGGTCGGTCCCCGTCGTAGGGCACGCGGCCGGTGAGCATCTCGAACAGCACGATTCCCGCCGAGTAAACGTCCGTCCGCGGGTCGGCGTGGCCGTCGGTGACCAGCTCCGGAGCGACGTACGCCACGGTGGCCATCAGCTGGTTGCTGTCGTCCTCGGCGCTCGCCTCGACCGCCCGGGCCAGGCCGAAGTCGGCGACCTTGACCACGCTGTCGACCAGGTTGGCCACGCCGCCGGTCGGCGCCTCGGCGACCAGTACGTTCTCCGGCTTGACGTCACGGTGGACCAGCCCGGCCCGGTGCGCGGCGGCGATCGCGGCGAGCATCTGCTCGGCGATCGCCAGGGCCTCGTCCGGGTTGAGCCGGCGCCGCTCGGCCAGCACGTCCCGCAGGGTGCGACCCCGCACGTACTCCATGACCAGGTACGGCATGCCGCCGTGGGTGCCCTGGTCGTAGACGGCGACCACGTTGGGGTGGGTCAGCCGGGCGATGGTCTTCGCCTCGTCGGTGAACCGCGCCACGAAGCCGGCCATCCCGGTGCGCGTGTCGGGCGCCTGGGACGGGTGAATGATCTTGACCGCCACGGTGCGCTCGAGGCGCTCGTCGGTGGCGGTGTACACGGTCGCCATGCCACCACGAGCCACGCGACCGCGAATGCGGTAGCGCCCGTCGATCAGCGAGCCCAGCAACGTGTCGGCGACCTGTGTGTCCATCGGCAGGCAGTCTATGTGTCCAGGGGGTGAAGGGAGAACAGGATGCTACAGCCGGCCCCCGACAGCGGTGGTCCCGCCGCGCTCGTACCGCTGCGTACCTGCTCGGCCGGGGTGCCCGGGGACGACCGGTCGGGCCCGACCCGCCGGGGGTTCGGCGGTGCGGGGTGCCGTTGGCCCGGACCGGGCGGGACGTGGCAGGGTGATCGGGTGACCGACTCCGTACCCGCCGACCAGGGCGCATTCGACGCCGACCTCGCCGGCCCCGCCGACCCGGCGGGCTGGCTGACCCTGCCGGACGTCGCCGAGCGCCTCGACGTGTCGATCAGCAAGGTCCACCAGATGATCCGGGACCGCGAACTGCTGGCGGTCCGCCGCGCCAACGTACGGCGGATCCCGGCGGACCTGGTGGCCAACCAGACCGTGCTGAAGCATCTGCCCGGCGTGCTCAACCTGCTGTCCGACGCCGGCTACGACGACGAGGCCGCGTTGCGCTGGCTGTACGAGCAGGACGACACCCTGCCCGGCGGCACCCCGGCCACCGCGCTCGGCGGCGACCAGGCCCGCGAGGTCAAGCGCCGCGCGCAGGCCCTCGGCTTCTAAACCGCCCGCCCCGCACCCACCCACCCACCCACCCGGCCCTGGCCCCCCGGCCCGGCCCGGCCCGGCCTCCGGCCCTGCGCGTCGATCAGGAAGTTGTTGTCGTGACACGCCGCTGCGGCTGACAACAGCTTCATGATCGACCCAGGGGGCCGGGGGGCGGGGGCGGGGTGGTGGGTGGTCAGGCGGGCCGCCGGGTGGCGGCGATGGCCAGGTCGACGAGGGCCTGGCGGGCCTCGGTGTCCAGGTCGACGGTGGTCAGCGCGGCCAGCGCGGCCTCCGTCAGCGTGGCGATGCGGTCTTCGGCGCGGGCCAGCGCGCCGGTGTCGGTGATCAGCTCGCGGAGCCGGACGACGCCCGCCTCGTCGAGCGCGGGGTCACCGAGGCCGCCGAGCAGCAGCTCCCGGCCCGCCTCGTCGGTGGCCTCCAGCGTCGCCGCCACGAGGTAGGTCCGCTTCCCCTCCCGCAGGTCGTCGCCGGCCGGCTTGCCGGTCTGCGCCGGGTCGCCGAACACGCCCAGCACGTCGTCGCGGAGCTGGAACGCCTCACCCAGCGGCAGCCCGTACGACGAGTACGCGGACCGGATCTCCGCCGGCGCGTCGGCCAGCGCGGCGCCGAGCAGCAGCGGCCGCTCGACCGTGTACTTCGCCGACTTGTACCGGGCCACCTTCCCCGCCCGCTCCAGGGAGGTGTCGCCGGTGGCCTGGGTCAGCACGTCGAGGTACTGCCCGACGGTCACCTCGGTGCGCATCTCGTCGAAGACCGGCCGCGCCCGGGCCACCGTCGCCGGCTCCAGCCCGGCGGAGTGCAGCAGCTCGTCGGACCAGACCAGGCAGAGGTCGCCCAGCAGGATCGCGGCGGCGTCGCCGAAGCCGTTCGCGTCGCCGCCCCAGCCGGCCGCACGGTGCCGGGCGGCGAACCGTCGGTGTACCGCCGGTTCGCCCCGCCGGGTGTCCGAGCGGTCCATGAGGTCGTCGTGGATCAGGGCGCTGGCCTGCACGAACTCCAGCGCCGCCAGGGCCGTGACCACCTGGTCGGTGTCCATCCCGCCGGCCCCCCGGAACCCCCAGTACGCGAAGGCCGGCCGGAGTCGCTTGCCGCCGCCGAGGACGAACGCCTCGATCGCCTCGGCCACCGGCGCGAGGGCGTCGTCGACCCCGGCCATCCAGGTGCGCTGGGTCGCGAGGAACTCGGACAGGGACTTGTCGATCCGTTGACGCAGCCCGGCGCGGTCGACGGGAGAAACGGGAGCAGCGTGGGTCACCCCACGACGCTAGCGGGTCCCGGCGGTCCCCGGCGTACGGCCGGGGGCCGGACGCGCCGTCCGGTCGCCGGGGCCCCGACGACCGGACGGACGACCGGGGCCCGACGGCGCCCGGGGCGGGTACGGACCGGCCCCCGCCACGGCCGCCCGGAAGCGCCGGGCGGCCCGCTCGTCGGCGTCCCCGTCCAACCGGCGGGTGCGGACCGCCGCCTCCACCAGCGTGTCGAGCGGGACGGCCAGCACGACGGCGAGCCAACCCAGCCAGAAACCGCCGGGGACGCGCAGGTGCCGCTCCCACCGGGAGACCTCGTGCCGGCTGAGTGTCGGCACGCCGGAGGCGGCGCAGAGCTCGGCGGCGAGTCTGCTCTGGCTCCACCCCCGGGCCAGACGGAGGTGGGCGAGCAGCGGTCCGAGCAGCGGCGGGCCGGATGGGGCGGGTGAGGTCATCGGGTCTCCGGGGCGGGCGTCGGCGGACGGTGGCGCGTCACCCCGAGCGGGTCGGCACGCCACCGCGTCGGATGGCTGACCCCCGCGCGTGCCCCCGGCCACCCGGCCCTCCGGCCGGCCGCCCCGCGCTGCCCCCATGACTATCCCGGGGGTACGACGCTTTCCGCCCTCCGGGCACCCCGCCTGCGCGTACGTCCCCGCCGGCGACCGGGCCCGGCGGGGTACGCCGCGCCGGCGTCCCACACCGTGCCCACCGGTCGGTAAGGCGGTAGGTGCAAGGGGCGCCGCCCGCTAGAGTCGTGACGTGGCGCTCGGTCTTCCCTCGGTCCTCCCCAATCCGCAGCCGGCGATCGGGGAGCTGATCCGCGAGCATCAGCCGACCTTCTCCTTCGAGTTCATGCCACCGAAGACGACCGACGGGGAGCGCCTGCTCTGGCAGGCGATCCGCGAGCTGGAGTCGCTGCGCCCGTCGTTCGTGTCCATCACCTACGGCGCCGGCGGGTCGACCCGGGACACCACGGTCGCGCTCACCGAGCGGATCGCCACCGAGACCACCCTGCTGCCGATGGCCCACCTGACCGCGGTCAACCACTCCGTGGCCGAGCTGCGGCACGTCGTCGGCCGGCTCGCCGGGGCCGGCGTACGCAACGTGCTGGCCGTGCGGGGTGACCCGCCGGGCGACCCGACCGCCGAGTGGGTCCCGCACCCGGAGGGCGTGCTCTACGCCGAGGACCTGGTCCGGCTGGTGCGCGACTCCGGCGACTTCAGCGTCGGCGTCGCGGCCTTCCCCTACAAGCACCCGCGCTCGCCCGACATCGCCGCCGACACCGCCTACTTCGTGCGCAAGTGCCGGGCCGGCGCGGAGTTCGCGATCACGCAGATGTTCTTCGACGCGGACGAGTACCTGCGGCTGCGGGACCGGGTGGCCGCCGCCGGCTGCGACACCCCGATCCTGCCCGGCGTCATGCCGGTGACCCAGATCGGCACCATCGCGCGCTCGGAGCAGCTCTCCGGAGCGCCCTTCCCACGGGCGCTCGCCGAGCGGTTCGAGCGGGTCGCCGACGACCCGGAGGCGGTACGCCGGCTCGGCGTCGAGCAGGCCAGCGAGATGTGCGCGCGACTGCTCGACGAGGGTGTACCGGGGATCCACTTCATCACCTTCAACCGGTCGACCGCCACCCGGGAGATCTGGCAGAACCTCCAGGCCGGCGCGCGGGTGTGAGCGGGCGTGCCGCGACACCTGATGCCCTCCGCGACGGTTGATCCGTGGTGGGCACACAGCTGAACTGGGACCAGTACGCCACGGCCTGGGCACGGCTGCACGGAGGCTTCGACCCCCGGGCGGCGGCCCCGGTCGTCCGCGCCTGGCTGCGCTTCGCCTACCACATCGGTTTCGTGCTCGGCCGCCTGAAGGTCGGCCCCACCCCGGTCACCGCGGTCGGCGTGCTGCTCTGCGCCTGCGTGCCGCTGTTCGTCGTACGCCCGCAGGACGGGCCGTTCCTGGGCGCGCTGTTCGTGCTGCTCGCCTCGGTGGCGGACAGCGTCGACGGGGCGGTGGCGGTGTGCACCGGGCGCACCACCCGGCTCGGCTACGTCTACGACTCGCTGGCCGACCGGTTGGGCGAGGTCGCCTGGCTGGTCGCCTTCTGGCTGATCGGCGCGCCCGGCGCCCTGGTCGTCACCGCCGGCGCGCTGTCCTGGCTGCACGAGTACGTCCGTGCCCGGGCGATCTCCGCCGGGATGCGGGAGATCGGCGCGGTGACCGTGGGGGAGCGTCCCACCCGGGTCTCGGTGGCCCTGGTCGGGCTGCTGCTCGCCGGCCTGACCGGGCTGATCGAGCCGGACCTCGCCGCCGGCACCATCACCATGGCGACGGCCGTCTGGGTGCTCCTGGCCGGCTTCGGCCTGGGGCAGTTGCTCTCCACCGTCCGCCGCGCCCTCGTCGACGCCGGCTGAGCCGCGCGGCCGCCTCCCGCCGCCGAACGGCTCCCGCGGTGTTAACCGGGGGCCCTTCCTCTACCGCAGGCGTTAAGCGGGGGCCCTTCCTTACACACCCGACGCCTACCAGGCGGGGCCGATCTCGTCGGCGACGATCTGGGCGGACAGGGTCACCATCGGCAGGCCACCGCCCGGGTGGCTGGAGCCGCCGACGAGCCAGAGCCCGTGCGCCGGCCCCCGGTTGGCGGGGCGCAGCAGCCCACCGGCGGTGCCGTAGATCGACCCGCCGGGCGCGCCGGTCGCCGCGTCCAGGTCCGCCGGGGTGCGGATCTCCCGGAACACCAGCCGGTCGCGGACGTCCATGCCGCGCTCGGCCAGCACGTCCAGGATCCGGTCCGCGTACGCCTCGGCGAGCCCCGGCCGTCGCCAGTCGACCGCCCCGGTGGCGGTGCCGTGGCGGGCGGCGTTGACCAGCACGAACCACGCCTCGTGTCCGGCCGGCCGGACCGACGGGTCGTCGGCGACGGTGACGAAGACCGTCGGGTCCACCGCCGGACGGGCCCGGACGCCGTGCCCCGGCCGGCCGAAGACCGCGTCGAACTCGGCGTCGTAGTCGCGGGGGAAGAAGACGTTGTGGTGGGCCAGCCCCGAGTCGCCGGACACGCCGAGCAGCAGCACGAAGCCGGCGAGGCTGCGGTCGGTGAGCCCGGTCAGGCGGCGCGGGGAGGGCAGCAGGTCCCGGTAGACCGTCAGCGCGTCCACGTTGGCCACCACCACGTCGGCGGGGACCGGCGCGGCGACACCCGCCAGGCGTACGCCGTGCACCCGCCCGCCGGCGGCGTCGATCCGGGTGACCGTGGCGCCGGTCTGGACGACCACGCCGAGGTCCAGGCAGCGGGTCAGCAGCGCGTCGGCGAGGGTGCCCAGCCCGCCGCGCAGGTACCAGCCGCCGAAGGCCAGCTCGGCGTACGGGACGGCGACCAGGGCGGCCGGGGCGCGGCGCGGGTCGGCGCCGGTGTACGTGGCGTACCGGTCCAGCAGCATCCGCAGCCGCGGGTCGGACAGGTGGCTGCGGCCCAGCCCGCGCAGGGTGCGGCCGGGCCCGATGGCCGCGAGGTCGCCCAGCCGCCAGGCCAGCGCGGCCAGGTCCCGGGGCGAGTCGATGGCGCGGCGCAGGATGTCGCGGTGCGACGCGGCCCAGACCCGCTCGGCGCGGCGCCACAGCCGTCGCCAGTCGGCCGCGGACCGGTCGCCGAACGCCGCGCCGATCCGGGCGGTGAACTCCGCCGGGTCGGCGCACGAGTCGAGCGTGGGTCCGCCGTCGGGGAACACGTGCCGCACGATCGTGTCCAGCGGTACCAGGTCGAGGTACTCGTCGAGCTTCGCGCCCGTCGCCTCGAACAGGTCGTGGAAGACGTCGGGCAGCGTCAGCAGGCTCGGCCCGGTGTCGAAGTGGAACACCCCGGCCGGGGTGTCGTGCGAGTACCGCCCGAGCTTGCCGCCGACGGTGTCGGCCCGCTCGAAGACGGTGACCTCGTGTCCGGTGGCGGCCAGCCGGGCGGCGGTGGCCAGCCCACCCACCCCGGCGCCGACGACCACGATCCGCGCCATGTCGCCCTCCTAGGTGACCGGGCGGCCACGCCAGGACAGGCGGCGCCGCTTCCGCAGATGGTACGACCGCAGGGTCAGCCAACCGAGGACCACGACCGACACGGGGTGTGCCAGCGCGTCGGGCCACCACCGTCCGCCGGTCGCCCGCGCGCTGACGACCCGGCCGGCCACCCCGACCAGGTACGCGGCCAGCCCCACCCCGGCCACCGCGGGCGCGCCGGCCAGCAGCGCCCCCAGCGCGACCAGCGGGGGAGCGGTGTAGAGCAGGAGCAGCAGCGCCACCACGGCCGCCGCCGCGCCCGGGTGCCCGAACGAGGCCCACAGCGACTTCGAGTAGCCGTCGCGCAGCTGCGGCCAGTCGGAGTACATCCGGCAGGACGCCAGCCGGGAGCCGTCGGCGAGGGCGATCCGGCCGCCGGCCCGTTTGACCGCCCGGGCCAGCTCGACGTCCTCCAGCACGCTGGCGGCCACCACGGCGTGCCCGCCGGCGGCGGCGTACCCGGCCCGGTCGACGACGAGGAACTGCCCGCCGGCCGCCGCCAGGGACGGCCGCGGCGAGCGCTCCATCGCCCGCAGCGGCAGGAAGGTCAGCCACAACCACTGCAGCAACGGCTGCACGAGCCGGTCGGCCGCCGTCGCCACCAGGATCCGGGGGTACGGCGACAGCAGCGTCACCCGCGCGGCGCGCAGCTCGGCGACGGCCGCCGCCACCGCGTACGGGTGCAGGACCACGTCGGCGTCGACGAAGACCAGCGCGGTGGCCGCCGGGTCGGCCCGGGTGGCGAGCTGCCAGCAGGCGTGCGGCTTGCCCAGCCAGCCCGGCGGCGGGGCGACCCCGGTCAGCAGGGTGACCCGGGGGTCGTCGCCGACGACCGCGCGGACCACGTCGGCGGTGCCGTCGGTGGACCCGTCGTCGAGCACCACGATCCGCAGGGCCGGCACGCCCCGCTGGGCCAGCAGCGCCTCCAGGCACGGGGTGACCCGCGCGGCCTCGTCGCGCAGCGGCAGCAGCACCGCCACCGGCTCGGTCACCTCGACCGGCCGGTCGGTGAGGCGGCGCAGCCACCGGCCGGCGTTGACCACGGTGTGCCCGGTCAGCACGGTGACGCCGAGCAGCAGCACCAGGGCAGTGATCATGCCGGCACGTCGACCCGGGTACGTCGAGGCCGGCTGTCCCGGTCACCGCGCCGGGCCCGGTACAGGGTCACCGCGAGCGGCACGGCGGTCACCGACATGCCCACCGCGCCCCACAGCGCCGAGGCGGGCAGGGCGAGGAAGACCGCGTGGGCGAGCACGCTGGAGAAGTAGGTCCACAGGTAGAGCGCGGCCATCGGGTCGTCCCGGGAGTCGGTGACCGCCACGGCCGTCCCGGCGAGGGGACGCAGCGCGCTCATCATCAGCACCGCGAACAGGAGCCACCCGAGGTAGTTGCTGACCGGGATGCCGGGCAGGCCGGGCAGCGCCGGGGTGGCGTCCCGCCAGAGCCAGTAGCCCTCGGCGACCATCTGCGGGTCGAGGAAGAGGTCCCAGGTGGCCAGCCCCAGGGTGGCCAGCGCGATCCGCCGCAGCGTACGGCCGGCGGCGAGGCCACCCGCGCCGGTGGCCCGGTCGGCGCCTCCGGTCAGACGGACGGCCGCCAACCAGGCCGGCCAGGCCATCCAGGTCCACGCGAGCGGGATGATCAGCGGTACCCCGGCGAGCTTCGGCCCGAGCTGGCCGGAGTAGTCGTAGCTGCCGAACGGGAAGCCGGTGGCCACGCCCAGCGCCTCGATGGCGAACCCGCCGCCGGTGGCCACCGCGACCAGCGCCGCCGCCGTACGTGGGCCGCGGGTGAGCAGCGCGTGGCCCACCGACAGCAGGTAGCCCAGCACGACCGTGGCCACGGTGAGCCGGGCCCGGGTGGTGCCGGTGGTCAGCGGGTAGCAGATCTGCACCAGCACCAGCACGGCCAGCAGCGCCCAGGAGAACCGCCGCGCGGTCACGCCGCACCCGGTGCGGGTGCGGCGGGCGCGGGCAGCGGAAGGTTCCGGCCGAGCACGCCGAACGGGCGCTCGTCGCCGGGGAAGTGGAAGTCGCGCAGGATGTCGACGAAGCCGAACCGCCGGTACAGCCGCCAGGCCCGGGACCGCTGCTCGTCGGCCTCCGGCGTGGACAGCAGCGTGGTGGCGCCCTCGGCCATGGTCAGCAGGGCCCGTAGCTGCCGGGCGCCCAGGCCGTGCCCCTGCGCCGGTGGTCGGACGTGCAGCTCGACCACTTCGAAGCAGTACGTCAGCCAGCGCTGGCGGGCCGTCGGGTCCAGGGCGCGCCACACCTGGTCGTGCCACCACTGGCCGGGTGCGCCGAGGTAGCCGTAGCCGAAGCCGGCCAGGTGCCCCTCGCTGGTCAGGCTGGCCACCGCACGGAAACCGGGGCGGCGGACGTGGGTGGCGATGTAGCCGCGCCGGGCGTCCAGCAGGTCGGTGCGGTACCCCATCGCCTCGCCGTAGACGGCGACCACGTCGTCCAGTCGTCGGACGAGGTCGTCCGGTGTCCACCGCACCAGCCTCATGCTCTACCCCTGTCAACCGCGTCGCCGTCCGCGACCCACCCCAGCACCGCCCGGTCGCCGACCACGTCGCGCACCTCGAACCGCGCGAAGAGTTCCTCCGCGTACCACCCTTCCGTGGGGGTTCGCGTGATCGCGGCGCGGTGCTCCGGGTGACGGTACGCGAACGCCACCAGGTCCGTCTGGTCACGCCACACGCTCACCGTGCCCTGCCAGCCCAGCGGCGCCTCGCCGACCCCGAAACGGGCCAGCAGGCCGGGCGCGGTGTGCAGCGCGGCGGCCACCGGCGGGATCGCCCGCCAGAAGGTGGCCGCGCGGGCGGGTCGCAGCCGGGCGCGGGTCAGCGCCAGCACCGGCCCGCCGGACCGGCCGCCGGGCGGGTCACCGAACGGCCGCCGGCCGGACCACTCGCCCCGGCTGCTCAGCGGGCGCAGGTCGACCCGGACGGAGGCGCGGGCGATCCGGGCCCAGGCCCGCCCGACCGGGGAGTCGTCGAAGCCGGCCGCCGCGGCGGGGGAGTCCCACACGGTCAGTGCCGCCCAGCGGGTCAGGTCGGCGTCGTTCGGCCCGAAGCCGGTGCCGGTTCCGGTGCCGAGCAGCTTGCCGAACCGGACGCCGTCGGAGGCCCGCAGCCGGCGCGGGTCGAGCGCCATCCGGGTCAGCGCGCGGGGCAGCGCGGCCCGGGACGTACGCCAGACGTGCAGGGTGACCAGCTCGGGAACGGTGTTCACGCCACCTCGGTGGGGGTGCCGGCGGTGACCCGCAGCAGCTCGGAGTACGTGGTGGGGAAGACCGCCCGCGGTACGCCCCCGGCCGCCCAGATCTCGTCGTACGTCTCCAGGGCCGTGTCCACCAGCGTGCGCAACGGCGCGGGGTGACCGACCGGCGCGACCCCGCCGATCACCTGTCCGGTGTGCTCCTTGACGAAGCGGGGGCTGGCCCGGCGCAGCTGGGTCACCCCGAGGGACGCGGCCAGCTCGGGGGTGTCCACCCGGTGCGCCCCGGAGGTGAGCACCAGCAGGGGCGCGCCGTCGGCCTCGAAGACCAGCGAGTTGGCGATCTGTCCGACCTCGACGCCGAGTACGGCGGCGGCGGCCGCCGCGGTGTGGACGGCCTCGGGCAGCAGGCGGACCTCGGTGGGCGCGCCGGAGCCGTCGCGGGCGTCGGCGTCGTCGAGCGCCTCCTGCACCGCCCGCACGTTCGGGTGTGGCTGCATGCCGCCATTCTTCCCGGTACGTCCCGACGACGTTCAGCCCCCCACACCCCCGCCCGCTCCACCCTGCCCCGCCCGTCGCCGCCCCGCCGCCGCGATCTTGCACTTCGTGCCGTGGCGAAAGGTGCAGAGGGGCCCATATCGGCGACCCAAAGTGCAAGATCGCGAGTGGGAGGGGCGGGGAGGGGTCAGTGGGGGGCGGTGATGGGGTCGGGGGCGGGTGGGGCTGTCACGCGGGGTGGGTCTACGCGGGCGGTTTCGGCCAGTGCGACGCCGACCAGCACCAGCAGGCCGCCGCTGAGTTGGGCGGCGTTGAGTGCCTCGCCGGCACCGATGACCGTCCACGCCACCGCCGCGGCGAGGACCGGCTCCACCATGCCGACGATCCCCACGCTGGTCGCCGGCAGGTGCCGCATCGCCCCGGCCACCAGCAGGTACGGCACGATCGAGCCGAGCACCACCACGTACGCGCAGAGCAGCGCCACCGGGGCCCCACGGTCGGTGTCGGCGGTCAGCGGCTCCCAGCCGCCGGTGCCCGCGACGACCCCGCGGGTGAGCAGGCCGGCCACGGCCGAGGCGCCGAACGCCCAGGCGCACAGGGAGAGCGTGTCCCGCCGGGCGACCCCGCGCGCGCCGAGCACGTAGTAGACGGCCAGGAGGGCCGCGGCGCCGAGACCGGCCAGCACACCGATGCCGTCCAGCTTCAGCTCGCCCCAGACCTCGGCCACGCAGCCGAGGCCGACCAGGCTCAGTGCCAGACCGGCCCAGAGGCGCGGGCGGACCCGGTGACGCTGGCCGAACCGGGCCCAGAGGGCCACCATCAGCGGCGCGGTGTACTCGAACAGCAGCCCGATCCCGACCGGCAGCCGGGAGATGGCGACGAAGTAGAGCATCGGTACGCCGAAGAAGCCGGTCAGGCCGTACCCGACCAGCAGGGGCAGTTCGCGGGGGGTGACCCGGAGTCGCCGGGCGCCGGGGGGCACCAGCAGGCACAGCACCAGCAACCCGACGAGGGCGCCGACCGCCCGCAGCAGGGTGAGCTGCTGGGGGTCCAGGCCGGCCCGGAGCACCAGCTTGGAGACGGTGCCGTTGACGGCGAACAGCGCACCCGAACCGAGCACCATGGCCACGCCGAGGACGGGGCGCGGGGTGGTCACCAGCGGAGGCTACCGACCGCGCGGTGAGGGCCGACGTGCCGGGCGCTCGTCACCCGGGGTGCGGGTGTGCCGTACGCCGTGCTGCGCGGCGGTGGGACCGGACGCGTCGTGCGTTGCTTTTTTGTCGGAGGGAGGGTGTACTGTCAGCAGCAGTTAGAACGAGTGTTCGATTGCCTCGTACGCCCGTTCCAACCAGCCCGGGATGGTGTTTCGCGGCGCCGGCCCGGGCGGTGCGGCTCCGCGGGCCGCACCCAGGGTTCCGGACAGTCGCGAGTCCGGCACCCGTCAGGCAGGAGCGTCGCCCGCCGCCCACGACCCCCGGGCGGCGGGCGACGAACCCGCCGGTACGCCGGCCGGGTGTGGTGTGGGGAAGCATCCACACCCGGCCGGCCCCCACCCGGTGCGTCTTCCTCCGCACCACTCGACCCGGCGTCCCGCCGACGGGCAGTTCCGTCGCGGGGCAGTGACCTGGCCACGTGGAGGAGACAGTCCATGCCGACGAACCCGGCTGAGGCACCGACGGTGCCCGCGCACGTGCTGCCGCACCGCACCCCGGCGCAGCTTCTCGCGGTCGCCCGGCACGGGCTGGCCGAGGCCGCCCAGACCCGCCCCGACGGCCTGCGGTACGCCGCCGCGCACCTGGCCGCGCTCCGCGCCGCCGCGGCCCTGCTCGCCGCCCGCGCCCGTCCCGCACCCACCCGGCGCAACCGGGTCACCAGCGTCTGGGTCCTGCTCTCCGGTGTCGCTCCCGAGCTCGACGAGTGGGCCCGGTTCTTCGCCCTCGGGGCCGGCAAGCGGGCCGCCGCCGAGGCCGGCATTCCGCGCGTGGTGACCGCCCGGGAGGCCGACGACCTGCTGCGGGCCGCCGAGGAGTTCGTCACGGTGGTGGAGACCGCGCTCGGCGTGGTCCACCAACCGGCGCTCGACGGTCTCGCCGCCTGACCTCCGCGGCGCCGTCTCCCGGGTTCCGACCCCGGGAGACGGTGCCGGCGTGGTTTTGAGTTGTCACCCAGCACGTACCAGCACGACGGGGGGTAGGTCCGATGGCGGGCCGCATGGTGGTCGGTTCCGCCGCACTGGCTGGTCTGGTGCGCCCGGCGAGCGCACCGGATCCGGCGGGCGGCCACCGGGTGCTGCCGGTGGCCCCCGAGCTGACCGGGCTGCTGCCCAACCGGGGACTGCGTCGTGGCAGCACGATCGCGGTCGCCGCCGAGCAGCCCCGGCGCAGCGGCGGCACCTCGCTGATGCTGGCCCTGCTCGCCGAGGCGTCCCGCGCCGGCTCGTGGTGCGCGGTGGTGGGGGTGCCGACCTTCGGGGCGGGGGCCGCGGCCGAGCTCGGCATCGCCCTGGACCGGCTCGCCCTCGTACCCCACCCGGGTCCGGAGTGGGCCACCGTCGTCGCCGCGCTGATCGACGGGGTGGACGTGGTGGTCACCGCCGTGCCGGCGGCGGTCTCCGCCCCGGTGGCCGCCCGGCTCGCCGCCCGGGCCCGGCAGCGGGGCAGCGTGCTCGTTCCGTACGGGCGCTGGGACGGCGCCGACGTGACCCTTCAGGTGGTCCGGGGGGCCTGGGAGGGACTCGGCCCGGGCCGGGGCCGGCTGCGGCGCCGCGAGGTGACCGTCTCGGCACGGGGACGCGGGGCGGCCGCCCGACCCCGGGAGATCACGCTCTGGCTGCCCGGCGACGGGCTCACCCGGGTCATCCCCGGGTCCGCCCGCGCCACCCCGGTCGCCTCGGTCACCGGTCGGTCGGCCGCCGGTCGGCTCCGCGCCGTGCCGTCGGCCGCCGTCGCCGACCCGTCCCGGCGGGGGAACACCCTCACCCTGGCGGGTCCGGCATGACCGGCCGGTCGGACGGTCCGGTGCGGACGGTGCTGCTCTGGTGCCCGGACTGGCCGGTGATCGCCGCCGAGATCGTCGACGGGGTGCCCGCCACCGGCCCGGTCGCGGTCCTGCACGCCAACCGGGTGATCGCCTGCTCCGAGCAGGCCCGCGCCGAGGGAGTGCGCCGTGGCCTGCGCAGACGCGAGGCGCAGGGCCGCTGTCCGCAGCTCACCGTCGTCGACCACGATCCGGGGCGGGACGCCCGGGCGTTCGAGCCCGTGGTCGCCGCCGTGGAGGAGCTGGTCGCGGGCGTCGAGGTGGTACGCCCCGGCGCCTGCGCGGTGCCCGCCCGGGGACCGAGCCGCTACCTCGGGGGCGAGGAGGCGGCCGCCGAGCGGATCGTGGAACACGTCGCCCAGACCTGTGCGGTGGAGAGCCAGGTCGGCATCGCCGACGGGGTCTTCGCCGCCGGGCTGGCCGCCCGCGGCGGGCGGATCGTCGCACCGGGGACGACACCGGAGTTCCTCGCCGAGCTGCCGGTCGAGGCGCTCGGCCGGCCGGACCTGGCCGACCTGCTGCGTCGGCTCGGTGTGCGTACCCTCGGTGACTTCGCGGCGCTGCCCGCCGGGGACGTGCTGGCCCGGTTCGGCTTCGACGGCGCGCTGGCCCACCGGCTGGCGGCGGGGCGGGACCACCGCCCGCTCGCCGTCCGGCGTCCCCCGGTCGACCTGACCGTCACCGCGGAGCACGACGATCCGCTCGACCGGGTCGACGCGGCGGCGTTCGCCGCCCGCGCCCTGGCCGAGCAGTTGCACGACCGGCTCGCCGGGCACGGGTTGGCCTGCACCCGGTTGGGCATCGAGGCGGTCACCGCGCACGGCCAGGAACTGCACCGGGTCTGGCGGCACGACGGTCTGCTCACCGCAGCGGCCATCGCGGACCGGGTGCGCTGGCAGCTCGACGGCTGGCTCTCCGGCGGCAACGCCCGGTCCGGGGCGCGCCCGAGCCGCCCCACGTCGGGGATCATCCGGCTCCGGCTGGTCCCCGACGGCGTGATCGCCCAGGCCGGCCTCCAGTCCGGGCTGTGGGGGGAGACCGGCGAGGAACGGGAGCGGGCGCACCGGGCGTTGAGCCGGGTGCAGGGCATCCTCGGCCCCGAGGCGGTGATGACCGCGGTCCTCGGCGGCGGGCGGTCTCCGGCCGACCAGGTGCGCCTGGTCCCCTGGGGGGACGAGCGGCTCCCGGCCCGCCCCGGCCCGCCGGCGCTCCCGCGATCCCCGGACCCGGAGTCCCCGGCCCCGTCGTCCCCGCCTCCGGCACGATCGCGGGGTACGGCGGCGCGGCGTCCGGTGCGGTCGGCCGAGCCACCCTGGCCGGGACGCCTTCCGCCACCGTCGCCGGCCGTGGTGCTGCCCGAACCACTCCCCGCCGCCGTGCACGACGCCGGCGGCGAGCCGGTCGTGGTCAGCGCGCGTCTGCTGACCAGTGCCGCGCCGGCCCGGCTCACCGTCGGGACGGCCCGTCCGGTCGAGATCGTCGGCTGGGCCGGCCCCTGGCCGGTCGACGAGCGCTGGTGGGCGCCGGCCGAGGCGCGGCGCCGGGCCCGGTTCCAGGTGTGTCTCGCCGACGGCTCCGCCCTGCTGCTCGCGGTCGAGGCCGGCCGGTGGCTGGTGGAGGCCATCTATGACTGAGCATCCGCCCGGGGCGCTCCGATGAGCTTCCACAACCCGAATCAGCCCTGGTCCGAGCTGGAGCGGGTGCTGTCCGGCCGCGGCCGGGGCGGGGGCACGCCCCACCACGAGCGGCACCTGCACGTGGTGGACCCCCTCGCCGTGGACGCCGACGGTGGCGACTCCCCGGCCTGGACCCGCAAGCGTCAGCAGTACGAGGCGCCGGACCTTCCCCGCCCGGACGGCGCGGTGCCGTACGCGGAACTGCACGCCCACACCAACTTCAGCTTCCTCGACGGGGCCAGCCACCCCGAGGAACTGGCCGAGGAGGCCGCCCGGCTGGGCCTCACCGCGCTCGCCGTCACCGACCACGACGGCTTCTACGGGGTGGTGCGCTTCGCCGAGGCGGCCCGTGAGCTGCACCTGCCGACGATCTTCGGCGCCGAGCTGTCCCTCGGGCTGCCCGGCCCGCAGAACGGCGAACCCGACCCGCTCGGCGCGCACCTGCTGGTACTCGCCCACGGCCACGAGGGGTACGCCCGGCTCGCGTCCGTCATCTCCCGGGCCCAGCTGCGCGGCGGGGAGAAGGGCCGCCCGGTCTACGGGGAACTGGAGGAGGTGGCCGCCGAGCTGCGCGACCACGTGCTGGTGCTGACCGGTTGCCGCAAGGGGCACGTACCGGGGGCGCTGCTCACCGGGGGGGTCGACGCGGCGGCCCGGGAGCTGGACCGGCTGACCGCGCTGTTCGGGGCGGAGACGGTGGCGGTGGAGCTGACCGACCACGGGCACCCGGTCGACGCGGACCGCAACGACGCCCTGGCCGAGCTGGCCGCCACCGCCGGGCTGCCCACGGTGGCCACGAACAACGTGCACTACGCGACCCCGGGCCGGCGACGGCTGGCCACCACGGTCGCCGCCGTACGGGCCCGGCGCAGCCTGGACGAGATCGACGGGTGGCTGCCCGCCGCCGCCACCGCCCACCTGCGCAGCGGCGCGGAGATGGCGGCCCGGTTCGCCGCGTACCCGGGTGCGGTGGCCCGGGCCGCCGAGTTCGGCGCGGAACTGGCCTTCGACCTCCAGTTGGTCGCGCCGACGCTACCGGCGTACCCGGTGCCGCCGGGGCACACCGAGATGAGCTGGCTGCGGCACCTGACGGAGCAGGGGGCGCGGGAGCGGTACGGCCCGCGTGAGGCGCACCCGCGGGCGTACGCGCAGCTGGACCACGAGCTGCGGATGATCGAAGACCTCGGCTTCCCGGGCTACTTCCTGGTGGTCTACGACATCGTCGCGTTCTGCCGTGCGCAGGACATCTACTGCCAGGGGCGGGGCTCGGCGGCGAACTCGGCGGTCTGCTACGCGCTGCGGATCACCAACGTGGACGCGGTCCGGCACCGGCTGCTCTTCGAGCGGTTCCTCGCCCCGGAACGGGACGGCCCGCCGGACATCGACGTGGACATCGAGTCCGACCGGCGGGAGGAGGTGATCCAGCACGTGTACGCCCGGTACGGCCGGGAGCACACCGCCCAGGTCGCCAACGTCATCTCGTACCGGCCCCGGTCGGCGGTGCGGGACGTGGCGAAGGCGTTCGGTTTCTCGCCGGGCCAGCAGGACGCGTGGAGCAAGCAGATCGACCGGTGGGGTTCGGTGGCGTCGGTGGACGTCGAGGACATCCCCGAGCAGGTCGTCGCGTACGCCAACGAGTTGCAGACGTTCCCCCGGCACCTGGGCATCCACTCCGGCGGCATGGTGATCTGCGACCGGCCGGTGATCGAGGTCTGCCCGGTGGAGTGGGGGCGGATGCCCGGCCGCAGCGTGCTCCAGTGGGACAAGGACGACTGCGCCGCCGTCGGGCTGGTCAAGTTCGACCTGCTCGGCCTCGGCATGCTCTCCGCGCTGCACTACGGCTACGACATGATCGGGATGAGCCTGGACCTGGGTGACATGACCCTGGACGACCCCGAGGTCTACGACATGCTCTGCCGGGCCGACTCGGTGGGGGTGTTCCAGGTGGAGAGTCGCGCCCAGATGGCCACCCTGCCCCGGCTGAAGCCACGCGAGTTCTACGACCTGGTGGTCGAGGTGGCGCTGATCCGGCCCGGCCCGATCCAGGGTGGCTCGGTGCACCCGTTCATCCGCCGCAAGAACGGCCAGGAGCCGGTGGAGTACGCACACCCGCTGATGCGCAACGCGCTGGAGAAGACGCTCGGCGTGCCGCTGTTCCAGGAGCAGCTGATGCAGTTGGCGATCGACCTGGCCGGGTTCGACGCCGCCGAGGCGGACCAGTTGCGCCGGGCGATGGGCGCCAAACGGTCCGCCGAGCGGATGGCCCGGATCGCCGAGCGGCTCTACGGCGGGATGGCCGAGCGGGGCATCACCGGCGAGCTGGCCGACGACGTCTACCGGAAGCTGTCGGCGTTCGCCAGCTACGGCTTCCCGGAGAGCCATGCGATGAGCTTCGCGTACCTGGTCTACGCCAGCTCCTGGCTCAAGCGCTACCACCCGGCGCCGTTCCTGGCCGCCCTGCTCAACGCCCAGCCGATGGGTTTCTACGCGCCGCAGACCCTGGTCGACGACGCCCGCCGGCACGGGGTGGAGGTCCGCCGTCCGGACATCAACGCCAGTGGCGCGAAGGCGGTCCTGGAGTCGACCCCGCGGACCCGCTGGGGGAGCGTGCCGGGGGAGCCGCCGCACGCCTGGGGGCTGGGTGGTCCGGCCGTACGCCTGGGGTTGTCCGGCGTGCGGACCCTCGGCGACGAGGTGGCCGAGCGGATCGAGGCCGAACGGACGGCGCACGGGGCGTACCGGGACATGCCGGATCTGGCCCGGCGGGTGGGTCTGACGGCCGCGCAGCTGGAGGCGCTGGCCACCGCGGACGCCTTCGCCTGCTTCGGGCTGTCCCGGCGGCAGGCGCTATGGGCCGCCGGCGCGGCGGCCCAGGACCGGCCGGACCGGCTCCCCGGGACGGTGACCGGCGCGACCGCGCCGGTGCTGCCCGGCCTGGAGGCGGTGGACCGGCTGGTCGCCGACGTGTGGGCGACCGGGCTGTCGCCGGAGAGCCACCCGGCCCGGTTCATCCGGCCGCAGCTGGACGCCCTGGGCGCGGTGCCGATCGCCCGGCTCGGCCGGGTGGAGCCGGGCCGGCGGATCCAGGTCGGCGGGATCGTCACGCACCGGCAGCGCCCGGCGACCGCCGGCGGCGTCACCTTCCTGAACCTGGAGGACGAGACGGGCATGCTCAACGTCACCTGCTCACCGGGGCTGTGGCAGCGGTACCGGAAGGTGGCTCGTACCAGCGCCGCGCTGGTGGTGCGGGGCCTGCTGCAACGCCACGAAGGAGTGATCAATCTCACCGCCGACCGGCTGGAGGCGATCGAGCCGCCGGTCAGCCCCGCCTCCCGCGACTTCCGCTGACGGCGGGAGTGATCCACATTACGGTTTTCCGCCCCGTCCAGCGGGAGACTTGCAGCCCGCACGGGCAGAGTCGCCCGCGCGCACGAGGGGGAACGAGACCGATGACGGGCAATCGCGCGTACAACGGCGGGGTGGCCAACTCCCGCCGGACCCGACTGGGCGCCGGCTGGGTGCCGGCCCACCACACCGAGCCTCGCCAGTACGAGGTCACCGAGGGCCCGGTCGCCAACGCCCTGCGCTCCCGCGCCGAGGAGAACGGCACCGACGGCGAGGCCTGACGGCCCGACGGGCGGGTCCCCGGCGGGTCTGGACCAGGTGACTAGGCTCGGCGGGGTGGAGCAGACCCGAGGCCGCCTCGCCGGGCCGCCGCTGACCCCCCGTACCGCCGTGATCTGGTCGGTGCTGCGCGCCGAACTGGACCGCCGTGGGGACACCCCGTTGACCGTGCTCGACGTGGGTGGCGGCACCGGCGGCTTCGCCGTACCGCTGGCCCACGCCGGGCACCGCGTCACCGTGGTCGACGCCAGCCCCGACGCGCTCGCCGCACTGACCCGACGGGCCGCCGAGGCCGGGGTCGCCGACCGCGTACGCGCCGTGCAGGGCGACGGTGACGCGCTTGCCGGACTGGTCGAGCCGGCCAGCGCCGACCTGGTCCTCTGCCACTCCGTCCTGGAGGTCGTCGACGACCCGGCGCCGGTGGTGGCCGCACTCGCCGCCGCGTTGCGCCCCGGCGGGGCCGCCAGCGTGCTCGTCGCGGGCCGGGCGGCCGCCGTGCTCGGCCGGGCGATGAACGGTCACCTGGACGTCGCCGCGACGCTGGCCGACGACCCCGCCGGCACCGCCGGACCACGGGACACCGCCCGCCGGCGGTACGACGCCGAGGGCGCCGCCACGCTGCTGGCCTCCGGTGGGCTGGTGGTCGAGGAGATCCACGGCGTACGCGTCCTGGCCGACCTGCTGCCCGCCGCCGTCGCCGACGGCCAGCCGACCGCACTCATCGAGTTGGAGCGGGCACTCGCCGCGCGGGCTCCCTGGCGCGACCTCGCCGCCCAGCTGCACCTGTTCGCCCGCCGGCCGGCATGAGCGGTCCCCCCGGGCCGCTGGAGATCGTCGCGCCCCGCTACGGCGAGGCGAGTCTCGCCGACGTCCTGCCGGCCGTGCTCGCGGTGCTCGGGGTGCCCGGAGCCGCCGACACGCTCGGCCTGCGCGCCACCCTCGACGGGGTACGCCGCATCGCGGTCCTGCTGGTCGACGGCCTCGGCTGGCACCAGATCCCGACCGCCGCCCCGTACGCCCCGACCCTGGCCGGGTTGGCCGCGACCGCCGGTCGCCCGCTCACCTCCGCCTTCCCCTCCACCACACCGACCAGCCTGGTGACGCTCGGCACGGGCACCGCGCCCGGCGCGCACGGGGTGCTCGGGTTCACCCTGCGGATACCCGGGACCGACCGGGTGCTCAACCACGTGGAGTGGGTGGCCGACCCCGAGCCGTTGCACTGGCAGCCGGTCCCCACCCAGCTTCAGCGGGCGCAGGCGGCGGGCGTCGCGGTGACCGTGGTGAGCCGGCCCGAGTTCGGCGGCAGCGGGCTGACCGTGGCCGCCAACCGGGGCGGTGACTACCGGGGCGCGACCGGCGTCGACGCGCTGGCCGGGCAGATGCTCACGGCGCTCGCCGCCGGCTCCGGGCCCACCCTGGTCTCCGGCTACCACCCCGACCTGGACCGGCACGGCCACCTCACCGGCGTCGACTCGGTGCCCTGGCGGACCGCCGCCGCGGACGTGGACCGGCTGCTCGCCCGACTCGTCGACGGGCTGCCGCCGGACGCGGCGTTGCTCGTCACCGCCGACCACGGCCAGCTCGACATCCCGGTCGGACACCGCGTCGACCTGGACACCGACCCCCGGTTGCGTGCCGGGGTGACGGTGGTGGCCGGTGAGCCCCGGGTCCGCTACCTGCACGTCGAGCCGGGCGCCCGGGACGACGTGATCGCCGGCTGGTCGACGGTGCTCGGCGACACGGCCCGGGTGCGGACCCGGGAGGAGATGGTCGCCGACGGCTGGTTCGGCCCGGTGCCCGAGGAGCACCTCGCCCGGATCGGCGACGTGGTCGTCGTCAGCAACGGCACCCACGCGGTCCTCGCCAGCCGGTCCGAGCCGCCGATGGCGTCGCGTCTGGTGGCGTACCACGGTGCCGACACCGCGGCGGAGATGACCATCCCCCTGCTGGTCGTCCGGGGTTGACCGCCCGGCGCCCGCGGCCCTCCGCCTGCGGTTTCGTCGGACCGGGGGGCTAGCCTGCGGTCATGGGCCGGAGTCAGTCGTTGCCGAGGGGCGGCGATCCCCGTTTCGGTCCGGACGCCGACGACACCGACTGCACCGTGCTGCACGTCGACATGGACGCCTTCTTCGCCTCCGTCGAGGTGCGCGCCCGGCCGGAGCTGCGCGGCCGGGCCGTCGTGGTCGGCGGCATCGGGCCGCGCGGCGTGGTCAGCTCCGCCAGCTACGAGGCCCGACGGTACGGCGTCCGCAGCGCCATGCCGACCATGCGCGCCCGGGCGCTCTGCCCGCACGCGGTCTTCCTGCCGCCGGACTTCCCGGCCTACTCGGCCGCGTCCCGGGCGGTCATGCAGATCTTCCGCGACGTCACCCCGCTGGTCGAGCCGCTCTCCCTGGACGAGGCGTTCCTCGACGTGGCCGGCGCGCGACGGCTGTTCGGGCCACCGGCCGCCATCGCCCGGCGCATCCGGGAACGGGTCACGGCGGAGGAGGGGCTGACCTGCTCGGTCGGTGTGGCGCCGAGCAAGTTCGTCGCCAAGCTCGGCTCCACCCGGGCCAAGCCCGACGGCCTGCTGGTGGTCCCCGCCGACCGGGTGCTCGACTTTCTGCACCCGCTACCGGTGTCGGCGCTGTGGGGGGTGGGGGAGCGGTCCGCCGAGACGCTGCGCCGCCTCGGCCTGACCACCATCGGCGATCTGGCCGAGGCGCCCTACGGGATGCTGCGCAAGGCCCTCGGCGAGGCGTCCGCCCGGCACCTGCACGAGCTGGCCTGGGGGCGTGACCCGCGCCGGGTGAGCCCCGAGCAGGTGGAGAAGTCGATCGGCGCCGAGGTGACCTTCGACAACGACGTCGCCGACCCGGTCGAGATCCGCCGCGCCCTGCTCGCCCTCTCCGAGAAGGTCGGGGTCCGGCTGCGGCGGGCGGGCCAGGTGGGGCGGACGGTGTCGCTGAAGGTCCGGATGGCCGACTTCCGCACCGTCAGCCGCTCCCGCACCCTCGGCGTGCCGACGGATGTGGCACGGGAGATGTTCGACACGGCCTGGGCCCTCTACACCGCACTCGACCCCGGCGAGCGGATCCGCCTGGTCGGCGTACGGGCCGAAGGGCTGGCACCGGCCGCGGACACCCCCCGACAGCTCACCCTCGGCGCGCCCGAGCGCGGATGGCGCGAGGCGGAAGCTGCGGCGGACGCCGCTGCTGCCCGTTTCGGGCGGTCCGTCATAGGTCCGGCCAGTCTGCTCGGTGCCCGCGACCGTCAACAAAAGGAAAATCCACCCCGGCCATAGGTCGTCCCGCTTTCCGACGCGCGAGGGCCCTCGTAGACTCGGGGGTAAGCAGCCGGTTGGCTGTCACGGTCTGTCGGCCCGCCCGGGCCCGACCACCATGACCGGGGAGGAGTGCCGTGCCGCTCTCGGAGCACGAGCAGCGGCTGTTCGAGCAGATCGAGCGGTCGCTTGCCGAGGACCCCAAATTCGCCTCGGCCGTGCGCGCCAGCGACCCGCGTTTCCAGACGCGGCGTCGCCTGCTCGTGGCCGCCGTCGTGGTCGTCGTCGGCCTCGCCCTGTTGGTCTACGGCGCGGTGATCAAAACTCCGCCGCTGGCAGTGGCGGGGTTCGTCGTCATGCTGGCCGCGCTGGGCTACGGGGTGCAGTCGCACCGTCGGGCGCAGTCGCCCGACCTGCACGTGGTGGGTGGCACGACGAGTCGTCGCCGTCCCCGCGGTCGAACGGGCCGCCGACCTTCGATCCTGGATCGGATGGAGGACCGGTGGCGGCAGCGCCCGGAGGGGCACCGCTGACCTCGGTCCACCGCTGAGGCGGTAACCCGCTTCGGCGCCCACCCGGTCGCCGGTCTGATCGGCGACCTCCGGCGTCCCCATGCGCCCCTGTGGCGCCCCGGGCGCCCGATTTCGCGTTCCCGCTGATCCCGGCGGCCCGTCCCGCCCCTTGGCCCCGCACTGCCCGCCTGCTGGCCCCTTCGCCCGCACTGCCCGCCTGCTGGCCCCTTGGCCCCGGCCTGCGGCCTCTCGCTCGCCGCCCTCGGCCGGCCGTCCTCGGCCCGGGCCGCTTCCTTCTCCAAGGATCTTGGAAAATCCGGGCCCCTCGGGGGGCCACTTTCTTCCAAGATCTGCTGATGCTGGGAGGCAGGGTGCGCTGTCGTGGCTACCCCCCTGCGCATCTGGACATCGAGGGATGACCCGCTGCGGTGGGCATGGCGAGTTAAGGCCGTGGCAGCGTGATGTCTCCCTGACATGAATATGTCTGAGTGACATCAGCCGAAGGCATCGAGCTGTCCCGGCGCTCGACCCCGGTGGGCGACATGGCTGCCGGGCCCGAAGACAGCGCTGCCGGGCCCGAAGACGGAGCTGCCGGGCCGGAAGACATCCGGCCCGGCAGCGGGTGAGCGTCGTGGTGGGTGGGCGGGTTGGTCGTCAGCGAGCCAGGCGGCCGGCGAGCAGGCGGCGTGGGCTCCACCGAACCAGGCGGTAACGGGCCCGGCCGTACCCGCTCACGAGGCGGGAGGACGTGTCGGCCGTGGCCGTCCGCCAGCGCAGCAGCACCGACGGAGGAAGCACGGCGGCCAGGAGCCGGGTGCGCCGGTCGGCGTTGGCCGCGAGCGCACCGCGTACCTGGCGCAGGGCGGGGTGCAGTTCCTCACCGCTGAGCGGGTCCCGGGCGTAGCTCGCCCGCTCCTCGGCCCGACCGAGCAGCCGGGCCGCCGTGGCGGCGTCCGCGTTCTCCCGCAACGCCTCCCGGGCGAGCCGATCGGCCGTGGCCCGGGGCGTCTCCGTCCGGTCGATCCGGACCCGGAAGTCCACCAGGGTGTCCATCAACTCGTCCCAGGCCGCGTGCGCGTCGGTCCGCGCCCGGTCGGCGTCGGCCAGGACCACCATCCGCCGGCCGTCGGTGGCCCCGTCCACGGTTGGCGTGGTCGGCGCCGCCGCGGCGGCGGCCGGCGTCACCCGACCACTGCGTCGACGACGCAGGGCGAGCCGGCGCAGCGCCGGCAGGGCGAGCAGGGCGAGCAGGGCCAGCGCGCCGGCCACCCACCACGGCCAGACCGGCGCCTCGCCGGACGGCGTCGCCGAGTCGAGCGGAAGCCCGGAGGCCGGGTCCTCCTGCCCTGGTTGGCGACGGTCGGCGCTCGCCGTGGGTCCCGGCGCGTTCGGGGCCGTCGTGGCACCGGCGCCCGGCGTGGTCTCCTCCGCCGCGTCGCTGTCCGGCGCCCAGGCCGACCGGGTCGAGCCGCTGACGCCGTACGCGGGGGTGGGGTCGAACGGCACCCAGCCGAACTCGTTGAAGTAGACCTCGGTCCAGGCGTGCAGGTTCCGGTTGGTCAACGTGTAGGTGCCGTTGCCGGAGTTCGCGCCGTTGGCGAAGCCGAACGCCACCCGGGCCGGGATGCCCGCCTCCCGGACCAGCCATGCCATCGCCGCCGAGTACTGCTGGCAGAAGCCCGCCTGGTTGGCGAGGAAGTTGACGATGTCCTGGTTGCTGGTGCCGCTCTCGGTGCTGAGCTTGTAGGTGAAGCCGTTCTCCGCGGAGAAGTAGTCGTAGATCGCCCGGACCTTGTCGTAGTCGGTGTTCTTGCCCTCCACCAGCTTTTTGACCAGCGCCTGGACCTCCGGCACCGGCGGCCTCAGGGTCTGCTCCGTCTCGAGGGGGTGGTCGGCCGGCAGCGGTGTCGCCTGCTGGAGCGCCGCCGGGGTGTACGTGGTGCGGACGTAGTCGAACTCGTAGCGCTTGCCGCGGACGTTCTCCCGTTGGGAGTAGACGACCTGGAGCTTGTCGTCGTAGGACCAGTTGCCGTTGATGTCCTCGATCCGCAGTGCCTCGGTGTAGACCGGCAGGAACGGCATGTTGAGGTTCTTCGTCACCTCGACCGTGGCGCGGTAGCGGGTGCGCTCCATGCCGGCCCGCACCGATTCCTTCGGGCCCGGCAGGTCCCGGTTGGCCGGGCTGCCGCTGGGGTTGCGTACCCGGAAGCCCTCCGGCCCGAGCCGGTCGGCGGCCCCGAACCGCAGGTAGAACGGCTGCGACTCGTTGGTGGTGACCTTGAGGTAGTCGACGACGTCGCGCTGGTTCAACTGCCCGCTGAGCGCGGCGAACAGGTCGACCCGGCCCGGGGCGCCACCCTGACCGGGACGGCCGGTGCCCTCGCCGGTGCCCGAGCCCATCGTGTCCAGCAGGCCACCGGTCATGCCGGGTACGGCCAGGGGCACGGCCACGGCGAGCGCCACCCCGACGACGGCCAGCCGTCGCCCGGCCGAGGCGAGCGGCGAGGCCTCCCACACGTCGACGCCTCGGCCGTCCCCGGTGAACCGGCGGCCGAAGCGACGGACCCGGTCGACGTTGTCGGTGACCAGCAGCCACAGGTAGCCGGCGGCGCCGATGACGAACGGCACCGGCGGGACGCTGTCCACGTAGACCGCCACCGGCACCGAGTAGACGGCCAGCATCGGCAGGCCGGCCAGTGCGGGTCGGCGCAGGCTGACGGCCAGCACGTCGACCAGCACGGCCACCCCGCCGATGCCGAGCACGGTGACGAACAGCAGCGGGTCGGTGTCGGGGACCTTCACGCCGTACGAGCGCATGTCGTCGAGGGAGGCGTTCAGCAGGTCCGCGAAGTGCCCGAAGGTGCCCGGCGTGGGGATAACCGCGAGCAGTTCCTCGCCGCTGGGGAACAGCCAGGTCAGCGCGATGGTGAGGCCGGCCAGCATGCCGAGGACCTGGCCCCACGTCGGGATCCGGCCGAGTCGGGTGAGGGCGGCCACGGCGGCGACCACGGCGACCGCGATGGTCGACTGGATCAGCCAGGTCCAGCGCTCGAAGATGGCCGACAGCGGCGCCGCGGCGAGTACCGTCGCGGCGGCGGCCACCAGGCCCAGGTTCCGGTGGGCGATCATGAGGAGACCCTTCCGTTCATCGCATGCCGCCGGCCACCGTCTCGGCCAACGCGGCGCGCAGCGCGAAGCCCTGCGAACCACGGGCCGCCTGCGGCCACAGCGCGGGCAACCGTGCACCGTGGTCGACGCCGATCACCCGCCAGCCGCTCTGCAGCAGGGCCAGCGCGGCGGCGCCGTGCGCCTGGTCGGCCTCGGCGCGTGCCTTGTCCGGCAGGTTGAGCCAGGTGGAGCTGTCCAGCAGGAAGGCCACGCAGGTGGCGCCGTTGCCCCGCAGCCCGGCCAGCAACTCGGCCTCGGCGGTGCTCAACGAGCCGAACAGGCCGATGATCAGGCCACCGTCGGCCCGCTGCCGGACCTGCTGCACCAGCGCGGTGATCTCGACGCGCTGGTCGAGCCGGACCTCGGCGAGATGGTCGAGGAGCACCCCGTCGCCGGCCACCTCGGTGGCGTCGACGTCGGCCCCGGACCCGGTCACCAGGCGCAGCTTGTAGCCGGCCTGCCGCAGGTGCACCGCGACGCTCGCGGCGGCCGAGACCGCCCACTCGAAGCTGGCCGTCGGGCCGTCACCCCGGTGGCCGTACGCGCGGGTGTCCAGCAGGACCGTGGCCCGGCTCTCCCAGGGCTGCTCCTCGCGCCGCACCATCAGCTCGCCGGTGCGCGCGGTCGACTTCCAGTGGACCCGGCGCAGGTCGTCGCCCATCCGGTACTCCCGGGTGGCCGCGTCGTCCTCGCCGTGCACCGCCACCGAGCGGGCCCGGCTGTCGCCGCTGCCGGCGTACTCACCGGCGAGCCGGACCGACGGCAGCGGGGTGACCTGCGGGATCACCGTCAGCCGGTCGGTGCTCGGGAAGGAGCGGGTCAGCTCGCACAGCCCGAACGGGTCGGTCATCCGGACCACCAGCGGCCCGACCTCGTAGCGACCGCGCACGTCGGCCCGCACGGTGTACGCCACCGAGCTGGCCTGGTGCGCGCCGAGCCGGTCCAGTACGACCCGCGGCCGACTGCCCAGCGCGTAGGGCAGGCGGTCCTCCAGGAGCAGGGTGCCGGTGGGCAGCCGGGAGAGGTTCTGCAGGCGCAGCACCACCCGCGAGTTCGCCCCGACCGGCGCCCGGTGCGGGTCCAGCGAGCGGTTGCAGGCCAGCTTGTAGCGGCTGCGACCGACGTAGAGGGCCGCGAGCAGCGGCAGGATGGCGAGCAGCACCGCCACCCGCAGCAGGTCCTTCTCGCCGAGGATGCCGGCCGAGACGGCCGCGGCTACCCCGGCGGCCAGGAACGAGCGGCCGCGGGTGGTCAGCCCTCGCAGCCCGTCGCGCACGTCACGGCCTCCGCGGCTCGTACGGACCGCGGCCGTTGCCGGTGGCGGGCCGCGTGTCGTACGGGGAGCGCTGGCGGTCGTGCGGCAGCGGGAGCCGGTGCACCAGGTCGGAAACGATCGCGTCGGTGGTGCGGCGGGCCAGCTGGGCGTCGGCGGTCGGGATGATCCGGTGCGCCAGCACGGGCACGGCCAGCACCTGCAGGTCGTCGGGGAGGACGTAGTCGCGGCCATCGAGGGCGGCGACCGCGCGGGCGGTGCGCAGCATCTGGAGGGTGGCCCGGGGGGAGGCGCCGAGCCGCAGGTCGGGGGACTCGCGGGTGGCGGTTACCAGGTCGATCGCGTACTGCTTGACGACGTCGGCGACGTGCACCTGCCGGACGTGCGAGATCAGCCGGCGCACGGTGTTGGCGTCGGAGACCGGGCGCAGGTCGTTCAGCGGGTCGACGGCGCCGTGGCCGTCGAGCATGGCCAGCTCGGCGCTCGGGTCGGGGTAGCCCATCGCGATCCGGGCGGTGAACCGGTCGCGCTGCGCCTCGGGCAGCGGGTAGGTCCCCTCCATCTCGATGGGGTTCTGGGTGGCGATGACCATGAACGGCGTCTGGAGCTGGTAGGTCACGCCGTCGACGGTGACCTGCCGCTCCTCCATGCACTCCAGCAGCGCGGACTGGGTCTTCGGAGAGGCGCGGTTGATCTCGTCGCCGACCACCAGGTTGGCGAAGACGGCGCCGGGCCGGAACTCGAAGTCGTGCGTCTCCTGGTTGTAGACGCTGACGCCGGTGACGTCGCTGGGCAGCAGGTCGGGGGTGAACTGGATGCGGCGCACGGAGCAGTCGATCGACCGGGCCAGGGCCTTGGCCAGCTTGGTCTTGCCGACGCCCGGGACGTCCTCGATCAGCAGGTGGCCCTCGGCGAGCAGGACGGCCAGGGCGAGCCGCACGGTGGCGGTCTTGCCCTCGATGACGTGCTCGATGTTCGACACGATGGCTTCACTGGCGGCGCGGAACTCGTCGTGCGGCAGCACGCCGCCCACCTCGTCCCAGGTCTGTTGTGTCACGGGCCTCCTCCTCGTCGCCGTCACGGCAGCTCTGTAAAGAGCACCTGGACCCGTCGTTGGGTTCGCGACGCCGAGCCTCGTCTGCCGCAGAAATCTCACTGGCCTCTCAGGCTAACCATGTTTGTCGCTACCGCCGACCCCCGCAGGTAGTCAGCCGGTTACGCCCGGAATATTCGTTCCGACGGGGGATTCGACGGTTGCTGTGGGTGCCCGACATGATCACGAAGCGGGATCGTGTCCCGACCGCTGGTAGCGCGCGACGTGGCGAGCCGCGGGGCGCGGTACACTCCCGACATGGCCGGAGTCTTCCTGCTTCTTACCGGGCCGTGCTGATGCGCTGAGCGCGACAGCACGGCGGCCCCTCCTGCGCGAGGGGCTTTTTTGTGCCCGTCGCCGGTCGGACCGGCGGCCGGCGAGCACCAGAGCCAGACAGCACGGACGCCACTCCGCCACAGCGAAGCGAGGAGACGCCATGAGTGAGGCAGCCGCACCGGCGGACGACATTCCCCCGTTCCGGTACACCGCGACCCTGGCCAACGAGATCGAGCGGCGCTGGCAGGACAGCTGGCAGCGGGAGGGCACCTTCCACGCCCCGAACCCGACCGGTCCGCTGGCCGACCCGGACCACCCGCGCGCGGGCGCGGAGAAGCTGTACGTGCTGGACATGTTCCCGTACCCGTCGGGTGCCGGCCTGCACGTCGGCCACCCGCTGGGCTACATCGGCACCGACTGCTTCGCCCGCTACCAGCGGATGGCCGGACGCAACGTGCTGCACGCCATGGGCTTCGACGCCTTCGGCCTGCCCGCCGAGCAGTACGCCGTGCAGACCGGCACCCACCCGCGTACCACCACCGAGGCCAACATCGAGCGGTACAAGGAGCAGCTGCGCCGACTGGGCCTGGCCCACGACGAGCGCCGCTCGGTGGCGACCATCGACACCGACTTCTACCGCTGGACCCAGTGGATCTTCCTGCAGGTCTTCAACTCCTGGTACGACACCGAGGCGAAGCGGGCCCGTCCGATCGCCGAGCTGATCGCCGAGTTCGAGGGCGGGAACCGGCCCACCCCGGACGGTCGCGCGTGGGCCGAGCTGACCGTCGCCGAGCGACGCGCGGTCGTCGACGACCACCGGCTGGCGTACGTGTCGCAGGCCCCGGTGAACTGGTGCCCGGGCCTGGGCACGGTGCTGGCCAACGAGGAGGTCACCGCCGACGGCCGCTCCGAGCGGGGCAACTTCCCGGTCTTCAAGCGGAACCTGAAGCAGTGGATGATGCGGATCACCGCGTACGGCGACCGGCTGCTGGACGACCTGGACACCCTGGACTGGCCCGAGCCGATCAAGCTGATGCAGCGCAACTGGATCGGCCGGTCCACCGGCGCGCACATCGACTTCGCCACCGACCAGGGGCCGATCCGGGTCTTCACCACCCGGCCGGACACCATCTTCGGCGCCACCTACATGGTGCTGGCGCCCGAGCACGGGCTGGTCGACGCGCTGGTGCCGGCGGCCTGGCCGGACGGGACGCGGGACGCCTGGACCGGCGGGCACGCCAGCCCGCGGGCGGCCGTCGAGGCGTACCGGAAGGCGGCGGCGGCCAAGACCGACGTCGAGCGGCAGTCGGAGACGAAGGAGAAGACCGGCGTCTTCGTCGGCGCGTACGCCGTCAACCCGGCCACCGGTGCGCGGATCCCGGTGTTCGTGGCGGACTACGTGCTGGCCGGCTACGGCACCGGCGCGATCATGGCGGTGCCCGCGCAGGACGAGCGGGACTGGGCGTTCGCCGAGGTGTTCGAGCTGCCGATCGTCCGGACCGTGCAGCCGGCGGAGGGCTTCGCCGGCAAGGCGTACACCGGGGACGGGCCGGCCATCAACAGCGCCGCGCCCGACCGCGGCCTGGACCTGGACGGGCTGGGGGTCGCCGACGCGAAGGCGGCGGCGATCTCCTGGCTGGAGGCGAACGGGCACGGCGCGGGCGCGGTCACCTGGCGGCTGCGCGACTGGCTGTTCTCCCGGCAGCGGTACTGGGGCGAGCCGTTCCCCATCGTGTACGACGAGACCGGGGCCGCCATCGCGCTGCCGGAGGAGATGCTGCCGGTCGAACTGCCCGAGGTGGACGACTTCTCGCCGAAGACGTTCGACCCCGACGACGCCGACAGCAACCCGGAGACCCCGCTGTCGCGCCGCCGGGACTGGGTCGAGGTGGAGCTGGACCTGGGCGACGGGCCGAAGCGCTACACCCGCGAGACGAACGTGATGCCGCAGTGGGCCGGCTCCTGCTGGTACGAGCTGCGCTACCTGGACCCGACGAACCCGGACCGGTTCGTCGACGCGGAGAACGAGCGGTACTGGATGGCTCCGCGCGGCGAGGGCGACTGCGGCGGCACCGACCTGTACGTCGGCGGCTCCGAGCACGCCGTGCTGCACCTGCTGTACGCCCGCTTCTGGCACAAGGTGCTGTACGACCTGGGCCACGTCTCGTCGTTCGAGCCGTTCCGCAAGCTGTTCAACCAGGGCTACATCCAGGCGTACGCGTACACCGACGCCCGGGGTGCCTACGTGCCGGCCGAGGACGTGACCGAGCGCGACGGTGGCTTCTACCTGGGCGACACCCAGGTCAAGCGCGAGTACGGCAAGATGGGCAAGTCGCTGAGGAACGTCGTCACCCCGGACGAGATGTGCGCGGCGTACGGCGCGGACACCTTCCGGGTGTACGAGATGTCGATGGGCCCGCTGGAGGTGTCCCGTCCCTGGGAGACCCGGGCCGTGGTCGGGGCGTACCGGTTCCTGCAGAGGGTGTGGCGGGCGGTCGTCGACGAGCAGACCGGCGGCCTGCGGGTCACCGACGCGCCCGCCGAGGAGGCGACCCGGCGGCTGCTGCACAAGGTGATCGACGGCGTCCGCGGCGACATGGAGGGGATCCGGTTCAACACCGCGATCGCCAAGCTGATCGAGCTGACCAACGGGCTGACCCGGCTGGCGGAGACGCCGCGTGAGGTGGCCGAGCCGCTGGTGCTGATGCTGGCGCCGTTCGCCCCGCACGTCGCCGAGGAGCTGTGGCGCCGGCTGGGTCACGAGACGTCGCTGACGTACGCGGACTTCCCGGTCGCCGACCCGGCCCTGCTGGTCGCCGAGACGGTCACCTACCCGGTACAGGTCAACGGCAAGGTGCGGGGTCGGGTCGAGGTGGCCGCCGACGCGTCCGAGGAGACCGTCCGCGCGGCGGCCCTGGAGGCGGTCGCGGGTTCCCTGGCCGGCAAGGAGCCGCGCAAGGTCATCGTGGTCGCCGGCCGGATGGTGTCGGTGGTGGCGTGAAAGGAGGGGCCCCCGCTTAACGCCTCCGGTAGAGCAGGGGCCCCTTCTTAACGCCCGGCTCGGCGGTTCACGGGTCGCGGCGGTGCACGGCCACGACCGTCGCCAGGACGGCGACCAGTGTCCACGCCGCGTACGTGGTCCAGGCGCCCTCGATCGTGGCGCGGTGCGGGAGCGAGATCCACGGGGGTGGCTCCCCGACCTCCATGAGCCGCTGCCACGCCGGCACCGGCATCGCGTGCCGGAGCAGCGCCGTCCACCGTTCGTCCTCGTTCAGGGCCGTCGGCAGCAGGAGCAGCACGGCGGTCGCGGCGACGATTGCCGGCGCGGAGTGGCGGACCAGTGCGGCCACCGCCATGCCGGCCAGCGCGGACACGGGTACCAGCAGGGCCGACGCGGTGATCCCGCGCAGCGCACCGGTTTCGGTGACGGACATGCCCGCGCCCACGTCGGCGAGGATCGCCTGCGAGACGGCGAACGCCGCGGCCGCGCCGGTCACCCCCACTGCGGTGGTCACGGCGGCGAGCACCAGCAGCTTGGCGGCGGCCACCGCGCTCCGGCGGGGTACCGCGGCGAAGGTGACGCGGAACAGCCCACTGGCGTACTCGCCGCCGACCGCGACCGCTCCGACGGCGCTCGCGGCCAGGAGGACGAACAGCTGCGCCTCGTCCGGGAAGGCGTCGCCCAGCGGCGCGTGCAGGGACCGCTGCTCCGCCGACCATCCGGCCCAGCCGCCGGTGGTGGCCAGGGCGGCGTACGCGGCCAGCCCGGCCATCGCGACCAGGATCAGCCCGAGCGCCGACCAGGTGGACCGCAGGGACCACATCTTCGTCCACTCGGCGGCCACCAGGTCGCGGAAGCGGGGCGGGACGCCGGTCCCGCAGGCCCGCCCGGTCCCGGCGGTCACCGCCGCACCCCGTTGGCGGGACGGGCCGACCGGGTGCGGCCGTCGGCGGCGGAGGCGGGGGCGGCCGGCCGACCGCCGTACTCGACGTCGTCGGCGGTCAGGTCCATGAACGCCTCCTCGAGTGCGGCGGTACGGGTGGTCAGCCCGTGCAGGGGTAAGCCGTGCGCCAGCGCGAGATCGCCGATCCGGTCGGCGCTCATCCCCGTCACCGCCAGCAGACCGGTGTCCTCCGGGCGGACGGTCGCGCCCTCGGCGGTGAGCACCGTGGTCAGCGCGGCGGGATCCGGGGTACGGACGGCGACGTCGGTGCGGCCACCGCGGGCGGAGAAGGTGGCCAGACTCTCGTCGGCGACCAGGCGCCCCCGGCCGAGCACCACCAGGTGGTCGGCGCAGTGCTCCATCTCGCTCATCAGGTGGCTGGAGACGAAGACCGTCCGGCCCTGCGCGGCGAGCCGCCGCAGCAGGTTCCGTGCCCAGCGCACGCCCTCCGGGTCCAGGCCGTTGAAGGGCTCGTCGAACAGCAGCACCGGCGGGTCGCCCAGCAGCGCGGCGGCGATGCCGAGCCGCTGCCGCATGCCGAGGGAGAACCCGCCGATCCGCCGCCGCGCGACGGCCGCCAGGCCCACCTCCCGCAGCACCTCCTCGACCCGGCCCCGTCCGATGCCGTTGCTGCGGGCCAGCGCCCTCAGGTGGGCCCGGGCGCTGCGGCCGCCGTGCACGTCCCCGGCGTCGAGCAGGGCCCCGGCGTGGTGCAGTCCGCGCGGGTGGTCGCGGAACGGCACCCCGTCGACCGTGGCGCTGCCGCTGGTCGGCGCGGTGAGACCGAGGATGATCCGCAGCGTCGTGGACTTGCCGGCGCCGTTCGGACCGAGGAATCCGGTGACGTGTCCGGGCCGCACGGTCAGGGTGAGGTCGTCGACCGCCGTTGTGCGGCCGTACCGTTTCGTCAGGGCGTTCAGAGCGATCATGCCGACCACGCTGCCGGCCGGTCGCCGCCGGGTCGTCGCCCCGCCGGCCACATCCGGCGGCGGCAGTCAGCCCCCGGGCGTACGCCTGCGGGCCGATGCCCGCCCCGGGTCCGGCTGGCTACGGTGTGTCCATGGAGGTCGCCCCCGTGCCGCGCCGCGCTCTCCCGGCGGCGCTCCGCGTGGCGCTGGCCGGTGCCGTGGTTCTCGTCCTGCCCCCGCTGTGGGTGTACGCGAGCGTGGCCGCCGGCAGCGGCGACGGCCTCGGCGTCGTCGGCTGGTGGGTGCCCGAGCGGTACCTGGTGCCGGTGCTGGTCGTGGCGCTCCCCGCGCTGCTGCTGCGGCGGCACCCGCCGGCCGCGCTCGGTCTGATGCTGGCCGGTGCGGCCCTGGGCGCCGGGACCGTCCACGGCGGCGACGCCGGCTACGACGACGACGTCTTCCACCTCCAGTTCGCGGCCGTGGACCTCGCCGTCGGCGTGGTCGCCGCGACCCGCTCCCGCCGCGTCTCGGTGGCCGCCGCCGCGATCGTGCTCACCGTCCAGGTGGCCGCGAGCTTCCTCAACACCGGCTTCGACCCGCTGAACCGGGCCACGTTCTCCGTGCTGACCGTCGCCACCGCCTGGACCGTCGGCAACTCGGTCCGGGCCCGGCGTCGTTACGCGGCGTCCCTGCGGGCGCACGCCGCGACCGAGGCCGTCACCGCCGAACGGCTGCGCATCGCCCGCGACCTGCACGACCAGGTCGCGCACAGCATCGGCGTGATCGCCATCCAGGCCGGAGTGGGGGCGCGGGTCATCGACACCCAGCCCACGGAGGCGCGCGCCGCGCTCGCCACCATCGAGGCCACCAGCCGGGAGACCCTGGCCGGGCTCCGGCGTACGCTCGGCGCCCTGCGCCGCCCGGACCACGAGGCCGCGCCGCTGGATCCCACGCCGGGGACGGCGGATCTCGACCGCCTCGTCGCGGCGGCCGGCGACGCGGGCCTGCGCGTCGACCTGCGGCGCGACGGGGAGCCGGTGCCGGTCCCCGCCGAGGTGGGCCTGGCGGCGTACCGGATCGTGCAGGAGTCGCTCACCAACGTGGTCCGGCACGCGGCCGTCGGGCACTGTCGGGTGACCGTGACGCAGCGCCCCGACGAGGTGGGCGTGGAGGTCGTCGACGGTGGCCGGGGCGGTCCGGTCGGGGGCGAGGGGCACGGCATCCTCGGCATGCGCGAGCGGGTCGCGCTGCTCGGCGGCCGGTTCGAGGCGGGGCCGCGCCCCGAGGGTGGCTTCCGGGTGGCGGCCGGGCTGCCGGTGCCGGAGACCGGGCCTCCGGCGCGCGGCACCGTTGCGCCGGAGGCGGGCCGGTGACCGTCCGGGTGGTGCTCGCCGACGACCAGCCCCTGATCCGTGCCGGACTGCGCGTGCTCATCGCCGATGCCGCAGACATCGAGGTCGTCGGCGAGGCGGGCACCGGCGCCGAGGCGGTCCGGCTCGCCCGTGAGGTCGTCCCGGACGTGGTGCTGATGGACCTGCGGATGCCGGGCACCGACGGCATCCAGGCCACCCGGATCATCACCGCGGTGGGCGGTCCGACCCGGGTCCTCGTCCTCACCACCTTCGACGACGACGACCACGTGCACGCCGCGCTGCGGGCCGGCGCCAGCGGCTTCCTGGTCAAGGACATGGCCCTCGACGACATCCTCGGGGCCGTCCGGGTGGTGGCCGGCGGCGACGCGCTCATCGCGCCCGCCGTCACCCGGCGGCTCATCGCCGAGTTCACCCGCCGGCCCGAGGTGGCCGTCCGGACCCGCGCCCTGCCCGGCGTCACCGACCGGGAACGGGAGGTGCTGACCCTGGTCGGCCGCGGCCTGTCCAACGGCGAGATCGCCGCCGAATTGGTCATCAGCGCAGCCACCGCCAAGGCGCACGTGGCCCGACTGTTCGCCAAGCTGGGCGCCCGGGACCGGGTGCACCTCGTCATCGCCGCCCACGAGGCCGGCCTGGTCCGCCCACCCCCCTGACCCCCGCGCCCGCCGCGCGCCGTGCGCCCGCCGTGGGCGCAGTTTCACGGAAATAGTGGCCATCGGGGCCCGGATAGCCACTACTTCCGCGAAAGTGTGCCCGGATCAGCGTCGCAGCGGTCGGGGTGGGAGTGCAGGGCGGCGTCGATTGGGGTGCGGTGCGTTGCCAGCCAGTCGTGCCAGGCGTGGATCATCGGCGGTACGCCCGCCGCGCGTAGCCGCCGCATCGCGGCTTCCCCGCGAGCGGCGCCGGACTCGATGCCCCGCCAGGTGCGGTCCAGTTGGGCGAGCATCACGTCGACCAGCTCCGCGCGGGGGAGCGGAGCGGACGCCTCCCCGCCGTCCGCGCCGCCCGATGCGCCACCGCCGCCACCGCCCGCGCCACCGCCCGCGTCGCCACCCGCGTCGCCCGATGCGTCGCCACCCGCGTCGCCCGATGGGCCGCCGGTCGCGCCGCCCGTCGCGCCGCCGGCCGCGTCGTAGGCGTCGCAGAGCAGCCGCGCCCGGCGGCCCAGCTCGGCCGGGTCGGCGCCCGGCCCCAGCGCCGCCCAGTGCCACGCCGCGAACGCCACGTCCTCGATCCGCCGGCCCGGGCCGGCGAGGTCCCAGTCCAGGAACGCCACGGGCAGCGGCCCGGCGGGGAAGTCCCGGTACACCGTGTTCTTCGGGGACAGGTCGTGGTGGCAGACCGTCTCCGCGTCCCCGGCCAGCGGCGTACCCGCGCACGCGTCGTGCAGCCGCCGGATCAACGCGGCCAGGCGGGCCAGCGCCGGGTCGGCGAAGAAGACCGCGTCCTCCCGGTCCCGCCAGGGAACCCGGCCGTCGACGTGGCCGAGCACCTCACGGCCCCGCTCGTCGTACCCGAGGTGGCGGGGCGCGACGTCCGCGCCCACCCGGTCCAGGTGGTGCAGCAACGCCGCGACCCGCTCGGTGTTCCCGCCGGGTGTACGCCGGACCGTGTCGCCCACCCGGACCACCTCGGTGACGAATCCGCCCGGCAGGCGCTCCTCGGCCGGCGTCACGTCGGTCCGGTGCGGCGCCGGCGTTCGGCAAGCCACCAGCGACGGACCAGCACCGCACTGGCGATCAGCCCGAGCCCGGCCGGCGCGGCGGCGAACCAGTTCACGTCGCCCGGCGAGGTGACCGCGGCACCGACGGCGGCGTAGCCGAACGCGGTGGGGGCGGAGGCGATCACGCTGCCGGCGAGGAACGGCAGCACCCGGGCGCCGGTGGTGCCGTAGCCGTAGCTGACCAGGCCGAAGCCGGCGATTGGCAGCAGCCGTACGGTGATCACCCCGAGGACGCTCTGCCGGGCGAACCAGCCGTCCAGCCGGGCGAGCCGGCCGCGGACGCGCTCGGCCACGAACTCCCGGCCGAGCAGCCGGCCGACCGCGAAGCCGATCGACGCCGCCAGGAACGCGGCCCCGAGGGCGTACGCGGCACCCTCCAGTGCGCCGAACAGCGCACCGGAGGCGAGGGTGACGAAGGTCCGGGGAACGAGTGCGACCAGCAGCACCGCCCCGCCGACGATCGCCGTCGCCGGGGCGTACGCGCCGAGCCGGTCGGCGTGCCCCGGCAGGTCCTCCAGGTCCGGCCGCGGCGCGAGCAGCGCGACCGGCGTGAGGACCGCGAGCAGGAGCAGCAGCAGGGCGAACCGGAGCGCGGGCGGCTCCCGCAGCAGCCGCCGGACGGCCGACGGTTCCCGCCGGAACCGCCGGACGGCGGGGATCACGGCCTGGCGGCGGAGGCCACCGCGGCGCGGCGCTCGGCACGGAGCCGGTCGGACCAGGTGTCGTCGAGCGGCGGCAACTGGTGCACGCCGGTGGCCCAGCGCAGGAGCAGGTCGGCCAGGGCCGGGTTGCGGGCCAGCGCCGGCCCGTGGGAGTACGTGCCGAGCATCTTGCCCCGCCACGCCCCCTCGGTGGCGCCGTCGTTGCCGACACCGGCGGTGACCCGGGCCAGGGGGGCGACGCCCGGACCGAGGTGGGTGCGGCCGCCGTGGTTCTCGAACCCGGACAGCGGCGGGATGCCCAGGCGCGGGTCCACGTCGCCGGCCAGCTCGCCGACCGCCCGGGTGGGGCCGCGGTCGGAGGACAGGTCCAGCAGCTCGAGACCCGCGCACCTGGTGCCCTTGGCGAAGAAGGAGGTGCCGAGCAACTGGTAGCCGGCGCACACGCCGAACACCACCGAGCCCTGCGCGACCGCGCGGTGCAGGCCGCCGTCGGCGAGCAGCCGCTGCGCACCGAGCGCCTGCGGGCCGTCCTCGCCGCCGCCGATCAGGTAGATGTCGGCGGTGGCCGGGAGCCGCTGGTCGGAGCGGACCTCCAGCACCTCCACCGGCATCCCGCGCTGCTGTGCCCGGCGGGCGAGGATCAGCGCGTTGCCCCGGTCGCCGTACGTGGACAGCAGGTCGGGGTAGACCCAGACGATGCGCAGGCTCTCAGTTGACACGGTCCAACTCCGCTCGGATGTCCTGGAACGCGGTGTAGTTCGCGATGACCTCCAGCCGGCCCGGCGGCGCCGCCTGGACGGCCTCGTCGAACGTCCGTACGTGCTGGAACGGCACGCCGTTGACGTCGAGGCGCACCGCGAGGTCGTACGCCCGGTCGCCGGTGATCAGCACCTGCCGACCGCGTAGCGGGGCGAAGTCGACGTCGAAGAGCCAGGAGGTGTCCAGACCGTCGGGGTCCCGCGCGTTGATGGAGAGCAGGGTCGGCGCCTCGTCGGCCATGTCGAACGCCTCCAGCCAGCTGGCCGGGTTCTTCGCCAGCAGCAGCCGGATGTTGCGCCCGTCCCGGTCGACCTGTGCGTACCGGCCGGCGACGGAGGTGACGCTGCCGAGCTGGAGCACCGCGTCGACCGGGCGTACGCCGAACTCGGCGGCGACGGCCAGCGCCGTCGCGGCGTTGCCGACGTTGACCTTGCCGGGGAGCTGGAGCTTGACCTTGTGCCAGGCGCCGGTCGGGTCGACCACGCCGTCGTCCTCGACGGTCCAGTGCGGCTCGGGCCGGCGCAGCGGACAGCCGGTGCACCACCACTGCTCGCCGTTGCGCTGGATGGTCGAGCCGCACTCGGGGCAGACCCACGAGTCGTCGTGCCAGCGCTGGCCGGCGCTGAACCAGGTGACGTGCGGCGGGGTGATGCGGTGGTCGTGGTTGGGCGGCGGGGTGGCCGCCCACACGACCATCGGGTCGTCGGCGTTGGCGACGACGCGGACGTCGGTGTGCCGGACCAGCGCGGCGCGCCAGAGCTGCGCCATCATGGCGACCTCCTTGGCCCGGTCGAGCTGGTCGCGGGAGAGGTTGAGCAGCGCCACCACGTGGGGCTCGGTGGCCTCCAGCACCTGGGCGAGGTAGTGCTCGTCGACCTCCAGCACCGCGTACGGGGTGCTGCCGGCCTTGGCCAGCGCGGAGGTGTGGCCGGTGGGCATGTTGGCGCCGAAGGAGTTGGTGGCGACCCGACCGAGGACGCCGACGGCGGCGGCGGTCAGCCGTGTGGTCGTGGTCTTGCCGTTGGTGCCCGAGACCAGAGCGATGGCCCGCCCGGCCGACAGGTGGGCGAGCAGGTCCGGGTCGATCTTCAGGCCGATCCAGCCGCCGATCACCGAGCCGTCGCCCCGGCCGGCGGCTCGGGACAGCGCCGCGGCGGTCCGCGATACCGAACTGGCCACCTTCGCCCGCAGGGGCATCTTCGCGTCCGTCACGCGAGCGAGGTTACCGGACCAGCGTGCCCCCCAGATCGCGGCCGACGGCGATCCGTTCGGCCGGGTGCCGGACGACACGTGGTCGGAGCGGGATCGGCCGGACGGAGTTGATCTATGTCGGAAAGCGGACGCGCGCCGCGCCGCCGCGCCCCTCCACTCCGCTCCACCCCGCCTGACGTGCTGTTTTGGGCGCGCATCGGGCGCGCCACGCGGGCGATTCCGGTTGCAGGTGGAGGGAAGTGGAGTAGAGTGGGGCCCAATGGTGAGGCCGGGAGGGCCCACCGGCCCGGGGGGTCAGCGGCGCCGCGAACGCCGCTCAGGGGCGAGGGGGTTGGGCCGATGTTCCTCGGCACCCACACTCCGCGTCTCGACGACAAGGGCCGGTTGATCCTTCCGGCGAAGTTCCGGGACGAGCTGGCGGGGGGTGTCGTGATCACCAAAGGGCAGGACCGCTGCCTCTACGTCTTTCCGACGCCCGAGTTCCAGCGGATCGCGGAGCAGCTACGCGCGCAGCCGATGACGCACAAGGCGGCCCGGGCCTACAGCCGGGTCTTCTTCGCCAGCGCGCACGACGAGGTGCCGGACAAGCAGGGCCGGGTGACCATCCCGGCCCACCTGCGGACGTACGCGGCCCTCGACCGTGACCTGGTGGTCATCGGCGCGAGCACCCGGGTGGAGATCTGGGACAAGGCCGCCTGGGAGACCTACCTCGCCGAGAGCGAAGACGACTTCGCCGACATCGAGGAGGGGGTGCTGCCCGGCGGTCTGTAGGGCGTGACGGCGCCCGACGTACTGCGAGATCTCCAGCCGCTTTCGAGTTCCTGGCACCCCTTCCCCGGTGCCAGGCGCGCGATCCGACCTCCTCCGGCCGTGGCCGGGAGTTCGGGCGGGGAGCGGATGGGGATCTGGCGGTACGACGGTACGGCGTCGTCCGACGACAGGCGCGACAAGGAAACAGGGATTCAACCAGTGGGGGTCGACATGGGGGAGCTGCGCGGCACGCACGTGCCGGTGTTGCTCGAGCGGTGTCTCGAGCTGCTGGCCCCCGCGCTGGACCGGGGCGGACGCACGGTGCACGTCGACGCGACGCTGGGCCTGGGCGGGCACGCCGAGGCGGTGCTGCGGGGGCACCCGGACACCGTTCTCGTCGGGCTCGACCGGGACACCGAGGCCCTGGCGCACGCGCGGGCCCGGCTCGCACCGTTCGCCGATCGGATCCACCTGGAGCACGCCGTCTACGACGAGCTCCCGGAGGTGCTCGACCGGCTGGGCTATCCGCGCATCGACGGCATCCTGTTCGACCTGGGTGTCTCCTCGCTCCAACTCGACGCACCCGACCGCGGGTTCGCGTACGCGCAGGACGCCCCGCTGGACATGCGGATGGACCAGACCCGGGGGGTGACCGCCGAGGAGGTGGTCAACACCTACGCGCACCCGGACCTGGCGCGGGTGCTGCGGGTGTACGGCGAGGAGAAGTTCGCCGGGAAGATCGCCTCGGCGATCATCCGGGAGCGTGAGCGGGGCCGAATCACCTCCTCGGCGCGGCTCGCGGAACTGGTCCGCGAGTCGATTCCGGCACCGGCCCGACGAACCGGGGGACACCCCGCAAAGAGAACGTTTCAGGCTTTACGGATCGAGGTAAACAAGGAGCTGGCAGCGCTGGAGACGGCGCTGCCAGCCGCGCTGGACACACTCACCGTGGGGGGCCGCATGGTGGTCCTGTCCTACCACTCGCTGGAGGACCGGCTCACCAAGGCGGCGCTGGCCGACCGGGTCCGCAGTAAGGGCCCGGTCGACCTCCCGGTCGAGCTGCCCGGGTCCGGCCCGACGTTCCGGCTGCTCAGCCGGGGCGCCGAGCTGCCCGGGGAGGCGGAGGTCGCCGCTAACCCGCGTGCCGCTTCGGTGCGGCTGCGGGCAGCGGAACGGCTTGACCCGGAGGCACGCGAGCAGGGGCGGACCGACCGCGAACGGTACCGCCGACGGGTCAAGGCGATGCACCAACCGGGGACGGTGTCGGGGGGGACTGGTAAAGATCCACACCCGACACCCGGGGACGGGACAGGGACGGACGAAGAGGGGGAGGGACATGACGATTGACAAGCGCGACCGCCGGGACGTGACCGGCGGCGGGCAGCGCACACCGCGGTCGGGGGGCCGGATCGCGGCGGAGCGGGCCACGCGCGTCGGCACGGGTACGCCGCGGGCGGACCGGGCGGACCGGCAGGGGGAGACTCGCGCCCGGGGGGCGCGCGAGTTCCCGACCCAGGGCAGCGCCGCACTGCGGCCGGCCGAGCGGGTCGCCGCCCCGGCGCGGCAGCCGCGGCTGCGGGTCGCACCGCCGGCGCCGGTGTCGGTGCCGCGGGCGCCGTTCGCGGCGCTGATCGTGACGCTCGTGGTCGGTGGGGTGCTCGGCATCCTGCTCGTCAACACGAAGATCAACGAGAACGCCTTCCGGCTGGAGAAGCTCCAGCAGCAGCAGGCCAAGCTCGACCTGGAGCAGCAGCAGCTGAACAAGCAGATCGCGGATCACGAGGCGCCGGGCAACCTGGCCGCGGAGGCGCGCAAGCTGGGCCTGGTCGAGTCGGGCGACCCGGCGTACATCCGCCTGCCGGACGGCAAGACGATCGGTGTGCCGCAGCCCGCCAGCGGGCAGCCGTCGGTCACCAGCCAGCAGGGCGCGGGAGGCTGAGCGGTGCCGCCGAGATCGGACGAGCCGCGCCGGGACCCTACGGGCTCCCGGCGCGGCTCGTCCCGTGCCGGAAGTGACCGGGGTCGGGAACCGCGCTCCGGTGAGCCGGGGGTCGGCGGCATCTCCGACGCGCGCGCGTACACCCCGCGCGGACGGACCATCCGCGAGGGCGGCGGCCGGGACGAGCCGCCGGCCCGCAACGAGCAGCGGCGTACCCCCCGCAGCACCCGCTCCGGCGACCCGTTCCGGCCCGCCCTCCAGGTGCTCGACGGCGGCCGGGCGGCCGCCGGCACCCGGACCGGACGGCGGGACCAGGCGCCGGCCCGTGGCGGCGTGGTCCGTACCGTCCAGGCCCGCACCCCGGGCACCGACGAGCTGTCACCGCCGCGCCGCCGCCCGGCGCCGCGAACCACGCGCCGGCCCGAACGGCCGACCGCGCGGCGTGGATCGCGCAAGCCGCCGAAGCCGCCGCGACTGGCCGACCCGCGCCGCCGGATGCGGCTCGGGACCGTGTTGACCCTGGCGCTGTTCGCCGTCATCGGCATCCGACTCGTCGCGCTCCAGGCCGTGGAGACTCCGGCGTACGCCGACGCGGGCCTGTCGGACCGCCTCCGGACGGTGACCCTGCCGGCGCCGCGCGGCGCCATCTACGACCAGTCCGGCGCCGCCCTGGCGCACAGCGTCGAGGCGCGCTACGTCTACGCCGACCCCACCCAGGTCACGGACGTGTCGTCCACGGCGAGGGCGCTGTCGCCGCTGCTCGGCATCCCCGCCTCGGAGCTGGCCGAGCGGATGAAGCCGCGCAAGCGGCCCGACGGCAAGGCGTCGCAGTTCGAGTACCTCGCCCGGGGTGTCGACGTCGCGCAGGCCCGGAAGGTCATGGCGTTGGAGCTGCCCGGCATCAACACCCACCGCGACGAGCGGCGGGAGGTGCCCGGCGGTGACCTCGCCGCGAACCTGATCGGCTTCACCAGCCCGGACATGGTCGGTCTGGAGGGGCTGGAGGCCCGCTACGACGAGCTGCTGGCCGGCGTGGACGGCGAACGGACGTACGAGGTCGGCCTCGGTGACCTGGCCGCGCCGATCCCCGGCGGCTACAGCGTGACGACGAAGGCCAAGCCGGGCAGCTCCCTGCGACTCACCATCGACCGGGACCTCCAGTACATGGTGCAGGTGATCCTGGGACGGCGGATGGCGCAGGTGCAGGGCAGCACCGGGACGGCGATCGCGATCGACGTGGCCACCGGCGAGGTGCTGGCCCAGGCCAGTCATCCCACCTACAACGCCGCCAAACCGTTCCCGAGCGAGCCGACCGACCGGGAGGACGCGGCCACCAGCTTCGTGGTCGACCCCGGCTCGGTGCACAAGGCGATCACCTTCGGCGCCGCCCTCCAGGAGGGCGTGATCACGAAGGACACCACGCTCCCGGTGCCGAACAGCGTCGTCCGGGGCGGCTACCCGTTCTCCGACAGCCACCCGGCCGACGGCCGGCGGATGAGCCTGCCCGGGATGATGGCGTACTCCTCCAACGTCGGCACCATCGCCATCGCCGACCGGCTCGGCCCCGACCGGCTCATCGACTACCAGAAGCGGTTCGGACTGGGCGAGCCGACCGGGGTCGGGATTCCCGGCGAGGCGAGCGGCCGGCTGCTGCCCGCCGAGGAGTGGAGCGACTCGGCGTACGGGTCGGTGCCGATCGGGCACAGCGTCGACGCCACCCCGCTGCAGATGGCCGCCGCGTACGCCACCATCGCCAACGACGGGCGGTACATCCAGCCGCACCTGGTCAAGGAGGTGATCGGGCCGGACGGGAAGCGGACGAAGCCGGAGCCCCCGAAGACCCGGTCCGTGCTCAGCCCGGACACCGCCGCCGAGCTGCGGACGATCCTGGAGGCGGTCACCACCGTCGACGACGCCACCGGGCTCGCCGCGGCGATCCCCGGCTACCGGGTCGCCGGCAAGACCGGCACGGGCTGGCGGCTGGTCGACGGGCAGAAGCAGCCGGGCGAGGTAGCGTCGTTCATCGGCATGGCCCCGGCGGAGAAGCCCCGGTACGTGATCGCGGTCTTCGCGCACACCCCCGGGGGCGGGGGCGGCGACATCGCCGCGCCCGCGTTCCGGGAGATGATGCAGTTCACGCTGCGTCACTACCGGGTGCCGCCGTCGAGCGCCGCCCCGCCGAAGTTCGAGGTCTTTCCGCGCTGACCGGGGCCGGCGGGACATGATCGGTAGGTGCGGACGAACCACCGGGGCGGCTGTTCGGCGCGAACCGGACGACCGGGTAGGGTCTGACGCCGTGTCCGGCAATCCTCGTCCTCGTACCGTGAGCGGTGTCCGCCTCGGCGACCTCGCCGCCCGGCTCGCCACCGAGCCCCCGGAGAGCGCCGCCGAGCTGGTGGTGACCGGGGTGACCCACGCCAGCCAGGAGGTCCGCCCCGGCGACCTGTACGCGGCCCTCCCGGGCGCCAACCGGCACGGCGCGGAGTTCGCGTCCGGCGCGGCCGCGTCCGGCGCGGTGGCTGCCCTGACCGACCTGGCGGGCGCCTCGGCGGTACGGGCGGCCGGCCTGCCCGCCCTGGTGGTCGACGACCCGCGCGCGGTCCTCGGGACCCTCGCCTCCGCCGTCTACGGCGACCCCACCGGCGACCTCACGGTGATCGGGGTGACCGGCACCGCCGGCAAGACCTCCACCGCCTACCTCGTCGAGTCCGGCCTGCGCGCCGCCGGACACACCACCGGGCTGATCGGCACCGTGGAGACCCGTCTCGGCGACCTCGTGATCGACAGCGTCCGCACCACGCCCGAGGCGACGGACCTGCACGCCATGCTCGCCGCCGCGCGCGAGCGCGGGGTGACCGCGGTGGTCATGGAGGTCTCCAGCCACGCCCTCGCGATGGGGCGGGTCGGCGGCGTCCGCTTCACCGTCGGCGGCTACACCAACTTCGGCTCCGACCACCTCGACTTCCACGCGGACTCCGCCGACTACTTCGCCGCGAAGGCGAAGCTCTTCGACGGGCGCTGCGCGGTGGAGGTGCTCAACCACGACGACCCGGCGCTCGGGCCGCTGCGCAAGCCCGCGACCGTGACCTACTCGGCGGCCGGCGACCCCGCCGCCACCTGGTGGGCCGACGAGGTCGGCGGCGAGGGGTACGCCCAGCGCTTCACCCTGCACGGCCCGGACGGGCTGACCCTGCCGGCCGGCGTCGCGCTGCCCGGCCGGCACAACGTGGCCAACGCCCTGCTCGCCGTCGCCGTCCTGGTGGCCGCCGGAGTCGACCCGAAGACCGCCGTGGCCGGGGTGTCGGCCTGCGGCGGAGTGCCCGGCCGGTTGGAACTCGTCGACGCTCCCGGTCCGGTGCGGGGCGTCGTGGACTACGCGCACAAGACCGACGCCGTGGTGGCGGTGCTGGCGGCGCTGCGCGAGTTCAGCCCGGGCCGGCTGATCTGCGTGATCGGCGCCGGTGGCGACCGGGACCGGGGCAAGCGCCCGCTGATGGGCGCGGCAGCGGCGGAAGGGGCCGACGTGGTGCTGGTGACCGACGACAACCCGCGTACGGAGGACCCGGCGGCGATCCGCGCCGAGGTGCTCGCCGGTGCGTACGGCACCGAGGCACCCGCCCGGATCCTCGAGGTGGACGGCCGGCGGGCGGCGATCGCCGAGGCGGTCCGGCTGGCCGCCCCGGGCGACGTCGTCGCGGTGCTCGGCAAGGGGCACGAGCAGGGCCAGGAGGTCGCCGGGCAGGTGCACCCGTTCGACGACCGCACCGAGCTGGCCGCCGCGCTGCGTGCCCGCTTCGGCGACCCGGAGGGTGCCCGGTGATCCCGCTGAGCCTGGCCGAGGTGGCCACGGCGGTGGACGGGCGGCTGGTCGCCGCCGATCCCGACGCGCGGGTCACCGGGTCGGTCGAGTTCGACTCCCGCCGCGTCGGCCCGGGCGCGCTGTTCGTCGCGTTCGGAGGCGAGAAGGCCGACGGGCACGACTTCGCCGCCACGGCGGTCTCCTCCGGCGCGGTGGCCGTGCTCGGCACCCGGGAGGTGCCCGGCGTACCGATGGTGCTGGTCGACGACGCGCTCGCCGCGATGGGCCGGCTCGCCCGGGCGGTGGTGGACCGGTTGCCCGGCCTGACCGTGATCGGCCTGACCGGCTCGTCCGGCAAGACCACCACCAAGGATTTGATCGCCCAGCTCGCCGCCCGGCTCGGCCCGACCGTCGCGCCGCCCGGGTCGTTCAACAACGAGCTGGGCCACCCGTGGACGGCGTTGCAGGCCGGCCCGGAGACCCGCTACCTGGTCATGGAGAAGGGTGCGCGCGGCGTCGGCCATGTGCGGTACCTCTGCGACGTGGTGCCTCCGCGGATCTCCGTGGTGCTCAACGTCGGGGTGGCGCACATCGGCGAGTTCGGCTCGCGGGAGACCATCGCGCTGGCCAAGGGCGAGCTGGTCGAGGCGCTGCCGTCCGACGGCCTGGCCGTCCTCAACGCCGACGATCCGCTGGTCGCCGCGATGGCCGCCCGGACCCACGCTCGCGTCGTCCGGTACGGCGAGGCGGCCGACGCCGACATCCGCGCCGAGGACGTCACCACCGACGAGCGGGGTCGGTCGTCGTACACGCTGGTGACGCCCGAGGGGACGGCGCCGGTGCGGCTCGGGCTGACCGGTCGGCACCAGGTCTCCAACTCCCTCGCGGCCGCCGCGGTGGCCCGGGAGCTGGGCATGCCGCTCACCGAGCTGGCCGTCGCGCTGGGCGAGATGGGGCTGGTCTCCACCCGCCGGATGGACGTGTTCGAACGCGCCGACGGCGTGACGGTGATCGACGACTCGTACAACGCCAACCCCGCCTCGATGGCGGTCGCGCTCCGGGCGCTGGCCGGCATCGGGCAGGACCGGCGTACCGTCGCGGTGCTCGGCTACATGGCCGAGCTGGGCCCGTACGAACATGAGGGACACGTGGAGGTCGGCCAGCTCGCGGCCGAGCTGGGTGTCGACCGGCTGCTCGTGGTGGGCGAGCCGGCGGCGCCGATCCACGAGGGCGCGACATCGGTAGGTGACTGGGGAGGAGAGTCGGTGCTGCTCACCGATCAGGCGGCGGCCGTCGAGGTGCTGCGGGACGAACTACGGCCGGGCGACGTCGTCCTGGTGAAGGGCTCCCGGTACCGCACCTGGGAGGTGGTCGACGCGTTGCGCGCCGACGCCGCCGCCGGGAACACGGGCGTGGCGGCCGGAGGGAACGTCGCGTGAGGGCGGTCATCGTCGCCGTCGGGGTGGCCTTCCTGGTCTCGCTGCTGTGCACCCCGATCGCGATCAAGGTCTTCACCCGGCTCAAGGCCGGTCAGCCGATCCGGGCCGAGGGCCCGCAGATGCACCAAGGCAAGAAGGGCACGCCGACGATGGGCGGCGTGGTCTTCATCCTGGCCACCGTCATCGCGTACGTCGCCGGCCACCTCGCCCTGACCACCCTGCCGGATGCGCAGATCGCCCAGGTCGAGCCGACCGTCACGGCGCTGGTGCTGCTGGGCCTGATGGTCTTCTCCGGGGCGGTCGGGTTCATCGACGACTTCCTGAAGGTCCGCAAGCGGCACAGCGGGGGCCTGAACGCGCGGGCCAAGCTGCTCGGCCAGATCCTGGTCGGCGCCGTCTTCGGCGTGGTCGCGCTCTACTTCCCGAGCAGCATGACCGACGCCCAGGGGCAGGCGACCAACACCGAGACCGTCGGCAGCACGACGCTGAGCTTCATCCGGGACATCCCGGTGCTGGAGCTGACCAAGGTCGGTGCGGTCATCGTCTTCATCTTCGTGGTGATGGCGGCGACCAACGGCGTCAACCTCACCGACGGCCTCGACGGGCTCGCCACGGGCGCCTCGGTGATGGTGCTCGCCGCGTACGCGCTGATCGCGTTCTGGCAGTACCGGCACTGGTGCGCCGACCCGAACTACACCGAGGCGTACTGCTACACGGTCCGGGATCCGCTGGAGATCGCGTTGATCGCCGGGGCCGCGGCCGGGGCCTGTGTCGGATTCCTCTGGTGGAACACGTCGCCGGCGCGGATCTTCATGGGCGACACCGGCGCGCTGGGCCTGGGCGGTCTGATCGCCGGCATGGCGATGTCCACCCGGACGATCATGCTGCTGCCGATCATCGGCGGGCTCTTCGTGATCATCACGATGTCGGTGGTCATCCAGATCATCTCGTTCAAGACCACCGGCAAGCGGGTGTTCCGGATGTCCCCCCTGCAGCACCACTTCGAGCTCGCCGGCTGGAGCGAGGTCAACATCGTGGTGCGCTTCTGGATCATCGCGGGCATCGGTGTCGCCATCGCGCTGGGCCTCTTCTACAGCGAGTTCCTCGCCAACGTCGGCTGAGCTACCCGCTACGGCGCCGTCGCGACCTCGCGCCGGCGCCGTAGCGCTGCCCGCCGACGTCGCGCGCTGCCCGCCAGCGTCGCGGCGGCGGCGTTAAGCGGGGGCCCTTCCTCTACCGCAGGCGTTAAGCGGGGGCCCTTCCTTTCACCCGCGACACGCCGAGGACGGCGTTGCGGAGGTGGGCGGGGCGGTCAGCGGCCATGATGTCCGGGTGGGGGAGGACAGCGGTACCCAGGTCACGACGAAGACGACGCCCCGGCGGCCACCGGACGAGCCGGGCGGGTCGGCGGCGCTGCGCGGCCTCGACGCCGCCGGCGGCCTGGCGGCCCTGCGGGGGCTGCTGGACCGCCCGCTCGCGTCCTACTACCTGCTGCTCGCCAGTGCCGGCCTGCTGCTGCTCATCGGCCTGACGATGGTCTTCTCGGCGACCAGCGTGCGGGACTACGCCGAGGGCGGCAACGCCACCGCGTCGTTGACCAAGCAGACGATCTTCGCGGTGATCGGCGTCGTGGCCTTCTGGGCCTGTCAGCGGCTGCCCGCGCGGACGTTCCGGGCCGTCTGCTGGCCGGCGCTCGGGGTGTCGGTGGTGCTGCTGCTCCTGCTCAACGCACTCATGGTGTTGCAGTCGCTCGCCGGGGTGGGGCAGGTCGGCCCGTTCTACGCGGACCTGAACTGGCTGCACCTCGGCCCGATCCAGCTGCAACCCTCCGAGCTGGCGAAGTTCGCCCTGGTCCTCTGGGGCGCGGACGTGATCGCCCGCAAGGGGGTCAAGCTCGGTTGGTGGCGGGAGCTGGCCACGCCGCTGTTCCCGGTGGTCGGGCTGCTCTTCGTGCTGGTCGGCTACAACGACCTCGGCACCATGCTCTGCCTGCTCGCGCTCGTCGTCGGCCTGCTCTGGGCGGCCGGCGTGCGGATGCGGGTCTTCGCCACCCTCACCGCGATCGGCCTGCTCGGTATCGGCCTGCTGGTGGCGGTCGCCTCCCTCGGCGCCGGCTCCGGCGAGAAGGGCGCCGAGAACTACCGGCTGGCCCGGCTGACCATGTTCGTCGACCCGCCCCCGCTGGCCGAGTGCGGTGACTCGCAGTGCTACCAGATGGCCCAGGCCCGGTACGCGATCGAGAACGGCGGCTGGTTCGGCACCGGCCTGGGCAAGAGCAGCCTCAAGTGGGGCCGGCTGCCGGCGGCGGAGAACGACTTCATCTTCGCGGTCATCGCGGAGGAACTGGGTCTGGTCGGCTGTGTCGTGGTGGTCGCGCTCTTCGCCGTGCTGGCGTACACCGGGTTGCGCATCGCCAGCCGGGTCGCCGACCCGTTCCGTCGGCTCGCCGCCGCCGCGGCGACGGCCTGGCTGGTGGGCCAGGCGGTGATCAACATCGGCGGGGTGATCGGTCTGCTGCCGCTGACCGGCGTGCCGTTGCCGTTCATCTCCGACGGCGGCAGCGCCCTGGTCGTCACGCTCGCGGCGGTCGGGATGCTCGCCTCCTTCGCCCGCGCCGAACCCGATGCGGCCAGAGCACTGCATGCCCGTCCGCCGGCCCGGTGGGTCCGACTAGTGTGGGCCCCGTTGCCGCCGCTTCCCGGCCGGCGTCGCCGGGTGGCGTCGCCGCCCGCGGCCCGGGCTCCGGTGCCACGGGCACGGGAGCGGCGCGGAGACGACCAGGCCGTGCCGCGCGGCGTCCGGGCAGACCGGATCCGACGCGGCGCGGCGGACGAGAGGAGACGTTGATGGGTCCGCTGCGTTCGGTGGTGCTCGCGGGAGGTGGCACGGGTGGGCACATCTACCCGCTGCTCGCCTTCGCCGACTGCCTGCGCCGGCACGACCCCGGCGTCCGGATCACCTGCCTCGGCACACCTCGGGGGCTGGAGAACGAGCTGATCCCTCCGCAGGGCTACGACCTGCGGCAGATCCCGGCCTACCAGCTGCCCCGCTCGGTCAACCTGAACCTGGTGAAGACCCCGGGCCGGATGTGGACCGCGGCGCGCGCGGCGGGCAAGGTCATCGACGAGGTGCGCGCCGACGTGGTCGTCGGCTTCGGCGGGTACGTCTCGGTGCCCGCGTACCTGGCCGCGTGGCGGCGTGAGCTGCCCACCGTCATCCACGAGGTGAACGTTCCCCCGGGGGTGGCCAACCGGCTCGGGATGCGGTTCACCCGGCACGTCGCGGTCGGCTTCCCGCACCAGCCGGTCCAGTCCGAGGCGCTGCGGGAGGCCCGGGTGGTCGGCGTGCCGCTGCGGCGCGGGATCGCCGGGCTCGACCGGTACGCGACGCGCAACGCCGCCCGCGCCCACTTCGGGCTCCGCCCCGACCTGCCGGTGCTCTTCGTGGCCGGCGGCTCGCAGGGCGCCCGGTCGGTGAACCTGGCGGTGGCCGGCGCGGCCAAGGAACTGGCCCGCAACGGGGTGCAGGTGCTGCACGTGATCGGTGCCCGCAACGAGCCGGTGCCGGTCCCCACCGACCTGCCGGTGCCGTACGTGACGCTGCCGTACCTGTCCCAGATGGAGCTGGGTTACGCCGCGGCGGACCTCATGCTCGGCCGGGGCGGTGCGATGACCTGCGCGGAGGTGGCCGCGATCGGCCTGCCCACGGTCTACGTGCCGTACCCGCACAGCAACCAGGAGCAGAAGCGCAACGCGCTGCCCGTGGTGGAGGCCGGCGGTGGCCTGCTCGTCGACGACGCCGAGCTGACCCCGGACTGGGTGGAGCGGACGATCGTCCCGCTGATCCGCGACCCGCACCGGCTGCATGCCATGAGCACGGCCGCGGCCGCGTACGGTCGCCGCGACGGCGACGAGGCACTGCTCAACTACGTCTACGAGGCGGTGGCCCGATGACCGTGTCGCCCACCCGCCGGGCGGCCCGGCCCGCCGTGACTGGAAGGTCCTGACCCATGAACACCGCGCAGTTCACCCCGGCCGGCACGCTCACCGCCGAGGACCTGGGCACCATCCACCTCATCGGCGTCGGTGGGGTCGGCATGAGCGGCCTGGCCCGGCTCTTCCTCACCCGGGGCATCGCGGTCTCCGGCAGCGAGCTGCGGGAGTGGCCGTCGCTGGCCGGCCTGCGGGCGCTCGGCGGCACGATCCACATGAGCCACGAGACGTCCAACCTCGACGGGGTGGACACCGTGGTCTACTCCTCGGCGATCCCGCAGGACCACCTCGAGATGGTCGAGGCGCGCCGGCGGGGCCTGCGGGTGCTGCACCGCTCGGAGGCGCTCGCCGCGGCGATGACCGGCCGGCGTACGGTCGCGGTCGCCGGGACCCACGGCAAGACCACCACCACCTCGATGGTCACGATGGTGCTCCAGCAGGCCGGAGCGGACCCGTCCTTCGTCATCGGCGGGGAGATCTCCGAGGTCGGCTCGGGCGCGCACCACGGCACCGGCGAGCACTTCGTGGTCGAGGCGGACGAGAGCGACCGCTCGTTCCTCATCTACCGCCCGTACGTCTCGATCATCACCAACGTCGAGGCCGACCACCTCAACACGTACGGCGACCTGGCCACCCTGGAGGCCACGTTCGCCGAGTTCGCGCGACTCACCGACCCCGACGGCTTCATCATCACCTGCGCCGACGACGCGGGCGGCCGGCGGTTGGCCGAGACGTTGCGCGCCGAGGGGCGCCGGGTGCACACGTACGGCGAGGCGGCCGACGCCGACCTCCGGCTCACCGACATCTCCTCCTCGGCACGGGGTGTGCGGTACCTGGCGCAGATCGACGGGCGGTCGCTGGGCGAGTTCCGGCTGCCGGTGCCCGGCCGGCACATGGGGCTCAACAGCGCCTCGGCGGTGCTGGCCACGTACCTGCTCGGCCTTCCGCTGGAGGCGGCGGAGGCGGCCCTCGCGGCGTTCCCCGGCGTGCGGCGGCGCTTCGAGCGCAAGGGTGTCGCGGACGACGTGCTGGTCTACGACGAGTACGCCTACCACCCGACCTCGATGACGCTGGCCCTGCAGACGCTGCGCGAGGTGGCCGGCGACGGTCGGCTGATCGTGGTCTTCCAGCCGTACCGGCTCTACCGCACCCGGGACAACCAGACCGAGATCGCCGAGGCGCTGGCCATCGCCGACGAGGTGGTGTTGCTGGAGGTCTTCGGCCCGGGTGAGCTGCGCGCGCCGGGGGAGGGCTCGGTGGCCTTGATCGAGGCGATCCCGCTGCCCGCCGAGCGCAAGGTCTTCGTCGACTCGTGGGAGGCGGCGCCGGTCGAGGTGACCCGCCGCGCCCGACCGGGCGACGTCGTGGTCACCATGGGCGCGCCCCCCACGTCGCTGATGGGCGACCAGCTGCTCGACGCCCTCTCGGCCCGGTCCGCCGACCCGTCGGCACCGGCCGGCACGCTGCCCGGCGGCGACGCCGGCGGGGCGACCACGATCGGTGGGACCGTGCCCGGTGTCAGTGGCGCCGTCGGGAACGGCGCGACGCCCGCCGTCGGATGAGCCCGGGGCCCGCGCGGGGGCGTACCACCGGCGGCGACGGCGGCTCCGGCCGGCGCGGTCCGGTCCGCCGGTGGCAGCTGGTCCGCGCCGGTAGCGACGCGGTGCCCGCCTCGACCCGCCGCTTCATGGCCCGTGCCCGGCAGCGGCGGGTGCGGGCGGCGCTGCCCTGGGCGGTCGCCGCCGGCGTCGTGGCGCTGGTCGGGCTGATCGCCTGGACGGTGCTCGGCACCGGGCTGTTCGGGGTGCGGGAGGTCCGGGTCGACGGCGGCGAGCTGGTCACGCCGGTGCAGGTCCGCAACGCCGCGGCCGTCCCCGACGGCGCGCCGCTGGCCCGGGTGGACCTGGAGGCCGCGGCGCGGCGGATCGGCCGTCTGCCCGCCGTGGAGCGGGCCACGGTCACCCGGGACTGGCCCGACGCCCTGGTCGTGACCGTGACCGAGCGGACGGCGGCGGCGGCCGTTCCGCACGACGGTCGGTTCGAGGTGATCGACGTCACCGGGGTGGTCTTCCGGAGCCTGCCGGAGCAGCCGACCGGCCTGCCGCTGGTCCGTGTCGCCGAGCCGGGGCCGGCCGACCCGGGCACCCGGGCCGCGCTGGAGGTGCTCGCCGCGCTCACGCCGCGGCTGCGTGCCGAGCTGGCGGACGTGACGGTGGAGGGCCTGGCGCGGATCACGCTGCGGCTGCGCGGCGGTCGCGAGGTCGTGTGGGGCGACGCCACCCAGGGTGAGGACAAGGCGCGGGTGGCGACGGCGCTGCTGGACCGGGACGCCGACCGGATCGACGTCAGCGTGCCGGACGTGGTGACCTTCCGGTGACGTCGTACGGGCCGCGCGGATCCCGCGTCGGTGGCCCGATCCGCGCGGCGTGGACGTGAGCCGTCCCGCTCCGGCGGCGACACGCCGGGGGCGATCCTTGGCTCATCGGGCGGCGGCGCTTACGTTGCCCAAGAGGATCAGTGGTTGACATAACTGTAAGCCTCTAGTAGAGGGTGAGGGTTCGTCCTTCGGCCTCGCGGGTGACCATCGATGTCGACCACTGTCCTGGCCAAGCCGTGTGGGGTCGGCCCATGCCAATCTCGAAGGGAAAGGACCGGAGATGACACCTCCGCACAACTACCTGGCGGTCATCAAGGTCGTCGGCATCGGGGGCGGCGGGGTCAACGCCGTCAACCGGATGATCGAGGTTGGGCTCAAGGGCGTCGAGTTCATCGCGATCAACACCGACGCCCAGGCGCTGCTGATGAGCGACGCCGACGTCAAGCTCGACGTGGGCCGCGAACTGACCCGCGGCCTGGGCGCGGGCGCCAACCCGGACGTCGGCAAGAACGCCGCCGAGGACCACCGCGACGAGATCGAGGAGGTGCTCAAGGGCGCCGACATGGTCTTCGTGACCTGTGGCGAGGGTGGCGGCACCGGCACCGGCGGCGCGCCCGTGGTGGCCAACATCGCCCGGAAGCTGGGCGCGCTCACCATCGGCGTGGTGACCCGGCCGTTCTCCTTCGAGGGCAAGCGGCGGCAGGTCCAGGCCGAGTCCGGGATAGACGAGCTGCGCAACCAGTGCGACACGCTCATCGTCATCCCCAACGACCGGCTGCTCGCGCTGGGCGACCGCAACATCTCCATGATGGACGCGTTCCGCACCGCCGACCAGGTCCTGCTCTCCGGTGTCCAGGGCATCACCGACCTGATCACCACGCCGGGTCTGATCAACCTGGACTTCGCCGACGTCAAGAGCGTCATGAGCGGAGCCGGCAGCGCGTTGATGGGCATCGGCAGCGCCCGCGGCGAGAACCGCGCGGTCGAGGCGGCGGAGGCGGCCATCTCCAGTCCGCTGCTGGAGCAGAGCATGGACGGCGCGCGGGGCGTGCTGCTCTCCATCGCCGGCGGCTCCGACCTCGGCCTCTTCGAGATCAACGACGCGGCCCAGCTGGTCACCGACGCGGCGCACCCGGATGCCAACATCATCTTCGGCGCGGTCATCGACGACGCCCTCGGCGACGAGGTGCGGGTCACCGTGATCGCGGCGGGCTTCGACGGCGGCACGCCGTCGTACAAGGCGTCCGAGCCGCGCAAGTCCAACCAGAACCAGCCGACGCCGCCGAGCACCCCGGTCACGCCGCCGACGACCGTGCCGGCGCCGCAGCAGTCGCCCCGCCGGGTGCTGTTCGACGACGTGGACGTGCCCGACTTCCTCAAGAACGGCTCCTGAGCAGCGGCGATGACCGACAGTCCAGCATCGGTACGCCCCGACCGGCGCGCCGAGATAGCGGCCGGTCTCGCCCACGTACGGTCCCGGATCGCCGACGCCTGTCAGGCGGCCGGCCGGGACCGCACCGGGGTCACCCTGATCGCGGTGACGAAGACCTACCCGGCCGGCGACGTGGTCGCGTTGGCCGATCTCGGGGTCACCGACGTGGGCGAGAACCGTGACCAGGAGGCGGCGCCGAAGGCGGCCGAGGTGGCGGCGGCGGGAGTCGAGGCGCGCTGGCACTTCATCGGCCAGCTCCAGCGCAACAAGGCGAAGTCCGTGGTCCGCTACGCCGACGTGGTCCACTCCGTCGACAGCGTACGGCTGGCCCGGGCTCTGGATGCCGCCTCGGCCTCCGCCCGGGACCGGCCGTTGGACGTGCTGGTCCAGGTGAGCATCGACGGCGACGTGGCCCGGGGCGGGGCGGTGCCGGACGCGGCCGACCAGGACACCGGCCTGGCCGCGGTGGCCGAGCGGGTGGCGGGTGCGGACGGGCTGCGCCTGGTCGGCCTGATGGCGGTGGCCCCGCTGGGCTGGGAGGCCGAGCGGGCCTTCGCCCGGCTGGCGGAGGTGGCGGAGTCGTTCCGTGCCGCCCATCCACATGCGACCGCGCTCTCGGCCGGAATGAGCGGGGACCTGGAAATCGCGATCCGGTACGGCGCGACACATGTCCGCGTCGGTAGCGCGTTGCTCGGAATGCGTCCCACGCTGCGGTAGCCTGAGCCGGAGAAACGAATTACATCGGTGTTGTTTGGTGGGGACGGCAACCCGTCGGCGGGGGTCGTGGCATGCGACGCGAATCGCGTGCCAGGGGATTGTCGGGCCGGTCCGGTGGGCAGAGATGATCCACTCGCGACAGGCGAGACGGCACGGGGGCGCGTGCCGTACGGCGGAGGAGAAGGGCGCGGGATGGGTGCACTGCGCAAGGCGGGGGTCTGGCTCGGTCTGGTCGAAGAGGACGACGAGCGCGGCTACGACGACGGTGGCTACGACAAGGGCGGCTACCGCGAGTCCCGGTACCGGTCGAGCCGGTACTCGGAGGAGTTCGCCGACGACGAGGAGGACGACTCCGAGGAGCCGCCGGCGCCGCGTCCCCGGTTGGGGGACCGTGGCCGGCTGTCCGAGCGTGCCGCGGGCCGGGGGGCCGACGGCGAGCGGGTGGAGTCGGAGCGGTCGGAGCGCGTCGACCGGTCCAGCGTCCGGTCCATCACCCGGTCCGGGGAAGCTTCCGGGGCGCTGACCTACCACACCCGGGACAACCTCGCCCTGGCGCCGCAGACGGCGCCGCGCGAGCGGGCCGTGGCGGTCGAGCAGGAAGAGCAGCGGTACCAGATCACCACCCTGCACCCGACCACCTACCGGGAGGCGCGCACCATCGGTGAGCACTTCCGCGACGGCGTTCCGGTGATCATCAACCTGACCGAGATGGACGAGGCGGACGCGCGTCGCCTGGTCGACTTCGCCGCCGGGTTGGCGTTCGGGCTGCGCGGTACGATCGAGCGCGTGACCAATCGGGTGTTCCTGCTCTCACCGGCCAACGTCCAGGTCACCGCTGAGGACAAGGCCAAGATCGCTGAGGGCGGCTTTTTCAGTCTGAGTTGATCCCGCCCGATCCGAGGGACGTCACCTGCCGTGTTGTCGATCGTGCTCCAGGTTCTCTACCTGATCCTGTTTGTCTTCCTTATCCTTCTTCTGTCCCGATTCGTGTTGAGTGCCGTCCTTCAGTACGGCCGACGGTGGCAGCCGGGCCGCGGAGCATCGGCGGGACTCGAATCCGTGTGGAGCGTCACTGATCCCCCACTCCACGCGTTGAGGCGTGTGATCCCTCCGCTGCGAATTGGTACCGTGAGCATCGACCTGGCCTCCCTTGTGCTCCTGGTTATCCTGTTCGTGCTGATGGAGTTCGTGTTAGAGCCGTCGATCATCAGGACCGCCTGATGACCGACGCGCTTTCGCGGCCGCAACTGACCCGAGGAGTTTCGATGCCGCTGACCCCGGCCGACGTCCACAACGTCGCCTTCAAAAAGCCGCCGATCGGCAAGCGGGGGTATGACGAGGAGGAGGTCGACGCCTTCCTGGACGAGGTCGAGCGCGAGCTTGCCCGTCTCATCGAGGAGAACAACGAGCTGCGCGCCCAGGTGGAGCGCGGCGGCCGTGGCGGGGCGCCCGCCGGCCCCGGTGGCGACGCCCGCCTCGCCGCCGAGCTCAACGACGTCAAGGCACAGCTGGACCGGGTGCAGCGCGACAAGGCCGCGGCCGAGCAGGCCGCCCGCGCGATGCAGGCCGAGCTGGAGCAGGTCCGTACCACCGGTGGCCCGGCGGCCGCCGGCGACGGTGAGCAGCAGGCGCTGCGGGTGCTGATGATGGCCCAGCGGACCGCCGACGACCACGTGTCGGACGCCCGCCGCGAGGCCGACCAGCTGCTCTCCGAGGCTCGCTCGAAGGCCGAGGAGGTCACCCGCGAGGCGCGCGCCAAGGCCGACGCCCTGGAGCGCGACGCCCGCCAGCGGCACCAGGAGGCCATGGGCGGCCTGGACGCCAAGCGCACCGCGCTGCAGAAGCACATCGAGGAGCTCAAGCAGTTCGAGCGCGAGTACCGGACCCGCCTCAAGGCCTACCTGGAGAGCCAGCTGCGTGACCTCGACGGTCGCGGTCAGGGCCTGGAGGCCGAGATGACCCGGTCCGAGGGTAGTCGTGCCGCCGGCGGCAACGGTCTCGCCGCCGCGGGCCTCGCCGGTTCCTACGGCGGCGGTCGCTCCAGCGCCCTGGAAGCCGGTCGCTGATCCACAGGTCGGCGGCCGCCCGCGCGTGCTGGTCGCCGACCTCGCCTCATCGGTACGACGCGGCGGGGGTGAGCCGTGATAGTCGCCAGTCTCCTGCTCATCCTCCTCGCGGTCCTGCTCCTGGTGGTGGGCCTGGCCGGGGGGTCCAGCCTGCTGCTGATCGTCTCCATCGCGGCCAGTCTGCTGGCCGCCGTCGCACTTGTCGTGGGCGCCCGCCAGGCGGCCGCCGACCGGGCGACGGCCGGCCGCACCCGGCGGCGAACCTCCACCGCGAGCCGGTCCGCCAGGTCCACCTCGCCGGCCGCGGCGACGTCCGCGTACGCGCCGGTGACGGAGCCGTACGGCCCTCCGATGGATCCGGTGATCCCGGTCCAGCACGTTCCTCCGACGGTCGACACCGACGGCACCGGGTGGCGGCAACCGCCCGAGCCGTCGGTGGACGCCGGTCCCTCCGACGCCGACCCGGCGTACGACGACGACCCGGCCGCACAGCAGGTCGACGCGGCCGACCTGGCCCGGCTCGCCCGGCTCACCGCCGAGGTGCGGGTCGTCGACGGCCGTCCCCGCTACCACCTGGGGGACTGCCCGCATCTGGTCGGGCGCGAGCACGAGTCGCTTCCCGTCGCCGAGGCCGTCGACCTGGGCTTCACGCCGTGCGCCCACTGCGCGCCGGCCACCACGCTGCTCGCCGGCCGGATAGCCAGCGGCGGCGCCGGTGCCTGAGCGCCCCCCGGGGCGGACCACCGGGCAGGGCGTTCCGACCGGCGTCGGCCCGCTCACCGTCGCCGTCCGGGTCAAGCCGGGTTCGTCCCGGACCCGGGTCAGCGGGTGCTTCGACGGTCCACACGGTCCGGCCCTGGTGATCGCGGTCAACGCGCCGGCCGTGGACGGCCGCGCCACCGACACGGCCCGCCGGGCGCTGGCCGACGCGCTGGGAGTCCGGCCGCCCCGGGTGTCGCTGCGCACCGGCGCGGCCAGCCGGGACAAGCTCTTCCAGGTGGAGGGCGTCGCGGCGGAGCTGGCCGCCGTGGTCCGCCGGCTGCGGGACGGATCCGCGGGGTGAGGCGCGCCCGGGGTCGGCAACCGTGACGCCCGGGCTGGACATCGCGCTGCTGCTCGGTGCGGGCGTCCTGCTGGTCGCGGTCGGCGCGGTGCGCCTGTCCACCCGTCTCGGCGTGCCGAGCCTCCTGGTCTACCTGGCGCTCGGGGTGGCGATCGGCGAGTCCGGGCTGGGCATCCGCTTCGACGACGTCGACCTGACCCGGACCCTCGGCTTCTGCGCGCTCGTGGTGATCATCGCGGAGGGTGGGCTGACCGCCCGGTGGAGCACCCTGCGCCCGGTGCTCGGCCTGGCCGCCGCGCTGTCCACCGTCGGCGTCGTGGTGAGCATCGTGGTCGTCGGGCTCGCCCTGCACCTGCTGCTCGGGCTGGACTGGCGGCTGGCCCTGCTCTACGGCGCGGTGCTGTCCTCCACCGACGCCGCGGCGGTCTTCGCCACGCTGCGCCGGCTGCGCCTGCCGCCCCGGCTGGTCGCCACCCTGGAGGCGGAGTCGGGGATGAACGACGCCCCGGCGGTGCTCCTGGTGGTGCTGCTGTCCCGACCGGGAGTGGCGCACCCGTGGTGGTACGAGGTGGGGCTGGTCGTGTACGAGCTGGGGGTGGGCGCGCTGGTCGGCGTGGCCGCCGGGGTGGGCGGACGGTGGGCGCTGCGCCGCGCGGCCCTGCCGTCGGCGGGGCTGTACCCGATCGCGGCGGTCGGTCTGACGGTGCTCGCGTACGCGGCGGGGTCGGTGCTGCACGCGTCGGGCTTCCTCGCGGTCTACGTCGCCGGGGTGGTGCTGGGCAACGCCCGTCTGCCGCACCGGCAGGCGATCCTCGGTTTCGCCGACGGGCTGGCCTGGCTGGCCCAGATCGGCCTGTTCGTGCTGCTGGGGCTGTTGGTGGCACCGAGCCGGCTCGGTTCGGCGGTGCTGCCGGCGGTGGTGACCGGGCTGGCGTTGCTGCTGGTCGCCCGTCCGTTGTCGGTGGCCGCGTCGGCGTGGGCGTTCCGGGTGGGCCTGCGCGAGCAGGCGTTCCTGTCCTGGGCGGGGCTACGGGGCGCGGTGCCGATCGTGCTGGCCACGATCCCGTTGTCCGAGCGGGTGCCGGGGGCCGGCCGGCTCTTCGACGTCGTCTTCGTCCTCGTGGTGATCTTCACGCTGCTGCAGGCCGGCACGCTCGCCCGGGCCGCCCGCCGCCTCGGCGTGACCGCACCTGCGGAGGCGACGGAGATCCTGGTGGAGACCGCACCGCTGGAGCGGATGCGCGCCGGCCTGCTCCAACTGGAGGTACCGCCCGGGTCCCGGCTCGCCGGTGTGCACGTCGACGAGTTGCGGCTGCCTCTGGGGGCGTCGGTGACGCTGGTGTTGCGGGACGGGGTGGGCGTCGTGCCCGGCCCGGACTTCCGTTTCAAGACCGGCGACAGCCTGTTGATCGTGGCCACCAACGGGGTGCGCGACGAGGTGGAGCGGCGGTTGCGGGCGGTCAGCCGGCGGGGACGCCTGGCCACCTGGTTTGGCGAGTACGGCGAGGATCGCACTGGTTGATCTGCTAGCGTTCCCTTTGCCCTGATACGGCATAAATCAGGGCCGAACGCCGGGGCGTCGGTGCGGCACGTTGTCGGACGCCTGTACGTTCCGTATCCTTGCCAACCTCCGGAGTGCGCGGTCCTGTCGCCGTGCGCCCGTTTCGTACCTGGGGGCGTCGATTGTGGCGACCCCTGTCCAGGTGCCGCGGACCGCCGCGGTTCCGCGGCGCGAGGGAGCGACGATGGCCAAGCCAGCCGACACCAGGACCGCCGGCCGTAAGCCGGCGGCCAAGGCCACCCGCAGCGTCGCGGAGACCGAGAAGATCCGCGCGGCCCTGGCGGCACGGCGCGACGAGTTGCGCGCCGAGTACGATCAGACGTTGAGCGAGATCACCGAGCTGCAGCGCGACCGGCTGACCGACTCGGCCGGGGACGACCAGGCCGACACCGGTACGAAGACGTTCGAGCGGGAGCAGGAGATCTCCCTCGCCAACAGCATCCGGGAACGGATCACGCAGGTCGAGCGCGCCCTGGAGCGCCTCGACGAGGGTGGTTACGGCTGGTGCGAGCGGTGCGGCAACCCGATCCCGGTGGAGCGGCTCGCCGCGTTCCCGTCGGCCACCCTCTGCGTGACCTGCAAGCAGCTGGAGGAGCGGCGCTGACGCCCGCTCCCCGGCGGCCCGAGGAGGCGGCGCGCCAGCGTCGCCACGAGCGTCGATGGGGAGCAGATGACCGCAGCACCGACCCCCGGTTCCGGCCGCGCCGAACCGGCCCGTGACACCGCACCGCCCGGTGACACCGCGCGGGCCGGTGACACCGCGCCGGCAGTCACGCCACCGGGCGGTACGCCCCGGAACCGGGCCGTCACCGTCCTGGCCGTCATCGCGCTGACCCTGCTCGCGGCCGACCTGGCCACCAAGCACCTGGCGCTGGTCACCCTGTCCGACCGCGAGCCGGTCCGGCTCCTCGGCGGGGCGGTCTACCTGAACCTGACCCGCAACAGCGGGGCGGCCTGGAGCATCGGCGCCGACCACACCTGGGTGTTCCCGCTGATCACCATCGGCGTGGTCGGCTGGATCCTGTGGATGGCGCTGCGCCTGCGGTCGCTGCCCTGGGCGATCTCGCTCGGGCTGGTGCTGGGCGGCGCGCTGGGCAACCTGATGGACCGGATCTTCCGGGCCCCGGGCTGGTTCGTCGGCCACGTGGTCGACATGGTGAGCCTCTTCGACCCGTACGGCCGGGTCTGGCCGGTGTTCAACGTCGCCGACAGCGCGCTGGTCTCCGGCGTGATCCTCGCGGTGCTGCTGGAGTTGACCGGCCGGCAGCGCGACGGCAGCCGCGTCACCGCGGGAGCCGCCGACGCCGACGCCGCGCCCGCCGACGCCACCCCGGCCGTCACGACCGATCGGCGGGAGACCGCGTGACCTCCGCCTTCGCCGCCGGCGGCGACCACCGCTCGCTTCCCGTACCCGACGGCCTCGACGGCATGCGGCTGGACCAGGCCGTCGCCCGCCTGTTCGGGCTGTCCCGCACGGCCGCGGCCGCCCTGGTCGACGCGGGCGACGCCCTGGTCGACGGTGTGGCGCGGTCCAACTCGCACAAGGTCAAGGCGGGCTCCTGGCTGGAGGTCACCCTGCCGGCCCCGGCCGCGCCGGTCACGGTGGTGCCGCAGGCGGTGCCCGGCCTGCGGGTCGTGTACGCCGACGACGACATCGTGGTGGTCGACAAGCCGGTCGGCGTCGCCGCCCACCCCAGCCCCGGCTGGACCGGCCCGACCGTGATCGGCGCGCTCGCCGCGATCGGCCACCGCATCTCCACCAGCGGTGCCGCCGAGCGGCAGGGCGTCGTGCACCGGCTCGACGTGGGCACCACCGGGATCATGGCGGTCGCCAAGAGCGAGCACGCGTACACCGCGTTGAAGCGGGCCTTCAAGTACCGCGAGGTGGAGAAGCGCTACCACGCGGTCGTGCAGGGCCACCTGGACCCGCTGCGCGGCACGGTGGACGCCCCGATCGACCGGCACCCCACCCACGACTACCGCTGGGCGGTGGTCTCCGGCGGAAAGCCCAGCATCACCCACTACGACACGATCGAGGCGTTCCCCTCGGCGAGCCTCGTCGACGTGCGGCTGGAGACCGGGCGTACGCACCAGATCCGGGTCCACTTCTCCACGTTGCGGCACCCGTGCGTGGGCGACCTGACCTACGGTGCGGACCCCACGCTGTCCGCCCGGCTCGGACTGACCAGACAGTGGCTGCACGCCCGCGAGTTGAGCTTCCTGCACCCCCGAACGGGGGACGAGGTGCGCTTCGTCAGCGACTACCCTGACGATCTGGACCGCGCTCTGCACCTGCTGAGGGACTGACGGCGGCCGACTTCGAGACATCCGACGAGGGGACCTCCGCCCGTGCGCGCCGGTGACCTGCTGCGGCAGTTGGACCAGCGGCTGCTGACCCGCCTGTCCGGGGCCGTGACGCGGCTCGGCCAGGGCCCCGCCCGACCCCGGGTGCTGCCCTCGGCCGCGCTGCTGTCCTGCCTCGCCGTGGTGCTCGCCGCGGTGTGGACCACCGGCGAGCGCCCGATCGGCGACCGGACCGTCGGCGAGGTCACCCGGGTCGGCGTGGCGGCCGGCGACTCGATCCCCGGCTACGTGCGCTCCGCCGCGGCCGACCTGGCCGCCCTGGAGACCGCCGCGCCGGAGCCCGGCGACGGGACGTACGCCCTGGTGTCCTTCACGTCGTACCTGACCCCGCAGCGGGCGGCGGCGGTCTTCGGCGACGTGCCGGTCACCGCTGTCTTCGGGCGGGTGCCGCTGCCCGACCGGCAGACCGAGATCGTCCGGATCGCCGCCCAGCGCCTGCCCGACGACGTGGTCGCCGGCATGGCCGACCTCGCCGTCCGCAAGGACCGGGAGGCCGCGGACTACCGGGACCGGGCAGCCGCGCTGGGCGGCGGCGGGCCCGCCGAGCGGGAGCTGCGCCAGCTGTACGTCAGCGGCGCGCAGGTGGCGGAGGCGGAGGCGGTCGCGTACCGCTCCGGTTGCGCCTGCGTCTACGCGGCGGTGATCCGGGCCGGGGCGGGCACGCTGCGCGGCGTGGCGTCCCGTGCGGAGGTGCGGGTGGTCGACCCGGCCCCCGAGGTGCGACGGCTCGACCGGGCGGTCTTCACCCCACCCCTGCCCGAGCAGCGGGAGGTGGCCAGCCCGCCCGCGGACAAGGGCCTCACCACGCCGGAGCCGTCGCCCACGACGGACGACCGGGTGCGGGAGTCGCCGGTCGTCCGGTCCGCCACGCCGGTCCCGACCGGCACGACGGTGGCCCCGGAGGTGACGGATTCCTCACCGGTTCCGAGGTCTCCGACGCCGGCGTCGACACCACCCACCACGCCGCCGACCTCGGCGGACACGTCCAGGACGGCCTCGCCGGAGCCCACCGGGTGACGGTGGCCCGACACAGAAGTGTGCGGGCCGGTGTGGTCCGAACGGGTTTTCGTTCGTAGCCTGTCAGGCGGAGACGGGCGAACGCTGGGGAGGCGAGCCGTGGACGGCAGCGAGACCGGCTGGGGGCGGCCGGCCGAACCAGCACCGCGGTGGCGGGCGCTGCTCGACCGTGCCCGGCTCGGTGGCCGCTCCGGCGAGCAGGCGGAGACCGACCGGCGAGGCGATCAGCAGCCACCTGAGACGGCGCCGCGGCCGGGGGCGGGCAACGGCTACGCCGGGCGGGTCCCGGCCATCGGTCACCCCGCCGAACTGTCGTACGGGGCGGACCCGCCGGCCTACGGGCGCGGCGGCCGGTCGTACGGCCACGAGCCGGCCCCACCGACGTACGGTGAGCCGGCCCCGCCGACGTACGGCGGTGACTTCGGTCGACCGGCCGACACCGGCCACCGGGCGGAGGGCGCCTACCGGGCCGAGCCGGCGTACCGGGCGGACCCGGCCGTCGAGCCGTCCTACCGGACGCCCGGGGACTACCGGCCGGAGCCGCCGCGCGCCGAGCCGGATCCGCCACCACCGGCGGAGTCGCGGTACGCCCTGCTCGACAACGGCTACCGGCACGCCGCACCGGCACCGGCCGAGTCCCGCTACTCCCTGCTCGACAGCGGCTACCGGACCGAGCCCGCGTACAGCCCGCCACCGCCGGCCCCGCCCGTCCCGGTGCCGCCGGCGGCGCCGGAGCGGAGCTACCGGGCGCGGGTCGAGTGGCGCCCGCCGACCGTCGACCCGGAGCTGGAACGGGCGACCGGGGTGCTGCGCCGGGACCTGGGCACGCCGCGGGTGCTCGCCTTCGCCAACCCGAAGGGCGGCGTGCACAAGACGACCGCCACCGTGCTGGCCGCCGCGACCGTCGGCAGCGTGCGCGGACGAGGGGTGCTCGCCTGGGACGACAACGAGCTGCGCGGTACGTTGGGGCTGCGCGCCGGCAGCGCCCGGCACGCCCGCACCATCCGGCACCTGATCAGCGACCTGGCGCACATCGAGATCAAGGACGGCGCCGACCTGCTGGAGCACCTCGACGACTACCTCCGGCACGCCTCCGACGGCTCCTACGACGTCCTGGCCGGCGAGGAGAGCCCCCGCTTCGCCCAGCGGCTCGACCAGTTCACCGTCCGGCGGGTGCTGGAGCTGCTCCGGCGCACCCACGACGTGGTCTGCGTGGACACCGGCAACAACGTGGAGAGCGCCAACTGGCGCACCGTCATGCAGGCGGCGGACCAGCTGGTGGTCACCACCGTGCCCCGCGAGGACGCGGCGTTCAGCGCGGACTGGATGCTGGACCTGCTGCACGAGGTGGGCATGGGGGAGCTGGCCGACAACGCCGTCACGTTGATCTCCTGCCCGACACCCGGTCGCTCGACCCTCCAGACCGACCTGGAACGGCACTTCGCCACCCGTACCCGGGCCGTCGCCGTGGTCCCGTACGACCCGGCGCTGGAGACCGGCTCGTCGATCGAGTACCCGCAGTTGCAGGCGGAGACCCGACAGGCGTGGCTGAAGGCGGCGGCGGTGATGCTGGAACCGTTCGCCCGGTGAGCGGATCCGCCGCCACCGGCCGCGCGTGTTCCCGGCGCGCCTGAGAGGATCACGGGGTGAGCCCGGACACCCCCGAACCCGACCGCGACCGCCCCGCCGACGACCCGGGCGCCCCCACACCGGCGTCCCCGGACGGGCCCGTGGCCGCGTACCCGGGCGGACCGCAGCCGGGCGCGGACGGACCGCAGTCGGGTGCGTGGTACGACCCCGCCCCTCCGGTCCCCGTGGAGCCGGGACCGCCCCGGGGCCGGGCCGTACGGCGGGCAGTGCTCGCCGCGCTGGCGTTGGCCGTGCTGGGCGTGCCGCTCGGGCTGCTCTGGGCGGCGCTGGCACCGGACACCCCGGTGCGCAAGGTCGCCGAGGGCGCCGTCTACGCCGAGCCGCAGCCGGAGCAGCCGATCGCCGCCGACGGCTGGTTCAGCCTCCTCGGCCTCGGTTTCGGGGTGCTCGCGGCGCTCGGGCTGTGGTTCGCGCTGCGCCGGCTGCGGGGACCGGTCGGTCTGCTCGCCGCGGTGGCCGGGTCGTTCGGCGCGGCCGTGGTCGCCTGGCAGGTCGGCCGCCGGATCGGACTGGACACCTACGAGCGGCTGCTCGCGACCGCACCGGACGGGCAGACGTTCGGCAAGCCCGCCGACCTGCGCGCCGGCGGCGTCGACCTGGTGTTCGGCCTCCTGCCGGTGCCGCACGGCAACCTGCTGCTGCCCGCGTTCGGTGCGGCCGTCGCGTACACCCTGCTGGCCGGCTGGTCGCGCTGGCCGTCGCTGCGCCCGGAGGCGGAACCGGTCAGTTGGGGGTCGGCGGCGACGCCAGCTCCACCAGCGGCACCGGAACCGCCCGCACCTGGCGCAGCAGGGCCGATTCGCGGTTGAGCAGGCGCAGCTCGGCGCGTAGCCGGGCCGCGGTGTCGTCGATCGCGAGCAGGCGCTGCCGGTCCGCCACGGTCAGCGCCGCCGTCGCGGCGACCAGGTGGGACAACACCGTCGGATCCTCCGGCAGCTGCTCGGAGATCTCCTCCGGGTCGGAACGGATCAGGCCCAGGTACTGCCGGAAGACCGAGATCACCCGGGCGGCCAGCAGGTCCGCCGCCTCGTCCGACGCGCCCGGCTCCGGCAGCCACTCGACGTCGGCGGTCAGGTAGGGCGCGGCCTCGGTGTCGACGTCGGTGATCCGGAAACGCCGCCGCCCCACGGTGACGATGTCGTAGCCCCCGTCGGCCAGCTCGGTCACCTGCCGCAGCTCGGCGGTGCAGCCCACCTCGTGCAGGTCGACGTCCCCGCCGCCGGGCACCGGCCGCCCGTTCGGACCGGTCGCGGCGACCTCCCAGCCGGCGCGGATCGCCACCACGCCGAACTCGCGCGGCGCACCGGCGGGCAGGTCGACCAGGTGCCGCACGAGAGCGCGGTACCGCTCCTCGAATATGTGCAGCGGCAGCACCAGGCCGGGAAAGAGCACCATCCCGAGCGGGAACACCGGCAGCCGCGCAGTCACGCGTCGAGCCTAGTGTGGTGTCCACTGACGTTCACCGGGTGTCCGGTGGTTTTTGTGGATCCTCGCCGGGTGGGCGAGCGACTCCCCGCCGGGTGGTGGGGCGGGCCTCCGCGGGCCAACTGATCCTCTCGCCGCTTGTGGTGGGCGGCGGGGGTCACGTCGGGACTGTCCGGCACCGGGGAGGTGCCGGCCGGCTCGACGGTGCGTGACCACCTGTGGCAACACAACAGCTATCGAGGAGGTGGGTCCGCCGCCCGGGGTGCGGGTGGCGATGCTGGCGGCCGCGACCAGGTCGCGGTGCCCGAAAAGAGCGCAGTGTGGGCAGGACAGGGTCCGCCCGCGGGGTTTCGGCACCCGCCGCCGGCAGGCCGGGCAGGTGGAGGAGGTGCCGCGCTCGTCGACGAGGCGGACGGTGATGCGGGCCAGGGCCGCCTTGTCGGTGAGGACCTGCAGGAGCCGGCCGATCTGCCACTGCCGCAGCCGCAGGTTGTGCCGCCGCCCCGCGTCGAGGTTCAACACCCCGCGTGGGTCACCGACGTGCAGCACACCGATCCGCTGCCGCACCGCCCAGGACACGACCGTGCGGGCGGCTTCGTGCTGGGCCTGCCGGACCCGCCGACGGTGCCGACCCTCGACCTGGCGCGCCCGGCGGCGGTACTGCCGCCAGCGCCGCGAACCCTTTTCCCCCGGCTTGGGTGCCCGGCGGGCCACGGCGCGGTGGCGGCCCTTACTGTCGGACAGGTGCATGCGGTGCTCGGCGCGGATCGCCCGCCCCGACACCAACAGGCCCTCGCCGTCCGGGCCTGCCACGGCATACGGGTGAATCACACCGAGGTCCACCCCGGCCACCCGGGCAGGATCCGGCCCGTCACCCGCCGGGTAGGCCGCGATCGGGACTTCCGCGGTCACGTCCAGGAACAGCCGGCCACCCTCACACAGCAGCGTGATCGACCGGACCTGCTCGACCGGATACGGCACCTCCCGCGCCAGACGCACCCACAACGGCAGCCCGCCTTTGGCGGTGGGGATCCGCACCCGACGCCCGTCGAGGGTGAACGTGCCGTGATACCAGCGCACCGGTACCAACCCCCGCCGCCGCCGCCGCGGGAACCGCGCCGACACGTCACCCATCGTGCGGCGTTTCGCCGCCGCTAACCAGGCCTCCGAGAACCGGCGCAACACCGACCGGGCACCCACCGAGTCCAGCTCACCGAACGTCCCCGGCCCCGACCCCGACAACTCCCGGCATAACTCCTGATAGCCCGCCCGGGGCGCGTCGTGGCGGCGGCGACGCCAGGCGTTGACCTCCAGGACACACGCCTATACGTCACCCGCCGAGCGCAGCAGCCCGAAACACCGCTGACGCTGCCCCGCCGTCACTCGCACCGCCACCCGGGCCGTGAGATGCACGACCCGGGGCGCGGCAGGATCCCGACGACGAGGCACGAACCGAACCCAACACCACCCGTACGACACTTTCCCGACGCCCACCAACCCGCTGAACTTTTCTGGGTCACCGCACTAGCCGGATCTCCGCGGGACGGCGTGTCCCGGCTCACCCGTCCCGTCGGGCGGGCGGCACGGGTGGCCGTCCGGCCGGCCGCCTAGACTCGCAAGGGTGTTGAATCGGATCGACCTGCGCGGTGGCGTCCGTGACCCGCGCCGCCTGCTGCCCCGTGCCCAGCTCGACGTGTCGGTGGCCGTCGAGCGGATCCGTCCGCTCGTCGAGGCGGTGCGGGAGCATGGCTACCCGGCGATCCGGGAGGCGAGCGTCCGGTTCGACGGGATCTCCCCGGAGGTGCTGCGGGTGCCCGCCGAGGCCATCGCCGAGGCGGAGGGCACCCTCGACCCGGAGGTCCGCGCCGCACTGCTGGAGTCGATCACCCGGGCCCGGAAGGTGCACGCCGACCAGCGCCGCACCGACCACACCACCCAGGTCGTGCCCGGCGGCACGGTCACCGAGCGCTGGGTGCCGGTCGACCGGGTCGGCCTCTACGTCCCCGGCGGCCTGGCGATGTACCCGTCGACCGTGGTGATGAACGTGGTGCCCGCCCAGGCGGCCGGCGTCCGGTCCCTGGTCGTCGCCAGCCCGCCGCAGCAGGAGAACGGCGGCCTTCCCGACGCCCGGGTCCTCGCCGCCTGCGCGCTGCTCGGCGTCGACGAGGTCTACGCCGTCGGCGGCGCCCAGGCCGTGGCGATGCTGGCGTACGGCGCCGCGGTCGACGCGCAGGGCACCGCCCACTGCGATCCGGTCGACATGATCACCGGCCCGGGCAACATCTGGGTCACCGCCGCCAAGCGGCTGCTGCGCGGCGTGGTCGGCATCGACGCCGAGGCCGGCCCCACCGAGATCGCGATCCTGGCCGACGCGACCGCCGACCCGGCGCACGTCGCGGCCGACCTGATCAGCCAGGCCGAGCACGACCCCCTCGCGGCCAGCGTGCTGGTCACCCCGTCGGTCGAGCTGGTCGACGCGGTCGAGCGGGAGCTGGCCCGGCAGGTGCCGGCCACCAAGCACGCCGAGCGCGTCACCACCGCGCTCACCGGTGAGCAGAGCGGCGCCGTACTCGTCGACGACCTGGAGGCCGGGCTGCGCGTGGTCGACGCGTACGCGGCCGAGCACCTGGAGATCCAGACCGAGAACGCCCGCGAGTGGGCGCTGCGGGTCCGCAACGCCGGGGCGATCTTCGTGGGCGCCTGGGCGCCGGTGTCCCTCGGCGACTACTGCGCCGGCTCCAACCACGTGCTGCCCACCGGCGGCTGCGCCCGGCACTCCTCCGGCCTGTCCGTGCAGTCCTTCCTGCGCGGCATCCACCTGGTGGAGTACACGCGGGACGCCCTGCGCGAGGTCGCGCCGCACGTGGTGACCCTGGCCGGCGTCGAGGACCTGCCGGCGCACGGCCAGGCGGTCAGCGTCCGTTTCCCCGGGGGAGTCTCGTGACCTCCCTGTCCGACCTGCCCATCCGGGACGACCTTCGCGGGCTGTCGCCGTACGGCGCCCCGCAGCTGGACGTGCCGGTGCGGCTGAACACCAACGAGAACTCGTACCCGCTGCCGGAGCCGGTGGTGGACGCGATCGGCAAGGCCGTCGCGGCCGAGCTGCGCGACCTCAACCGCTATCCGGACCGGGACGCCGTGGCGCTGCGTGCCGACCTGGCCGCGTACCTGGGGCACGGGCTCACCGTCGACCAGGTGTGGGCGGCCAACGGGTCCAACGAGATCCAGCAGCAGCTCCTCCAGGCCTTCGGCGGGCCGGGTCGTTCGGCGCTGGGCTTCGTCCCGGCGTACTCGATGCACCCGCTGCTGTCGCTCGGCACCGGCACCCGGTGGATCCCGGCCGTGCGGGGTGTGGACTTCGGCCTGACCGCCGACGAGGCCGTGGAGCAGGTCCGTGCCCACCGGCCGGACGTGGTGTTCCTCTGCTCGCCGAACAACCCGACCGGCACCGCGCTGGACCCGGCCGTCGTCGCGGCGGTGCTGGAGGCCGCGCCCGGCATGGTGGTCGTCGACGAGGCGTACGCCGAGTTCGCCCGTCCCGGCACGGTCAGCGCGCTCGCGGTGCTGCCCGGCCACCCGCGGCTGGTCGTCACCCGGACGATGAGCAAGGCGTTCGGCTTCGCCGGCGGCCGGCTCGGCTACCTCGCCGCCGATCCGGCGGTGGTGGCGGCGGTGCAGCTCGTCCGCCTGCCGTACCACCTCTCCGCGCTCACCCAGGCCGCCGCCCGCGCGGCGCTCGCGCACCGCGACGCCCTGCTCGGCACGGTGACGGCGATCAAGGAGCAGCGGGACCGGATCGTCACCGAGCTGCGCGCCCGGGGTCACCGGGTCGCCGACAGCGACGCCAACTTCGTCCTCTTCGCCGTCGGCGGCGACCAGTCAGCCGCCTGGCGCACCCTGCTGGAGGCCGGGGTGCTGGTCCGCGACGTCGGGCTGCCCGGCTGGCTGCGGGTCACCGCCGGCACCCCCGCCGAGACCGACGCGTTCCTCGCCGCAATGGACAAGCTTTAGTGGGAGCGCGAGGAGTGAGCTTGCGAGCCCCGCAGTCGCGACCGAAAGGCATGCGATGAGTCGCACCGCCCGGATCGAGCGGATCACCAAGGAGACCAACGTCCTGGTCGAGATCGACCTGGACGGCACCGGGAAGGCCGAGATCAGCACCGGGGTCGGCTTCTACGACCACATGCTGCACCAGATCGCCCGGCACGGCGGCTTCGACCTGGTCGTCCGTACCGTCGGCGACCTGGAGATCGACGCCCACCACACGATGGAGGACACCGCGCTCGCCCTGGGCGCCGCGTTCGACCAGGCGCTGGGGGACAAGGCCGGCATCCGGCGGTACGGCTCGGCGACCGTCCCGATGGACGAGGTGCTGGTCCGGGCCGCGGTCGACCTCTCCGGCCGCCCGTACGTGGTGCACGACGAGCCGGTGCTGGCGCCGTACATCGGGCCGGTCTACCCGACCAGCATGACCCGGCACATCTGGGAGTCGTTCGGGCAGGCCGCCCGGATCACCCTGCACGTCGACGTGCTGCGGGCGGCCCGGCCCGGTGGCCACCCGGACGCGCACCACGTGGTGGAGGCCCAGTTCAAGGCGGTCTCCCGGGCGCTACGCGAGGCCACCGCCCTGGACGAGCGCAACGCGGGCGTGGTGCCCAGCACGAAGGGTGCCCTCTGATGGGCGCGGCCCTGCCGACACTGCTGCTGATCCTGGCCGGGGTGCTCGTCGGCGGCGCCTGGTCGTTGCACCGGCAGGGCGCCCCGCGGGGCGCGGTGGTGGTGACCGGGCTGCTCGCCGCCCTGGCCACGGCCGGCGGTCTGCTGTGGTTGTTCCCGGGGGAGGGGTCATGAGTCGTGTGGTGGTGCTCGACTACGGGTCGGGCAACCTGCGGTCGGCGGAGCGGGCCCTCGCGGCCGCCGGCGCCGAGGTGACGGTCACCGACGACCTGGCCGCCGCCGCGGACTCCGACGGCCTGGTGGTGCCGGGCGTCGGCGCGTTCGCCGCGTGCATGGCCGGCATCGAAGAACTGGGCGCCGGGCCGGTCATCGCGGAGCGGGTGGCCGCCGGCCGTCCGGTGCTCGGCATCTGCGTGGGCATGCAGGTGCTCTTCGAGCACGGCGACGAGCACGGCGTGGTGACCAAGGGCCTGGGGCTGCTGCCGGGCGGGGTGACGAAGCTGGCCGCCGAGCGGCTGCCGCACATGGGCTGGAACACCGTGCGGGCCCCCGAGGGGTCGGTGCTCTTCGGCGGCCTGCCCGCCGACAGCCGCTTCTACTTCGTGCACTCGTACGCGGTGGACGACGTGGCCGGGCTGACCGCCGCCGGGGCCCGGGTGACCGTCGCGCACCACGGGTCCGACTTCGTCGCGGCCGTCGAGCGCGGTCCGCTCTCGGCCGCGCAGTTCCACCCCGAGAAGTCCGCCGACACCGGTGCCGCGCTCCTGCGCAACTGGCTCGCCGCCCTCCCGACCGGTGGCTGACCGCCGGCGCCGGTGGCCGCGTGCCCGCCGGGGTGGCCCGGTGGCGGGCGTGCGCGCCGCGCTCGTGGCGTCCCGGGTGCTCGCGGCCGGTCAGATGCCGGCGGGGGTGGCGCGGTGAGCAAGGAACGGGCCCGCCGGCGGGCGGTGCGCGAGGCCGAGGCGGCCCGGCAGCGGGTCGTGCGCGATCGGCAGGTGGCCCGCCGTGCCCGCCGTCGGGCGCTGGTCCGCCGGATGACGCCCACCCTGCGGCGCGGTCGGACCGGCCGGCTCTACCGGCACAGTCGCGGCGAGCGGGCCGTGATCGTGCTGCTGACCCTGGCGGCGGCGTTCCTGATCTGGTCGCTGGTGCCCGACCTGGCCCTGCGGATCGGTCTGATCGCGCTGCTGCTGCTCGTACTGCCGGCGATCGTGGTGATCGCACTGGACCGTCGTACGTGAACCGAGGAGAAGAGACGTGACCCTCACCCTGTTGCCCGCCGTGGACGTCGCCGACGGGCAGGCCGTCCGCCTCGTCCAGGGCGCCGCCGGCAGCGAGACCAGCTACGGTGACCCGGTGGAGGCGGCGCTCGCCTGGCAGCGCGACGGCGCGGAGTGGATCCACCTGGTGGACCTGGACGCGGCGTTCGGCCGGGGCTCCAACGCCCACCTGCTCGCCGAGGTGGTCCGGCAGCTCGATGTCAAGGTCGAGTTGTCCGGCGGCATCCGGGACGACGAGTCGCTGCGCGCCGCCCTCGGCACCGGCGCCGCGCGGGTGAACATCGGCACCGCGGCCCTGGAGGACCCGGTCTGGTGCGACCGGGTCTGCGGCGAGTACGGCGACCGCGTGGCGATCGGGCTGGACGTGCGGGGTCGTACGCTCTCCGCCCGGGGCTGGACCCGCGACGGCGGTGACCTGTGGGAGGTGCTGGACCGGTTGGACAAGGCCGGCGCCTCGCGGTACGTGGTCACCGACATCACCAAGGACGGCACCATGCGGGGGCCCAACCTGGACCTGCTGGGCGAGGTGTGCGCCCGCACCGACGCGCCGGTGATCGCCTCCGGCGGTGTCTCCACCCTGGACGACCTGCGGGCGCTGGCGGCCCTGGAGCCGGTGGGTGTGGAGGGTGTGATCGCCGGCAAGGCGCTCTACGCCGGCGCGTTCACCGTGGCCGAGGCGCTGGAAACCCTGGCCAAGGCGTGACCGTCACCCGGCTCGGCTCGGGCGGCCCGTGGGAGTCGGTGTACGGCTACGCGCGGGTCGTCCGGGCCGGCGACCGCGCGGTCACGGCCGGCTGCACGTCCACCGTCGACGGCGTGGTGACCCACGTCGGGGACGCGGCGGCGCAGACCGCCCAGGCGTTGCGGATCGCCCTGGCCGCGCTCGCGGAGGTCGGCGCGGGGCCCGGCGACGTGGTGCGGACCCGGCTGTACGTGACCGACCGCACGTACGCCGACGAGGTCGGCCGGGCGCACAACGCGGTCCTCGGCGCGGTCCGCCCGGTGGCCACCATGGTGGTGGTCGCCGGCCTGCTCGACCCCGACCACCTGGTCGAGGTCGAGCTCGAGGCGTACCTCGGCGACCGCTGAGGGGTCGGGCCGGCGGTCCGCCGGCCTCGGCTGCCGGGAGACCGTGGCATGGGTCACGACTGATCCCTCGGCAGAAAGGTTGTGCACAACTTGATTGCGTACTACGTTTCTCGTCGTGACCGATGATCTGGTACTGCGCCGGCAGGTGTGCTTCGCGCTCTACGCGGCGTCGCGCGCCCTCACCGACGTGTACCGGCCCGTCCTCGACGGGTTCGGGCTCACCTACCCGCAGTACCTGGTGCTGCTGGTCCTGTGGGAGCGCGACGCACGCGACAGCGGGGACGACGCGCGGACACGGGAGGCCGACGGTGCCACCGTCTCCGAGCTCGGCGCGGCCCTGCGGTTGGACTCCGGCACGCTCTCCCCGCTGCTCAAGCGGCTGGAGGCGGCGGGCCTGGTGGTCCGGCGGCGGTCCGTGCGCGACGAGCGACGGGTGGAGGTGGGGCTGACCGCCGAGGGGCGGGCCCTGCGGGAGCGGATGGACGACGTGCCGGCGTGCGTGGCCCGGGCGACCGGGTTGACCGCCGACGAGCTGTTCGCCCTCCGCGACACCCTCATCCGGGTCACCGACACGATCCACCGACAGAAGGAGCAGTGACGATCATGCAGGTGCTCTACACCGCCTCCGCCCGGGCCACCGGCGACGGCCGCGACGGCCACGTCAGCACCTCCGACGGCACGGTCGCGCTCGACCTGGCCGTGCCGAAGGAGATGGGTGGCGCCGGCGGTGCCGCGAACCCGGAGCAGCTCTTCGCCGCCGGCTACGCGGCCTGCTTCCACTCGGCGCTGCGGCTCGTCGCGCGCAAGGCCAAGGTCGACGTGACCGGCTCGGTCGTCGAGGCCGAGGTCGGCATCGGCCCCAACGGCAGCGGTGGCTTCGGGCTGACCGTGGCCCTCGTGGTCGACCTGCCCGCCGTGGAGCGGACGGCCGCCGAGCAGATCGTCGAGCAGGCCCACCAGGTCTGCCCCTACTCGAACGCGACCCGTGGCAACGTCGAGGTCGCCCGCACCGTCCGCGAGGCCCTGGCGGCCTGAGCGCCGCACCCGGAGATCGCGCGACGAAAGGACGACACCGTGAGCACCAACCGTGAGATCCACCTGGCCGCCCGCCCGCAGGGCTGGCCGACCGCGGACACCTTCCGGCTCGTCGAGACGGAGGTGCCGACGCCGGGTCCCGGGCAGGTCCTGGTCCGCAACCGGTTCATGTCGGTCGACCCGTACATGCGGGGGCGGATGAACGACGTCAAGTCGTACGTGCCGCCGTTCGCCCTCGACGCCCCGCTCGACGGCGGCGCCGTCGGTGAGGTGGTGGCGAGCGAGGCCGACGGGCTCGCGCCCGGCGACACCGTGCTGCACGGGCTCGGCTGGCGGGAGTACGCGCTGCTCGACGCGAAGGCCGCCCGCAAGGTCGACCCGACGCTGGCGCCGGTCAGCGCGTACCTGAGCGTGCTCGGCATGACCGGCCTCACCGCGTACGCCGGTCTGCTGGACGTCGCCGGCATGAAGGCGGGGGAGACGGTCTTCGTCTCCGCCGCCGCCGGCTCGGTGGGCAGCCTGGTCGGGCAGATCGCCAAGCTCAAGGGCGCCGCGCGCGTCGTGGGCAGCGCCGGCTCGGCGGCGAAGGTCGAGCGGCTGAAGGCGCTCGGCTTCGACGCCGCGTTCGACTACCACGACCGGCCGGTCCGCGAGTCGCTGAAGACCGCCGCCCCGGACGGGATCGACGTGTACTTCGACAACGTCGGCGGCGACCACCTGGAGGCGGCGATCTCCTCGATGCGCCTGCACGGTCGGGCCGCCATCTGCGGCATGATCGCCCAGTACAACGCCACCGAGCCGCCGGCCGCGCCGCGCAACCTGGCGCTGGTCATCGGCAAGCGGCTGACCCTGCGCGGCTTCCTGGTCGGCGACCACGGTGGCCTGCGGGCCCAGTTCGTCCAGGACATGGCGGGCTGGCTGCGCGACGGCAGCATCTCGTACGACGAGACGATCGTCGACGGCATCTCCAACGCCCCGGAGGCGTTCCTCGGCCTGCTGCGCGGCGAGAACCTCGGCAAGATGCTCGTCCGGCTGTAGCGGAAGGAAGGGCCCCTCCTTAACGCCTGCGGTAGAGGAAGGGTCCCCCGTTAACACGGCGCCACGCGGCGGTGGCCGGCCTCACGGGCCGGTCGCCGCCGCCTCCCGATTGGATAGGCTCACGGCATGACGGTGGCGGTTCGGGTGATCCCGTGTCTCGACGTGGACGACGGTCGGGTGGTCAAGGGGGTCAACTTCCTCGACCTGCGCGACGCCGGTGATCCGGTGGAGCTGGCCGCGGCGTACGACCGCGCGGGCGCGGACGAGTTGACCTTCCTCGACGTCACCGCGTCCTCCAGTGACCGGGGGACCATGCTCGACGTGGTCCGCCGCACCGCGGAGTCGGTCTTCATCCCGCTGACCGTGGGCGGTGGCGTCCGGCGGGTCGCCGACGTCGACACCCTGCTGCGGGCCGGCGCCGACAAGGTCGGCGTGAACACGGCCGCGATCGCCCGACCGGAACTGATCGCCGAGATCGCCGACCGGTTCGGCCGGCAGGTGCTGGTGCTCTCGCTGGACGTCCGTCGCGCGCCCGCCGGCACCACGCCCAGCGGGTTCGAGGTCACGACCCACGGTGGCCGCCGGGGCACCGGCCTGGACGCGGTCGAGTGGGCGCGGCGCGGCGCCGAGCTGGGCGCCGGCGAGATCCTGCTCAACTCGATGGACGCCGACGGCACCAAGGCCGGCTTCGACCTCGACCTGATCGGCGCGGTGCGCCGGGTGGTGGACGTCCCGGTGGTGGCCAGCGGCGGAGCCGGCGAGGTCGCCCACTTCCCGCCGGCGATCGCCGCCGGCGCGGATGCGGTGCTCGCGGCGAGCGTCTTCCACTTCGGCGAGTTGTCCGTCGGACAGGTCAAGGACGCGCTGCGCGGGGCGGGCCACCCGGTCCGCTGACGGTCCGCGCCGGGCGGCCTCCCGGCGGCGGTACGGTCGCGGGCGCGGACACCCCGGGGCCGCTCAGCCGGACCCGGGCCCGTTCTCCGGGGAGCGTCGGGGGGACGGGATCGAGCGCACCGCGTACTCCTGCACGGCCGCCGCGTGGTCGGCCTCGTCGAGGTGCCATTCCGCGCTGCCCGGGATGTGCCGGCGGCTCAACGCGCTCTGCACGGTGTCGACGGTGGTGGCCAGGCCGGCGTTCGGGCGGGTACGCCAGAGCCGTTCACCGTCCGGTGTGATCCGGAACCAACCGTCGGTCACGCTCACCAACCCCGCCCCGACGAGCCGACGAACCGCGTGCTCCACCTCGTGGCGCTCCGGGATCGCCTGGTTGAGGTGGTCGGCGGTGGAGAGCACGTCGGTGAGACGTACACCCTCGGGTCGACGGCTGGACGCGGCCCGCCGGTGTCGTCCGGCACCGCTCGCGATCACCAGCGAGACGAAGATCCAGGCGTCGCTCCAACGCCATCCGTTCTCCCCCATGTGGGGATTCTGCCGGGCGGGGCGGTGGAAGGGAACACCTGAGTCGACGCCGCGACGCACCGCCGACCGTCCGGACACGCACCGTCCTGTTACGACGGTGCCGCCGCGGCGCCGGGTCTCAGACGGCCGGGATCGGGGCCGGGCGCGCGGGGGGTGCGGTCGGCTCGGGCACGGTGACGTGGGGCAGGAAGAACTGGGTCAGCGGCCCGATGGCGAGCGCGTAGGCGACCGTGCCGATCCCGACCGTCCCGCCGAGCAGCGCGCCGAGGGCGAGCACGGCGACCTCGATGACGGTGCGTACCACTCGGATCGACCACCCGGGCCGACGGGCGACGAACCCCGTCATCAGGCCGTCGCGCGGGCCGGGGCCGAGCCTCGCGCCGAGGTAGAGGGCGGTGGCCACGCCGTTGCCGACGATGCCGGCGACCAGCAGCCCGATCCGTACCGGGAGCGGAGCGCCCGGCGGCAGCAGGGCCAGACTCGCGTCCACCGCCAGCCCGATCACGAAGACGTTGCTGATCGTGCCGAGGCCGGGGCGCTGGCGCAGCGGGATCCACAGCAGCAGCACCGCGGCACCGACGAGGATCGACACCGTGCCGAAGGTGAGGCCCGTCCGTTTCGAGATGCCCTCGTGAAGAACGTCCCAGGGGTTGAGGCCGAGCCCGGACTCGATCATCAGGGCCATGCTGACGCCGTAGAGGACGAGGCCCGCGTAGAGCTGGGTCAGTCGCCGTGCCGGCCGGTGCCGGAGATTGCCAATCAGTCTCACGCATGCCACTCTAGGGGCCAATTAGCAGTTCAGGAGAGGCCAATACGGGAGGGGTGGCATGACAAGCCAGGTGCGCGGCGCGCAATTGGCACGGCTGCTCGGGCAGTGGCATGCACTTCCCGGTCGGCGGCGCAGTCCCGACTACGCCGCCCTCGCCGGTGCCGTCCGAGGCCTGCTGGCCGACGGACGCCTGCCGCTGGGCGTACGGCTGCCGGCCGAGCGGGAGTTGGCGGAGGCGCTGCGGATCAGCCGGACCACCGTCACCGCCGCCTACCGGGAACTGCGGGAGAGCGGCCACCTGGCCAGCCGCCGGGGCGCGGGTAGTTGGACCATGCTGCCCGGCAACCACCGGATGGCCAGCACCGGCCTGTGGACCCCCTCCGACGACCGCGACATGATCGACCTGGGCGTCGCCGCGCTCGCCGCCCCACCGGAACTGCTGCCCGCCGCCCGCGCCGCCGCCGAGGACCTGCCGCGCTACCTGGGCGGTGCCGGCTACCACCCGACCGGGATCAGCGAACTGCGGGAGGCGGTGGCCCACGCGTACGACGAGCGGGGCCTGCCCACCTCGCCGGAGCAGATCATGGTCACCAACGGCACCCAGCACGCCCTGGACCTGGTCCTCCGGCTCGCGCACAGTCCGGGTGGCACCGTGCTCGTCGAAGCACCCAGCTACCCGAACGCGCTGGCCGCCCTCGCCGCCCGACGGGCCCGGATCACCACCCACGGCCTGTCGGTCACCGAGCCCGGCTGGGACGCCGACCTGCTGCTCGGCAGCCTCCGCCAGGTCCGGCCCAAGCTCGCCTACCTGATCCCCGACTTCCAGAACCCGACCGGTCACCTGATGCCGGCGGAGCTACGCGAACGGGTGGTCGCCACGGCCCACGCGGTCGGCACCGACCTGGTCGTCGACGAGTCGTTCGTGGACCTGCCGCTGGACGGCACCGTGGTGCCACCGCCCACCGCCAGCTTCGACCGGCACTCCCGGGTCGTCACCGTGGGCGGGATGAGCAAGCCCTTCTGGGGCGGCTTGCGGATCGGCTGGATCCGCGCCTCCGCCCCGCAGGTTCAGCGGCTCGCCGCCGCCCGGGTGGGTGTCGACATGGCGAGCCCGGTGCTGGACCAGCTCGTCGCGGTGCATCTGCTCGACGAGGCCGCGGCCATCGTCGCCGCCCGCCGGGCTCAGCTCACCGTGCAGCGCGACGCGCTGCTCGCGGCGCTCGCCGAGCGCCTGCCGGAGTGGCGGGTGACCGTCCCGCACGGCGGCGTGACCCTCTGGGCCGAGCTGGACGGTCCGATCTCCAGCGCGCTGGCCCGTGCCGCCGAGGAGGTCGGCGTACGCCTGGCGCCCGGTCCCCGGTTCGGGCTGGACGGGACGCTGGAGCGGTTCCTGCGTCTGCCGTTCACCCTGCCCGCCGCCGACCTGGTCGAGGCGGTGGGACGCATCGCCGCGGTCCGCTACGACCTGGACCGGGCCGCGCGCCCCCGGTGGCGGGAACCCGCCGTCATCGCCTGACCCGGCCCTGTCCGGACTGGGAGACTTCCCCGGTGGAGGGCTCGGGGAACGTGCGGTGGTCGCGCTGGATCCGGCCGAGCGCGCCCGGGTCCCGGGTGACCCGTCTCGAACTCTTCTACGACCTGGTCTTCGTCTTCGCGTTCCTCACCGTCACGACGTTGACCGCCACCCACCCCACCGTCCGTGGGCTGGTCCAGTGCCTGGTGGTGCTGGCCCTGCTCTGGTGGTGCTGGACCGGCTTCGCCGCGCTCGGCAACGTGGTCCGGACCGACCAGGGCATCGTGCCGCTGGTCGGGTTCCTCACCACCGCGGCCCTCTTCGTACTCGCGGTGGGCATGCCCCAGGCGTTCGTCGACCGGCCCGGCGGGCTGCCCGGCCCGCTGGTCTTCGCCGCGTGCTACTTCCTGGTCCGCGCCTCCCAGGTGGGGGTCCTCGGGTGGGTGGTCCGCGCCGACCCGCGGTTGCTCCGCCACTGGCTGCTCCCGCTCGTCGTCGCGACCGTCCTGATCGCCAGCGCCGCCCTGGTGCCGCAACGGCTCGCCGACGAGGATGTGGAGGTCGGCGTGCGTCTCGGGCTGTGGATCGCGGCGTTGACCGTCGAGTACGGTGCCGGGCTGGTGCGGTGGAGCACCGGGTGGGTGGTGGTGTCGGCCGGGCATCTGGCCGAGCGGCACGCCCTGATCATCCTCGTCGCGCTGGGGGAATCGATCATCGCTCTCGGGATCGGCCCCGCTTACGACACGGGCCTGACCCTGACCTGGCCGGTGGTCTCGGCCGGGGTGCTCGGCATCGTGGTCGTCGCGTCGTTCTGGTGGTCGTACTTCGACACGCTCGCCCCGGCCATGGAGCAGGCGCTGCACCGCACCCGGGACCCGGTCGCCCGGCCCCGGCTGGCCCGCGACGTCTACACGTACCTGCACCTGCCGCTGATCGCGGGGATCATCCTGTTCGCGCTCGGCCTCAAGGGCCATCTGGCCGAGGCGGCCGACCCGGCCACCCCCCGGTGGGGTGAGCCGCTCGAGGCCTTCGAGTTCTTCTTCCTCTACGGCGGGGCCGCCCTCTACCTGCTCACGCTGGTGGCGCTCGGCCGGCGTGCGCTGGGTACGGTGCGCTGGCCGTCGGTCGCGGTGGTGGCGGTGCTGGCCCTTCTGGTGCCGATCGCGCACGGGTCACCGGAGTTGATCGCCCTGGCCGTGCTCGCGCTCGCCCTGGCCGTGGCCACCGGCGTCCAGACGCTCGTCGACACGCCACGCCGGCGCCACGTCCGGCAGGTGGCGCGCGAGGAGCAGGTCGCCGCCGAGGTCGAGCAGACCCGGTGGCGGGGTGAGCACCTGTGACGCCGTGGCCCCGCCGTCACGGGCGGGGCCACGACGGCGTGCTCACAGCTCGGCGAGCGTCCCGGCGTACATCTTGTCGATCTCGGTCGCGAAGTTGCTCTCCACGCCCCGGCGCTTGATCTTGAGCGACGGGGTGATCTCGCCGTCCTCGATGGTGAGGTCGCGCGGCAGGATGGTGACCTTCTTGATCGTCTCCCACCGGTTGAGCTTGGCGTTGAGCTGCGCCACGTACTCCTCGACCATGGTTTGCGCCTCGGGCGAGGAGGCGATCTCGGCGTAGCTGCGACCCTCCAGCGGCGTCCCGGCGGCCCAGCCCTTGATGGCGTCCGGGTCGAGGGTGACCAGCATGGTGCAGTAGTTGCGCGCCTGGCCGATCACCACGGCCTGCGAGGTGTACGGGCAGGTCGCCTTGAACATGCCCTCGATGTGCGACGGCGCGATGTACTTGCCGCCCGAGGTCTTGACCAGGTCCTTCTTGCGGTCGGTGATCCGCAGGTAGCCGTCGTCGTCCAGGCTGCCGATGTCACCAGTGCGGAAGAAGCCGTCCTCGGTGAAGGCGGCGGCGGTCTCCTCCGGCAGGTTGTGGTAGCCGCGCATCACCGGGCGACCCCTGAGCAGGATCTCGCCGTCGGTGTCGATCCGGCACTCCAGGTCGCCCATCGCCTGACCGACGGTGCCGATGCGCAGCCCGCCCGGCCGGTTGACGAAGTTGCCGGCGCTGGTCTCGGTGAGGCCGTAGCCCTCGGAGATGGGCAGGTTGGCGGCGGCGAAGAAGGTGGCGATCTCGGGGCTGAGCGGGGCGGCGCCGGAGACGAGCACCCGGATCCGACCGCCGAGGCGGGCCTGAAGCTTGCTGAACACCAGCTTCTCGGCGACCGCGTACTTGAGCTTCAACCCGGCGGGGACCGGCTTGCCGGCCTGCTCCAGGGTGACCTTCTCCTTGCCGACGGCAACGCCCCAGGCGAAGATCTTCGCCTTCGCGCCACCGGCGCCCTGGGCGGTGGTGACCGCCTTGTTGTAGACCTTCTCGAACACCCGGGGCGCGCCGCACATCAGCGTCGGCTTCACCACGCCGAGCATGTCGACGAGCCTGTCCACCCTCCCGTCGACGTACGTCGGCAGGCCGACGTGGATGCTGCCGCAGATCAGCGTCTTGCCGAACGAGTGCGACAGCGGCAGCCAGAGGTAGTGCAGGTCGCCGCTGCGCAGCAGGCTGGTCTGGGCCTGGACGACGCCCTCCCAGCACCAGCCGCCGTGCAGCAGCTCGACGCCCTTGGGGCGGCCGGTGGTGCCGGAGGTGTAGATCAGGGTGGCCAGGTGGTCCGGACCGATCCCGGCGACCAGCATGTCGATCAGGTCCGGTTCGGCGGCGAGGGCCCGGGCGCCCTGCTCCTCCAGCTCGGCGAGGGTCAGCTGGGGGACGGACGCCGTGGGGTCGGCCGCGCCGTCGAGGAGCACCACGTGGGTGAGCCGGGGCAGGTCCGCGCCCGCGATCTTCCTGGCCTGGGCCGGGTTCTCGGCGAACAGCACCCGGGAGCCCGAGTCCGCGATGATGTAGGTCGCGTCCTCCGGCTCCGTGGTCGGGTAGACCGTCGTGGTCGCGCCGCCGGCGCACATGATGCCGAGGTCGGCGAGCACCCAGTCGAGCCGGGTGTTCGCCAGGATCGCCACCGGATCCTCCTGACCGACGCCGAGCCCGTGCAGCCCGGCGGCGATCGCCTTGGCGCGGTGGGCCACCTGCTCCCAGGTCAACCAGACCGGCCCGGAGTCGTCGGGGGCCGGGTGGGCGAACGCGTGGGCGTCGGGAGTCGCCGCGACACGCTTCAGGAACATGTCAGGGATGGAGCGGTACGGTACATCGAGAGCCATCGCTGTAGCCGCCTTCGGGGGTGGTGACGTGACCACCGTCACGTCAATATCGGTTACCGAAGAGTATTGCCTGCACCCGGGCCTCGGCTAGCCCGGGTGATCCGCCGCGGGTGTCGTCCCGCGAGGTGGAACGCGGACTCAGGCGTACCGCGCCGCGATGCGGGACCAGTCGTAGGTGGCCCGGATCCAGTGGCGCCGCCCGCGCAGCACGGGCCGCACCGCCGCCTCGCCGGTCGCCAGGAGAGCCGCCTCGCCCTCCACGTAAGCGGCCAGCGCCAGGTTGAACTGGTCGGCCGCCGCCCGCAGCGCCGCCTCCTCGTCGCCGCCGGTTTCCCCGGCGATGGCGCTGACCAGGTTGTGGACGTCCGGACCGGCGCGGTTCTCCTTGCCGTAGGAGAACACGTCGTTGCACCAGCAGATCAGGTCCGCGGCGAGCAGGTCGAGGGCGGCCAGCGCCGGATCGGCGCGCGGGGCCGGCCCGGCCGCCGCCCCGATGGCCAGGTCGGTCAGGGTGAGGGTGAGCGGTACGCCGCCGGTGTGGCGGCGCATCTGCACGTACTCCCGCACCCGGGGGACGCGGGAGTGCTCGCGGTTGGCCGCCTCCCAGAGCAGCGCCATGAGGTACTGCCGGGTCTGGCTGGCGAACCGCAGGAGCATCCCGGCGTGCCCCGCCGACCGGACCCGGCGGCACAGGTCGTCCAGTGCGTCGCCGAGTGCCCCGCCGCCGGTGGGCAGCTGCGCCGCCGGGTCACCGTGGCGGTCCAGCACGTCGAGCAGGACGGCCACGGTCGGTGCCAGCCGGGTGGGCGCGTCACCGAGGCCGTCCTCGTCGCAGGCGTCGTCCATGACGAACAGCCAGCAGATCAGGTCCGCCAGCAGGCGCAGATGCTCGACAGGGCCGTCCGGGCAGGCCCGCCCGGCCAGGCCGGCGGGGTCCGCGCGCCGCAAGCGGTGACCGCTAGTGATCAAGCCGAAGTGCCGCGCCCACGCCAGGGTCTCCTCGGCCACCCGGTCCGTGGCCTCGTGCCGACACGCAGGGAAGGGGGGCTCGTGCAGCGCCGAGATCGCAAAGGTTCGCATGGCGTCCCCCTGTCGCGCCGCCCGGGGCGAGACGGCGCGGCACAGCGTACGGGAGGCCGCGCGGAACATCGAGTCGTGGGGCGGCGCCGTCCGAGGTTGCGGTGTGACCGCTTACGTACAGTGCGTTACATGCCCAGGTCGGCGGCGCGGAGACGTTCCACCGCGGCCGTCGGCCCGGCCACCTGCACCCGCGCCACGCGCTGCCGACCGGAGAGGAAGAGGGCCAGCTCGCCGGGGGCGCCCACGACGCGGACCGGCTCGCCGCCCCGACCCACCGACAGTTCGCCGTACCCGGGCGCCTGCACGAAGACGTCGGCCGGGATCCGGCGCAGCCCGAGGCGGGCCAGCGGGGCGACCCGCTTCCACAGCGCGCGGTGCAGCCCGGCGGGCAGGTCCCGGGGCAGCCAGCCCGCGCGGGCCCGCCGCACGTCCTCGTGGTGGATGAAGAACTCCATCGTGTTGACCAGCTCGTCGGTCAGCCGGTTGCTGACCGGGCTCCACGCCGGCGGCCGGCGCACCTGGCCGACCAGCCGGGCCCACGGCTGGGCCGCGAGCCGGCGCCGGACGCGCTCGGCGTGCCCGCGCAACGGGGGCAGCAGGAGCCCGCCGGCGGCGTCCGGCCGGCGTTCCCGCAGCACCAGGTGCGCGGCCAGGTCCCGCGTGGCCCACCCCTCGTTGATCGTCGGCGCGTCCGGTCCCAGCGTTCCGAAGAGATCGGCGAGCGCCTCGCGCTCCGATCGGGCGTACCGCGGCATGGCCACGATCCTAGGGCGGCCGGGCCGGCGCCGCCGGTGGAGCGCGGGGGTGGCGCGGGCTGCGCGGCGTGGCGCCCGGCCGTCGCGGACGTGACGGTGGACATACCGCTACCGGGTCAGCGGAGCGCTCCCGCAGCGGTAAGGATGAGAGAGATAATTGCGGCTTACGGCGGGGGAGAGTGTGGCGACCAGGACAAGTCGGGACGTTCTCGTCCGAGGGCTTGGTGTCCTCGGGAAGGCGATCCGGGAGCAGCCGAGGATCTTCGCGGTCGCGGTGAGCGGCAGCGTGCTCTTCGGTCTGATGGTGATCGGCAGCGCGTACGTGGTCGGCGGGGTGGTCGGCGACGTGGTGGTGCCGGCGATCGAGCGCGGCTCGGTGGAGGTCGGCGCGCTCGCGCTGGCCGCGGCGACGCTGTTCGGCATCAGCGTCCTGCGGGTCGTGGGCATCTTCGGCCGGCGCCTCGGTGCCGGCTACATGCAGTACCGGCTCCAGGCCGCCTACCGCCGCCGGGTCACCCGCCGCTACCTGGACCTCCCGCTGTCCTGGCATCACCGCAACGCCACCGGCACCCTGCTGTCCAACGCCAACTCCGACGTGGAGGCGGCCTGGTACCCCATCGCTCCGCTGCCATTCGCCGTCGGCACGCTGGTGATGCTGGTCGGGGCAGTGGGCGCGCTGTTCGTCACCGACTGGGCGCTCGCCCTGGTCGGGCTCGCGGTCTTCCCGGCGCTGTTCGCGCTCAACGTCGTCTACAGCCGGCGGATGGCTCCCCGGCAGGCCCGGGCGCAGCTGCTGCGCGCCGAGGTCAGCGGCATCGCCCACGAGAGCTTCGACGGCGCACTGGTGGTCAAGACGATGGGCCGGGAGGGGCAGGAGACCGACCGTTTCGCCGCCCGGGCCCGCGAGCTGCGCGACGCCCTGGTCGCGGTGGGCCGCCTCCGCGGGGTCTTCGACCCGATGCTGGAGACCCTGCCCAGCCTCGGCACTCTCGCGGTGCTGGTGGTCGGCACCATCCGGCTGCGGCAGGGCGCGATCAGCGTGGCGGAACTGATCAGCGTGGCGTTCCTGTTCACCGTGCTGGCCTTCCCGGTCCGCGCGATCGGCTGGGTGCTCGCCGAGCTGCCCCGCAGCGTCGCCGGCTGGGACCGCGTGCGCCGGGTGCTCGACGCCACCGGCGAGATGCCGTACGGCGAGCGCGTCCTGGACCCCGCCGACCCCCGACCCGCCACGCTCGACTTCTCCGACGTGCACTTCGCGTACGAGCCGGCCGAGGCGCACCTGCCCGGCACCGAGGTGCTGGGCGAGGTTACCTTCACCGTTCCGGCCGGCCGGACCGTCGCCCTGGTCGGGCCGACCGGCGCCGGCAAGTCCACCATCGCGTCGCTGGCCGTCCGACTGGTCGACCCGCACGCCGGCTCGGTCAGCGTCGACGGCGTCGACGTCCGCGACCTCACCGCCGCCTCGCTGGCCGGGACCGCCGCGCTCGTCGCCCAGGTGCCGTTCGTCTTCGACGACACCGTCCGGGCCAACATCGCCCTGGACCGGCCGGGCATCGGCGACGAGGAGGTCTGGGCGGCCCTTCGTCTGGCCGAGGCGGACGGCTTCGTCGCCGCTCTCCCCGAGGGCCTGGACACGCGGGTCGGCGAGCGGGGCACCTCGCTCTCCGGCGGCCAGCGGCAGCGGCTCACCCTCGCCCGCGCGATCGCCGGCCGGCCCCGACTGCTGGTGCTCGACGACGCGACCAGCGCCGTCGACCCGCGGGTGGAGGCCGCCATCCTGGCCGGGCTGCGCTCGTCCGCGGGCGGGGCGGGAGCGCCGGCGGCGTCGATCCTGGTGGTCGCGTACCGGCGGGCGACCATCGCCCTCGCCGACGAGGTGATCTACCTGGAGCAGGGGCGGGTGATCGCCCGGGGTACGCACACCGAGCTGCTCGCCACCGTTGCGGGCTACGCCGACCTGGTCACCGCCTACGAGCAGGCCGAGGTCGAGCAGGCCGAGCAGCGCACGTACGACGACGAGGTCACGCCGCCCCTGGCGTCGGGCATGGAGATCGAGGTGGACCGGTGAGCGCGAGGAGTGAGCTTGCGAGCCCCGCAGTCGCGAACGAAAGGCCAGTCCGGTGAGCGCGAGGAGTGAGCTTGCGAGCCCCGCAGTCGCGAACGAAAGGCCAGTCCGGTGAGCGCGAGGAGTGAGCTTGCGAGCCCCGCAGTCGCGAACGAAAGGCCAGTCCGGTGAGCGCGAGGAGTGAGCTTGCGAGCCCCGCAGTCGCGAACGAGAGGCGGGACCGGTGAGCAGCACCACCACGATCCCGGAGAAGGAGCGCACGGAGCCGGCCGAGACGACCTGGCGGACGCTGCGGCGGGGGCTCGCGCTCTCCCCGGAGCTGCGGGTGGGCCTCGCCGGGACGCTGGGCCTGGCGCTCGTCTACATGGTCGGCCGGGCAGCGGTGCCGGTCGCCGTGCAGCAGGGCATCGACAAGGGCATCCTCGGCGGGCTCGACCTGGGCGTGGTCTGGACGGTGGTCGCCGTCACCGCCGCCGTGCTGGTGGTGACCACGCTCTGCGGCTACCTGATGATGCGCCGGCTCTTCACCGTCAGCGAGACCGCGCTGGCCAACGTCCGGGTCCGGGCCTTCCGGCACGTGCACGACCTGTCGATGCTGCACCAGCAGTCCGAACGGCGCGGCTCGCTGGTCTCCCGGGTCACCAGCGACGTCGACCAGATCACCCAGTTCCTCCAGTGGGGCGGCGTGATCCTGCTGATCAACCTCGGTCAGCTGGTGGTGACGTCGCTTGTCATGTTCTGGTACTCCTGGCAGTTGACCCTGGTGGTGTTCGCCGCGTTCCTGCCGGCGGTGTTCGTGATCCGGGCGCTGCAACGCCGGCTCGCCGGGGCGTACGGGGTGGTCCGGCAGCGCACCGGCACCCTGCTGGGGACGATCGCGGAGAGCGTGGTGGGCGCGCCGGTGATCCGGGCGTACGGGATCGCCGGGCGCACCGCCCGCCGGCTCGACGAGGCGATCGACAGCCAGCGGCGCGCGCAGCAGAGGGCGATCCGGATCAGCATCCTGGGCAGCTCGGTGGGTGAGTTGGCCGCGGGCGTCGCCTTGGCCGGTGTGGTGGTGCTCGGGGTGACCCTCGGCGCCGACCGTAGTCTCAGCATCGGCGAGGTGACCGCGTTCCTGTTCCTGGTCACGCTCTTCATCCAGCCGGTGCAGATCGCCACCGAGGTGCTCAACGAGGCGCAGAACGCGATCGCCGGTTGGCGTCGGGTGCTGGACGTGCTGGACGTCGCGCCGGACGTCGCCGATCCGGGGACGCAGGGGCGCGACCTGCCGTCCGGTCCGCTGGACATCCGGTTCGCCGGGGTGCGGTTCGCCTATCCGGGCGGCGCGCCGGTGCTGCACGACATCGAGGTCGAGATTCCGGCGAAGAGCCGGGTGGCGATCGTGGGGGAGACCGGCAGCGGGAAGACCACCTTCGCGAAGCTGGTCACCCGGTTGATGGACCCCACCGAGGGTGCGGTGCTGCTGTCCGGTGTGCCGCTGGACCAGGTGCGGTTCGCCTCGTTGCGGTCCCGGGTGGTCATGGTGCCGCAGGACGGCTTCCTGTTCGACGCGACGGTGGCGGAGAACGTCCGGTTCGCCCGTCCGGACCTGACCGACGCGCAGCTCACGACGGCCTTCACCGAGCTGGGCCTGGCCGACTGGCTGGAGGGGCTGCCGTCGGGGCTGCACACCCCGGTGGGGGAGCGCGGCGAGGCGTTGAGCGTGGGGGAGCGGCAGCTGGTCGCGCTGGCCCGGGCGTACGTCGCCGACCCGGACCTGCTGGTACTGGACGAGGCGACCAGCGCGGTCGACCCGGCCACGGAGGTGCGGTTGCAGCGCACCCTCGACGCGGTGACGCGGGGACGGACGACGCTCGCCATCGCGCACCGGCTCTCCACCGCGCAGGCCGCCGACGAGGTGATCGTGGTGGATCGCGGGCGGATCGTGCAGCGCGGCCGGCACGACGAGTTGGTCCGTGACCCGGAGTCGATCTACGGCCTGCTCTACGCCTCGTGGCTGGAACAGACCAGGTAGACGCGGCGGTCGCGGTGCTTTACGCTCCGAGTTAGGTGAGCCTAACCTACTGAGGAGGTCGTGGCGTGCGACCCAGCCCCGCGGAGATCGTCCGCACCCTCGTCGCCGGCCGGCTGCCCGGTCTCGTCCACGTGGCGCACCGGCCCGGCCCGCACCACGCCCGACACGTCACCGACCCGGACGGGCGGGTCCTCCTGCTGGTACCCGTGGTCAGCGACCTCGCGGCCGCGCTGCGCCCGGTCGACGGCGGCTCCGACGTGCCGACGGTGCTGGACGTACTGGACCTGCCCCCGTCGGCCGGCGCGCCGTCGCTGGGCCGGGCCTGGGTCTCCGGCTGGGCCACCCCGCTGCACGGGGCCGAGGCCCGCGCCGCCGCGCTGGACTTCGCGGCCGTGGAGCCGACCGGTGACCTGCTCGACGTCGGCACCCGGTTCCGCCTGTTCGGCTTCGAGGTGGTCGAGGCCCGCTGGGAACGCGCCGGCGCCGTGCGCCGGATCGACCCCGGGGCGTACGCCGAAGCCGAGCCGGATCCGCTGCACGCCGCCGAGGGGGGCCTGCTGGCCGACCTCGCCGACCAGCACGCCGACCGGATGGTCACGTACCTGCGCCGGCAGCTCGGCCTGGCCGACGGCGGCCCGGGGACCGCGCCGCAGGTGGTCCGACTGGACCGGTACGGGATGCTCGTCGCGTACGGCCGGCCGGCCGCCCGTCGCCGCGCCCGGCTGACCTTCCCGCGTCCGCTGGCCGAACCGGCGGACCTGGCCCGCCTGCTGCGTCCGGTGCTGCGCCCCTGCGCCGGCACCCCGCACCGCGCCGAACACGCCTGACCCCCGTGCTCCCGGCGCTCCCGGCGCTCCGAGGTGTTAAAAGGGGGCCCTTGTACAACGCCAGGCGTTAATAAGGGGCCCTTCCTTACACCTTCAGGGGGGCGGTGAGGTAGCGCTGGAGGGTTGGTGCGACGGCGGCGACCAGCAGCTCCGGATCGGCGGAGGCGGCCGGTTCCAGTTTCACCACGTGCCGGACCATGGCCAGTCCCATGAGCTGGCTGGCCACCAGCGAGCCGCGCAGGGGCAGTTCCGCCGGGTCGACGTCGAGGTTCTCCAGAACCCGCCGGAGCACCTGGGTGGTGATGAACTCCCGCAGCAGCCGGGCGGTCCACTCGTTGCTCAGCGCCGAGCGCAGCAGGGCCACCCCGGCGGTGCCGGCGGAGGAGTCCCAGACTCCGAGGAACGTCCGCGCCAGCCGCTCGCCGATGCCGTCCCGGTCCCCGGCGAGTACCGCCGGCAGCAGCTCGCCCGGGTTCAGCGGCGCGTTCATCGCCGCCAGGAAGAGCTGGTCCTTGTTGCCGAAGTAGTGGTGCACCAGCGCCGGGTCCACCCCGGCCGCGGCGGCGATGGCGCGGATCGAGGCGGCGTCGTAGCCCCGGTCCGCGAACGCCTCGCGTGCCGCCCGCAGGATCGCCTCCCGGGTGTCCGGGTTGCCCGGTCGCCGTCCGGTCCGCCGCGCCATCGCCGTCATTCGTCCCTTCCCGTCCTGACCCGCCGCCGGCCGTGCCGGTGGTCGGCGGCGCGCGCCCCGCCGGCGTCAGCCGCTGCGGCGGCGCAGGGTCGCGGCGGCGAGCATCAGGGCCAGCACCGCCGACCCGGCGACGACCGCCAGATCCCGCCACATCGTGCCGGTCGCTTCGGCGTTGGCGGCGACCTCCTGCAACGCCTCCACGGCGTACGACAGGGGTAGCACGTCGCTGACCGCCTGCAACCAGCCGGCCATCTCACTTCGGGGCACGAAGAGCCCGCACAGCAGGAGCTGGGGGACCACCACGACCGGCATGAACTGTACGGCCTGGAACTCGGTGCGGGCGAAGGCGCTGCAGAAGAGGCCGAGCGCGACGGCGAGCGCCGCGTTCAGCGCCGCGATCAGCAGCACCAGGCCACCCTCGCCGGCGGTGTCGAGGTCGAAGACCCAGTACGCCACGGCCGAGGCGATCACCGCCTGGACGGCGGCGGCCAGACCGAAGGCGAGGCCGTAGCCGAAGAGCAGGTCGAGCTTGCCCAGCGGCGTCGTGAGCAGCCGTTCCAGGGTGCCGGTGGTGCGTTCGCGCAGCATCGCGATGCTGGTCACCAGGAACATGATCACGAACGGGAAGATCCCGAGCATGATCGGGGCGACCCGGTCGAAGGTCGACTGCTGGCCGGGCGGGCCGGGCTGGTCGACGTACATGAAGTAGACCAGGGTGAGCAGCGCCGACGGCACCACCGCGAGCAGCGCCAGGGTGCGCCGGTCGTGCCGGAGCTGGCGCAGGATGCGCCCGGTGGTGGCGGCGAGGATCCGGGGGTTCACGACTTCTCCTCCACGTCGGCCTCGGCGGCGCGGATCAGCCGGAGGAACGCCTCGTCCAAATCGTCGGAGCCGGCGGCGGCGCGGATCGCGTCGGGGCTGTCGTCGGCGATCAGCCGCCCCTCGCGGATCAGCAGCAGCCGGTCACAGCGGGCGGCCTCGTCCATCACGTGACTGGAGACCAGCAGGGTGGTGCCGGCCGCGGCCATGGCGTGGAACTGCGCCCACAGGTCGGCCCGCAGCACCGGGTCCTGGCCCACGGTCGGCTCGTCGAGCACGACGAGCTCCGGCTCGGCGACCAGGGCGCAGGCCAGCGACGCCCGGCTGCGCTGGCCGCCGGAGAGGGTGCCGACCAGTTGGCTGGCGGCGCGCGCGAGACCGACGTCGGCCACCGCCCGGTCGGCGTCGGCCCGACCCCGGCCGTGCAGCGCGGCGAAGTAGCGGGCGTTCTCCCGGACCGTCAGGTCCGCGTACACACTCGGCGCCTGGGTCAGGTAGCCGACCCGGCGGCGCAGCTCGGGCGACCCGGCCGGCCGCCCCAGCACGGTGACCGTGCCGGCGGTGACCACCTGCACCCCGACCACCGCGCGCATCAACGTGGTCTTGCCGCTGCCGCTGGGCCCGAGCAGCCCGGTGACCGCCCCGCGCGGCACCACCGCGTCGATCCCGTGCAGCACCCGTCGCCCGCCCCGGTCGACGACCAGGTCGCGGACGACGATCGCGTCCTCCATGACACCTCCCCGAAACTCATCACCTGTTGAACTCAACGCTAGATGAATAACGGGGTGGTCCGCAACGGTTGACTTCGCGTGCACTCGAACTGGAAGCCTTGCGCCCGTGGACATGAGCACGCGGGAGTCGACCCTCACCGTCTCCGAGGCGGCCGAGCGGGTCGGCCTCACCACCTACACGCTGCGCTGGTACGAGCAGGAGGGGCTGGTGGCCCCGGTGGGGCGGGACTCGGCCGGGCGGCGGCGGTACACCGGGCGCGACGTGGACTGGCTGCTCCTGCTCACGCGGCTGCGCCGCACCGGGATGCCGGTACGCGACATGCGCCGCTACGCGGAACTGGCCCGTCACGGCGACGCCACCCTGCGGGAGCGGCGGGCGCTCTTCGAGGCCCACCGGGCCCGGGTACTCAGTCGGATGGCCGAGCTGGAGGAGGACCTGAAGGTGCTCGACTACAAGATCGACATCTACCGGCGGGCGGAGGAGGAGAACGCGTGGTGAGACGACGGGTGGGTGCGGGCGGACCGGAGGTTTCGGCCGTCGGCCTGGGCTGCATGGGCATGAGCTTCGCGTACGGCGCGGGCGACGACGTCGAGTCGACGCGGACCCTGCACCGTGCCCTCGACCTCGGTGTGAACCACCTCGACACCGCCGACATGTACGGCGCGGGCGCGAACGAGCGGCTGCTCGGGCCGGTGGTCCGGGCCCGCCGCGACGAGGTCATCCTGGCCACCAAGTTCGGCAACCGGACCAGCGGCACCGGTTCCGGCGGCACCGGGACCCCCGGCGCGTACGTGGACAGCAGCGCGGCCTGGGCCCGCGCGGCCTGTGACGCGTCGCTGAGCCGGCTCGGGATCGACACGATCGACCTGTACTACCTGCACCGGCGCGATCCCGCCACGCCGATCGAGGAGACGATGGGCGCGATGTCCGAGCTGGTGACCGCCGGCAAGGTGCGCCTCGTGGGCCTCTCCGAGGTCAGCCCGGCAACGCTGCGCGCCGCGCACGCGGTGCACCCGGTCGCGGCGGTGCAGATGGAGTACTCGCTGTTCAGCCGGGACGTCGAGGGCGAGATGCTGGCGACCTGCCGGGAGCTGGGGGTGTCGCTGGTGGCGTACTCGCCGGTCGGGCGGGGACTGCTCACCGGGGCGATCACGGACCGGGACCAGCTCGCCGACGACGACTGGCGACGCCGCGCGCCGCGCTTCGCCGACGGCAGCCTGGAGGCCAACCTGAAGCTGGTGGAGGCGGTCCGCGCGGTGGCGGCGGAGATCGGGTGCACGCCCGCCCAGGCGGCGCTGGCCTGGCTGCTGGCCCAGGGGGAGGACATCCTTCCGATCCCGGGCACCAAGCGGGTCCGCTGGCTGGAGGAGAACGCGGCGGCGGCCGACCTGCGGCTCGGCCCGGATCAGGTGGCGCGGCTGAGCGCGGCGGTGCCGCCCGGGGCCGCGGCCGGCGAAAGGTATCCCGAGGCAGCAATGAGATTCGTCGGCCACTAGCGTCCTAACCGGACAGCAGGTCCGGCAACGGGCATTGCGCCCCGAACGGACGTGCGGCACGATGGCGCCGTGGGTCACGCTCCGTCACCGGATCAGGGGTTCCTCGACGACTGGGCCGCCCGGCTCCGCAGCGCCGCCGAGCGGCCCGTCGTCGGCGTCCTGCTGCGGGGCAGCCACGCCCGCCGGGCGGCGACCGCGCACAGCGACGTCGACGTGGACGTGCTCGTCGACGGCGGCCCGTACGCGGCCCGCCGCGCGTACCTCGCCGAGGACGCGGGCCGGTTGACGCACGTGTCGGTGGCCGTACGGGACGTCCGCTCCTGGCTGGCCCGGCTCGGCGAGCCGGCCGACTGGGCGTTCGGGCTGCCGGTCGCCGGGCCGGCCCGGCTGCTCTGGGCGACGGACGCCTGGCGGCGTCGGATCGACCTGCCGGTGCTCTGCCAGCCCGCCGGGGAGCCACGCCTGGAGGAGATGATCGCCACGCTGGGTAAGGTCGCCGGCGCCCGGGACGCCGACGACCACCCCGGCCTCCGGCTCGCCGCCGCCGACCTCGCCCGGCTCTGCCCGTCCGTGCTCCGACTGGCCAACCCCTCGGTCCGGGTGGTCTCACGCCGTACCGCCTTCTCCGCCGCCCTGGCCCTGCCGGTGGCACCGGCCGGCTACCGCGACGACATGCTGCTCTGCCTCGGGCTGCGTCCCGCCTCCACAGGGCAGGTCCGCGCCGCCGCCGCCCGGCTGGTCACCGGCACGTTGCCGCTGGTCCGCCCGTACGCCGCCGAGGTCGCCGAGGTGGCCGGCGCGGATTTCGCCGCCGCCCTGCTCGACGGCCGGCTGGACCGCTACGCCACCCAGCTGACCCGGCCGGTGACCCGCCCGCCCCGGCCCCGACGGGAGCCCGCTCCGGTGCCCGCGCCGCGTGCGGGACAATCGTTCACTGTGCCCGTACCTGACGCGCCGGTGACCGGCGCCCACCCCAGCCCGCAGCCGGCGGACGGCCCGGTCCGGCCCTCCCGGCTCGACCCGGCCGTCGCCGACCGGCTGCGCCGTACCCCGGACGGTCTGGTCGCCGCGGTGGTGCGCCAGCACGACTCCGGCGAGGTGCTGATGGTCGCCTGGATGGACGACGAGGCGCTGCACCGCACCCTGACCACCGGTCGCGCCACCTACTGGTCGCGCAGCCGGAAGGAGTACTGGGTCAAGGGCGCCACCTCCGGCCACCACCAGTACGTCCGCTCGGTCGCCCTGGACTGCGACGGCGACGCGCTGCTGGTCAGCGTCGACCAGGTCGGCCCGGCCTGCCACACCGGGCACCGCACCTGCTTCTTCTCGGAACTGCCGGTCAGTGGTGGGGAGCGGTCGTGACCGACGGCACCGTCAGCCCGGACCTGGCCGCCTTCGCCGCCCGCGCCGCCGACCTGCGGGTCGTGCCGGTCACCCGGCGGCTGCTCGCCGACGCCGAGACCCCGGTCGGCGTCTACCGCAAGCTCGCCGGCGGGCCGGGCACCTTCCTGCTGGAGTCGGCCGAGCAGGGCGTCGGCTCGGCCGGTCTGGCCTGGTCGCGGTACTCCTTCATCGGGGTGCGCAGCAGCGCCACGCTGACCGCGTCCGACGGTGTGGCGACGTGGACCGGGCAGCCTCCGACCGGCCTGCCCACCTCCGGCGACCCGGTCGAGGTGCTGCGGGCGACCGTCGCGGCGCTGGCCGGCCCGCCCCCCGACCCGGGCGCCGACCTGCCGCCGCTGACCGGCGGCATGGTCGGCTTCCTCGGCTACGACCTGGTCCGGCGCTTCGAGCGCCTGCCCGAACTCACCGAGGACGACCTCGGCGTGCCGGAGCTGGGCATGATGCTCGCGACCGACCTGGTGGTGCTGGACCACTACGACGGTTCGGCGATCCTGGTCGCCAACGCGGTCCTGCCGCCGCCGGGCGAGCCGGACCGCGACGCCCTGGTCGCCGCCGCGTACCACCACGCCGTCGGCCGGCTGGACGCCATGACCGCGGCCCTGTCCCGGCCCATCCCGCCGATGATCTCGACGGTGGACCGGCCGCCGGCCGGTGACGTGGTCTGCCGGACGCCCGAGGGCGGCTACCCGAAGGCCGTCGAGGCGGCCAAGGAGGCCATCCGGGCCGGCGAGTGCTTCCAGATCGTGCTGGCCCAGCGCTTCGAGCGGGAGACCCACGCGGACCCGCTGGACGTGTACCGGGTCCTGCGCACCACCAACCCGAGCCCGTACATGTACCTGCTGCGTTTCGACGGCTTCGACATCGTCGGGTCGTCGCCGGAGGCCCACCTGAAGGTGACCACCGCCGCGGACGGGGAGCGTCGGGCGCTGCTGCACCCCATCGCCGGCACCCGCCCGCGCGGAAGCACCCCGGAGGCCGACGCCCGGCTCGCCGCCGAGCTGCTCACCGACCCCAAGGAGCGGGCCGAGCACGTGATGCTGGTCGACCTGGGCCGCAACGACCTGGGGCGGGTGTGCCGGCCCGGCACGGTCGAGGTGCCGGAGTTCGCCACCATCGAGCGCTACAGCCACGTCATGCACATCGTGTCCACCGTCGTCGGCACGCTCCGCCAGGACCGCAGCGCCTTCGACGCGCTCGCCGCGACGTTCCCCGCGGGCACGCTCTCCGGCGCGCCCAAGGTCCGGGCGATGGAGATCATCGAGGAGCTGGAGCCGGTCCGGCGCGGCCTCTACGGCGGCACCGTCGGCTACTTCGGTTTCGGCGGGGACCTCGACATGGCGATCGCGATCCGGACCGCCCTGATGCGGAACGGACGCGCCTACGTGCAGGCGGGCGCGGGCGTGGTGGCCGACTCCGATCCGGCCGCCGAGGACCAGGAGACCCGCAACAAGGCCGCCGCCGTGCTCGCCGCGATCGCCGCCGCCGAGACCCTGCGGCCGGCCCGGTGAGCGCGAGGAGTGCAGCGCAGCGGAGCCCCGCAGTCGCGAACGAAAGGCCGGCCCGGTGAGCGCGAGGAGTGCAGCGCAGCGGAGCCCCGCAGTCGCGAACGAAAGGTCGGCCCGGTGAGCGCGGACGCCGGCCGGGCGGCATCCACACCGGACGACGGCGCGGGCGCACGGCCGGTGCCGGTCCGGCGCGAGATGGCGTACGCGGTGCTGCTCTGCGTGGCCGGCGCGGGCCTGGCGCTGTGGGCGACGACCCGTACCTGGGCGGTCGAGCTGACCCCCCGCCCGACGCCGCTGCCGCCGGTGCGCGAGGCGGCGACCGGCGCGGACCTGCTGCCGTGGCTCCCGGCGCTGGCCCTGGTGACGCTGGCCGGCGGGGGCGCGGTGCTGGCCACCCGGGGCCGGCTGCGCCGGGCGCTCGGCGCGCTGCTCGGCCTGCTCGGCGCGGCGGTGGCGGCCGGTGGCGCCTACGGCCTGGTGGCGGCGTTCGACGGCGAGCTGAGCCGGCAGTGGCCGGCGCTGTGTCTGGTCGGTGGGGTTCTCGCCGCGGTGGGCGGACTGCTCACCGCCCGACGTGGGCACCGGTGGCCGGCGATGGGCGCCCGGTACGAGCGGCCGGCCCGCCGCCCGACGTCCGCCGGGCCGGCCGCGACCGGCGACCCGCAGACGCCGGACCGGGTGACCGGGCGGCGGACGACGGAGGCGTGGGACGCGCTGGACCGGGGCGAGGACCCGACGGTGCGCTGACCGCCGGGCCGGCCGGGTCGGCGTCGGCCCTGCCGGCCGCGGGTCAGCCGACGGGCTGGCGCCGGCGGGCGGCGGCACGGGCCGCGGCCAGCTCGGCCACGAGCCGGTCCAGTTCGGCGCGCTGGTCGGCGCGCGCGCGGTCGGCGCACACGGCCTCCCAGGCGTTGCCGCGTGCCGTCCGCATGCGTGCCTCGCCGACGACGGCGCGTTCCACCGTGTGTACGACGGTGACCGCGAGCGACGCGACGGTACGGGAGATGGTGGTGAGCCCGAGGGAGTCGTGCGGGCCAACAGTGCTCATGATCACCCCGCTAGGATCGTCGGTGACGGTTGGGCGAACGCCTCGTCGAGTCTGCCCGAGAAAGATGCTCGGCGGCTCAGGTTTCGGTGTGGTGACCGTCGCGTCAACTCTCCGCCCAAGCCCATGAGCTGGGAAAGGGCCGTTCGACCTTGAGGCACGTCACAGCATCGACGGCGGTCTCCGGCGTCCGCGCCGATCGTCGCCGTGGCGCGACAGATGACGCCCGTCGGTGGGCGTGGTGGCGCTGCGTGACTCCGACCTCACCGGAAGTCGGCCATTATGCCGCAGCCCAATTGGTGAGGAGCGCCATACCCCCGGCACCCCGTCCGAGGTGGCGCGGCCTAGCATCGGCCCATGACACCCGGAGAGGGGAGTCCGCTGGTGACTGCTGAGCATGCGCACGCTGAGGGGGACGAGGCCGGTCCGGCGGCGTCCGTAAGCGTGCTCGACGAGATCCTGGCCGGCGTACGTGAGGACGTCGCCCGGCGCCAGGAGCTGGTTCCGCTGGAGCGGATCCGCGAGTTGGCGGCCGCCGCGCCGCCACCGCTGGACGCGTACGCGGCCCTGCGCAAGCCGGGTGTGGCGGTGATCGCCGAGGTGAAGCGCTCCTCCCCGTCCAAGGGGAAGCTGGCCGAGATCGCCGATCCGGCCGACCTGGCCGGCGACTACGCGGCCGGCGGGGCGCGGGCGATCAGCGTGCTGACCGAGGGCCGGTGGTTCGGCGGTTCGTTGGACGACCTGGCCGCCGTCCGCGCCGCCGTGAACGTTCCAGTGCTCCGCAAGGACTTCGTGGTCTCCAGCTACCAGGTGCACGAGGCCCGGGCGCACGGCGCCGACCTGGTGCTGCTGATCGTCGCCGCCCTCGAACAGAACGCGCTGGTCGGCCTGCTGGAGCGGATCGAGTCGCTCGGCATGACCGCGCTCGTCGAGGTGCACGACGAGGAGGAGGCCGACCGGGCCATGGAGGCCGGGGCGCAGGTGATCGGGGTCAACGCCCGCGACCTGCGTACCCTGGAGGTCGACCGTTCGGTCTTCGAGCGCATCGCGCCCGGCCTGCCCAGCAAGGTGGTCAAGATCGCCGAGTCCGGCGTGCGCGGCCCGCACGACCTCATCCGGTACGCCTCGGCCGGCGCCGACGCCGTCCTGGTGGGTGAGGGTCTGGTCACCCAGAAGAGTCCCCGGGAAGCGGTGGCCGAGCTGGTCAACGCCGGCAACCACCCGGCGACGCCCCGCCCCGCGCGCTGAGCCGCGCCGGGGTCCGTCCGCAGCGAGAGGAACCCGCGATGAGCGCCGACGCACTGGCCACTCCGGCCGGTCAGTTCCCCGACACCGCCGGCCACTTCGGCCGTTTCGGTGGCCGGTTCGTCCCGGAGGCCCTGGTGGCCGCGCTGGACGAGCTGGACGGGGCGTGGCGCACCGCGATGACCGACGAGTCCTTCCGGGCCGAGTTCGGCGCCCTGCTGCGCGACTACGCCGGCACGCCCTCGCTGCTCTACACCGCGCAGCGGTTCTCCGAGCGGATCGGCGCGCGGGTCCTGCTCAAGCGGGAGGACCTCAACCACACCGGCGCGCACAAGGTGCGCAACGTGCTCGGTCAGGCACTGCTGACGAAGCGGATGGGCAAGACCCGCGTGATCGCCGAGACCGGGGCCGGGCAGCACGGCGTGGCGACCGCGACCGCCGCGGCGCTGTTCGACCTCGAGTGCGTGGTCTACATGGGTGAGGTGGACACCGAGCGGCAGGCGCTCAACGTCGCCCGGATGCGGATGCTCGGCGCCACCGTGGTCCCGGTCACCGCCGGCTCGCGGACGCTGAAGGACGCGATGAACGAGGCGATGCGGGACTGGGTCGCCAACGTGGACCGCACCCACTACCTCATCGGTACCGCGGCCGGGCCGCACCCGTTCCCGGCCATGGTGCGCGACTTCGTCCGGGGCATCGGCGACGAGGCCCGGCAGCAGTGCCTCGACCTGACCGGCGCGCTGCCGGACGCGGTCACCGCCTGCGTCGGCGGCGGCTCCAACGCGCTGGGCATCTTCCACGCCTTCGTCGACGACCGTGACGTGCGGCTGTACGGCTTCGAGGCGGGCGGCGCCGGCGTGGACACCGGCCGGCACGCGGCGAGCATCACCGGTGGCTCCGCGGGTGTGCTGCACGGCACCCGGACGTTCGTGCTCCAGGACGCCGACGGGCAGACCGTGGAGTCGCACTCGATCTCCGCCGGGCTGGACTACCCGGGTGTGGGCCCGGAGCACGCCTGGTTGCACGACACGGGCCGGGCCACGTACCTGCCGGTCACCGACGACGAGGCGATGGCCGCCTTCGAGCTGCTCTGCCGTACCGAGGGCATCATCCCGGCCATCGAGAGCGCGCACGCGCTCGCCGGCACCATCGCTATCGCCCCGAAGCTCACCGCCGAGCTGGGCCGCGAGCCGGTCGTCGTGGTCAACCTCTCCGGGCGGGGCGACAAGGACGTCCACACCGCCGGTGACTACTTCGGCATCCTCGACAAGGAGGCGGAACGATGAGCCGGATCGGGGTCGCGTTCGACAAGGCCCGCGCCGACGGGCGGGCCTTGCTGGTCGGCTGCATGCCGGCCGGCTTCCCGACCGTCGAGGGCAGCATCGCCGCGATGACGGCCATGGTCGAGGCCGGCGTGGACGTCATCGAGGTCGAGATCCCGTACTCGGACCCGGTGATGGACGGCCCGGTGATCCAGAAGGCGAGCGACATCGCCCTGGCCGGTGGCGTCCGCACCGCCGACACGCTGCGCGTCGTCGAGGCGGTCGCCGCGACCGGCGCCCCCGTGGTCACCATGACCTACTGGAACCCGGTGGAGCGGTACGGCGTCGACGCGTTCGCCCGGGACCTCGCCTCGGCCGGCGGCACCGGCCTCATCACTCCGGACCTGATCCCGGAGGAGGCCGACGAGTGGCTGGCCGCCTCCGACGCGTACGGGCTGGACCGGACGTTCCTGGTCTCCCCGTCGTCCACGGACGCGCGGCTGGCGATGACCGTGGGGCACTGCCGCGGCTTCGTCTACGCCACGGCGATCATGGGCGTCACCGGCGCCCGTGCGCAGACCTCCGACGCCGCGCCGGTCCTGGTCTCCCGGGTCCGGGCGGTCACCGACCTGCCGGTCGGCGTGGGCCTGGGTGTGGGGACCGGCGCGCAGGCCGGCACGGTCGCCGGGTACGCGGACGGCGTCATCGTGGGCAGTGCACTCGTGCGCTGCGTGCTGGACGCCGAGGACCAGGCCGCCGGCCTGACCGCCCTGCGCACCCTCAGCGCCGACCTGGCCGAAGGCGTCCGCACCCCCACCCGCTGACCCCCCTCCCCACCCCTCGGCCCCCTTGTCCTCGCGATCTTGCACTTTGTGTCGCCGGTTCGGGCGGAAATGCCCTGTATGCGGCGTCCGAAAGTGCAAGATCGCGGGAGGAGAGGGGCGGGGCGGGGCGGGGCGGCGGGTCAGGGGTGGGCTGGTTCGTCGGTCGGGGTGCCGGGGCGTTGGCCCGGGGGACGGGTGGGGCTGGTCGTGGGGCGGAGGACGCCGGAGCGGCCGGCCAGGGCGTCGGTGAGGGCGGCCCGGGTCGTCGGGGTCAACACCTCGGGCAGCGCCGTCGGGTCGTGCCAGGAGAGGTGACAGCCCCCGAGCGGGTCGCCGGTCGGCGCCGTGCCCCGCGTCCGGGCCCGGAAGACGTGCACGAGGACGTCCGGCGGCGGGCCGCAGTCCGGACGGCCGGTGGCCTCCGCGGCGAGGTGGTAGAGCCCGACCAGGTCCACCAGCTCGACCTCCCAGCCGGTCTCGGCCCGGATGTCGCGGGCGGCGGCGTGCACCGGGCTCTCGTCCCGGCGTAGCCGGCCGCCGGGCAGCGCGTACCGGCGCGGCCCCGGACCCTGCCGGCAGAGCAGCACCCGCCCGGCCTCGTCCGTGACCACCGCGGCGACCGCCCAGGTGAGCGTGCTCATGGCTCCGGAGCCTACGGCGACGGCCACCGGAAGTCATGGGAGTCGCTGAAGTGTCCGACCGGGGTGCCGCGGGAGGGCCCCGCGGCGGTAGCGTGTGCACCCGTGACCCTCGCCTCGCTGACCCCCCAGGCGGCCCTGCCCAGCCCCAGCACCGCCGTGTGGCAGCTCGGACCCTTTCCGCTCCGGGCGTACGCACTGTGCATCATCGTCGGCATCGTCGTGGCCTGCTGGGTCACCGAGCGCCGGCTGCGGCAGCGCGGCGTCGCTCCCGGGGCGGTGCTCGACATCGCGGTCTGGGCGGTGCCGACCGGCATCATCGGCGCCCGGATCTACCACGTGATCACCTCCCCCGAGAAGTACTTCGGCACCGGTGGTGAGCCGCTCAAGGCGTTCTACGTCTGGGAGGGCGGTCTCGGCATCTGGGGCGCGGTCGCCGGTGGTGCGGTCGGCGTGTGGATCGCCGCCCGGCAGCTCGGCATCCCGTTCGCGGTGGTGGCCGACGCGGTCGCGCCGGGCCTCGCGCTGGCCCAGGCCATCGGGCGGCTGGGCAACTGGTTCAACAACGAGCTGTACGGCGGCCGGACCACCCTGCCGTGGGGTCTGGAGATCCACCGGATGGACCCGGACAACCCCGGGCAGGCGCTGCGCGACGACGCCGGCCAGCCGATCCTCGAACCGGGTCTGTACCACCCCACCTTCGCCTACGAGGCGCTGTGGAACGTCGGCGTGGCCGCCCTCGTCGTGGTGCTCGACCGGCGGCTGCGGCTCGGCCGGGGACGCGCGTTCGCGCTGTACGTGATGGGGTACACCGCCGGCCGCTTCTGGATCGAGCTGATGCGTACCGACGAGGCGAACACCATCCTCGGCGTACGCCTGAATGTCTGGACGGCCGCACTGGTCTTCCTCGGCGGCCTGGTCTACTTCATCCGGGTCCGCGGCCCCCGCGAGTACCTGGTGCCCGTCGGTCCGGCGGCCACCGGAGTGCCGGCCGCCGCCGACTCCGACGTCTCCCAGGTGGACCTGTCGGCGCGGGAGGCCGGCGCCCGGCCGGAGGCGCCGGAGGGCTACCGGGTGGTCAGCGAGGAGCAGTTCCGGCGATGGCGGGAGACCGGCGAGGTGCCGGCCCCCGACCGGCCCGCCGACCTCGACGCCACAGCGGCGGACGACGGCCCGACCGACACCGCGGCGGCGGACGCCGCCGGGTCCCGGCCCGCCGACCGCGACAGCTGAGCGAGGGAAGCCGCATGCGGAGCGCGGTGGTGGTGGGCGCGGGGATCGGTGGCCTGGCGGTCGCCGGCGCGCTGGCCCGGTCCGGCTGGCGGGTCACCCTGCTGGAACGCGCCGACCGGGTCCGCCCGGAGCCGACGGCCGTGGTGCTCTGGCCCAACGGGGTACGCGCACTGCGTGCCCTCGGCCTGGGTGCCGGCCTGGAGGCCATCGCCACCGCGCTGCCCGACGGTGGGGTCCGCCGGCCGGACGGCCACTGGCTCGTGCAGCCCCGACCCACCCCGGCCGACCGGATGCCGGTCGTCGTGCACCGGGAGGACCTTCACGACGCGCTGATCGCCGGCCTCGGCGACGGCGTCGAGCTGCGCACCGGGGTGACGGTGCGGACGGTACGCGCGGAGCCCGGGCAGCGCCCGTCGGTGGGCGACGGCCGTCACGTCCTCGAAGCCGACCTGGTCGTCGGCGCGGACGGCATCGACAGCGCGGTCCGTCGGCAGCTCGCGCCGGAGGCGAGCGTGGTCAGCTCCGGTTCGGCCGCCTGGCGGGCGGTGATCCCCTGGTACCGGGCGCCCCGGCTGCCCGCCGGTGCGCCACCGACCGGCGAGGTCCTCGGCGCCGGCTACCGCTTCGTGGCGGCGTCGTTGGGCGAGCGCGGCTCGTCCGGTGCGTCCAGCCGGGGCGGCATCTACTGGGTGGCCACCGCGGCGGGTGCACCCCGTCCGGAGTCCCCGGAGACACAGCTCGCCCTGCTCAAGCGCTGGTACGCCGGCTGGCCCGCCCCGATCGCCGACCTGCTCGACGCGACCGACCCCGCCGACGTCGTCCAGCAGGAGATCCGCGAGCTGCGGCCGCTGCCCCGGTCGTACGGCTTTCCGGCCGGTCCGGGTGGTGTGGTGCTGCTCGGCGACGCCGCGCACGCCATGCCGCCGCACCTGGGACAGGGCTCCTGCCTGGCCTTCGAGGACGCCGCGACCCTCGCCTCGATGCTGCGGGAGGCGCGGCTGCCCGACGCCGTGTCCGCGTACGACCGGGTGCGCCGGCCCCGCGCGGCGTCGGTGGTCCGGCAGACCCGCCGCATGTCGGCGGTGCTCCAGGCGCGCGGGCGGCTGGCGCTGCGCGCCCGCGACGCGGCGCTCGGGACGATCAACCCTCGCCTGCTGAGCAGCGCGGCCGCGTCCGCCGCCCAGTGGCGTCCGCCGGCCTGACCACGCGGGGCACGCGTCGCCGGAACGGCGACGCGCGGCGGTGGGCGCGGTGGGGTCAGCCGACCACGGCGGCGGCGGGTTCGGCGATGCAGGCGGTGCCGACGCGACGGAAGCCGACCCGCAGGTAGACCCGGGCGATCTCCTCGCTGCCGGCGGAGAGGAAGACGAGGTCGGTGCCGGCGGCGAGCAGTTCGCGGGCGAGCAGCGCGGTGACCGCCGCGCCGAGGCCGCGCCGGCGGGCCGCCGGCAGGGTGGCCACCCCGGCGATCTCGGCCACGTCGCCGACCCGCATCGCCATCCCGCTGGCCAGCGCTCCCTCGGTGGGGGTCTCGGCCAGCACCGACAGTCGACGCCCGTCGGCGATCCGCGTCCGCTCCTCGTCCACCGCCGCCGCGTCCAACTCGGTGAGCGCGGCGTCCCGCTGCGCCGGCCCGGCGTCGCCGCGACCGGTGCCGGGGGTGGAGAAGCCGACCGCGGCCACCGCGCGGCGCGCGGCCACGTCGGCGACGAAGCTGGGCGCGTCGGGGTCCAGCGTCCGCAGCGGTACGTCGGTGAGCGTCGCCGGGTCCGCGCACGCGGCCGGGTCGAGCACCATCAGGGGCGCCTCCAGCACCGACAGGCCGGCCGAGCGGACCACCGGGAGCAGGTCCGGGGTGGTCTCGTGCACCCACTCGAACGCCTCGGGCAGCCCCAGGTCCCGTTGCCGTTCCCGAACCGACGACACGTCGGCCAGCGAGGGCGGGTCGGCGGCATCGAGCCGGGGGCGGGCGTAGAACGGCCAACCGGCCCCCTCGCGGACGAAGAGCACCAGGGAGCCGTGTTCCTCCGCGCGCGCCACGTCCCGGGGCACACCGTCGTAGAAACGTTCCAACCGGTCGAAGAGGTCCTTGTGCAGCGGATCCACCGCGCGAGACTACACGTCCCAGACTCTGGAAGGTGTGATCAATCTGCACTGGCCTTGCGCCGACCCCCCTAACGTAGACTCAATAGACCGCTGAGGGCCGACGTCGTCCCCACCCAGAGAACCATCCTGAGTGACGACAGGAGGCCCGGTGGCCTTTCCGTACCCGCATATCCCGCAGCCGGCCCCGCACGATGCCGCCGCCGCCGCGGCCGGGCTCTACGATCCCGCGTTCGAGCACGACGCCTGCGGCGTGGCCTTCGTGGCGGACCTGCACGGCCGGCGCTCGCACGCGGTCGTGGCCAGCGGCCTCGGTGCGCTCTGCCGACTGGACCACCGGGGCGCCCGGGGCGCGGAGCACAACACCGGCGACGGCGCGGGCATCATGATCCAGGTGCCGGACGCGTTCCTGCGCGCGGTCGTCGACTTTCCCCTGCCGCCGGCCGGCCAGTACGCCACCGGCCTGGTGTTCCTTCCCGACGACGACGCCGACGAGGCGCGCGCCCGCCGGGTGGTGGAGAAGTACGCGCTGGTCGAGGGCGCCGACGTGCTCGGCTGGCGGGACGTGCCGGTCGACGCGAGCGGCCTCGGCGAAACCGCCCTCGCGGCGATGCCCCGGGTCCGGCAGCTCTTCCTCGGCGCGCACCGGCTCACCGACTCGCCCGCCGGTCCGGCCGGCTCGCCGCTGGGCGGCCTCGACCTGGAGCGGGTGGCGTTCTGCGTCCGCAAGCAGGCCGAGCGGGAGTCCGCCGAGCGGGGCGTGCCGGCGTACTTCCCGTCGCTGTCCGGGCGGACCATGGTCTGGAAGGGCATGCTGACCCCCGACCAGCTGCCCGCGTTCTACCCGGAGCTGACCGACGAGCGGGTGGACAGCGCGATCGCGCTGGTGCACTCCCGGTTCTCCACCAACACGTTTCCGTCGTGGCCGCTGGCGCACCCGTACCGCTTCATCGCCCACAACGGTGAGATCAACACGATCCGCGGCAACCGCAACTGGATGCAGGCCCGGGAGGCGCTGCTGCGCACCCCGAACCTGCCCGGCAACATCCGCCGGGTCTTCCCGGTGTGCACGCCGGCGGCGTCCGACTCGGCGAACTTCGACGAGGTCCTGGAGCTGCTGCACCTGGCCGGGCGGAGCCTGCCGCACGCGGTGCTCATGATGATTCCGGAGGCCTGGGAGAACGACCCGGACATGCGCCCGGACAAGCGGGCGTTCTACCGCTTCCACGCCAGCCTGATGGAGCCGTGGGACGGGCCGGCCTCGGTCGCCTTCACCGACGGCGAGATCGTCGGCGCGGTGCTGGACCGCAACGGCCTGCGCCCGGGCCGCTGGTGGCGTACGGACGACGGGCTCGTGGTGCTCGGCAGCGAGGCCGGCGTGCTCGACCTGGACCCGGCGCGGGTGGTGGCCAAGGGCCGTCTCCAGCCGGGGAAGATGTTCCTGGTCGACACCGTGGCCGGCCGGATCGTGCACGACGAGGACATCAAGGCCGAGCTGGCCGCCGCGCAGCCGTACGACGAGTGGCTGCACGCGGGCCTGATCGAGCTGGACGACCTGCCGGCCCGTGAGCACATGGTCTACACCCACGACTCGGTGCGCCGCCGGCAGCAGACCTTCGGCTACACCGAGGAGGAGCTGAAGATCCTGCTCGCGCCGATGGCGCGGGCCGGCGCCGAGCCGATCGGCTCGATGGGCACCGACACCCCGATCTCGCCGCTGTCGACCCGGCCGCGGCTGCTGTACGACTACTTCCACCAGCTCTTCGCCCAGGTCACCAACCCGCCCCTGGACGCCATCCGGGAGGAGCTGGTGACCAGCCTGGCGTCGACCATCGGGCCGGAGGGCAACCTGCTCGACCCGGGGGCGGCGAGCTGCCGGCAGATCGTCCTGCCGTACCCGGTGATCGACAACGACGAGCTGGCCAAGATCCTCTCCATCGACGAGGACGGTGACCTGCCCGGCTTCAAGGCGGTCCGGGTCTCCGGGCTCTACCGGATCCGCGAGGGCGGGGCCGGCATCAAGGCCCGGTTGACCGAGATCTGCCGGCACGTCTCCGAGGCGATCGAGGACGGCGTCCGCATCCTGGTGCTCTCCGACCGGGACTCCAACGCCGACCTGGCCCCGATCCCGTCGCTGCTGCTCACCGCCGCGGTGCACCAGCACCTGGTGCGCGAGCAGACGCGTACGCAGGTGGCACTGATCGTCGAGTCCGGCGACTGCCGCGAGGTGCACCACGCCGCCGTGCTCATCGGGTACGGCGCCGCGGCGGTCAACCCGTACCTGGCCTTCGAATCGGTCGAGGACATGATCGCCACCGGCGCGCTGGTCGGTCTGGACGCGGCGAGGGCGGTCCGCAACTACGTCAAGGGCCTCGGCAAGGGCGTCCTGAAGATCATGTCCAAGATGGGCATCTCGACCGTGTCGTCGTACTGCGGCGCGCAGGTCTTCGAGGCGGTCGGCCTGGACACCCGGCTCGTCCAGCGTTACTTCCGGGGCACGCCGAGCAAGATCGGTGGCATCGGACTGGACGAGATCCACGCCGAGGTGGCCGCCCGGCACGGGCGGGCCTGGCCCGCCCCCGGCACGGAGACGTCCGACCGGCTGGAGGTCGGCGGCGAGTACCAGTGGCGTCGCGAGGGCGAGCTGCACCTGTTCAACCCGGAGACGGTCTTCCTGCTCCAGCACGCCACCCGCAGCGGCCAGTACGACGTCTTCCGCCGGTACACCGCCAAGGTCGACGAGCTGGCCGCGAAGGCGGGCTCGCTGCGTGGCCTGTTCACCCTGCGCACCGGCGTACGGCCCCCGGTGCCGATCGAGGAGGTCGAGCCGGCCAGCGAGATCGTCAAGCGGTTCGCCACCGGCGCGATGTCGTACGGGTCGATCTCGGCGGAGGCGCACGAGACCCTGGCGATCGCGATGAACCGCCTCGGCGGCAAGTCCAACACCGGCGAGGGCGGCGAGGACGTCGAGCGGCTGCACGACCCGGCCCGCCGCTCCGCGGTCAAGCAGATCGCCAGCGGCCGGTTCGGCGTCACCAGCGAGTACCTGGTCAACGCCGACGACATCCAGATCAAGATGGCCCAGGGCGCCAAGCCCGGCGAGGGGGGCCAGCTGCCCGGCAACAAGGTCTGGCCGTGGATCGCCCGGACCCGCCACGCCACGCCGGGCGTCGGCCTGATCTCACCGCCGCCGCATCACGACATCTACTCCATCGAGGACCTCGCCCAGCTGGTGCACGACCTGAAGTGCGTCAACCCGGCCGCGCGGGTGCACGTCAAGCTGGTCAGCGAGGTCGGCGTCGGCACCGTGGCGGCCGGCGTGGCGAAGCTCAAGGCCGACGTCATCCTCATCTCCGGCCACGACGGCGGCACCGGCGCCTCCCCGCTGAACTCGCTCAAGCACGCCGGCACCCCGTGGGAGCTGGGCCTGGCCGAGGCGCAGCAGACGCTGCTGCTGAACAAGCTGCGGGACCGGGTCACCGTGCAGGTCGACGGTCAGCTCAAGACCGGCCGGGACGTGCTGGTCGCGGCCCTGCTCGGGGCCGAGGAGTTCGGCTTCGCCACCGCGCCGCTCATCGTCGAGGGCTGCGTGATGATGCGGGTCTGCCACCTGGACACCTGTCCGGTCGGCATCGCCACCCAGAACCCGGTGCTGCGCGAGCGCTTCACCGGCAGGCCGGAGTTCGTGGAGAACTTCTTCCTCTTCCTCGCCGAGGAGGTCCGCGGCTACCTGGCCGAGTTGGGCCTGCGCTCGATCGAGGAGGCGATCGGGCAGACCGAGCTGCTCGACCTCACCCCGGCCATCGACCACTGGAAGGCCGGCGGGTTGGACCTCCGCCCGGTCCTGCACCTGCCGGAGCTGCCGGCCGACGCCGCGCGGCGCGGCGTACGCGCGCAGGACCACGGCCTGGACCAGGCCCTGGACAACGAGCTGATCGCGCTCGCCGCCCCGGCGCTGGCCGACGGCACCCCGGTCCGGGTCGAGGTCGCGGTGCGCAACGAGCACCGCAGCGTCGGCGCGATGCTCGGGGGCGAGGTCACCCGACGCTTCGGCGGCACCGGCCTGCCCACCGACACCATCGAGTTCGACCTGCGGGGCACCGCCGGTCAGTCGTTCGGCGCGTTCCTGCCGCGCGGGGTCACCCTGCGGCTGTACGGCGACGTCAACGACTACGTCGGCAAGGGCCTCTCCGGCGGCCGGCTCGTCGTCCGCCCGGACGACGCCGCGCCCTTCGTCGACGGCGACGCCGGGCCCGGTGAGCGTGCCGAGGACCAGATCATCGCGGGCAACACCATCCTGTACGGCGCCACCTCGGGTGAGGTCTTCCTGCGGGGCCGGGTGGGGGAGCGGTTCGCGGTCCGCAACTCCGGTGCGTCGGCGGTCGTCGAGGGTGTCGGCGACCACGGCTGCGAGTACATGACCGGCGGCACGGTGGTGGTGCTCGGCCAGACCGGGCGCAACTTCGCGGCCGGCATGTCCGGTGGCACCGCGTTCGTGTGGAACCTGGACCGTCGCCGGGTCAACACCGAGCTGGTCGACCTGGCGCCGCTGCGCGAGGAGGAACGGTCGGTGCTGCACGAGCTGGTGCAGCGGCACTTCGCCGAGACCGACTCGGCGGTCGCCGAGTCGCTGCTCAAGCGCTGGCCGGAGGCGGTGGAGGAGTTCACCGCGGTGGTGCCCCGGGACTACCGCCGGGTGCTGGAGATCATGCGGGCCGCCGAAGCCGCCGGCCGTGACGTCGACGACGCGGTCATGAGCGCACTCGCGGCGCCGGCCGCGCCGCTGCCGCCCGCCCCGCGGGCGGTCGCCCAGGAGGTGGCTCGTGCCTGACCCGAACGGTTTCCTGCGCTACAACCGGCGGCTCCCGGCCCGCCGGCCGGTACCGGTGCGGATCAGCGACTGGCGGGAGGTCTACCCGCCGGCCGGTGAGGATCTGGTCCGGGAACAGGCGACCCGCTGCATGGACTGCGGCATCCCGTTCTGCCACAGCGACACAGCCGGCTGTCCTCTCGGTAATCGCATCCCGGACTGGAACGACCTGGTCCGCACCGGCAACTGGGACGCCGCGGTGGAGTCGCTGCACGCCACCAACAACTTTCCGGAGTTCACCGGCCGGCTCTGCCCGGCGCCGTGCGAGGCGGCGTGCGTCCTGGGCATCGGCGGCGGCGAGCCGGTCACCATCAAGCAGGTCGAGGTCGAGATCGCCGACGCGGCCGCGGCGCGCGGAGCGCTGCGGCCCCGGCCGGTGCCGGCGCCGTCCGGCCGGTCGGTGGCCGTGGTCGGATCCGGGCCCGCCGGGCTCGCCGCCGCGCAGCAGCTCGCGCGCGCCGGTCACGCCGTGACGGTGTACGAGCGCGACGACGCGATCGGTGGCCTGCTCCGGTACGGCATCCCCGACTTCAAGCTGGAGAAGCGGCACATCGACCAGCGGCTGGCCCAGCTGTCCGCCGAGGGGGTGCGCTTCCGTACCGGGGTGAACGTCGGCGTCGACGTCACCGCCGAGCAGTTGCGCGCCGAGCACGACGCGGTGCTGCTCGCCTGCGGGGCTCTGCAGGGTCGGGACACCCCGGGGACCCCGGGACGGCACCTGCGCGGCGTGCACCAGGCGATGCACCACCTGGTGGCGGCGAACAGGGTGGTCGCCGCCGCAGGGGAGGGCCGCCCGGCGCTTGCCGTGCTGCCCGACGGGACTCCGATCGACGCCCACGGTAGGCACATCGTGATCATCGGCGGTGGTGACACGGCCGCGGACTGCCTCGGCGTGGCCCACCGGCAGGGCGCGGCCGGCGTACACCAGTTGGACCTCTACCCGGAGCCGCCGCACACCCGCGACGAGGCCCGGGACCCGTGGCCGACGTGGCCCTGGCTCCTGCGCAGCTACCCCGCGCACGAGGAGGGCGGCGAGCGGGTGTTCGCCGTCGCCGTGCAGGAGTTCGTGGACGACGGCACCGGTCAGGTCCGGGCGGTACGGATCGCCGAGGTGACCGTGGAGAAGAAGGACGGCCGGCGGATCGTCACCGCGCTGCCCGGTTCGGAGCGCGAGATCCCGGCCGACCTGGTGCTGCTGGCGATCGGCTTCGAGGGCACCGAGGAACAGCCGTTGCTCGACCAGTTCGGTGTGACCCGCAACGCCCGCGGCGCGGTGGACGCCCGAGCGGACTGGCAGACCGACGCCGACGGCGTCTTCGTCGCCGGCGACATGCACCGTGGGGCGTCCCTGATCGTCTGGGCCATCGCCGAGGGGCGGGCGGCGGCCGCCGCCATCCACGCGTACCTCGGCGGGGTCGGCACGCTCGCGGCCCCGGTGACCGCGTCGGCCCAGCCCCTCGCCGTCCGCTAGCCCCGCCGTCCACGCCCCGGGCCGCTGACCTGGCCTGCCCCGGTCAGCGGCCCGGATCACCTGTGCCGCTGTCGGCCGGTGGGTGCGGTCAACCCGGATGATATCGACGGTCTTGCATGTTCAAGGTCGACGATGAATACTTCGGGCGACGGCAGCCGGCGCCTCGCTCGCGTATCGGTGGTGGCGTGTCCTGCCGCTCGTACCCGGCGCTGACCGGTCGGCGCCCGAGCCTGGCGGGAGGCCACGTGAACGTCCTACGGGTCGGACTGATCACTCTGGTGGGGGTGGCATCCGTGCTGGCGGGTGCCGGCCCGGCGACGGCCGGGGACCGCCCCGGTGCCGCAGCACCGGAGGCGCGCGGTGCCGGCGTCGTCACCCACCGCGCCGCCGACGACACGGCGGAACAACGCAGGATCACCGACTACTGGACTCCGGCCCGGATGCGGGCCGCCCGGCCCGCCGACGTCGTCGCCCCCGCCAGGTCCACCGCCGCCCCTCGGCCCGGAGGCAGGCCGACCGTCGTCGCCCCCACCCCCGCGCCCGCATCGCCCGCCGCGCGCGCCCTGGCGTCGTCGATCGAGTGGACCGGTGGGGGCACCGTGGCGTGGACCACGGGCAAGGTCTTCTTCACCCGCCTGGGTTACGAGTGGGTGTGCTCAGGCAGCGTCGTGTCGAGCGCGAACAAGGACATGGTCGTCACCGCCGGGCACTGTGTGCACGGCGTCGTCGACTGGCAGGGAAACACGGGCTTCTTCGAGAACTTCGTCTTCGTGCCGGCGTACCGCGACGGCGTCCGGCCGGTCGGGACGTTCACGGCCCGCTCGCTGCACGCCCTCAACAAGTGGACCAGCAGGAGCGACTTCAACTACGACGTGGGCATCGCGCTGATGAACCCGCTCAACGGGCGCGACCTCGCCGACACCGTCGGCGCCCAGGGGATCACCTTCAACGAACCGCGCAACGCCTTCATGCACGCCTTCGGGTACCCGAGCGGCCCTCCGTTCGACGGACAGCGGCTCATCGCCTGCGCGAGCACGGTGTTCCCGGACACCATCGGAGGGACGCAGTCGCAGGGAATGACGTGTGACATGACCCCCGGATCCAGCGGCGGCCCGTGGTTGTTCGCCTTCGACACCTCCCGCGGCATCGGATACGTCAACTCCGTGAACAGCTTCATCTACACCGACCACCCGACCATGATGTGGGGCCCGTACTTCGGCAGCGCCGTCGAGGCGCTCTACCGGAGCACCCAGGCCGCCTGACCGACGACCACCGGCAGCGGTCCGCGGCACCGGGCTCGGCGTGAGCCCGGTGCCGGCGCCGTTGTTCCATTGATCTCAATGTTCCGATAGCATTACCGGCTAGTAACAACCGTTGCACCCCTGGCCACGCGCGCGGTCACAGGATCCCACCACCCCTGTCCTGTGGAGGTCCGTCATGCCCCACCGCCCGCTGGCCCGCGCCCTCGCCGCGCTGGTCGCCGTCCTCACCGCAACCCTGGGCGCCGTGCTCGTCCCCGGCACCGCGCAGGCCGCCACCATCAACTACGTCGCCCTCGGCGACTCCTACTCCTCCGGCGTCGGCGCCGGTCCGTACGATCTGTCCGGCTGCTTGCGCAGCCAGAAGTCGTACGCGCCGATCTGGGCCTCGGCCAACGCGGTGACCAGCTTCAAGTTCCCCGCCTGCGGCGGCGCCGTGACCGCCGACGTCATCAACAACCAGGTCAGCGCGCTGAGCACGAGCACCACCCTGGTGACCATCACGATCGGCGGCAACGACGCCGGTTTCGCCGACGTGATCACCAGTTGCCGGTTCGGCAGCACATCGAGCTGCACCAACGCGGTCAACGAGGCGAAGGCGTTCGCCACCGGAACCCTCCCCGGCCGGCTCGACGCCACGTACGCCGCGATCCGCAACCGTGCGCCCAACGCCCGGCTGATCGTGCTGGGATACCCGCGCCTGTTCGAGACCAACTACTGCGGGCTGCTCGCGATGAGCACGTACAAGCGGACGATCCTCAACGAGGCCGCCGACGTGCTCGCCACGGTCATCGCCGGCCGGGCGGCCGCCGCCGGTGCCACCTTCGCCGACACCCGCCCCTACTTCGCCGGCCACGGCGTCTGCGCGAGCGACCCGTGGATCCGTGACGTCACCGGCGTCATCGAGGCGTACCACCCGGACTCCGACGGATACCGCTACGGCTACCTGCCCGCGCTGAACGCCGTCACCGGCTGATTCCACCGCACGGCGGCCGACGGTCCGGTCAGGACCGCCGGCCGCTGCTTGCCGGCGCCCGGCACACTGGGTGGATCGGACGACCACGGCGTGCCACCGATCGGGGGTGTCCATGCGGGACGTGACCACATCCAGGCAGCTGCCCGCGGGCCGGGACCGGCTTCCCGCCGGGGCCACGGAGTTCCTCGGGCTGCTGGCCCGGCTGCTGCGGCGACCCCGCCGCGGCGACCGGCGACCACCGCTGCTCTGGCTGGTCCGCCCCGACACCGACCCCGACACCGGCCCCGGTGGCGACCTGATGGCGCTGCTGCGCCGCTTCCTCGGGCAGGGACAGCGCCGACGCGTCCCGCACGCCGTGCTGGACATCGCCGCGCAGCCAGCCGGCACCGACGTGCCCGCCCTGCTGCGGGACCTGCACCGGCAGCTGTCGCTGGAGGCGTTCGGGACGGCGCGGCTGCGGTTCCGGCACTATCCGCTGGCCGACTGGCTGATGCACCAGAGCCTCAGCCTGGCCGTCGACGCCGACGACGGACGGGCCGCGCTGGTCCGCCGGCTGCGCGACCGGCGCGGGCCGCGCGGTGCGGCCGACGCGGTGCCCGTCGGTGGGGACGCGGTGTCCGTCGTGTCGCAGCTCGTGCTGTGGCTGGTCCGGCACGCGGTGCCCGGGGTGGTGTTCCGGCTGGCCGTCTCCGGGCGGGTGCCGGTGCTGGGGCGGCACTACCGGTGGTTCATGCGCCAGCAGTACCTCGCGCCCCGGCAGTCGGTGACGTTCCTCGGCTTCGCCGAGCGCCTCACCGCCGGCTGGCGCGACGGCGAGCAGCCCGACCAGGTGAACAAGCTGCTGCTGCACGCGTTCCTGGAGGACCTGCGGCAGGCGTACCGGCGTCGACCGTGGCGGCCGTCGGACTGGCGCCGCACCGCCTACCCGGTGCTGCTGCTGGACCACGTGAGCCCCGGCAACCTCGGGCACGTGCTGGTCCGACTGCTCGGTGACGTCCGCAACGAGACCGGCCGCAACGACCCGCTGCTCGTCGTCGCGGCCGGGGACGTACCCCCGCCGGAGCTGCCCGCCCCGCACCCGCTCGCCGACGCCGACGAGGCGTACCAGGAATGGTCGGAGGCCCTGCCCGAGATGCGCCGGCTGCGGCGCGCGGCGGCCTGGCTGGTCGTGCTGCGGCCCGACGCGGCGGAGGCCGGCCCGCCCCCGCGTGGTGGCCTGCGTCCCTTCAGCGCCCCCGAGCCGCCGTGGTGGTCGCGGCGTTTCCTGCCGGCGGCGGTGGCCCTGGCGGTGCTGGCCGCCGGTGGCGCGTGGGCCGGCACCCGCTGGGGACCGGGCTGCCACCCCTCGCCGACCGGGGGCCGGATCGCGGTCGAACTGGTCGAGGGGGAGTGCGTCGGCTACAGCGACAGCGCCGCTCAGGTCTTCAACGACGACCCGGGACAGGACGCGCTGCGGACCGTCCAGGAGCGAATCTTCGCGCAGAACCGCGCCGCCGAGGAGGTCTGGGAACGCAGCCAGCACCGCCGGCCCTACCTGACCCTGGTCTACCTGGGCACGCTCACCGGCAACCGGACCCGCGCGGACGAGGAGTCCTACGTGTCCGAGCGGGAGGAGCTGGAGGGGATGGCGACGGCGCAGTACGCGCTGCTGAAGGAGTCCGCGGGTGCCGACGGCGCGGCGCTGCTGCGGATCGTGGTCGCCAACGGCGGCCGGCAGATGCGCCACGCGGACCGGGCCGTGGCGATGCTCGCCGAGCTGGCCCGCGACGACCGGACCGTCCTCGGCGTCGTCGGTCTGGTGGACAGCCGCACCACCACCGCCCGGGCACTGCGCGAACTCAACCGGATCGGGCTGCCCGTGCTCGCACCGACCCTGTCGGCCGACCGCATCGACGCCAACTCACGGCTCTACCTCCAGGTCTCCGCGCCCAACGCGGACCAGGTGGAGATGGTCGACGCGTACGCCCGGCAGGTCCTGAAGGTCGACGAGACACACGTCTACTGGACCTCCGGGGAGAACAGCTCCCTGGCCGAGGACCTCTACGTCGGCACCCTGGTGGACGGGCTGAAGCAGCGTCTCGGCCCCCGGCTCACCCGGCTGGAGGAGTGGCGCACCGGCCGACGACTGACCGTCGAGTGCGGCTTCGACGGCCTGCTCTTCTACGCCGGACGCTGGTCGGAGTTCGACGGTTTCCTCCGCGCGCTGCGCGAGTGCGGCGACGACCCGCCGAAGCACCTGGTCGGCGACGACTCGGTCAACCGCTACATGGCCAACCCGGGCCTGCGGGCCGCCGCGCCGGGCAACGTGCCGGTCACGTACGTCTCGAAGGCCGCGCTCGGCACCTGTACGGCGCTGCGGGCCGCCCAGGACCGGCGGGACGAGGCCAGATCCAGCTTCCTCACCTGGATCCAGGCCGGCGACCTGCTCGATCCGCCGCGCTGCCGACCGGACCGCCCGCACCCCGTCGGCGAGCGGGTCAGCCTGGCGTACGACGCCTCGATGATGGTGGTGCGGGCGCTGGAGAGCCTGGCCGCCCGGCTGCACCACGCCGGCCCGCGCCAACGCTGGGAGCCGACCTCGGTCAACCCGGTCGCCGTGCACGCCGAGGTGCTACGGCAGAACGCCGGCCAGGGCTACCCGGGGGTGGCCGGTCTGATCCGGTACCCGCCGGACTCCGGCGAACCGGTGGACAAGCGCCTCGCCCTCCTGCGGGTCGAGCGGGTGCCCGACGTGGCGACCGAACCCGTCGAGGTGTACCACTGCGGCGCCGCGGACCGTCCCCAACCGGCCGCCTGCGCCGTCGTACCGGCACCCGGCCGCTGACCCGGCGTGTCCGTCGGCGACATGTCCGCTTCGGACTGTCCCGGGATCGGCGGGGTCGGCTAGGGTTTCCCGGACCAGGCGGGGCGAGGCGACGGGAGCACGGCACGTGGGCAGGCTCGCGTCGGCGTACGGGCAGGCGGTGGCGGCCCACCGGGCGGCCCGGTCCCATCTCGACACCGCCCGTCGGGCACTGGAGGCCGCACCGCCACCGGCCGGCCCCGCCGGGCCCGCCGACGCGGTGGCCCGGCTGGCCCACCTGGGCGCCGCGCTCGCCGCGCCGACACCCGGCGCCACCCCGGTCGCCGCCACCCCGGTGCCGGTCCGGCTCGGTGAGGCGTCCACGCCCGACGGTGGCTTCCCCGTCCTCGTCCCGCTCGGCGGTGGCGCTCACCTCGCCGTCGACGGCGACGCCCGCGATCCCCGGGTGGCCGGGCTGCTCCGCGCGGTCGTCCTGCGGCTGCTGGCCACCGCCCCGCCCGGTGGCGTGCGCGTCGCCGGCATCGACACCGCCGCGCTCGGCGCCACCTTCGGGCCGCTGCGGCCGCTGGTCGACGCCGGCGTGCTGGACCCGCCCGCGACCACCGACGACGAGGTCGCCGCGCTGCTCGACGCCGCCGAGACGCACGCGCGTACGGCCCGACACGCCGGCCGGGCCGACCAGGAGCTGCTGCTGGTCGTCGCGGCCTCCGCCCCGTCGCCGCGCGCGGCGGCCCGGCTCGCCGCGCTCACCCACGCCGGACCGGATGCCGCCGTCTGCGTCCTGGCCGCCGGGCACCCGCCGGCCGCGTCCGCCGACCCGCACCCGCAGCTCGGCGCCGCCACGCAGGTCCGGCTCTCCGAGCGGTACGCGCACGTCGCCGACCCGCCCGGCGTCCCGCTCAGCTCCGACGGCACCGGTCTCGCCGCCCCGGTGCTCCTCGACGGCGACCCGCCGGCCGCCTCCGTGGCCGCCCTCGCCGCCCACCTCGGCGCGGCCGTCCGGCACGGCGACGCCGTCGGCTTCGCCGACCTGCTGCCCGAGCGGCGCTGGGCCGAGTCGTCCGTCGCGGGCCTGCGCACGGTGGTCGGCCGGGCCGGCCGGGATCCGGTCACCGTCGCCTTCGACGATGCCACCCCGCACTGGCTGGTCGGCGGGCGCACCGGCGCCGGCAAGACGGTCTTCCTGCTCGACGTCCTGTACGGGCTGGCCGCCCGCTACTCCCCGGCCGAACTCCAGCTCTACCTCCTCGACTTCAAGGAGGGCGTCAGCTTCACCGAGTTCGTGCCCACCGGCCGTGACCCGTCCTGGCTGCCGCACGCGCGGGCCGTCGGCATCGAGTCCGACCGGGAGTACGGCGTCGCGGTGCTCCGCGACCTGCGCCGCGAGCTGCAACGGCGGGCCACCGCCCTCAAGCGGCACGGCGTCACCAAACTCGCCGACCTGCCCCGCGACACCCCGTTGCCCCGCGTCGTCGCGGTGATCGACGAGTTCCACGTGCTGCTGGCCGGCAACGACGCGCTGGCCCGGCAGTCGGTCGACCTGCTGGAGGAGCTGGCCCGCAAGGGTCGCTCGTACGGGGTGCACCTGGTGCTGGCCAGCCAGAGCATGACCGGCATCGAGGCCCTCTACGGCCGGGCGGAAGCCATCTTCGGGCAGTTCGCGCTCCGGGTCGCGCTGCCGGGCGGAGGCGGCGTTCTCGACCCGCTGAACGCCACCGCCGGCACCCTGCCCGTCGGCTCCGCCGTGCTCAACACCGCGGCCGGCGCGGTCGGCGCGGACACCGTCGTGCGCTTCCCCGACGCGCACGCCGCCGCCGACGAGCTGGCCGCGCTGCGCCACGAGCTGTGGCAGGCCCGGCCGCCGGGCGCGCGGCCACCGTCGGTCTTCCGGGGGTACGAGACGGCGCGTGTCGAGGACGACGCCACGTACGCCGGGCTGCGCCCCGGTGGCCGGCGTCCCCTGGCCCTGGTCGGGCGCACCGTCGACGTGGACGGCACCTCGGCGTTGTTCCTCATGGACAGCAGCCCCGGCCGGCACCTCGCCGTGGTCGGCACCTCGGTCACCGGCGCGGAGGTGCTCCGGGCGGCCACCCTCAGCCTCGCCCGACAGCACGCGCCCGGCGACGCCCGGTTCCTGCTCGCCCCGCTGGTCGCCGCCGGTGACCCGGCCGCCGACGACACCGCCGCGGCGCTGACCGCCGCCGGGCACCTCGTCGACCGACTGGACGCGGGCGGCCTGCGCTCGCGAATCGCCGACCTCGCCGCGCACACCGCCGGGCCCGGCGCGCCGTCGTCACCCGCCACCGCCGGTGGACCCGCCGACCGCACGTACCTCGTCGTCTTCGGCGTCGACGCCGCGAGTGCGGTGCTCGGGGCGGCGGATCCGCAGACCTTCCGGTCCGGACACGACGACCTGCGCGCCCTGCTCCGGGCCGGCCCCGCGCACGGCGTGCACCTGCTCGGGTGGTGGCGCGGGCTGCGCCGGCTCGGCGACGACCTTGGCGGTACGCAGAACCGCGACGACGTCGCCTGCCTCGTGGCGCTGAACGTGCCCGCCGCCGACCTCGGGCTGTACCTCGGTGTGCACGACCTCGCGTACACGCCCCGGCCGGACCGGGCGCTGCTGGTCGACCGGCACGACCACCGCACCCGGCTGATCGTGCCCTTCGCCCGCGACGGGCACGACGACGACGGGGAGGGCTGAGCGGTGGACACGTTCTCGGAGTACGCGGCGCTGGCCCGGCACCTCGCCGAGCAGCGCCGGGCCGGCGAACGGGACGCCGCCGCCGAGGCCGGGCGCCGGCGCGACCTGGCCGCCGCCGTCGACTCCCTCCAGCACCGGCTCACCGCCCAGGGACACCGCCTCGACCAGCTCGGCCGCGCCCTCGGCCTGCCACCGTCGAGCCTGCCCGGCGGCGCTGCACCGCCGCCGCCCGCCGCTCCCGTCTCCGGCGCCCCGGGCTGGTCGCCGCCGGTCGCGCCGGTCAGCGGGCCCGCACCGGGTGCGGGCGCCACCGGCGGCGCAGCCGCCGCGCCGGGGCGGCCGGGGGTCGGGGCGTACCCCCCTGAGGTGGGGTCGGGGCTCGCGCTGCCGGCGGCGGCCGGAGTGCCGGGCCCGCGCCCGGCGGAGGCCGACGCGGCCACGGAGCTGGAGCTGGCGCGGCGCTACGCCGACGAGGCGGACCGGCACGGACAGCAGGCCGACGCGCTGGCTCAGCGGCCGGCCCTGCTGCCGGCGTGGTCACCGATGGCCCGGGCGGTCGCCGTGTACGCCGGATGTGCGGCGGTCGGGGTCGTGCTCATGATGCTCCTCGTCGTGGCGTCCGGGGTGGGCGTGGTCGACCTCGGGACGCTGTACGCCTGGATGTGCGCCGGGCTGCCCGCCGTGTCGCTGATCGCCGGCTGGCTGATCCTCGGCCGCTGGGGTCGGCCTGCCGTCGTCGCCGGCACGCCGCCGCGCTTCGTGCCCCTGGGGATCCTGATCTGCTTCGCGCTGGTCCCGCTGGCGTACTGCGGTTACCTGGTGCTGTTCCGCTCCCTGCGCTGACCGCCCTCGCCGCCCTGCGTGCGTGACGGTGAGGGCCACGGCGAGCGCCGCGCCGGCCAGCGGCGGTCCGAGGAGCAACGCCGAGCGGTAGCCGTACCCGTCGACGAGCCGTCCGGCGAGAAGCTGACCGCAGGCCGTGCCGATCGGACCACCGGCACAGAGCACAGTCATCGCGGTCGCCACCCGGCCGGGCGCGAGCCGTTCGGTGAGGGCGTAGAGGCTGATCATGTACGGGGCGATGGTTCCCCCGGCGAGCACGACAGCGGCAGCGAGGGGCAGCACCGCGTCACCGGCCGCCAGCAGGCTCATCCCGATCACCAGTGCGAGGGCGGACGTGCGGTGACGGCTGGGCAGCGCGAAGCGGCGGGGTAGCCAGGCGTATCCGAGGCCGGCCAGCGCGCCGCCCAGGCCCAGCCCGGCGTAGAGCAGGCCGCCGGTGCCGGCGCCGTCGGCGTACGCCGTCAGGCCGACCTGCACCACACCGAAGATCGCACCTACGAGGGCCATCGCCAGGACCAGTGTGCACATCGGCGCCACCGGTAGCCGTACCGATGCCGGGGTCGTGGTGGAGTCGGGCACGGACGTCTCGGCGTAGCGGCGGGCGAGGGGCAACGCCGTCGAAACCAGCAGCAGCGCACAGACCGCCAGTGGTCCGGACGCCGGCACGGGTACGGCGACCGCTGCGGTCACACCGACGACGGCGGGCCCGAGGATGAAGCTCGCCTCGTCCAGGGTCGCCTCGTACGACAGCGCCGTTGTCAGCAGGCCCGCAGGTTCCCGGCGGCCGGCGGCCACACGGGACCAGTGCACCCGGACGAAGGGCCCCACCTGTGGCTGGGTCAGTCCGGCCAGCACGGCCGCGGCGGCCATCGCCGCACGGCTGACCTGAGTGGCGGCGACCAGACCGATGATCGCCATCGCGTTGGCGACTGCGGCGACGGTTCCCACCCGACGCAGCCCGATCCGCTCCGCCAGCCGGCCGATCAAGGGGCCGCCGGCACCGACGGCGAGGCTCTGTGCGGCCGCCGCCGTGCCGGCGAAGCCGTAGCTGCCGGTCGCTGTCTGCAGCAGGACGAGCGTGGCCAGCGGAGCCATCGCGTACGGCAGGCGAGCCAGGAACCCCAGCACGAGCAGGGCCGGGCCCGCCTCACGAAGCAACTCTCGGTACGACATGACGCGTCTCCACCCACGGCGAAGAGACGCGCCTACCCAACCACCGGACGCGTGCCGATCCCGATTCTGGTTCGCAATCTAGCGGACAGGGGGGCCGATCACGGTCATCGGTCGGTGAGCAGCAGCCAGTCGTCGAGCCGCTGCGGGCTCACCCCCTCCGGCCACACGTGCGGCGCCCCCGCCACCGCCCGCGCCTGGTCCACCAGGGGCGTCCGGGCGAAGGTGGCCCCGTCGAAGCTGACCGGCCCGTCGAAGCGCGCCCGCCCGAAGTTCGCCGCGCCCTCGAAGCGGGACCCCTCGAACCAGGTGTCCCCGCCGAACTCGGTCCACCGGAACAGCGCCATGTCGGCGAACCGGGCCCGCCGGAAGCCGGCGTACCCACCGAACACCGTGTGCTCCATGGACAGTCCGCCGAGGAAGACCGCGTCACGGAACGTGGCGCTGTCCTCCACGCGGGCGGCGTCGAAGGTCGCCGGCCGGTGGAACGTGGTGCCCCGGAAGGTCACCCGGCCGAAGGTGGCTCCCCGGCACGACAGGGCACCGCCGAGGTCGGCGCCGTCGAGGCTGGTGCGGGCGGTCCGGGCGCCGTCGAGCACGACCTCCCCGTTGCCGGTGAGGTCGTCCAGGAGCAGTTCGTCGAAGGTCGCCCGGAGCGACAGCCTCCCGCGCACCGTCGCCCCGGTGAGGCGGGTGACGCCGACGCAGACCGCGCCGGTCAGGTCGGCGTCGACCAGCGTGCAACCGCTGGCGTCGAAGCCGTCCAGCCGGGCTCCGGTGAGGTCCAGGGCCACCCCGGGCCACCAGCCGTCGCCGTCCGCGCGCAGGTGCCGGGTGAGGACCCGCTGCGCGGTGCGGCGGACCTCCGTCTCGCGCGCGTCGTCGTCCGGCGGCGTCATCCGCAGGTACGCGCAGAGCACCGCCACGATCGTCGTACGCTGCGCCGGGTTGTCCTGCCCGAGCCGCTCCAGGGCGTGCAGGCCGCCCAGGCGTACGGCGGCGTTGTCGTTGCCGAGCAGCTCCACGGCCCGGGTGTAGAGCTCGGTGAGCCGGCGCTCGGCGGCGTCGTGCTCGGCCGCGGTGGCCTGCTGCTCCTGGTGCCGCTGTCCGGCCTCGGCGACCGACTCGGCGTGTGCCTGTACGCGTTCCCGGTGCACCTGGTCGTGGGCGGCGACGGCCTCCTGGTGACGTTGCGCCCGTTCGCTGATCCACTGCCGACGCGCGGCGAGCAGCAGCGCGAGGCCCCCGCCGGTGCCGGCGACCACGGTCAACCCGGTGCGGATGGCGTCGATGCGCAGCGTGGCGCGGGTGTCCGGCTGGGCGGCCCGGTCGGCCTCACCGAGGAGCCAGTCCAGCACCCACCAGCCGAGCGCGGCGGCGAGCAGCAGTCCGACCAGGACCAGCCACCACGGCATCACCCGGAGCTGCTCGTCGGATGGCGGTGTCCCCTGCACGGTTCACAGCATGCCACCGCCGCACACCGGTCGGTGGTTCCGACCCGTTGCCGCGCAAGGCCGTCCGATGTCGATGATCCTCCTCAGTGGACCAGCGATACGCGAAATGCCGGTTTGCGCCCCCGGCGGGACAACGGGTTACCGGCGCGTAACTTTCCATTGACGTTTCCGGATTGTTGCCCGCATCATCGTCGCACCGGTCGATCGGACACCCCACCCACCACTCCCGGCCCGCCGGGTACCTCCCACCGGAGGCGCAGCCATGCTGCTCCGAAAGACCGCCGTCGCCGCCACCCTCGCGGCCCTCGCCATGCTGCTCGTCCCCTCCACCGCCGTCGCGGCCCCCGCGTCGCCCGCCCCCGCGGCGACCGTCCAGGCCGCCCCCGCCGCGACCGTCCAGACCACCGCCGCCGGACGGACCGTGATCGTGGTCGGCGGGCTCAGCGGCATCGCCGCCGCCTACGAGCCCCTCGCCGCACGGCTGCGGACCGACGGCTACCGGGTGTGGATCTACCAGTTGCCCAACCTCGGGCTCGGTGACATCCCCGCCTCCGCCCGCGCCCTCGCCACGTACGTCGGCCAGGTGCGCGCCGCGACCGGTGCCGCCACCGTGGACGTGGTCGCGCACTCCGAGGGCGGGCTGGTGTCGCGGTACTACCTCAAACGGCTCGGCGGCACCGGCTCCGTCGGCCGCTACGTCAGCCTCGGCTCCCCGCAGTACGGCACCTACGTCGCCAACCTGGCGGCGTTCCTCGGCCTCGGCAGCTGCGTGGGCATCGTCGCCTGCCAGCAGATGACGATCGGTTCGTCCTTCCTCGCCGACCTCAACTCCGGCGACGACACACCGGGCGCGGTGCGGTACACGACCGTCCGCACCCTCCAGGACGAGCTGGTCCGGCCGGTGGGCAACGCCTCGCTCGCCGACGGCGCGACCAACGTGCTGATCCAGTCGGCGTGCCCGCTCCGGATCGTCGGTCACCTCGGGCTGGTGCTCGACGGCACCACGTACAGCGTGATCCGGCAGGCCCTCGCGGACGCCGCGATCCGGCCGAACTGTTTCGCCCTCTGAGGCGCTGACCGCGGGCGGCCGGCAGCACGGTGCCGGCCGCCCGTCTCCGGCGGCACGGGTCAGGCGGCGCCGGACAGCGCCTCGTACTCGTCGTCGGTGAGCGTGACCTCGGCGGCGGCGACGTTCTCCTCCAGGTGCGCCACCGACGAGGTGCCCGGGATGGGCAGCATGACCGGCGAGCGGCGCAGCAGCCAGGCCAGGGCGAGCTGCGCGGGCGTCGCGCCGTGCTCGGTGCTGATGGCGTCCAGCGGGCCGCCGGGCCGGGCCAGGTTGCCGGTGGCGATCGGGAACCACGGGATGAACGCGAGGCCGGTGCGCTCGCAGTGGTCGACGACCTCCTCGGCGCTGCGGTCGGCGAGGTTGTAGAGGTTCTGCACGGACACGATCGGAGTGATCTTCCGGGCGGCCTCGATCTCCTCCACGGACACCTCGGACAGGCCGATGTGCCGGATCTTGCCCTCCTGCTGGAGCAGCGCCAGCTCGCCGAGCTGGTCGGCGAGCGGCACCTGCGGGTCGATCCGGTGCAGCTGGTAGAGGCCGATGGTGTCGAGGCCGAGGTGGCGCAGGCTCAGCTCGCACTGCTGACGCAGGTACTCGGGACGACCCACCGGCCGCCAGTCACCCGGGCCCGAGCGGGTCAGGCCGGCCTTGGTCGCGATGACCACGTCGTCGGCGTACGGGTGGAGAGCCTCCTTGATCAGCATCTCGCTGACGAAGGGCCCGTAGGAGTCGGCGGTGTCGATGAAGGTCACGCCCAGCTCGACCGCCCGACGCAGGACCCGTACCGCCTCGGCCGGGTCCTTCGGGTCGCCCCACACCCCGGGACCGGTGATCTGCATGGCGCCGTAGCCGAGCCGGTCGACCTGCAGGTCGCCGCCGATCCGGTACGTCCCGGAGGCCTTCGCGGGTTGCTTGCCGGCGTCGACTGCCATTGCCTGGTGTCCCCAATCCTGTCGGTGGTCCTCAGGCGCCAATGTAGCCACCCGGGCGCCCCGGCGCCGGTCGGTCAGCCGACGTGCCGGATGACCACCAGCGCCTGGTCGTCCTCCGAACCGGCCAACTCGGCCATCACCGCGTCGGCGATCGCCTCCACCGGCGCGTCGCGGTGGGCGTCGATCACCGCGTGCAGCGCCGCCACCCCCTCGTCGTACGCCTGGTTGCGCCGCTCCACCAACCCGTCGGTGTACGCCACCAGCAGGTCGCCCGCGCCGAACGGCAGGGTCGTGACGGGCACCGGCTCGCGGACCAGCCCGAGCGGCAGGGCGTTGGCGGTGTGCACCCGCTCCGGTGGTCGTCCCGGGCGCACCAGCACCGGGTGCGGATGCCCCACCCGGGCCACGCTGACCCGCCCCGCCACCGGGTCGACCGCCATCGCCAGGCAGGTGCCGAGGAAACCCACCCCGAGCAGGTCGGTGACCCGGGGGAACACCTCGTCCAGCGGCACCCCGAGCCGGATCAGCGTGTTGATCACCGTACGGATCTGGGCCATGTCCGCGGCCGCCTCCACCCGGTGCCCGACCACGTCGCCGACCACCACCGCCAGGCCGTCGCCGTCGAGGTCGACCAGGTCGTGCCAGTCGCCGCCGAGGTGCAGCCCGCTCATCGCCGGCGTGTACCGGGTGGCCACCCGCAGCCCCGCCGGGGTGGACCGGTTCGACGTGCGCAGCCGTCCCGCCAGGCGGGTGACCAGGTTGTGCTCGGCGGCGGCCAGCCGGACCCGCTCCAGGGTCTGCTCGCACAGGTCGGCGACCGTGTCCAGCAGCGCGAGGTCGCCCTCGCGCAGGGGCCGCTGTCGCCGCCACCCGAAGCCCAGGGCCGCGATCGGCCGGCGCCGCGCGTCCAGCAACGGCAACGCGACCGTGGTCACCAGCCCGTGCCGTCCCACCGGGTCGGGCAGCCCGGGGAAACGCCGGGCGAACTCCGCCCGGTCGGTGAGGACGATGCGCTCGCCGGTGCGCAGCGCGGTGGCGATCGGCCGGGGGTCGTCGATGGTGAGGTCGGCGAAGGTCGCCGACAGGCTGGACGGCACGCTGGTGTGCCAGAGCCGGACCCGACGCCCCTCCTCCCGCATCGCCAGGCCGGGCAGCACCGCGCCGACCGCGATCGGCGCCGCGGTGAGGATCACCTCGATCGCCTCGGCCGTCGACCGGGTCACGCTGAGGCGGGCGGCGAACGCGGCCATGGCCTGCGCCGAGTCGGCCAGCTCGGCCCGCTGCAACGCCTGGCCGCACAGCCCGGCCACGGTGTCCAGGAGTTCCCGCGGACGACCGCCGTCGACCACCGGCCCGGACCAGCGCACCTCCAGCGCGCCGAACGCCCCGTCGTCGCCGTACCGCAACGGCACGCACACGGCCGTACCGTCCTGGATCACCGTGTTCTCCCGGACCGCCCGCGCCAGTGGCGCGTCGGCGTCCAGGTCGAGGTCCGCCGGCTCGGAACCGGGGCCGGCGGCGACCTGCAGGGCCGGCTCACCCGGCGCGGCGGTCGCGACCCGCGCGGTGGCGCCGTCGAAGACCGCCGGAACGGCGCGCAGCACCGCCTCGACGATCGCCGGACGGTCCTGCGCGGTGCTGAGCCCGCCGGCCAGCCGGGACAATGCCTCCGCCTGCCGCAGCACCCGCTGCCGGTCGCCGACGTCCCGGGCAGCAGCCGCGACGGACGCGCCCGGGTCCGGGTCGTCCGCGACCGGGACGGTGACGACCTGGGTGAGCACGCCGGCCGGGCGGCCCGACTCGTCGATCACCGGGACGTGCGAGCAGGTGACCGGTCCCACCGAGGTGACCGGCCTGCCGGCCAGGACGCCGTCGAGCAGGGGGCCGAGGGTGTCCCACCGCTCCGGCCACACCTGTCCGCCGGGCCGGCCGAGGGCGTCGGCGCCGGCCGCGCCCAGCAGGGGAACGTACGCGTCGTTGTGCAGGACCACCCGCTGCTCGCCCCACCACAGCAGCATGGGCGTGGGGGAGTGGAGGCAGAACGTCAGCGCCGTCCGCAGGCTCTGCGGCCAGTCGGCCAGCGGGCCCAGCGGGGTGGTCGACCAGTCCCGGGCGTCGATGCGCGCGCCGGTCTCCCCGCCGTCGGCGAGCACCCGGCGCCAGACGGCGTCGTCCGCCGGCGTGACCGGGAAGGGGTGATCGGCCACCCCGGACCCTCCGCTCGCCGACGCGCGCTCAGCCATCAGACGAAAAATACCAGCGCCGATGCTCCACGAGCGTCTTCGATCTTGCCCGATCCGGCAGGCGTACGGCCGAAACGGATCAGCGGGGCACCAAACCGGCGGACGCCGGCACGGAGTTGAGCGGAGCGGCCGTGCCGGGGCCCGGCCCGTGGGACGCTGTGCCCACGCCGCTGGGCCGCACCGGCCCGCTCGGCGCCGACCCGGGTCGGCCGTCCGGCGGCGCGACCGCCGGGAGGAAGCGTCCATGTCGGGAACGCCGCAGGTCGACTTCGCGCTCGACACGTACGAGTGCATCGTGCTCTATCCCGGGCCGTCCGGGCGGGCGCTGCCGGCGGAGACGGTCCAGCGGCTCCAGGCCGAGCACCTCGCGCACATGCAGGCGCTCCAGCGGCGCGGGATCATCCTGGTCGCCGGCGCCGTCGACGGGCCGGCCCGCGAGCCGGACCCGCCACTGGGGTTCGGCCTGGCCCGCACCGGCTCCGTCGACGACGTGCGCAGCGTGATGGAGGCCGACCCCGCCGTGCAGGCCGGCCTCTACAAGGTCGACGTGATGACCTTCCTCTGCCCGGCCGGCTCCCTGGAGTTCCCCCTCGTCCAGGCGCAGGCCTGACCCGTCACGGTCGGAATGCGCCGGTCGCGCGCACGTCGGGCCAGACGCCCTCGGAGACTGCCGACACCGGACGGTACGATTCCCGGCGCGGTCGCCGATGCCCGCCGTCACAACGTACCGTGCGGATCTGCCGCCGCGGGTCACGCGCGTTCGCGCGTCGTTGGACAATCGTTCGCAGTCCGCGAGGGGGTCGGCCCGTGATCCGGCCCGAAGGAGAGACTAGCCTGATGGGCGTGACACGCCGCGCGAAGATCGTCTGCACCCTCGGCCCCGCCACCTCGTCGCCCGAGCGCATCCGCGGCCTCGTCGAGGCCGGCATGAACGTGGCGAGGCTCAACTTCAGCCACGGCGACCACGCCGACCACGAGGCCGTCTACCGCCTGGTCCGCGAGGCCGCCGACGCGTCCGGCCGGCCGGTCGCCGTCCTGGCCGACCTGCAGGGCCCGAAGATCCGGCTCGGCCGGTTCGCCGACGGCCCGCACGAGTGGCGTACCGGCGACTCGGTAGTGATCACCGGTGACGACATCGTCGGCACCAAGGACCGGGTCTCCTGCACCTACCGCAAGCTGCCGCAGGAGGTGAAGCCCGGCGACCGGCTGCTGATCGACGACGGCCGGGTCGCCGTCGAGGTCACCGACGTCACCGGCAACGACATCCGCTGCCTCGTCACCGAGGGCGGCCCGGTCTCCAACAACAAGGGCGTCTCGCTGCCCAACGTGGCCGTCAGCGTCCCGGCCATGTCCGAGAAGGACGCCGAGGACCTGCGCTTCGCCCTCGGCCTCGGTGTCGACATGATCGCGCTCTCCTTCGTGCGCTCCGCCGACGACATCAAGCTGGTGCACGGCATCATGGCTGAGGAGGGCGTGCACCGCCCGGTCCTCGCCAAGGTGGAGAAGCCCGAGGCGGTGGACCACCTGGAGGCGATCGTGCTCGCCTTCGACGGGGTCATGGTCGCCCGGGGCGATCTCGGCGTGGAGCTTCCGCTGGACCAGGTGCCGCTGGTGCAGAAGCGGGCCGTGCAGCTGTGCCGCGAGAACGCCAAGCCGGTCATCGTGGCCACCCAGATGCTCGACTCGATGATCGAGAACTCGCGGCCGACCCGCGCCGAGGCCTCCGACGTGGCCAACGCCGTGCTCGACGGCGCGGACGCGGTGATGCTCTCCGGCGAGACCAGCGTCGGCAAGTACCCGGTGCTCACCGTCAGCACCATGGCGAAGATCATCACCACCACCGAGTCCGGCTCGATCGGGGTGCCCCGGCTCCAGCACGACCCCCGTACGCACGGTGGCGCGCTGACCGTCGCCGCCTCCTCGATCGCCCGGGCCATCGGCGCCAAGGCCCTGGTCGCCTTCTCGCAGACCGGCGACACCGTCCGACGGCTGTCTCGGCTGCACTGCGACCTGCCGCTGCTCGCCTTCACGCCGGTGCCGGAGGTCCGCAACCAGCTCGCGCTGTCGTGGGGCGTGGAGACCTTCCACATGCCGTTCGTGCAGCACACCGACGACATGTTCCGGCAGGTCGACGAGGCGTTGCTCGGTCTCAACCGGGCCAACCCCGGCGACTACGTGGTCATCGTCGCCGGCAGCCCGCCCGGCACCCCCGGCTCCACCAACACCCTGCGCGTACACCAGTTGGGTTCGCTGGTCGACGCGGCCTCGGCGCGGGCGCTGCAGTGACCGGCGGTCAGGCCGCGACGGGCCAGGCCGCGGTCGACCAGCTCCTGGAGGTCCTCGACCTGGCGCCGACCGGCGGCATGTCCTTCCGGGGCATGAGCCCACCGGTCGGCCCGCAGCGGGTGTACGGCGGCCAGGTCGCCGGCCAGGCCCTGGTCGCCGCCGGCCGCACGGTCGACCCGGAGCGCTTCGTGCACTCCCTGCACGGCTACTTCGTGCGTCCCGGCGACCCGGTCGAACCGATCGAGTACCAGGTGGAGAACATCCGCGACGGTCGGTCCTTCTCGGTCCGTCGCGCGGTGGCGCTCCAGCACGACAAGCCGATCTTCTTCATGTCGGCGTCGTTCCAGCGCGTCGAGGAGGGGCTGGATCACCACGCGCCCACCCCGCCGGACGTGCCCGGGCCGGACGACGTGCCGACCATGTCCGACCGGCTCGCCCGGTATCCGGAGCGGCTCGGCATCTGGGGGCAGATCCCGCGCCCGATCGACGTCCGCTACATCGGCGAGCCCGGCTGGGTACGCCCCGGTGACCGTCCCGCCGACCCGCACCAGCGGGTCTGGATGCGCATCGACGGCAAGCTCCCCGATGATCCGCTGCTGCACGCCTGCGCCCTCGCGTACGCCTCCGACCTGACCCTGCTCGACTCGGTGCTCTCCGTGCACGGCGAGGTCTGGGGCCCCGGCGGCGTGGTCGGCGCGAGCCTCGACCACGCGCTGTGGTTCCACCGGTCGTTCCGCGCCGACGAGTGGTTCCTCTACGACTGCTGGAGCCCGTCCGCCTCCGGCGCGCGAGGGCTGGCCACCGGTCGGATGTTCACCACCGACGGCCGGCACATCGCCAGCGCCGTGCAGGAGGGGCTGCTGCGCCGCGTCGGCGCCTGACCCGCCGACCTCACGCGTGACCGATCGGCCGAGGGTTGATCGTCCGGTCGGGGTGCCCTGGGGGCTAACCTGTCCGGCATGCGCCTCTCCGCCCGGGTCGACTACGCCCTCCGAGCGGTCGCCGAGTTGGCTTCGGTGACCGGTGGCACCGCACCCGGACGCGGCCGGCCGGTGACCGCCGAGCAGATCGCCCGTGCCCAGGAGATTCCACCGAAGTTCCTGGAGAGCATCCTGTTGCAGTTGCGCCGGGGCGGCGTCGTGCACGCCCAGCGCGGTCCTGAGGGCGGCTACTGGTTGGCCCGGCCGGCGGACGAGATCTCCCTGGCGGAGGTCATCCGGGTGATCGACGGACCGCTGGCGCACGTCCGGGGCCAGCGGCCGGAGCAGTTGGGCTACCGCGGGGCGGCGCGGGCCCTGCAGGACGTCTGGATCGCCCTGCGGGCCAGCGAACGGCAGATCCTCGACCTCGTCACCGTCGCCGACGTGGCGGCCGGCACGCTGCCTCCGCGGGTGACGGAACTCGTCGCCGACCCCGGCGCCTGGACCTGACCCACGCGCCGGTCGTCGGTCCGACGGGCACCGCCGCGCCCCGACACGGGTGTCGTCCCACCGACCGAACGGCCACTTGACCCGGAGCGCTCTTTCCCGCATTGTCGACCAAGTCGATAGGAGATACCTACAAGTCAGGGGGCGCCCGTGCGCAAGCTGCTGATCCTCGCGCTGGTCGGCCTCGCCGCGCAGCTGGTCGACGGTGCGCTCGGCATGGCGTACGGGTTGACGTCGTCCACGCTGCTCCTCCTCGTCGGGGTCGCCCCGGCAGCGGCCTCCGCCTCGGTGCACCTCGCCGAGATGGGCACCACGCTCGCCGCCGGTGTGGCGCACTGGCGGTTCGGCAACGTCGACTGGCGGGTGGTCGGCCGCATCGCCGTCCCCGGCGCGCTCGGCGCGTTCGCCGGCGCCACGTTCCTCAGCTCGATCTCCACCGCCGCCGCCGCGCCCTGGATGGCCGGCATCCTGTTCACCCTCGGGGCGTACCTGCTGGTGCGCTTCTCCCGGCCGTTGCGCACCGACCGGCGCGGTGGCCGGCTGCGCTCGCGCTTCCTCAGCCCGCTGGGTCTGGTCGCCGGCTTCGTCGACGCCACCGGCGGCGGCGGGTGGGGCCCGGTCGCCACCCCGGCGCTGCTGGTCAGCGGCCGGATGGAGCCGCGCCGGGTGATCGGTTCGGTGGACACCTCCGAGTTCCTCGTCGCGGCGGCGGCCAGCGTCGGGTTCCTCATCGGCCTCGGCTCCGAGGGCTTCCTGCTGCCGATGGTGGGGGCGCTGCTGGTCGGCGGCCTGATCGCCGCGCCGGTGGCCGCCTGGCTGGTCCGGATCGTCCCCGCGCAACTGCTCGGCGCCGCGATCGGTGGCGTCATCGTGCTGACCAACGCCCGGGTCCTGATGCGCTCCGCCGACCTCGGCGGCGCCGTCCCGCCGACCGTCTACGTGCTGCTGGCCGCCGGCTGGGTCGTCGCCCTGACCCTGGCCGTGCGGGCGCTGCGTCGCACCCGGCGCGCCCGCGCCGTCGCCGCGGCCGCCCTGGCCGAGCCCACCACCACGCTCGACGCGGACCGCACCCCCGCCGCAGCCGGCGTCACCCACCACTGACCCAACCCCCGCCCCGGGCATTCGCTCCGTCGGTCATCAGGTTGGCGGGTGGTTCGGAGATCAACTCACCCGTCAACCTCATGATCGGCACGGGTGGGTGGGGGCGGTTCTCAGAGGGTGCTGAGCAGGTGCCAGGCCTCGTCCACGTGGGTCTCGGTCGTGTGCGGGGAGCCGACCGCCAGCCGCAGCGTGTACCGGCCGTCGACCCGGGTGTGTGTCAGGTGCACCCGGCCGGTGGCGTTCACCCGGGCCAACAGGGCCGCGTTGGTCGCGTCGTCGGCGCGCAGCCGGAAGCAGACCAGCGAGAACGGGTGCGGCGCGACCAGCTCGAAGCGGTCGTCGGCGCGGACCCGGTCGGCGAAGCGCCCCGCGAGCGTCACCCCGGAGCGGATGTGCGCGCGCAGGCCTTCGACGCCGTACCAGCGCAGCACGAACCACAGCTTCAGCGCCCGGAACCGGCGTCCCAGCGGCACCTGCCAGTCCCGGTAGTCGATCACCGCGCCGGACTCGGTGGCCGTGTTGCGCAGGTACTCCGGCAGCACCGTCAGCGCCTCGATCAGCTCGCCCCGGTCGGCCACCCAGAACGCGTCGCAGTCGAAGCCGGTGAGCAGCCACTTGTGCGGATCGAAGCAGTACGAATCGGCGTACTCGACTCCCGCGTGCGACCAGCGCAGCTCCGGGCAGACCGCAGCCGCACCCGCGTACGCCGCGTCGACGTGCAGCCAGATCCCGTACTCGGCGCAGATCCGCCCGATCTCCGGTAGCGGGTCGACGGCGGTGGTGGAGGTGGTGCCGATCGTCGCGACCACGATCGCGGGAACGTGCCCGGTGGCGCGGTCGGCCTCGATCGCGGCGCGCAGCGCCTCCGGCCGCATCGCCTGCGTCTTCGGGTCCACCTCGACCGGCCGTACGCCGTCGGCGCCCAGACCGGCGATCCGGGCCGCCTTGTCGATCGAGGAGTGCCCGTGGACGGAGGTGTACGCCCGGTACCGCCGGTCGATCCCCACCTTCCGCCAGCGGCCTCCGCCGGCCCGGTGCAGCGCGGCGAGGGTGGCCACCAGCGTCGCCGAGGAGGCGGAGTCCTGGATGACGCCGCCGCCGGAGGCGGTGGACCGGAACCGCTCCGGAAGGTTCATCAGGTCGGCGAGCCAGTCCAGCATCGCCGTCTCCAGCTCGGTGCAGGCCGGGCCGGTGGCCCAGAGCATGCCCTGCACGCCGAGCCCGGAACTCACCAGGTCACCGAGCACGCTCGGGCCGGAGGTGTTGGCGGGGAAGTAGCCGAAGAAGCCGGGGTGCTGCCAGTGGGTCAACCGTGGCGCGACCAGCGCGTCCAGGTCGGCCAGGACGGCCTCGACGGGCTCACCCCGCTCCGGTGGGGCCGCCGGCAGGTCTGTGGTCAGCGCTCCGGGCGGCTCCGGCGACGTGACCGGCCGCTGCCCGAGCGTCGTCCAGTAGTCGGCGATCCAGTCCACCACGGCGTACCCCGCCCGGCGGAACTCCTCCGGGGTCATGTGCTCGGCCACGACCACGAGTCGATCAACAAATGGGCCACGAGGCAAGCGGTGCGTCTGCCGAGGAAGACCGCCTACGATGAGGCACCGGGCCGCAGCCGCGGAATCCGCACAGCTCCGGCCCGGTGCGCCACACCGCGGCATCCCCGACCCGTCCCGACCGGGAATGCCGTACCACCACCGGATACCAAGCTATGCGCCGTCCGGGTCGGCAGGGTGACACCGACATGAAGATCGTGTTTCAGACCGTACGACGCAGGCCGCCCGCCACCTTCTCCGCGATCAGCTCGAACGAGCGCACCCGGTCGGCGACGTCGTACACGAGCGTGGTGAGCATCAGCTCGTCCGCGCCGGTACGCGCCAGCAGGTCACCGAGCTGCCGGGCGACGGTCTCCGGCGACCCGGTCGCCTGCCCCTCCCGGCGCTGCGCCATGAACTCGCGCTCGACCTCCGTGTACGGGTACGCCGCCGCGTCCTCGGGCGAGGCCAACGGCTCGGGCCGCCCGGAGCGAAGCCGCAGGAACGACAGCCCCGCCGGTCCGGCCAGCCACTCGGCCCGCTCGTCGGTCTCCGCGCACACCGCGTTGACCGCCACCATCGCGTACGGCTCGTCGAGCCAGCGCGACGGCCGGAAGCTCTGCCGGTACAGCGCCAGCGCGGGCAGCGTGTTCTGCGCGCTGAAGTGGTGCGCGAAGGAGAACGGCAACCCGAGCAGACCGGCCAACTGGGCACTGAACCCGCTGGAGCCGAGCAGCCAGACCGCCGGCTGCTGGCCGCGACCCGGCGTCGCCGTGATCGGCCCCGGCTCCTCGCCGCTGAAGTAGTTCATCAGGTCCGCCAGCTCCCGGGGGAACCCCTCGGCCGACAGCCCCTCCATCGTCCGGCGCAGCGCCAGCGCGGTCACCTGGTCGGTGCCGGGCGCGCGGCCGATCCCCAGGTCGATCCGGCCCGGGTGCAGCGCGTCGAGGGTCCCGAACTGCTCGGCCACCACCAGCGGGGCGTGGTTGGGCAGCATCACGCCGCCGGAGCCCAGCCGGATGGTGCGCGTGTGCGCGGCCAGGTGTGCGAGCAGCACCGCCGGCGCGGACGAGGCGATCGCCGGCATGTTGTGGTGCTCGGCCACCCAGAACCGGTGATAGCCCAGCTCCTCCGTACGCCGGGCCAGCTCGGTGGTGTGCCGCAGGGCCTCACCGGCGGACGCGCCGGCGGCGACCGGAGCAAGATCAAGAACAGACAGGGGTACGTCGATCACACGTCACCCCAACCCACCGGCCGCCGGGTTTGTTCCGGATCGTGCCCCAGCCCACGCCGTGTCCCGTACCGGGCTGGCCGCTCCGCGTCTGCCCGCACCCGGCGCGCGCCGTTCTCGGCTCGCCGCTCCCTGCTGCGCTCAGCCGACGCCGCGTGCCTGTTCGAAGATCAAGCTCGTCTGCGTGTGCTGCACCGCCGGGTCCACGGCCAGGTGGTCGAGCACGAAGTCGCGCAGCGCCACCGAGGACGCCGCCCGCACATGCAGCACGTAGTCCTCCGCCCCGGCCACGTGGAACACCGAGACCACCCCCGGCAGGCGTACCGACCGGGCCCGGAACGCGTCCACCGCCGCCCGCTCGTGCGCGGTCAACCGCACCGAGACCAGCGCCTGCAACGGCAGGCCCAGCGCCGCCGGGTCCACCTCCGCGTGGAACCCCCGGATCGCTCCGCACTCGCGCAGCGCCCGCGTCCGCGCCAGACAGGTCGACGGCGCCACCCCCACCCGCTCGGCGAGGGCGTTGTTCGGCAGGCGACCGTCCGCGGTCAGCTCGGCCAGGATCGCGCGGTCGGTGTCGTCGAGGGCCTCAAACGGCCGCACATCATTCGCTACGAGGGGCATGGGAGCATCCTCCAACGAATCTTCCACGTCATCCAAGCACCTGTCAGAATCTTCTTCCATTCCCTTGCTGAGAATCGCCCGGATGTTCGATCCTTCGGTCATGACGACCGTGGACACCCGAGCCGTGCACGCCGGCCGCGACGACCTCACCGCCCTCGGTGTCCACGTGCCGCCGATCGACCTCTCCACCACCAACCCGCTGCCGTCGGTCGACGCCGGCGGCGACGCGTACGAGACCCTCGCCACCGGCGGCACCCTCCCGCCCGGCGGCAGCGCCGTCTACCAGCGGCTCTGGAACCCCACGGTGGCCCGCTTCGAGACCGCGCTCGCCACCCTCGAGGACACCGCAGAGGCGGTCGCCTTCGCCAGCGGCATGGCCGCCCTCACCGCCACCCTGCTCGCCGCGACCCGCGACGGGAAGCGGCACGTCGTCGCCGTCCGCCCCCTGTACGGCGGCACCGACCACGTCCTCGCCACCGGCCTGCTCGGCACCACCGTGACCTGGGCCCGCGCCGACGAGGTCGCCGCCGCCGTCCGCCCCGACACGGCCCTCGTGATCGCCGAGACGCCGGCCAACCCCACCCTCGACCTGGTCGACATCGCCGCCCTCGCCCACGCCGCCGGTGACGTGCCCGTGCTCGTCGACAACACCGTCGCCACCCCCGTGCTCCAGCAGCCCACCCGGCACGGCGCGACCCTCGTCCTGCACAGCGCCACCAAGAGCATCGGCGGGCACGGCGACGTCCTCGCCGGCGTCGTCGCCTGCGACACCGAATGGGCCGCGCGACTGCGCCAGGTCCGCGCGGTCACCGGGGCCGTCCTGCACCCGCTCGGCGCGTACCTCCTGCACCGCGGCCTCCAGACCCTCCCGGTCCGGGTCCGCGCACAGCAGGCCGGCGCCGAGAAGCTCGCCGCCCGGCTCGCCGCCCACCCGGCCGTCGCCCGGGTCCACCACCCGTCGCTGCAGGACCCGGCCGGGCTCGTCGGCCGCCAGATGTCCGGCCCGGGCAGCCTCCTCGCCTTCGAGGTACGCGGCGGCGCGCCCGCCGCCGCGGCCGTCGCCGACGGCTGCCGGCTCATCACCCACGCGGTGTCGCTGGGCGGCGTCGACACCCTCATCCAGCACCCCGCCTCGCTGACCCACCGGCCGGTGCAGGGGGAGGCCAAGCCGGACGGCGGGCTGCTGCGCCTCTCCGTCGGCCTGGAGGACCCGGAGGACCTGTGGGTCGACCTGGGACGGGCGCTCGCCGCCGTGGCCTGAGGGTCAGGACTTCAGGACCTGATCGATCCGACCTCATTGGCGTCGGGGTGTCCGGGTGAGGCTTTCAGCCCGACTTCACTGACATCGAGTCGATCTCCGGCGGGGCGTGGACGTCGAACGGCCGTGCGAGGTCAGGACTTCGGGCCGACGTGGCGGTCGAGCGCGGCGACGGCCTCCCGGCGGGCCACCGACAGGGAGTTGCGCCGGTTCATCCGCCAGGCGATGCCGAGCAGGTCCAGTGCCCACTGGCAGAGACCCATGATGTCGGCCGATTCGTTGGTGAACATGTAGCGGGGATAGACGTACTCCTTGCCGCGGACGGTCACCCGGTTGCTCACGCGGCAGCCGTCGGAGTGGAAGAGACCGCGTAGGAAGTGACCCGGGTGACGCTCGACGATCTCGCGCTGCCAGTTGGCCAGGACGATGGGGCGCTGGTGCTTCTTCCCCGGACCGTGCTGCGGTAGGAGGCAGGGCCAGTGGGAGCCGCTGCTTTCCACCGAGACGCAGCCCCGCTTCTGGATCCGCTGTACCTTGGTGGCGAGCACGGCGCGCATCGCCTCATCGCAAGCGTCGATGAGGCCCGGGTAGACGTCCGTGCAAGCGATCCGCAGCACCGGGACCTTTGGCGATACGGCGAGGTGGCCATCTCCCAGGTATAGGCCGAGGAGATAGGAGTAGGCGGACGGTTCTGTCGGACTACTGACATCCGACGAGCAGCGGAAACAACGTCGGGCAGTCCCGACGACGGCCGCCTCGGGCCGGTCAACGCACCAGTGCCAGACCGTCGTGTAGGGCAGGGACAGTGTGTGGGCTACCGAGCGGATGTCGTTGCCACGGGCGCGAAGGGCGCGGGCACGAGCCCGCATCTCGGGTGGGTGCACGCCCTTATTTTCGAACGCACGTATGACAAGAAGTGCCGGGAGCGGGATTCGAACCCGCAAGCCCTTTCGGGCAGAAGTGTTTGAGACTTCCGTGTATGCCGTTCCACCATCCCGGCGAGTGCCGCTAACTGTACCCGACTAGGCTTCTGCGGGAGCATGGGTGGTAGCCGTGCCGGGAACGATGGTGGGAGTGGCTCGTGGCCGAGACGCAGACGGATGCCGAGCGCAGGCGCGTACTGATCGCCGAGGACGAGGCGCTCATCCGGCTGGACCTCGCCGAGATGCTCGTCGAAGAGGGCTACGAGGTCGTCGGCGAGGCCGGTGACGGCGAGACGGCCGTCCGACTGGCCGAGGAGCTCAAGCCCGACCTCGTCATCCTCGACATCAAGATGCCGATCATGGACGGGTTGGCCGCCGCCGAGCGCATCGCCGGCGCACGCATCGCCCCGGTGATCATCCTGACCGCGTTCAGCCAGCGCGACCTGGTGGAGCGGGCGCGGGCGGCGGGCGCCATGGCGTACCTGGTGAAGCCCTTCCAGAAGAGCGACCTGGTCCCGGCGGTGGAGATCGCGCTGTCCCGCTACTCGGAGATCGCCGCCCTGGAGGCCGAGGTCGCCGGCCTGAACGACCGGCTGGAGATCCGCAAGACGGTGGAGCGGGCCAAGGGCGCGCTGATGACCACGTACGGGATGACCGAGCCGCAGGCGTTCAAGTGGATCCAGCGCACGGCGATGGACCACCGGATGACCATGAAGGAGGTCGCCGAGCGGATCCTCGCGGAGACCGCCGGCGGCGAGGTGGCGCGTCCGGCCACCTGAGTCGAGCGTTAAGAAGGGCCCCCGGTACAACGCGAGGCGTTAACAGGGGGCCCTTCCTTGCATAGCATCGACGTCTGTGTGGGGGCGGCGTCCGGTGGCGGTGCTCGGTGCGGTGGTCACGCTGCTGGCGGGCTGCGCCGGTCCGGGCCGGCACGACGGCGGCGAACCGTCGCCGCTCCGTCCGGCGTGGGTCCCGCTGAGCCTGCCGGCGCCTCCGGGGCCGCCCGGCCGGTTGCTGCTGCGGGACGTGGCGAGCTGCGCCGGCCGGTGGTACGTGGTGGGTGGCGTCGCGGGCGCGGACGGGGGCACCCGGCCCGCGGCCTGGGTCGGCGACGGGGCGGTGTGGTCGAGCCTGCCGACGGTGCCGGTGACCCTCTCCGGTGAGCAGCACGTGTTCTCGTCCGTGGCGTGCCGGGGTGACCGGGTTGCCGCGCTGGGTGCGAAGAGTGGGGGAGTGCACGGCAATCCGCGTACCGGTACCTGGTGGCAGGGGCCGGACAGGGCGCTGCGTGAGGTGTCGGCGCCGTTCGAGCAGTTCGGTGGCCCGCGTGCGGTGGCCGTGGCACGGCTGGCGGCGGGTCCGGCCGGCTGGCTCGTGGTCGGCTCGCGGGTGGACGGGGCGGCGGCGTGGGTCTCGCCGGACTCGGCGGCGTTCACCCTCGTGGAGGGGGCCGCGGAGTTGTCCGGTGACGGGCGTGGGCGGACGGCGGCGTACGACGCGGTGGGCGTACCGGCGGGGTGGCTGGCGGTGGGCACGTTGCTGGCGGCCGGTGGAATGCCGTTGGCGTGGACGTCGGCCGACGGCCGTTCGTGGCGGCGGGCGGAGCTGCCGGGCGGGCCGGGGACGGCGCAGCGCGTGGTGGTGGCCGCGGATGGCCCGGTGGTGGTGGGGCCGGCGGGCGGCGTGTTCGCGGCCTGGCGGTCGGGGCCGGACGGGTGGCGGCGGGTCGGCGGGTTCGGGGTGGCGGGTCCGGGGGTTCCGTCGGTGGTGGGTCTGGCGGCGGCGGGCGGTGCTCTGATGGCGGCGACGGCGACCGGTTCCGGTCACGGTCTGTGGCTTTCGGCTGATTCAGGACATTCATGGCAGGCGATGGCGATGCCCGTCGTCGTGGCGCAGCGGGGTGACACGGCGGTGGCGGTCGCCTCGGACGGAGATCGACTTCTGATGGTGGCTGACGACGCTCAGACATCCCGTGCCTGGTCAGCGGGGTTGGCGAGCGTCGATCGGTAGGGGGTGGCGAGGTCCTGACCCGTTACCTACGAAACAAAGGTGAAAAGCATTCATAGCCGAAGGTTCTTACAGCGATCGTTTCCGGGCCGCCACGCCGTGTAACGGTTCGGTCAACCCGCTCCCCTGGGGCTTACATCACGGCTCCGGCGTGGGATAACGTCCGGCCCCAGACCGGCGACGACGGTCTGGTTCGTCCATCCTGCAAGGGCCAATAGGCGCCGGGTGGTTCGGGCCATTGGGACTGAGGAGGGTACGAGCCGTGAGGCAGAAGCTCGCACGGGTGCTGAGTGGCGTTGCCATCAGCGCGCTGGTTCTCGGCGGCGCGGCCGCATGTAAGGCTGACAGTGGTAGCGAGAGTGGTGGCAACAACGCCGCCTGCGATCTGAAGATCGGCTTCTTCGGCCCGCTCACCGGCGACGCCGCGGGCCTCGGTATCCACATGCGTAACGGCACCAAGCTGGCCATCGACCAGTACAACAAGGACAACGCCGACTGCAAGGTCAACCTCGAGGAGTACGACTCGCAGGGTGACCCGGCCAAGGCCCCCGCCCTCGCCCAGAAGGCCGTCGGTGACCAGAAGGTGGTCGGCATCATCGGCCCGGCGTTCTCCGGTGAGTCGGAGGTGGCGGACCCGATCTTCGACGAGGCCGGCCTGCCGATCATCACCCCGTCGGCCACCCGCCCGAGCCTGAGCACCAAGGGCTGGAAGATCTTCCACCGGGGCGTCGGCAACGACACCTCGCAGGGTCCGGCGGCCGGTCGGTACATCAAGAACGTCATGAGGGCCGAGAAGGTCTACGTCGTCGACGACCAGTCCGCGTACGGCGCGGGCCTGGTGGACGAGGTCAAGAAGGTCCTCGGGACCGTGGCCGGCGAGGACAAGATCCAGGTCAAGCAGACCAACTTCTCCGCCGTCTCCACCCGGATCATCTCCAGCGGCGCGACCGTGCTGTTCTTCGGTGGTTACTACACCGAGGCCGGTCTGCTGCTCAAGCAGCTCAAGGGTGCCGGCTGGAAGGGCACCATGGTGGCCGGTGACGGCGTCAACGACGCCAACTTCATCAAGGTGGCCGGCGACGCGGTCGCCGAGGGCACCGTCCTGACCTGCCCGTGCGCCCCGGCCACCGCGGCCAAGGGCACCTTCCTGACCGACTACAAGGCGGCGTTCGACAACGCCGAGCCGGGCACCTACGCCGACGTGTCGTACGACATCACCAAGGTGATGCTGGAGGGCATCAAGGACGGGAAGGCCACCCGCGCCGACCTGCTGGCCTTCATCAAGGCGTACAACAAGGCCGGCTCCGCGACCGGTGTGACCTACAAGTTCACCGAGACCGGTGAGCTGGACCCGGCCGAGGTTCTGGTCTGGGCGTTCAAGGTCAATGCCGGCAAGGTCGTTCCGGACGTCGAGATCCCCAAGGCCTGACCGGGAAACCGGTCCCGTCACGGGATACCCACGGTGCGGCCGGGAGTTCTGCTCCCGGCCGCAGCGTTTGGCCGCACCACTTGGAGCACCCACTTGAACTTCGATGAGTTCTTCCAAAACTTCCCGGCGCTGACGATAACCGGATTGGAGCAGGGCGCGATCTACGCGCTGGTGGCCCTCGGCTACACGCTCGTCTACGGCGTCCTGCGTCTGATCAACTTCGCTCACTCCGAGGTCTTCATGGTCGGTACCTTCACCGCCCTGTGGACCTGGGAGGCACTCGGATACAACCAGAACAGCCCGGCGCCGGCCTTCGGCGCGCTGCTGATCGCCCTGGTCGCCGGGCTGGTGGTGGCGGCTCTCGCCTCGGCGGCCACGGCCGTCACGGTCGAACTGGTCGCGTACCGCCCGCTGCGGAAGCGCAACGCACCGCCCCTGGCGTTCCTCATCACCGCGATCGGCGCGTCCTTCGTGCTCGCCGAGTCGTTCGGTATCGGCACCGAGCGGGCCCCCTTCGGCATGCCGACGCTGATCCCGTCCGAGACGCTCTTCACGGTCTTCGGCGCGGCGATCACCAACGTTCAGCTGCTCATCCTCGGCGTGACGCTGGTGATGATGGTGGGCCTGGACCAGTTCGTGAACCGCAGCCGGCTCGGCCGGGGCATCCGTGCGGTGGCCCAGGACGCGGACACCGCGGCGCTGATGGGCGTCAACAAGAACCGCGTCATCCTGCTGGTCTTCGTGCTCGGCGGGATCATGGCGGGTGTCGGCGCCCTGCTGTGGAACATCAAGTTCGGCTACACCAAGTTCAACGTCGGCTTCCTGATCGGCCTCAAGGCCTTCGCGGCCGCCGTCCTCGGCGGTATCGGTAACCTGCGCGGTGCGCTGCTCGGCGGCCTGCTGCTCGGTGTGGCGGAGAACTACGCCGCCGGCCTGTTCGGCGGGGACTGGAAGGACTTCACCGGCTTCGTGCTGCTGGTGGTGCTGCTGATGTTCCGGCCCACCGGTCTGCTCGGTGAATCACTGGGGAGGGCGCGCGCATGACCGCCACCGCGGACAAGGGACGGGGACGGGCCTCCGGCATCAAGGCCCGCTGGGCGGCCATGCCCAAGCAGGTGCGCTGGGCAGGCATCGCGGCCCTGATCGTGGTCCTGTACATCCTGCCCAACAAATGGTTCTACGAGTACCTCGGCTTCCCCGTGGGCAGCGAGTACTTCGCCCTCTACACCACCCGGTCGGACTTCGCCGGCGTGCTGTTCGACACCGCGGTCTTCGTGCTGCTGGCCGTCGGGCTCAACGTCGTGGTCGGTTTCGCCGGTCTGCTCGACCTCGGCTACTTCGGCTTCTACGCGCTCGGTGCGTACACCGTGGCGCTGCTCACCTCGCCGGAGAGCCGCTTCGGCACGGAGTGGCCCTGGCTGGCGGCGGTGCCGGTGGCGGTCATGGTCGCGATGGTCTCCGGCGTGGTCCTCGGCGGTCCGACGCTGCGCCTGCGCGGCGACTACCTGGCCATCGTCACGCTCGGCTTCGCCGAGATGATCCGGCTGTACGCCGCGCGCAACGAGGGCATCCTCCAGGGCCAGCGGGGCATCCCGGCCATCCCGCACCCGCCGGGTACGGGCTCGGACGGCAAGCCGCTGTTCGGTGTGGTGGACGCCCGGCCGTACTACTGGCTGATCCTGACGCTGATCCTGCTGGTGATCGTGCTGGTGCGGAACCTGGCGAACAGCCGGGTGGGCCGGGCCTGGGTGGCCGTCCGGGAGGACGAGGACGCGGCCGAGGTCATGGGCGTGCCCACCTTCAAGTACAAGCTGTGGGCGTTCGCCATCGGCGCCGCGGTGGCCGGTCTGACCGGCGCGGTCTTCGCCGGCAAGCAGACCTTCATCAACTCGGACCAGTTCCTGCTGGAGAGCTCCATCCTGGTGCTCGCGGCGGTCATCCTGGGTGGTGTCGGCAACATCAAGGGAGCCATCGTCGGTGGTGCGCTCACCTGGTACCTGCCGGAGTGGCTGCGCGGCGTCGGTGACCTGATCGGCGTGGAGTTCGACGCCGCCGAGTACCGGATCCTGGTCTTCGGCCTGGTGGTCATCGTCATGATGGTCTTCCGGCCGCAGGGTCTGGTGCCCAACCGGCGGCGGGCGGCGGAGTTCAAGGACCGGCGCGAGGAAGCGGTTCCCCAGGAGACGGTGCCCAGTGAGTAGCCCGGAGATGAGAAGCGAACGCGACCCGAGCAGCGACCGGGACATCGTCGCCGACGGTCGCAGCACGATCGGCGTCCCGCCGGAGAAGGGTCCGGCCGAACCGGCCGCGGTCACCCCGGCCGGGCCGGACGCAGCCGGCCGGGAGCCGCTGCTGGAGGTGGACCACGTCACGCTGCGGTTCGGCGGTGTGGTCGCCCTCGACGACGTCACCTTCACCCTGCACAAGGGGGAGATCCTCGGGCTGATCGGCCCGAACGGCGCCGGCAAGACGACCTGCTTCAACGCGATGACCGGCGTCTACCGCCCGACCGAGGGCGAGATCCGGTTCAAGGGCGAGCGGGTCAGCGGCAAGCGACGGTCGTGGATCACGAAGGCGGGCATCGCCCGGACGTTCCAGAACATCCGGCTCTTCCCGGAGATGACCGCGCTGGAGAACGTGATGGTGGGCGCGGACGTCCACCACAAGACCAGCGTGATCTCCGCGATGCTGCGGCTGCCGCGGCACTGGCGGGAGGAGCGCCAGGGCCGGGAGAAGGCCCTGGAGCTGCTGCGCTTCGTGGGCATCGAGCGCCGCGCCGGCGACCTGGCCCGCAACCTGTCCTACGGCGAGCAGCGCCGGCTGGAGATCGCCCGGGCGCTGGCCACGGATCCGTCCCTGCTGTGCCTGGACGAGCCGGCCGCCGGCTTCAACCCGGCGGAGAAGGAGGAACTCCTCGGCCTGATCCGGAAGATCCGTGACCAGGGCACCACGATCCTGCTCATCGAGCACGACATGCGCCTGGTGATGGGCGTGACCGACCGGATCGTGGTGCTGGAGTTCGGCAAGAAGATCGCCGACGGCCTCCCGGCCGAGGTCCGCGAGGACCCGAAGGTGATCGCCGCGTACCTGGGGGTGCCGACCGATGCTGCTTGAGATCAAGAACCTGACGCTGCTGTACGGGCGGATCCAGGCGCTGCACGGGATCAGCCTGACCGTCAACGAGGGCGAGGTGGTCGCGCTGATCGGTGCCAACGGCGCCGGCAAGACGACCACCATGCGGGCGATCTCCGGACTGCGTCCGGTCGCGTCCGGCTCGATCGTCTTCGACGGCACCGACGTCACCCGGATGCGCGCGGACCTGCGCGTGGTCCGGGGCATCGGGCAGGCGCCGGAGGGCCGGGGCGTGTTCCCGGGCATGTCGGTCACGGAGAACCTGGAGATGGGTGCCTACACCCGCCGGGACCGTGCCGAGATCGCCAAGGACATGGCGATGGTGCTGGACCTCTTCCCCCGGCTGGCCGAACGGCGCAAGCAGGCCGGCGGGACGCTCTCCGGCGGTGAGCAGCAGATGCTCGCGGTCGGTCGGGCGCTGATGGCCCGTCCGCGGCTGCTGCTGCTGGACGAGCCGTCGATGGGCCTGGCGCCGAAGCTGATCCAGCAGATCTTCGAGATCATCACGCGGATCAACGAGCAGGGCACCACCATCCTGCTGGTGGAGCAGAACGCCCAGCAGGCGCTGTCCCGCGCCCACCGGGCCTACGTGCTGGAGACCGGCCGGATCGTCAAGGAGGGCACCGGCCAGGACCTGCTGCACGACCCGGCGGTCAAGGAGGCGTACCTCGGCGTGGCCTGACCCCGTCGTACCGGGCCGGCGGCCGTCCACCCCTCGGGGCAGGGCGGCCGCCGGTCCGTTCGCGGTCGTCGACCCCGTCGTCCTGCGGGAATCGTCGTACCGGGTCAGTCCGGCCCGGAGCGGCTCAGCTCATCCAGGTAGCCGGCCAGCTCCGGGGTGCCGCGGTGACCCTTCTCGCGGTACGTCTCCAACGCGCTGGTCAACTCGACGACCCCGCTCTCGCGGTCGCCCCGGGCGATGTGGGCGCGGCCCAGTTCCTCGCGCGCCTCGGCCTCGATCAGCACGTCCCCGGCCAGCCGGGCCCGGGCGACGGCCTGCGCGCCGTACCGCAGGACGTCGTGCGGCTCGCCCCCACGGCGGTGGGTGCGGGCCAGGCCGACCAGGATCTCCGCCACGTCCCGTGGCCCGCAGCCCTCCTCGGCGATGGCCAGCGCGGCGGTGTAGTGGGCGTCGGCCTCCCGGTGCCGCCCCGCGAGGAGGTGGGCCTCGCCGAGGTTGCTGCGCACCAGCGCGCGCAGATGGGTGGCGTCGGTCAGGGTGCGGCTGTGCTCCTCGGCCTCGGTCAGCCGGCGGATCGCCTCCTCGGGCCGGCCGGCGTTGTTCATGATCGCGGCGAGGTTCAGCAGTGCCGTCGCCGCGCCGAGCCGGTCACCGCCGGCGCTGCGCAGCTCGTACGCCCGCCGGGTCCACCGCGCCGCCTCGTCGTGCCGGCCCAGCTGGCTGAGCGGAATGGCCAGCCGGCCGGCGATCAGCGCCTCGCCGACGTCGTCGCCGGCGTCCCGGGCGGCCCGCACGGCGCGGGTGTAGAGCTGCACCCAGCGGTCGCGGTGGTGCCGGCGGAACAGCCAGCCGTACAGGGCGGCGGCGATCTGCCAGGCGAGTCGGGGCTGGGCGGCGGCGGACGCCTCGACCGCGGCGATCAGGTTGTCCGCCTCCTGGTCGAGCCAGGCCAGCGCGGCGGCCGGGGTGGCGAAGCGGACCGGAGGGTCGGGCGGGCCGGAGTCGAAGTTGGCTCGCTCGGCGGGCCGCAGCGTACGGTCCGCCGCGTTGGCGGCGTCCCGGTACCAGGTGAGCAGGCGGACCGGGGCCGGGTCGTCGGCGGGCAGCTCGGCGGCGGCCCGCTCGACGGCGAAGAGCCGGACGAGGTCGTGCAACTCGTACTGGTCGGTGTCCAGCTCGTGCACGAGGTGGGCCGCGGTGAGGTGGGCGAGCAGCGACCGGACCCGGGCCGGGGGCAGGCCGGCCAACGCCGCCGCGGCGTCGGTCGACGGGCGCTGGCCGGGATGCCGGCCGAGCAGTCGGAACAGCGCCCGGGCCGGTTCGGGCAGGCTGCCGACCGAGACCTCCAGGGCGGCCCGCACGGAGACGTCCTCGGAGGCGAGCAGGCCGAGGCGGGCGTTCTCGTCGGCGAGCCGGTCGGCGAGTGCCCGGGCGCCACCGGCCGAGTCGAACCGGGCGGCGGCGATCCGCAGTGCCAGGGGCATCCGATCGCACAGCGACGCGAGCCGGCGCAGCAGGGCCGGGTCGGTCGACCGGGCGCGGCTGTCGCCGTCTCCTCGGGCGAGCAGCTCGCAGGCGTCGTCCTCGTCCAGGGAGGCCACCTGGAGCCGGGCGACGCCATGGCTGGCGACCAGGCCGTCCAGGCGGTGCCGGCTGGTCACCACGACCAGGTTGTCGCCCGCTCCGGGCAGCAGCGGCCGGACCTGCCCGGAGGTCGCGGCGTTGTCGAGCACCACCACCAGGGCCTGCCGGGCAAGCTCCGAGCGGTACCGGGCGGCCCGCTCCTCCACCTCGTGCGGGATGGCGTCGCCGGGTACGCCCAGCGCGCGCAGGAACCGCTCCAGCACCGCGGCCGGGGTGGACGGCTGGGCGTCGTCGGTGTCGCGCAGGTCGGCGTACAGGTGTCCGGAGCGGCCCGGCCGGCGGGACTGCTGGTGCGCCCACCGGAGGGCCAGTGCGGTCTTGCCGACCCCCGGCGGGCCGACCAGGGCGACCACCCGTGCGCCGGCGTCGGCGGTCCGGTCCAGCCGGTCCAGCTCGCGACGTCGCCCCACGAACCCGGCCGGCGTCGCGGGCAGCTGTGCCGGCGCCGCCCGCGCCGACGGCGAACCCGCCGATGCGGGCGTCGGGTTCGCCGGGCTGGCGCGGAGCAGATCGACGTGCAGGCGTTGCAGGTCCGGGCTCGGGTCGACGCCCAGCTCCGCGGCCAGCCGTCGGCGGTGCTGCTCGTAGGCGTGCAGCGCTTCGCCGGTCCGGCCGCAACCGGCCAGGGACTGCATCAGCAGAAGGGTGAGACGTTCCCGGCTCGGGTGCCGTGCCGCCAACGGGGCGAGTTCGTCGACCAGCGTCGCGACGGGGGTCCCGGACCGCAGCTTCGCCTCGTGCCACAGTTCGACGGCGGTGAGCCGGGCGTCCTCGAGCGCCTGCACCTCCGGCGGTGCGGGACGGTTCGGCAGCCAGCCGCCGAACGCCGGACCCCGCCACAGGTCCACCGCTTCCCGGAGCAGGTCGCGCCGGTGGCGCCAGTCGGGTTCGCCGTCGTCCTGTGCCCGGGTCAGCAGCCGGCGGAAGCGGTGGACGTCGACCGCCTCCGGATCGAGCACCGCCCGGTAGCCGTCCCCGGCGGTGACGATGGCGAGCTGGTCCTCGTCCAGGCCGGCGGCGGCGAGCGCGGCCCGCAGCTCGGAGATCCGTGAGTGGACCATGGACCGGGCGCTGCGGGGCAGCCGGTCCTGCCACAGCGAGTCCACCAGGTCGCTGGTCGGGACCATGCTGCCGGCCCGTATCGCCAGTAATCCGAGCAGCAGCCGATGCATCCGGCGGCCGGGCACGATCGGGGCGACACCGTGACGGATCTCGATCGGACCGAGCAGGCGGAGCTCCAAGGGCATCTCCGGGGCACTGCGGAACGGCGGGAGCGTCAGCCTAGTGCCTACCCGCCGCCCGTTCCCCGACGGACCGGTGGCCGGTCGATGGTCCCGCCCGGGCCGCCCCGGTGGCCGACAGCGCCGGGGCGCCGCCGTCGGCGCCGGCCGGGAGACGGACCCGAAGGGCGGACCGTTGTGGTCCGCCCACCCCCGTAGACAGGTCCGCCGCCCGTACCGTGCCACGCGGCAGTGGGCCTGCCGCGTTCGTCGCCGCCCCGTCTGCCACCGGGTTCCGCTGCCCGGAAGGTGCGTCAGAAGCAGCGGTAGGACTGGACGTAGATCCGGTTCACATTGGTGATCTTGTACCAGACGGAGCCGCGTCCACGCCGGTCGATCGTGGTACCGCTGGTGGTCATGACACAGTTGGCACCGACCTTGTAGGCGTCGGTGTCGTAGTACTTGGGGTAGCTGGACGAGGACTGCCCCGGCGTGAGGAACCATGCTGCCGGGTACGTCGTCGAGCTGACGCGGTTGTTGGTGCACGGGAGGTTGTCGCCCGCGTACGTCGATGCGGTGCCGCTCCAGCAGTTGGCGATGTACACGCCCGGTCCCGATGCGGCGTCGTTCTCCACGACCCCGCCGCAGCGCGGGGTGCTGCAGGTGCCGGCCGATGCGGGCGATCCGGCAGTGGCGAGAACCGATGCGGTGGTCCCCGCGGTCAGTGCGATGCTCAGCGCGATCTTTCGGAGCTTCATGAGCTGCGATCCTCTGTTCGACGGACTGTCGTTCAGGACGTGACGTCCGGTGGTCCCCGCGGCAACGGACGTCGCTGTGCCCGCCGAGCGTGCACAAGTCTTCTTCCCGTTTCCTTCCCGTCCCGGCGGGACCTCCTCCGCGGCGGTCCGGGCCATGTCAGGGACGGGGATGTCGGGCGTACGGACTAGAGTCGCTGCCGTGACAGCTACGACGCCGCGCCTGCTCCTCGTCGACGGACATTCCCTGGCATACCGGGCGTTCTTCGCCCTGCCGGTGGAGAACTTCTCCACCACGACGGGTCAGCCGACCAACGCGGTCTACGGCTTCACCTCGATGCTGATCAACGTTCTGCGCGACGAGCAGCCGACGCACATCGTCGTCGCCTTCGACGTCTCCCGCCACTCCTTCCGCACCGACCGGTACGCGGAGTACAAGGCCGGCCGCAGCGAGACCCCGACCGACTTCAAGGGCCAGGTCAGCCTGGTCAAGGAGGTCCTCGCGGCGCTGCGCATCCCGGTGGTGGAGAAGGAGGGTTACGAGGCCGACGACGTCATCGCCACCCTCGCCTGCCAGGCCCGCGACCAGGGCATGTCGGTGCTGATCACCACCGGTGACCGGGACGCCTTCCAGCTCGTCGGCGACCGGGTCACCGTGCTCTACCCGCGCAAGGGCGTCTCCGACCTGGCCCGGATGGACCCGGCCGCCGTCGAGGCGAAGTACGGCGTGGGCCCCGAGCGCTACCGTGACCTGGCCGCCCTGGTGGGCGAGACCAGCGACAACCTGCCCGGCATCCCGGGTGTCGGCCCGAAGACGGCCGCGAAGTGGATCAACGCCTACGGCGGGGTGGAGGGTGTCGTCGCCCGGGCCGACGAGATCAAGGGCAAGGCCGGCGACAGCCTGCGGGAGCGGCTCGCCGACGTGATCCGCAACTACGAGATCAACTGCCTGGTCTCGGACCTGGAGCTGCCGGTGCGTCCGGAGGACGCCCGCTGGCAGGGCTGGGACCGGGAGGCGGTGCACCAGGTCTTCGACACGCTGGAGTTCCGCATCCTGCGCGACCGCCTCTACCAGTACCTGGAGGCCGTCGAGCCGGAGGCCGAGGCGGGCTTCGACCTGACCGGCGAGGTGCTCGCCACCCCCGGTGCCCTCGCCGGCTGGCTGGAGACCCACGCCCCGGCCGGCACGCCGGTGGGCGTGGCCGTCAAGCTGGACACCGGGCCCAACCGCCGGCACACCGCCTCGATCAGCGGGATGGCCCTGGCGACGGCGGGCGGCGCGGCGGCGTGGTTCGACCCGGCCGGGCTGGAGCCGACCGACGAGGCGGCCCTCGCGGCGTGGCTGGCCGACGACACCCGCCCGAAGGTGCTGCACGACAGCAAGCCGGCTGTGCTGGCCTTCGCCGCGCACGGCTGGTCGCTGGAGGGGATCGCCCGCGACACCCAGATCGCGGCCTACCTGGCCCGCCCCGACCAGCGCTCCTACGACCTGACCGACCTGGCGCTGCGCTACCTGCACCGGGAGCTGCGGGTCGACGCCCCGGAGACCGGTCAGCTCACCCTCGACGGCCTGGGCGACGACGGCGCGGCCGAGCAGAACCTGATGCTCCAGGCCCGGGCCACCCTCGACCTGGCCGACGCGATCGACGCGGAGCTGTCCCGCGACGGCGAGCAGTCCGCCCGGCTGATGGCCGGTGTCGAGCTGCCCCTGATGCGGGTGCTGGCCGACATGGAGCGCGTCGGCATCGCCGCCGACACGCACTACCTCTCCGAGCTGGAGGCGCACTTCGCCGCCGAGGTGAAGGCCGCCGCGCAGGGCGCGTACGAGGCGGTGGGGCGGGAGTTCAACCTCGGCTCGCCCAAGCAGCTGCAGGAGATCCTCTTCGTCGAGCTGGGCCTGCCGAAGACCAAGAAGATCAAGACCGGCTACACCACCGACGCCGACGCACTCCAGTGGCTCTACGCGCAGAACCCGCACCCGGTGCTGGCCCACCTGCTGCGCCACCGGGACGTGGCGAAGCTCAAGACGACCGTGGACGGCCTGCTCAAGTCCGTCTCCGACGACGGCCGGATCCACACCACCTTCAACCAGACGGTGGCGGCCACCGGCCGGCTCTCCTCCACCGAGCCCAACCTGCAGAACATCCCGATCCGCACCGAGGAGGGGCGGCGGATCCGCCGGGCCTTCGTGGTGGGGGAGGGCTACGAGTGCCTGCTCACCGCCGACTACAGCCAGATCGAGATGCGGCTCATGGCGCACCTGTCGTCCGACGATGCGCTGATCGAGGCGTTCAACTCCGGCGCCGACTTCCACGCCGCGACCGCCTCGTCGGTCTTCGAGGTCGAGGTCGGTGCGGTCACCGCCGACCAGCGGCGCAAGATCAAGGCGATGAACTACGGCCTGGCGTACGGGCTCAGCGCCTTCGGCCTCTCCCAGCAGCTCGGCATCACCGCCGAGGAGGCGCGCGGGCTGATGGAGAACTACTTCGCCGGGTTCGGCGGCGTCCGCGACTACCTCCAGGAGGTGGTGGCCCGCGCCCGGCACGACGGGTACACCTCGACCATCCTCGGTCGTCGCCGCTACCTGCCGGACCTGGTCAGTGACAACCGGCAGCGGCGGGACATGGCCGAGCGGATGGCGCTCAACGCCCCCATCCAGGGTTCGGCGGCCGACGTCATCAAGGTCGCGATGCTGCGCGTCGACACCGCGCTGCGCGACGCCGGGCTGCGCTCCCGGATGCTGCTCCAGGTGCACGACGAACTGGTCTTCGAGGTCGCCCCCGGCGAGCGGGACACCCTGGAGGAGCTGGTGCGCCGCGAGATGGGTGCGGCGTACCCACTGTCGGTGCCGCTGGAGGTGTCCGTCGGCGAGGGCCGCGACTGGAACAGCGCCGACCACTGAGCCGGGCCGGTCAGCCCTTCAGCGGGTCGTGGCCCCAGTTCATCAGCGACCAGCGCCACTTGGTGTCGCGGACGTCCCCGGACGGCCGCTGCGCCATGTGCCGGTGCACGTAGCCGACCACCTTGCGCATGTGCGAGTAGTCGGCGGCGGTCAGGTCGGCGCGCTTGCGCCGGAGCAGCTCGATGATCCGGCGGCCGGACTCGTGGCCGACGGACTCGCCGCCGCCGGACCGGCCGCCCTTGTGCCAGCCGACCTGCTTGGACTCGTCGGTCTCCAGCCACGTCTTCAGCTCGCCCGGCTTCATGTTCACCGCCTCGGTGAACTCCCGGTAGATCTCCTGGTCGTCGTCAGCCCTCATGCCGGAGCGCCTCCGGTCGGTGCGCGACGTCCCGGCCCGAGTCGTCGTTGCGGATCCGGTACTGGGGGTCCTCCGGGGAGGCGTTCACCGTGTGCCCGCGTACGTGGGTCCGCTCGGTGATCTTCTCCTTGACCACGCCGTGGGCCCGGCCGCTGTGGCTGGCCCAGGAGACGTGGTCGCCCGTGTGGAACTCCTTCTCGGCCATGCCGGCGGGGTACCCCGCCGGGCCGGGCGGAAACGGTCGCCGGCCGCTAGGGGGTGATCTCGGTGATCGGCAGCTTGATGTCGAACGGCTCGGCCAGCTCGACCAGGTGGGCGCTGTCGGTCACCAGCTCGTACTGCCGCTCGCCGCCCGGCCCGATCCGCTCGCCGAGCCGGTACGCGTAGAGGTGCACCGGGTCCTGCTCGATGCGCCAGTAGAACGGGATGCCGGCGGCCGCGTACTCGCCCGGCTTCGCGAACCGGTCGACGCGCCGGGTGCCCGGCGAGACGATCTCGACGGCCAGGACCACGTCCGCCGGCCGCAGCCGGGACCGGTCGGACGGCAGCCCGGCGCGGTACAGCAGCACGTCCGGCTGTCGGCTCGTGTTGGGGCTCAGGCCGACTCCGACGGCCTGAGCGACTCGCAGGTGAGCTGGCGCGTGGGACCGGAGCCAGAGACTCAACAGCAACGAGATGTCCTGGTGGCCCAGGGTGGGGGAGGGTGTCGCCTGGATTACTCCGTCGACGAGTTCGACGCGGGGGGCGTCGTCCGGCAGGGCGAGCAGGTCCTCCAGCGTGTAGTCCGCACGCTGCTGCCGCATCGGGTCCGGACACCAGGGGCCAGGTGATGTCGGGACGGGCCCGGCGCTCATGCGGTGAGCGTACCGCCGGTGGGGGAGGCCCAGGTCGCACCAGGAGTGCGGCGGTCAGCCGGTCGGCTTCTCCGAGACGAAGATGGCGGTGCCGGGGAAGAGGCGCCCGCGCAGCGGGCTCCACTGCCCCCAGACCCCCTCGTGGTCCGCCGGCCACTCCGGTTCCACCAGATCGGTGAGGCGGAAGCCGGCCCCGACCAGTTCCCGGATCCGGTCGCCCAGGGTGCGGTGCTGCTCCACGTACGTGGCGACGCCGTGGTCGTCCTGCTCGACGTAGGGGGAGCGGTCGAAGTACGAGTGCACGGCGGTCAGCCCGCCCTCGCCCGGGTCGTCGAGGAAGATCCACCGCATCGGATGGGTCACCGAGAACACCCACCGGCCGCCCGGCCGCAGCACCCGGAACACCTCGCGCATGACCGCCGCCGAGTCGTCGACGAAGGGGATCGCGCCGAACGCCGTGCAGACCGTGTCGAACGCGCCGTCGGCGAACGGCAGGGCGAGGGCGTCGGCCTGCACCAGCGGCACGCGTACGCCGGTGCGGTCGGCGGCGAGCGCCGCGTGCCGCAACATGCCGGCGGAGAGGTCCAGCGCGACCGGCCGCGCGCCCTGGGTGGCGAGCCACCGCGCGGCGGCGGACGCGCCGCTGCCCAGCTCCAGCACCCGCCGCCCGTCCAGCTCACCCAGCAGGTGTACGTCGGCCTCCCGGACGCCCTCCGGACACCAGACGAAGTCCAGGTCGCCGAGGAAGGCGCCGTGCTCGGCCTGGTAGTCGTCGGCGTCGACGTCCCACCAGCCCCGGTTGGCGCGGCGTACCTCGGCGTCGCCGACCCGGCGGCGGGTCACCCTGCTGTCGTCGTCCACCCGCCCACGCTAGGCCCCGTGCCGGGTGACGCGGCCGGCCGGGCGGGAACGGTCGGCGCCGGCGTGTCGCGTGTCGGCGGGTCGGGGCACCCGCGACGACCGGCGGACCCCGCGACCAGCTCTGGTGGGGCTGGTGTGACGGACGTGACAGGTGATGCGAGGGGAGGGCGAAATCTCCGCTTTCGCAGGTGGCGAGGCAGCGAGGACCTGGGAGGCCTTGCACGCTGTGGTAATGCAGCGGGTAGGCTAGACGATGCGCTCGCGGATCGTGTGCCTCGGCAGGGAGCAGGTGCGCGGTCACCGGAGCCACTCAATGATCTTCACTTGCTGATCGTTCGGTGTGCCCGGCGGCGGATCCGCTGGCGCGAACAGGTCACCGCGACACCACGCCTGCTGTGACAACCCATCCGACCGGAGCAACCGCCCACATGACGAGCAGCATCGAGGCCCCCTCGAGCGCCACCCGGGTCACCCACGACGATCTCGGTTCCGAGGAGGCTTTCCTCGCCGCGATCGACGAGACCATCAAGTACTTCAACGACGGCGACATTGTCGAAGGCACCGTCGTCAAGGTCGATCGGGACGAGGTCCTGCTCGACATCGGCTACAAGACCGAGGGTGTCATCCCCTCTCGGGAGTTGTCGATCAAGCACGACGTGGACCCGGCCGAGGTCGTTTCGGTCGGTGACCACATCGAGGCCCTGGTCCTCCAGAAGGAGGACAAGGAGGGTCGTCTGATCCTCTCCAAGAAGCGGGCGCAGTACGAGCGGGCCTGGGGCACGATCGAGAAGATCAAGGACGAGGACGGCGTCGTCCGCGGCTCCGTCATCGAGGTGGTCAAGGGCGGCCTCATCCTCGACATCGGGCTCCGCGGCTTCCTGCCCGCGTCCCTGGTCGAGATGCGGCGGGTGCGCGACCTGCAGCCGTACGTCGGCCGCGAGCTCGAAGCCAAGATCATCGAGCTGGACAAGAACCGCAACAACGTGGTTCTGTCCCGCCGGGCGTGGCTGGAGCAGACGCAGTCCGAGGTGCGCACCGAGTTCCTCAACAAGCTGCAGAAGGGCCAGGTCCGCAAGGGCGTCGTGTCCTCGATCGTCAACTTCGGCGCGTTCGTCGACCTGGGCGGCGTGGACGGCCTGGTGCACGTCTCCGAGCTGTCCTGGAAGCACATCGACCACCCGTCCGAGGTCGTCGAGGTCGGCCAGGAGGTCGAGGTCGAGGTCCTGGACGTCGACCTGGACCGCGAGCGGGTCTCGCTGTCGCTGAAGGCGACCCAGGAGGACCCGTGGCGGCAGTTCGCCCGCACCCACGCGATCCAGCAGATCGTCCCGGGTAAGGTCACCAAGCTGGTGCCGTTCGGCGCCTTCGTCCGGGTGGACGACGGCATCGAGGGCCTGGTCCACATCTCGGAGCTGGCCGAGCGCCACGTCGAGATCCCGGAGCAGGTCGTCCAGGTCGGGTCCGAGGTCATGGTCAAGGTCATCGACATCGACCTGGAGCGCCGCCGGATCTCGCTGTCGCTCAAGCAGGCCAACGAGGGCTTCGTCGAGGGCGAGGAGCACTTCGACCCGACCCTCTACGGCATGGCCGCGACGTACGACGCCGAGGGCAACTACATCTACCCGGAGGGCTTCGACCCGGAGACGGGCGAGTGGCTCGAGGGGTACGACAAGCAGCGCGAGACCTGGGAGAACCAGTACGCCGAGGCCCGTCAGCGCTGGGAGGCCCACACCAAGCAGGTGCAGACCTCCCGGGCCGCCGACGCCGAGGCTGCCGCCAACCCGGCCCCGCCGGTGGCTGCCGGTGGCACCACCACCACCACCACGACCAGCACGGCTCCGAGCCGTCAGGCCGAGGAGCCGGCCGGCACCCTGGCCACCGACGAGGCGCTCGCCGCTCTGCGGGAGAAGCTCGCCGGCGGCAAGTGACCCGCTGAAGGACGAAGGGCCCCGTCCCCGCGATCGCGAGATCGCCGGGGGCGGGGCCCTCGCGTTGCCCGGAGAGCCCCGCGCCGCGCCGCCGCCGCGCCCTTGCCAGCCCGCGCCTGCGCCCGCGATCCCGCCCCGTCCCGTCCGGGTCGGTTTGGTGGGTGAGGTGGGATCCGGTTGACTGGTGCGGTGCTGATGGTGGGGTTGACCGGAGGGATCGGGTCCGGCAAGAGCGCGGTGTCGGCGCGGCTGGTCGAGCGGGGCGCGGTACTGATCGACGCCGACCAGGTGTCGCGGGAGGTCGTCGCGCCGGGCACCGACGGGCTGGCCGCGATCGTCGAGGCGTTCTCCGATCGGGTGCTGGGCGCCGACGGGGCGCTGGACCGGGCGGCGCTGGGTGCCGTCGTGTTCCCCGACGAGGCTTCCCGGCGACGGCTGGAGGCGATCGTGCACCCGCGGGTGCGGGCGCGTACCGCCGAATTGGCCGCCGCGGCGCCACCGGACGCGGTCGTGGTCAACGACGTGCCGCTCCTGGTCGAGGTGGGGCTCGCGCCCTCGTACCATCTCGTGCTCGTGGTGCAGACGGAGCTGGCCACCCGCCTGGAGCGGCTGGCCCGCGACCGGGGGATGGATCGGGCGGAGGCCGAGCGGCGCATCGCCGCGCAGGCCGACGACGCCCGGCGGCGTGCGGCGGCCGACGTCGTCCTGACCAACGACGGCACGCTCGCCGAGCTGCACGCGGCGGTGGACGCGCTGTGGCGGGAGCGGCTGCTGCCCTACGAGGCGAACCTCCGCGCCCGGCGGGCGGTCCGGCTGCCCGGGGTGAGCCTGGCCGAGGCGGACCCGACGTGGCCGCAGCAGTACGCGCGGCTGGCCGCCCGGATCCGGCACGCGATCGCCCCGGCGGATCTGCGGATCGACCACATCGGTTCGACCGCCGTACCGGGTCTCGCCGCCAAGGACGTCATCGACATCCAGCTCGCGGTGCCGCGTCTCGCCGACGCCGACGGGCCGCTGGCCGACCGGCTGGCCGACGCCGGATTTCCCCGATTGCCCGGCGAGTGGTGGGACGCGCCGCGCGGAGCGGGCAGCGGCCGGTGGCCGAAGCGGCTGCACGGCAGCGCCGACCCGGCCCGTCCGGTCCACCTGCACATCCGCGAGGTCGACTCGCCCGGATGGCGGTACGCGCTGCTGATGCGCGACCACCTGCGTGCGGACCCGGACCAGCGGTCGGCGTACCTGCTGTTGAAGCGGGAGCTGGCCGCGTCGGCGCCGGACAGCGCCACGTACAGCACGGCGAAGGACCCGTGGTTCGACGAGGAGCACCTGCGGGCCGAGGAGTGGGCCGCACGGAGCGGCTGGCGTCCCTGAGCGGTCAGCGTCCGGAGGCCCGGGTGGGCGGCCGTTTGACGGGCCGGGCCGGAGCCGGGCCGCCCAGTCGCGGCACCGGCCCCGGGCGGAGGTCGAGCTGCGCCCAGGTGCCTGGCCGGGTCCGCAGTTCGAGCCGGCACAGCAGCCCGGTGCGGTCGATCCAGTAGCGCACGACGGCCCGTGCCGTCCGCACCTCCACCACGTCCACGCCGCGCCCGGCGAGGCTGTCTCCGCGGATCCGCCGGGCGGTGCCCTCCGGTGCCGCCACGCCCGCCCGGAGCGCCAGGTCCAGCAGCACGGCCAGGTCGTCGCGGGTCTTGTCGGGCCGCCAGCCCCGGGCCGGGGGCGGCAGCGGCGGGCGCGAGGGCGCCTCGGCGGTCCCGGCGACGGCGCCGGCCGGTGCGGCCATCCGGCTGGCGCCGGCGGCGGCACGGCGCAGGAGCGTCCGCCGATCCGGTGCGCCGACGTCGGCGACCGTCAGGTACGTGACCCGTCCGCGCCAGTCGACCCAGCCGGCGCCCCGCAGGTTGGTGGTCGTGCCGACCGGGGCGGTCAGCGTGACCGTGGCACCGCCCCGGGCCCGCAGCCGGGCCGGCAGCCGGTGCAGCCGGTCCTGCTCGGCGGGGTCGAGGGCGCGGGGCAGCCCGGGCCGGCCGCCGAGGGCGTCGACCGGCCGCAGCGTGGGCCGGTCGGTCCGGTTCAGCGCGACGGTGACCGGGCCGGTGCCGGGCAGCCGGGTCTCCAGGCGGTGCAGGCGGGCGTCGCGGTCCAACCAGTGGCGTTGCGGGCCGTTCCTGGCCGGCGGGGACGGCCTGCCGGGCGGTGGCGCCTGGAGGATGTCCACCGGTTCCCCCTCGACGGTGTCGCGGCCCACCCAGCGGACGGCGGCGGGATCGGCGGCCGGGTCCGGGCGGTCGGCGGCCAGGGAGAAGAGCAGGTCCAGCAGCGGGGCCGGTCCCCGGTCGGCGGGCAACTCGTGCAGGCGCCACCGGTCGGTGGGCGGCACCAGCGGCGGCGGGGCCGGGGTGGGGACCGCGCCCGGGTCGGGGCGCACCACCGCCACGGCCGGGGTGGCCTGGAGCAGCCCGCGCTCGGCGCCGGCACCGGGCCCGCCCACGTCCAGGTACGCCAGGGCGCGGGACCAGTCCACCCAGCCCACCAGCTCGATCCGCGCCCCGCCGGTGCCGGCGGTGACGTGCACTCCGGCGCGCAGGTCCCGGTAGTTGGTGACCCGCATCGCGTCCAACCGGGCGCGTTCGTCGGCGCTCGCCGCCCGGGGCGGCTCCGGTGCCTCCGGCGCCCAGCTCAGCAGGCCGGCCACCAGGCCGGCGGCGGAGAGGACGGCGACCGCGCCCAGCAGCATCAGGACGGTACGCCGACGGCCGGTGACCAGGCGGGGGAGCGTGCCGGTGTGGGCGTCCACGGGGGGCGGGTGGACCGGTGGTGTCCGGTCGGGCGGGGGTGCCGCGCGTCGACGGGACCGTCGGGTGCCGGGAGCCACCGGCAACCGGTCCGCGGCGGCCGGGGGACGGTCGGGAGCGGCCGGTGCGCGGTCGGCGGCGGGTCGGTCGAAGGTCTCCACGGAGGTTGAACGGCACTCACCGCCGTGGGGTGACGTGCAGGGGCGCTCGCGGCGGCCGGTCTGCGCCTCCAGCGCGACCACGTTGGGTGCGCACGCCGGGCGTGCCGGGTGCTGCGACCCCTGTGCCGGGGGTGGCGGCCCTTGACGGCCTGGCCACCGGCCCGGTCGGCCGCCGCGAGCGGCCTACGTGGAGAGCCTAGCTTCGTGAGAAGGGCCACACAATGGGAATATCGAAGCCGATCACGGACCGACGGTAGTCGACCCGGAGTGTCGGACCTCCGGCGTACCGTTGGTGGCATGGCGCTCGACATTCCCCGGCTCGACGGCCGTTTCCAGGTCGTCAGTGAGTTCCAGCCGGCCGGCGACCAGCCGGCGGCCATCGACGATCTGGAGCGCCGGGTGCGGCGCGGTGACCGCAACACGGTCCTGCTCGGCGCGACCGGCACCGGCAAGAGCGCCACCACCGCGTGGCTGATCGAGCGGTTGCAGCGGCCGACGTTGGTGCTGGCCCCCAACAAGACGCTCTGCGCACAGTTGGCCAAGGAGTTCAGCGAGCTGCTGCCGCACAACGCCGTCGAATACTTCGTCTCCTACTACGACTACTACCAGCCCGAGGCGTACATCCCGCAGACCGACACCTACATCGAGAAGGACTCCTCGATCAACGAGGAGGTCGAGCGGCTGCGGCACTCGGCGACGATGTCGCTGCTGACCCGCCGCGACGTGGTGGTGGTCGCGACCGTGTCGGCGATCTACGGCCTCGGCACGCCCGAGGAATACCTGGACCGGGCGGTCCGGATGGCCGTGGGCCAGGAGCTGGACCGCGACCAGTTGCTGCGCCGGCTGGTCGACATCCGGTACACCCGCAACGACATGGCCTTCCAGCGGGGCACCTTCCGAGTCCGGGGCGACACCCTGGAGATCATCCCGGCGTACGAGGAGCTGGCGGTCCGGATCGAGCTGTTCGGTGACGAGGTGGAGAAGCTCTACTACCTCAACCCGCTCACCGGGGACGTGGTCCGTGAGGTCGACCACCTGATGATCTTCCCGGCCACGCACTACGCGGCCGGCCCGGAGCGGATGGAGCGGGCGATCCGCGACATCGAGGCCGAGCTGGGCGAGCGGCTGGCGGAGCTGGAGCGGCAGGGCAAGCTGCTGGAGGCGCAGCGGCTGCGGATGCGCACCACGTACGACATCGAGATGATGCGCCAGGTCGGGTTCTGCTCCGGCATCGAGAACTACTCGATGCACATGGACGGCCGGCTGCCCGGCAGCCCACCGCACTGCCTGCTCGACTACTTCCCCGACGACTACCTGACCGTCGTCGACGAGTCGCATGTGACGATCCCGCAGATCGGCGGCATGTACGAGGGGGACGCGTCCCGTAAGCGGATGCTCATCGACCACGGCTTCCGGCTGCCCAGCGCGGCCGACAACCGGCCGCTGCGCTTCGACGAGTTCCTGGAGCGGGTGGGCCAGATGGTCTTCCTGTCCGCGACACCGGGCTCGTGGGAGATGGAGCAGGCCCAGGGCGAGTTCGTCGAGCAGGTGATCCGACCGACCGGCCTGATCGACCCGGAGGTCGTCATCAAGCCCACCAAGGGTCAGATCGACGATCTGATGCACGAGATCAAGCTGCGCACCGACCGGGACGAGCGGGTGCTGGTCACCACGCTGACCAAGAAGATGGCCGAGGACCTGTCGGACTACCTGCTGGAGAACGGCATCCGGGTGCGCTACCTGCACTCGGAGGTGGACACGCTGCGCCGGGTGGAGCTGCTGCGCGAGCTGCGCAAGGGCGACTACGACGTGCTGGTCGGCATCAACCTGCTCCGGGAGGGCCTCGACCTGCCGGAGGTGTCCCTGGTGGCGATCCTCGACGCCGACAAGGAGGGCTTCCTGCGCAGCGGCCGGTCGCTGATCCAGACCATCGGCCGCGCGGCCCGCAACGTCTCCGGCCAGGTCCACATGTACGCCGACAAGATCACTCCGTCGATGGCGACGGCCATCGACGAGACCAACCGGCGCCGGGCCAAGCAGGTCGCCCACAACGAGGCGAACGGGATCAGCCCGGAGCCGCTGCGCAAGAAGATCCACGACATCCTGGACGACATCTACCGCGAGGCGGAGGACACCGACACCCGTGTCGGCGGCGCGGTGCGGCAGCTGTCCCGGGGCAAGGCACCGGTGAAGGAGACCCGCAGCCGTCGGGGCGGCACCGGCGCCGGCCCGGCCCGCGAGGGCATGGCCCGGGCCGAGCTGGCCCAGCTCATCCAGGAGCTGAACGACCAGATGCTGGCGGCCGCGCGGGAGTTGCAGTTCGAGCTGGCGGCCCGCATCCGGGACGAGGTCGCCGACCTGAAGAAGGAGCTGCGCGGCATGGACGCCGCCGGCGTGAAGTAGGCGGACGGGGGCACCGATGGCGCCGACGCTCGACGAGGTGGTCGTCGGCGTGCCCCAGCCGCGCCTGCGTCCGTACGTCGGCCGGTACGTCGGCTACCGGGAGACCGCGCCCGGTCCGCTGGTCCGGCACGAGGCGGCCGGCGCCTTCGTGGTGGTCGTCCTCGGCTGGGGCGCCCCGCTGGACGTGGTCGATCCCCGGGCGGCGGCCCGCGGCGCGTACGCGGTGGACTCCTTCGTCGCCGGGCCGTTCGACGGCTACTGCGCGACCTCGACGGTCGGCGTGGGCGTCGGGGTGCAGATGCTGCTGACCCCGCTGGCCGCGCGCCGGCTCCTCGGGACGCCGCTCGGCGAGGTGGCGAACCGCGCGGTCGGTGTCGACCGGTGGCCGGACGGCTGGCTCGACCGGCTGCGTCGCCGGTTGGCCGAGGAGCCCACGTGGAAGGGGCGGTTCGCGCTGCTCGACAACGCCCTGGTGGCCCGGCTGGCCGGGGCCGAGCCGGTCGACCCGCGGCTGGCCTGGGCCTGGCGTCGGCTGGCCGGCGAGGGCGGGCCGGTCCGCGTCGCCGACCTCGCCGACGAACTGGGCTGGAGCCGGCGGCATCTCGCCGTCCGGTTCCACCGGGAGACCGGCGTGACACCCCGGACCGCCGTCCGGCTGCTGCGATTCCAGCGGGCGTACGCGGCGCTGGGCCGGCGGCTGGCCGTGTGCGAGCCGCTGCCCGGTGCGGTGTGGGACGATCCGCCGCCGGCGCGCAGCTGGGCGGATCTTGCCGTCCGGTACGGCTACTACGACCAGTCCCACCTCATCCGCGACTTCCGCGAGTTCGCCGGCGCCACCCCCGCCGCGCTCTTCCCGCCCGGATCACATCCGTCCAATCCAGGTTGACCGCCGGCCCGCCAGGATCGGCGCATGCGAACCATCTACCCGGTCTTCCGGTACACCGACCCCCGCGCCGCGATCGCCTGGCTGGACGCCGCGTTCGGCTTCCGCGTCCACGCGGTGCACGAAGCCCCCGACGGCTCGGTCGCACACGCCGAGCTGCTCTTCGACGACGGCATGGTGATGATCGGCCGGAGACCTGACACGGCGCCGCGGCCGGCCGACGACGACTACGCGGTGTACGTCGCCGTCGACGACGTGGACGCCCACCACGACCGGGCCCGGACAGCAGGTGCGGAGGTCGTCCGCCCGCCCTTCGACACCGACTACGGATCCCGCGACTACGTGGCCCGGGATCTGGAGGGCAACGTATGGTCCTTCGGGACGTACCGGGCCTGATCCGGGGCGACGAGCGTCGGTGCGGCGCGGGCGGTTGCCCGCCGACGTGGTGTCGTCGCTTTCTGCGAGCAACCTATTGCGGTGTGTGATCGCCCTGCGTACTCTCCCTCGGTGGGGAGGCGGGAGGCGGGAATGCCGTTGTCGACGAGTCCGGTCATCAGACGCGCGAGGCTCGGTGCCGAGCTGCGCCAGCTGCGCCGGCGCGAGTCACTGACGCTGGAGCAGGTCTGCGAGCGCCTGGGGTGGGCGTCCACCTCGAAGCTGTCCCGGATCGAGCTGGGTCAGAGCCGGCCGGATCTCGCCGACGTGCTCGACCTGCTCGACGTCTACGACGTGCCCGCGCCCAAGCGGGACGCCCTCATCGTGATCGCCCGGGACGCCGCCACCAGCCGGGGCTGGTGGAAGGCGCTGGGTGAGATGGGGGAGCGGCAGCGCACGTACGCCGAGCTGGAGGCCGGCGCGGCGAGCATCGTGGACTACCAGCCCGCCGTCGTGCCCGGGCTGCTCCAGACGCCGGCGTACGCGCGGCTGCGGATCACCGCCGGCCGGTTGCTGGACGCCAGCGTGGACGTCGAGGCGGACGTGCGGGCCCGGCTGACCCGGCACCACGTGCTGCGTCGCGACGATCCGCCGCGCTACACCGCGCTGCTCGCCGAGGGCGTCTGCGACGTCGGCAACAGCCCGCCGGAGGTGTGGCGGGAGCAGTTGCGGCACCTGGTCGACCTGGCCGGTCTGCCGCACGTGACGATCCGCCTGCTGCCGCGCGGCCGGCCGCCGCGGGAGGGGGTGTGCCCCCTGACCCCGTACTCCTGCTACTCGTTCCCGGACCCGGCGGACCCGCACACCGTGATGCTGGAGGCGTTGACCACCGACGTGCGCCTGGTGGCCGCCGCCGACGTCGATCGGTACGGCCAGGTCACCGGTTGGTTGTCGGCGGTGGCCCTGTCGGCGGAGGAGACCGTCGCGGAGCTGACCCGCCGACTCGGCCACTGAGCCCGCGAGGCCACCGGACCCGGCGCCCCCGAGCCCGCCGGGGCCGGAGGCCGCGCGTGCACGGCGACCGTAGGCCCCGCGTACGACAGTCTCAGGCGGGCACGTCGACGAAGTGCTCGACCAGCGGCGGATTGGCGAAGTGCGGCCCGATCAACGCGCGCCACTGGGCGAACTTCGGGCTCTGCCGGAAGTTCACGTCGTGCGCCTCGACCGAGTCCCACTCGACGAGCAGCACGAACCGAGAGGGGGATTCGACGCCCCGGGTCATGCGGACCGAGCGGCAGCCCTCGGTGCTGGTGATGATCGGGTACGCCTGCGCGTAGGCGGCGGCGAAGGAGTCCTCGTGACCGGGGATGACGTCGATGAGCGCGACTTCGAGCACCATGCACGCAGCCTCCCACGGTCTCCGGCGTGCCCGTCGGCCCGGGGGTCGGTTCCCATCCGGCGGACGGATCTCTAGGGTGATCGCCCAAAAGGGGGAGAGGCATGATCGACTGGCTCACCGGCGCGGCGTTCACCGTGGCGGGTACGCCGACCAGCTGGGCGGAGCTCCTGGGGTTCGCCACCGGTGTGCTCACCGTCTGGCTCGTGGCCCGGCAGCGGATCGCCAACTGGCCGCTCGGCATCGCGAACGTCCTGCTGCTGATGCTGCTCTTCTGGACCGCCGGCCTCTACGCCGACGCCGCGCTCCAGGTGGTCTACGTCGGTCTCGGCCTCTACGGGTGGTGGGCCTGGCTGTTCGGCGGCGCGCGGCGGTCGCGGCTCACCGTCAGCCGTACCGACCGTCGGGAGTGGTGGGCGCTCGCCGCGGTCGGCGTGGTGCTGACCGGCGCGATCTGGCTGCTGCTGGACCGCGCCACCGACTCGACGGTGCCGCTGCCGGACGCCGTGACCACGGTGCTCTCGCTGCTGGCGACGTACGGGCAGACCCGCAAGCGGGTGGAGAGCTGGTGGCTGTGGATCACGGCCGACCTGATCTACATCCCGCTCTACGCCTACAAGGACCTGTACCTGACCGCCGCGCTGTACGTGGTCTTCCTCGGGCTGTGCGTGCTGGGGCTGCGCGAGTGGCGGGCCGACCTGCGGCGTGGCGCTCCGGCGACTCCGGTCGCGCCCGGCCCGGCGCCGGTGGCCCGGTGACCGCGGCCGACGCCGCGCGCCGCGCGCCGGCCGCCGTCGAGCACCCCGGGACGGAGTTCCGGCACGGGCTGGTGGTGGGCAAGTTCTACCCGCCGCATGCCGGGCACCATGCCCTGATCGGTGCCGCCGCCGCGCGCTGTGCCGCGGTCACCGTCGTGGTGGCGCCGTCGCGCCGTGAGTCGATCCCGTTGGAGCTGCGGCTGGAGTGGCTGCGCGAGGCGCACGCGGACACGCCGTGGGTGCGGTTCGTCGGCGCGTACGACGACCATCCGGTGGACTACGACGACCCGGCCGCGTGGGACCTGCACTGCGCGGTGTTCCGGGCGGCGCTGGGCGCGGCGAGGGTCGACGCGGTCTTCTCGTCCGAGGCGTACGGCGACGAGCTGGCGCGGCGCTTCGACGCCGTCGGTGTCTGCGTAGATCCGCGCCGCCGGACGGTGCCGGTGTCCGGGACCACCGTCCGGGCGGACCCGGCGGGTCACTGGACCCACCTGCACGCGGCCGTCCGGGCGTGGTTCGTCCGGCGGGTCGTGGTGGTCGGCGCCGAGTCGACAGGTACGACCACGATGGCCGCCGCGCTCGCCGCGCACTTCGGCACGGTGTGGGTGCCGGAGTACGGCCGGGAGCTGACCGCGCGCAAACTGGCGCGGCTGCGCCGCGACCGGCCGGACGCCACGGTCTTCGACGTGACCTGGGACCGGGACGACTTCGCCGAGGTGGTACGCGAGCAGCAGGCCGCCGAGGACACGGCCGCCCGGTCGTCGGGGCCGCTGCTGGTGTGCGACACCGACGCGCGAGCCACCGCCGTGTGGGAGGAGCGGTACCTCGGGTCGACCTCCCCGCGGGTCCGGGCGGCGGCCCGGCGGCCGGCGCTCTATCTGCTCACCGACCACGTCGGCGTGCCCTTCGACGACGACGGGCTGCGCGACGGGGAGCACCTGCGGGCCTGGATGACCGACCGCTTCCGCGCCGAGCTGGCCGGCTGCGGGGTGCCGGTGGTGGAACTCACCGGCCCGTACGAGCGGCGGCTGGCCGACGCGGTCGCGGCCTGCGCGGAACTGCTCGCCGCCGGCTGGGAGCTCGCCGACCCCCTGCTCCCCACCGAAGGCTAGCCTCCTAGGACGCCCTACGGGATGTGGCAGGCGTATTCCCGTACGGGCCCGTGTGCAGCGACACCGAGCGCCCAAGGTGTGGTGACTGGCCGCAGTGGGCAAGAATGGCGTTCGAGGAGGGGAGTATTCCCTCGCGACGGAGTCGTCAGCACGGTCGAACGCCGGCCCCCCGGTGGCGCGACCCGGCCCGTCGGTCGTCGTCCCGCGTGCGGGACGGTGGCGGAAGAGACCTCCGACAGTCACCAGAGTCAGCGTCACCGGCACCGGACACTCCGTGAGGGCGTACGGTGTGCCCGTCGCTGCGTGTCTGCCGGAGGAATGAACCTTGGACGTGTCCGGAGTCGTGTGGGCGGGGACGCTCGTCGTGCTCACCGCCATCCTGCTCGTGGATCTGCTGATCATCGGTCGGCGTCCACACGAGCCGAGCGTGCGCGAGTCGAGCCTGTGGGTGGGCTTCTACGTGGCCCTGGCCCTGCTCTTCGGGGTGGGCGTCTGGCTGGCCTCCGGCCCCAGCGCCGCCGGGCAGTTCTACACCGGCTGGCTCACCGAGTATAGCCTCTCGGTGGACAACCTGTTCGTCTTCGTGATCATCATGGCGCGCTTCGGCGTGCCCCGGCAGTACCAGCAGAAGGTGCTGCTCGTCGGCATCGTGCTGGCGCTGGTCATGCGCGGCGGGTTCATCGCGGCCGGCGCGGCGCTGATCTCCCAGTTCTCCTGGGTGTTCTACATCTTCGGCGCGTTCCTGATCTACACGGCGATCAACCTCGCCCGCCAGGGTGAGCCGGACGAGGACGAGTTCACCGAGAACGTGCTCATCCGGTGGAGCCGCAAGGCGCTGCCGATCGCCCGGAACTACGACGGCGCGAAGCTGACCACCCACGTGGACGGCCGGCGGTTCTTCACGCCGATGCTGATCGTGATGATCGCCATCGGCACCACCGACCTCATCTTCGCCCTCGACTCGATCCCGGCGATCTTCGGCATCACGCAGGAGCCGTACCTGGTCTTCACCGCCAACGTCTTCGCGCTGATGGGTCTGCGGCAGCTGTACTTCCTGCTGGGTGGCCTGCTGGACCGGCTCATCTACCTCAGCTACGGCCTGGCCGTGGTGCTCGGCTTCATCGGCGTCAAGCTGGTGCTGGAGGCGCTCGCCGACAACAACCTGCCGTTCATCAACGGTGGCGAGCACGTGGGCTGGGCCCCGCACATCCCGATCTGGCTGTCGCTGTTGGTCATCCTGGGCACCCTGCTGGTCGCCACCATCGCCAGCCTGGTCAAGTCCTCCCGGGACCGGCGACGGGAGCTGGTCAAGGCGCGCCCGTGAGCGCACCGGTGTGAGGATCGAGGGGTGCCTTCCGGGCGCCCCTCGATCCGTTTCCGGCGCGGACTCAGACCCGGTGGGCGGCGACCAGGGTGGCGGTGCGCTCGTCGGGCAGCCGCTCCTCCACCACCAGCCGCTTGCGGTAGCAGGCGTGCACCATCCGCCGGTCGTCGCCGTGCGGCTCGGCGGTGACGATGCCGATGTGGTGGATGTGTCGGCCCGGCCGGGCAAAGAAGTAGAGATCGCCGGGGCGTTCGGTGCCCAGCGGCACCGGGGTGGTCGCGGCGGCCTGGTCGTCGGCGTCCCGGGGCAGGGTCACTCCGTACCGCCGCCAGGCCAGGTGGACCAGGCCGGAGCAGTCGATGCCGTGCGAGGACACGCCACCCCACACGTAGACGACGTCACGCAGCCGGCGGGCGACATCGAGCACCTGCCCGGCCGAGGGTGGCCCGGGGGGCACCGGTACGGCGTGCACGTCCGGCAGCCAGAGTGGGTCGGTGTACCCGGGGACGCACACCGGACGCCAGCCGTCGACGGCCGGCCCCGCCGGGGTGAGCCGGGTGCCCAGGACCACGCCGGGCAGCAGCACCGCTCCGGCCGGGGCGGCGTGCACGGCGGTGACGGTGGCGTCCACGACCAGCGGCGCCGGGTGGGGCGGCGGGGTGGCCGGCGTGAGCTGGTCGGCCGGCAACCAGCCCGGGTAGCCGCGCGGGTCCACCCGGGCGGCCGGCTGCTCGACCGCGACGACGTGCGCCCAGCCGTCCGGGCGTACCTCGGTGACCAGCACCCGCTCGCCCAGCAGGAGCTGGCTCAGGACGCAGTCGCCGACCTGTTGCGCGCTGTCCAGGCCGGCGACCCACGCCGCGACGTCGGCCCGGGCGGACAGGGCGGGACGGTCGACGGGACGCACCGCCTCGGGGGAGGTCCAGAGGGTCGCGACCGCGACCCGCACGACGGCTTCGCGGCCCGCTCGCAGCTCCACGCGCACCCCATCTCGTGTCGGACGTTGCCGCCGACCCTATGAAAGTTTCCGCCGTAGCTCAACCGCGAGAGCGGATCTTAGTTTCAGTGACCGAGGTGATGCCCAGGCCGGGGGCGTCCGGCAGCACCACCGTCGCGCCGTCGTACCGCAGGCCCCCGCGCACCGGTGACCACGCCAGCCACCAGGCGGCGTCCAGGTCCGAGACGGCCGTGGTCCGGTACGCGGCGACCAGGCTGGCGGCGGCCCCGACACCCACCTGGCTCTCCATCATGGAGCCGACCACCGTGCCGACACCGTGCGCGGTGGCCAGGTCGAGCAGGGTGCGCGCCGTCTGGAGCCCACCGCACTTGGCGAGCTTCACGTTGACCAGGTCGGCGGCGCGGCGGCGGATCACCTCCACGAGATCCCGCACCCCGAACACCGACTCGTCGGCCAGGATCGGTGTGTTGACCCGGTCGCTGACCCAGGCCAGGCCGTCCAGGTCCGCCCGGTGGACCGGCTGCTCGACCAGCTCGACGTCGAGGCCGGCGTCCTCGATGCCCCGGATCACGCGGACCGCCTCGCGCGGCGTCCAGCCCTGGTTGGCGTCCAGCCGGATGCGGACCTGCGGGCCCACCGCGGCGCGGACCGCGCGTACCCGGTCCACGTCGCCCGCCGCGTCGGCGCCGACCTTCATCTTGAGGACGTCGAACCCGTCGGCCCGGCGTTGCCGGGCCGCCGCCGCGAGGTCCACCGCCTCGCCGGCGGCGAGGGTAACGTCCGTCGGCACACGCAGGGCGGTGCCCCCCAGCAGCCGCACCAGCGGTACGCCGAGCCGACGGGCCGCCAGGTCGTGCAACGCCACGTCGACCGCCGCCTTGGCGGCCTCGTTGCCGGCGACCGCCCGGCCCACCTCGGTGCAGCGGGCCACCAGGTCGTCCGGGTCACGGCTGGTGAGCATCGGCCCGAGCAGTTCCCGGACGCACGCCTCGGCCCCGGCGACCGACGCCCCGGTCACCTGCCACACCTGCGGCGCCTCGCCGAAGCCGGATCGGCCGTCGCGGTCCACGACCTCCACCACCAGGGTGTCCACGGTGGTGGTGCGGCGCAGCGCGGTGACGAAGGGGGTGTGCAGGGGTGCGGAGAGCCGGTGGGTGCGTACCGCGGCGATCGTCATGTCGGGCACCCTATAGGGAGATCGACAGGCGATGGGGAGGCCGAATGAGCGAGCGAATCACCCTGCACGGCGGAGCGCCGGCATGAGCGGGCGGGAGTGGGACCTGGTGGGTGCGCCGAACGCGCGCGACCTCGGTGGTCTGGTCGGCGTGGACGGCCGGCGGGTGCGTTCCGGGATGCTGCTGCGCACCCCTGCGCTCGGCCGGTTGACCGACGAGGACCTGCCGGTGCTGGCCAAGCTCGGCCCGGCGTGCGTGATCGACCTGCGGCACCACACGGAGATGGAGGTCGCTCCGCCGGACCGGCTCCCCGGCGAGCCGACCGTGGTGCACCTGCCAGTGCACGACGCCGAGCACCCGGTCTTCACGTACGTGTCGGCGATGCTGCTCGGCCACGACCTGACCGCGTACGCGGACCTCGCCGAGCAGGGCACGCCGGCGGCGATGGAGGCGATCTACCGCTGGTTCGTCACCGGGGAGTCGGCGCGTGCCGGGTTCGCCGAGGCGGTCCGGCTGGCGACGATCGAGGAGAACCTGCCGCTGCTCTACCACTGCTCCGCGGGCAAGGACCGCACCGGCTGGCTGACGGTGGTGCTGCTGCACGTCCTCGGTGTCGACGAGGCCACGATCCGGGCGGACTACCTGGCCAACAACGCGCTGACCGAGAGCCTGCGGGAGGTCATCCTGGAGGCGATGGCCACGCGTCAGCCGGGCCTGGACGTCGAGGCGGTGCGCCCGGTGCTGGAGGTGCGCGACGCGTACCTCGACGCCGCGTACGACGAGGTGCGCCGCGTGCACGGGTCGTTCGGGGCGTACCTGCGCGACGGGCTGGGTGTGGACGACGACCGGGTCAGCCGGGTGCGGGCGCTGCTGCTGGAGTGACCGGCGCGGCCGGCCACCTCCCGGTCAGGGCCGCAGGTCGTGCCGGGCCTCCCACACGGCGGCGGAGACGTCGGCGATGAGGCGGCAGGCGTCGTCGACGATCTCCTCGCCGGTCGGGCCTCCGTCGGCGAGGTCGGTGGTGGTGCAGGCGACGATGACGTACGGGGGCGCGTCGGCCGGGTAGACCACACCGGCGCCGTGCCGGACACCGCGGACCCAGCCGTTCTTGTGCGCGATGCGGGTGCCCTCGGGCAGCCCGGCGGCGAGATCCTCGCAGTGCTCCTGGGCGATGAGCACGTCGAGCATGGCGGCGCAGCTCTCCGGCGCGGCAAGCGGGCCGGGTCGGGCGGCGCCGAGCGCGAGCGCGCCGAGCAGGGCGGCCAGGTCGGCGGCGGTGACCAGGTTGGTGATGCCGGCCTCGCGGGCGGCGAAGTCCTCGATGCCCCGGCCGGTGACGCTGTGCCGGGCGCCGGCGAGCCCCCACACCTCGGCGACGGCCGGCAGGCCGACGTGGCCGAGGACGATGTTGGTGGCGAGGTTGCTGGAGCGGACGATCATGCGGTCGGCGAGCCAGCGCAGCGACGCGGTGTCGCCGACCCGTTCCCAGACGGCGTCGTCGTTGTCGTAGTGGCGGGCGCAGGAGAAGCGGGGTGCGTCCGGCTGCGCGGAGGCGAAGTCGTTACGGACCTCGACGGGTGTGTCCAGGTCGAGGCGGCCCGCCTCGGCGGCCCGGTGCAGTGCGACGAGCACGGCGACCTTCATGGTGCTGGCGGCGTAGTGGGTGGCGTCCGCGTGCCGGGTCCAGGTGGGGTCGGCGTCGAGTCGCCCCACGTACGTCGAGACGGTGCCCGGCACCCGCTCCAGCCGGCGGTCGAGGTCAGTGAAGATCATGCGCCGACGCTAGTGCAAGGAAGGGCCCCCTGTTAACGCCTGGCGTTGTACAGGGGACCCTTCTTAACGCGTTGCCCGGTGCGGCGCGTGAAACCGTCAGCCGGCGTGCTTGCGGCGGGCGGCCATCCGGCCCCGCTGGGTCTGGTCCAGGACCACCTTGCGGATCCGGACCGCGTTCGGGGTCACCTCGACGCACTCGTCCTCGCGGCAGAACTCCAGCGCCTGCTCCAGCGACAGCTTGCGCGGCGGGATCAGCTTCTCGGTCTCGTCGGAGGTCGAGGCCCGCATGTTGGTGAGCTTCTTCTCCTTGGTGATGTTGACGTCCATGTCGTCGGAGCGGGAGTTCTCCCCGACGATCATGCCCTCGTACACCTCGGTGGTCGGCTCCACGAAGAGCTGGCCGCGCTCCTGCAGGTTGATCATCGCGAACGAGGTGACCGCGCCGGCCCGATCGGCGACCAGCGATCCGTTCTGCCGGGTGCGCAGCTCGCCGAACCACGGCTCGTACGACTCGAAGACGTGGTGCAGGATGCCGGTGCCCCGGGTGTCGGTGAGGAACTCGGTGCGGAAGCCGATCAGGCCGCGCGCCGGGACCAGCCACTCCATCCGGATCCAGCCGGTGCCGTGGTTGACCAGCTGCTCCATCCGGCCCTTGCGGGTCGCCAGGAGCTGGGTGATCGCGCCCAGGTACTCCTCGGGGGCGTCGATGGTGAGCCGCTCGACGGGCTCGCAGATCTTGCCGTCGATCTCCTTGGTGACCACCTGTGGCTTGCCGACGGTCAGCTCGTACTGCTCGCGGCGCATCTGCTCGACCAGGATCGCCAGGGCCAGCTCGCCACGGCCCTGCACCTCCCAGGCGTCCGGCCGCTCGGTCGGCAGGATCCGCAGCGACACGTTGCCGACCAGCTCCTTGTCGAGCCGGTCCTTGACCATGCGGGCGGTCACCTTGGCGCCCTTGACCCGGCCGACCAGCGGCGAGGTGTTGGTGCCGATGGTCATCGAGATGGCCGGCTCGTCGACGGTGATCAGCGGCAGCGGCTCCGGCTTCTCCGCGTCGGCCAGGGTCTCGCCGATCATGATCTCCGGGATGCCGGCGACGGCGATGATGTCGCCCGGGCCGGCCGAGTCGGCGGGCTTGCGCTCCAGGCCCTCGGTCATCAGCAGCTCGGAGATGCGGACCCGCTGGGTGCTGCCGTCGGTGCGGCACCACGACACGGTCTCGCCCTTGCGGATGGTGCCCTGGCGGACCCGGCACAGCGCGAGCCGGCCGAGGAACGGGGACGCGTCGAGGTTGGTGACGTGCGCCTGCAGCGGCGCGCCCTCTTCGTACGCGGGCGGCGGGATGGTGTCGAGCAGGGTGCGGAACAGCGGCTCCAGGGAGGTGCTGTCGCTCGGCACCGAGCCGTCGACGGGCTGGGTCAGCGAGGCGATGCCGTCGCGGGCGCAGGCGTAGACGATCGGGAAGTCGATCTGCTCCTCGTCGGCGTCCAGGTCGAGGAACAGCTCGTAGGTGTCGTCCACGACCTCCTTGATCCGGGCGTCGGGACGGTCCACCTTGTTGATCACGAGGATGATCGGCAGCCGCGCGCGCAGCGCCTTGCGTAGCACGAAGCGGGTCTGCGGCAGCGGGCCCTCGCTGGCGTCGACCAGCAGCACCACACCGTCGACCATCGTCAGGCCGCGCTCCACCTCGCCACCGAAGTCGGCGTGCCCGGGGGTGTCGATGATGTTGATGGTGACCGGGTCGGAGCCGTCCGCCGGCAGGTAGTGCACGCCGGTGTTCTTGGCCAGGATGGTGATGCCCTTTTCCCGTTCCAGGTCCCCCGAGTCCATCACCCGCTCGGTCGTCTCGCCCCGGCCGCCGTAGGCACCGGCCTGCCGCAACATGGCGTCGACCAGAGTGGTCTTGCCGTGGTCGACGTGAGCGATGATGGCGACGTTGCGGAGGTCGGTGCGAAGCTGCATGGGCTCCATTCTCCCGCCTGCGCGGATCAGGGGCAGCGTCGGGGTCACCCCCGGCCGTCCCCCGATCTCTGCCGAAACTCCTGTCACTCCCGGTACACCGGCTGGCAAGCTGGTCCCCGTGAGCCGGGGGCCGACGTGCACGAGCTGGTGAATTCGCTTCAGCAGCTCCCGGCCCTGCTGGTCCTGCTGGTGGCGGCGCTGATCGTCGCCGGTGAGACGGCGGTGATCTTCGGTCTCCTGGTGCCGGGCGAGGCGACCCTGCTGCTGGTGGGCTTCCTTACGTACACCGGTGCCCTCCGGCTCGGGCCGGCGCTGCTGGTGATGATTCTCGCAGCCGTGACCGGGGACACGCTGGCGTTCCGTGCCGGCCGTCGGTACGGGCCGCGACTGCGGGCGAGCCGGCTGGGCGTACGGGTCGGTGCGGAGCGGTGGAGCCGGGCCGACGCGATGCTGGGCCGGCTGGGCGGTCGGGGAGTGTTCACCGGCCGCTGGGTGGCCTTCGCCCGCACGCTGGTGCCCCGCCTGGCCGGGGCGGCGGGCATGCCGTACCGGCGGTTCCTGCCGTGGAACGTGGCCGGCGTGGTGACCTGGGTGGGTGCCTCGGTGCTGGCCGGGAACCTGGCCGGTGAGTCGTACGAGACCTTCTCCCGCCTGCTGGGCCGCGCCAGCGGCGCGGTGCTGCTGCTGCTCGGTGCGGTGGTGGCGGTGCTGCTGACCGGCCGCTGGCTGGGCCGCAATCCCGACCCGGTGCGGGCGCTGCTGTCCCGCGCCGGGTCGCTGCCCCCGGTGCGCTGGCTCACGGGCCGGTACGGGGTGCTGTTCTTCCTGCTCGCGATGCACATCGGACCCGCGTGGACGCTGCTGGCGAACCTGGGCGCCGGCTTGCTGCTGCTGTTCGCCGCGGGGCTGGCGGTGACGTGGCTGCTCCAGGTGGTGGTGCAACACAGCGGCCTGGCCGCGGTGGACGGGGCGATCGCCGACTGGTTCGCCGCCCGGCGTACGCCCGGGGCCGTCGACGTCACGCTCGCCGTGGTCTCCGGGCTGCGCGGGTCGTTCCTGATCGCCGTGGTGGCGGTGGTGGCCACGGTGCTGGCGTGGCGGCACCGGCCGTGGCGGGCGGACCTGCTCAGTGTGGTCGGTACCGTCGGCGCGTTCGTGCCGCTGGTGGTGCTGGCCGTGGCGACGGACCTGGCCGGGCCCCGGCAGGAGAGCGGAGCGGCCCTGTTCCCGACACAGGGCGCCGTGGTGACCGCGAGCCTGTGCACGCTCGCCTGGCTGTTGTCCCGGGGTGCGCGGTGGCCGGTGGCGGTGGCGGCGTGGACCCTGGCCGCGGCGGGGGTGGTCGGCATCGGCGGCGCCCGCCTGTACCTGGGGCTGGGCACGGCCAGCGGCACCGCCACGGCGGTGCTGCTCGGTGTCGCCTGGACAGCGGTGTTCGTGGTCGCCTGGAGGACCCGTGACCGCGCCGTCGGCCGGGACCGGAGCACCACCTCGCCCGCGCCGGTCCGCGCCGACGCGTGAGCACCGGACACGCCGGCCCGTCGATCCCTGTTACGGTGCGGCGGTCCGGTGGGACCGGTGTGCACGGGGGGTACGAATGAGACGGTGGAGAACGGCCGCGGTCGCCGCGGTGCTCGTGGCGGTCGGTGTGACCGGTTGCGCCCGCGAGGGGGCGCCGGCGCAGGAGCCGGCGGCCGTCGCCGAGGGTGTGGAGGCGACCGAGGCCGCGACCGGGGACGTCCCGGCCGAGCCCGCACCGGCGGCGACGTCGGTGTCCGGGCGGGAGTCGATGGGCGCGGCGCCGAGCCGCAGTGCGTCGGCGAAGCCCAGCCCGAAGCCGACGGTGAAGCCGACCCGGGCGACGGCGCCACGGGCGGTGCCGAAGCCACCGACGGAGACGAAGGTGCCGCCACCGCCGCCGAAGCCGGCGTCGACCAACTGCACGCCGAAGTACGTGGGCACCCAGGCCACCCGGGCGAAGGCGAAGGAGGCGCTGACCGCCGCGGCGGCCCGGACGTACTGGCCGACCTCGGCACCGGACATCGCGATCCCGGTGCGCCTGGTCAAGGCCACCGCCTGGCAGGAGAGCGGCTGGCAGTCCAACATCGTCGCCTGCGACGGCGGCATCGGCCTCATGCAGGTGATGCCGGCGACGGCGGAGTGGATGAACCAGCGCTTCGGGCAGAGCTACGACGTCGACGACTATCGCGACAACGCGTACCTGGGCGCCAACTACCTGGCCTGGCTGACAAAGCGCATCGGTGACATGTACTTCGAAGCCGACTACCGGCTGGACGCATCCCTGTGCACGACCGAGCTGGACTCGTGCCTGCTCAACGCGGTGATCGCGGCGTACAACTACGGGCACGCGGCGGTGGCCCAGGAGGGCAAGCCGCTGACCATCCCCAATCCGCAGTACGTGCGCAACGTCCGCGCCCTGATGACCGAGTGTGTCTGCCTGAGCTACTGACGAACGTCTGAGCCACCGACGAACGGCGACGGGGGCCCGCGGCGCGCGCCGCGGGCCCCCGTTCCGTGTCCGGTCAGTCGCGCGCGGACACCGACTCGCGTTCGGCCGGGGGAAGGTCCTGCTCGGCGTCCCGTCGGATGCGGCCGGGCCACCAGAAGCGGTCTCCCAGGATGAAGGCCAGCGCCGGCACCAGGACCGTCCGCACGAGCAGGGTGTCCAGCAGGACGCCGATGCAGACGATGATGCCGATCTGGGTGAGCAGGATCAGCGGCAGCACGCCGAGGACGGCGAAGACCGCGGCGAGCAGGATGCCGGCGCTGGTGATGACACCGCCGGTGACCTTCAACGCCGACAGCATGCCCTCGCGGGTGCCGGTGCGCCGGGCGTCCTCCCGGGCCCGGGTGACGAGGAAGATGTTGTAGTCCACGCCGAGGGCGACGAGGAACACGAACGCCAGCAGGATGACGCCGCTGTCCAGCGCCGGGAAGCCCAGCACGACGTCGAACAGCAGCCACGCCGCACCGAGACTGGCGAAGAACGACAGGATGACGGTGAGCACGAGCAGCAGCGGGGCCACCAGGCCGCGCAGCAGCGCCACCAGGACACCGGCGACGAGCAGCAGGATGATCGGCAGGATCAGCCACAGGTCCCGGCCGTTGGCCTCGTTGGTGTCGTAGGTGGCGGCGACCGAGCCGCCCACCACCGCGCCGTCGAAGCCGTCGACGCCCGCGACCGCGGGCGGCGCCGATCCGGGTACGGCCTGGACCGCGTCGCGCAGCGCCTCGATGGCGCGGTCCGAGGCGGCGGTGCCGGGCTCGGCCTCCAGCACGACGTCGACCTGTGCCACGGACGAGCCGGCGGTGCCGGGCCGGGCGGACGCGACACCGGGCACGTCGGCGGCGGCGTCGGTGACGGCCTGCACGGCGCCCGGAGTGGTCAGCACGGCGACCGGCTGGGTGGTCCCGGCGGGGAACGCCCGGGCGAGGGTCTCCGCGCCGGCGACCGCCTCCGGCTTCACCCGGAACTGCTCGGTCTCCGACAGGCCGGTGCGGATACCCAGCCCGCCGAGCGCGAGACCGACCAGCAGCAGGGTGGCCAGCGCCGCGACCGGCACCGGGCGACGGACGACGACGGCACCGAGCCGGCCCCACAACCGGCCCTCGCGGACCTCGCCGCCGACCCGGGGCACGAACGGCCAGAACAGGCCACGTCCGAAGATCACCAGCGTGGCGGGAAGGACGAGCAGCGCCGAGAGCATCGCGAACACCACGCCGGTCGCGCAGGCGACGGCGAGCGCACGGTTGGTCTCCTGCTCCGACAGCAGCAGCGTGAGTACGCCGAGCACGACGGTCGAGCCGCTGGCGAGGATCGGCTCGGCGGTGCGGCGCAGGGCGGACCGCATCGCGGCGAAGCGGTTCTCCTCGTGCCGCAGCTCCTCGCGGTAGCGGGCGATGAGCAGCAGCGCGTAGTCGGTGGCGGCACCGAAGACCAGGACACTGGCGATGCCGGTGACCGCGCCGTCCTGGAGGTGGATGCCGACGGCCGGGACGACCGTGTCGATGGCCCGCAGCGTGAGCTGCTCGGTGGCGGCGACGACGACCAGCGGCACGATCCACAGGAACGGGCTGCGGTAGGTGATGAGCAGCAGCAGCGCGACCACGCCGGCGGTGACGCCGAGGAGGGTCACGTCGGCGCCCTCGAACACCTTGGTGAGGTCGGCGGTGAACCCCGGACCGCCGGTCACCTGGGTGGTGAGGCCCTCGGGCACGTCGTCGAGGGCGGTGCGCAGCTCGTCGATGGTGGTGGCCACCTGCTCCTGGCCGCCGGAGGTGTCCAGCGGCACGGCGACCAGGGCGACGGTGCCGTCGGGGGAGACCTGCGGCGGCGCGACCCGACCGCCGACCGCGAGGCGGCCGAGGTCGCCGGACTGCGCGACGACCGCCTCCTGGTCGGTCGGGCTGAGCGGGGCGCCGTCGGCGCGGCTGACCACCACGATGGCCGGCTGCACGTCGCGGGACGGCAGTTGGTCCTGGAGGCGCTCCACCTGGGTGGACTGCCACTCGACGGAGAGCCCGGTGGAGGAGACCGGCGCGGGGTTGTCCGGCTTGGGCAGGCCGAAGACGACGGCGCCGAAGACGATCGCGGCGACCACGGTGAGCCACGCGGCCAGGCGGCCCCGGGCGACGTGGGTGAACAGAGACATCGATGTCCTCACGGTCTGATGACGGGAGCGACCCCGGCCCTACTGGCTGTCATGAATCACGAGAAGCAAGTATCTTGATAAGCGAGATTACCGGGAGCTGAGTTAAGCTGCAACCGGACGGCGACGGGAGGAAGCGGCGGAACGTGGCAGGGCATGGCATGTACCGGAAGCGCGACACGCGACGCGATCAGCTCGTCGCGGAGATCACCGCGCAGCTGCGGCGTTACTCCGTCGACGCCCAGCACATCGGCCACGCCTTCGCCGGGCTGCACGGGCTGAACGCCACCGACCTGCACGCGCTGATCGCGGTCATGGACGCCGAGCTGTACGGGCAGCCCATGACCCCCGGGCGCCTCGGTGAGCAGCTCAACCTCTCCTCCGGGTCGGTGACCGCCCTGATCGACCGGCTGGAGCGCGGCGGCCACATCCGGCGCGACCGGGACACCGCCGACCGGCGCAAGGTCTTCCTGCACTACGCCGAGCGCGGCGCCGCCCTCGCGATGGACTTCTTCCGTCCGCTCGGCCGGCGCACCGACGGCGTGATGGCCCGGTTCACCGACGAGGAACTCGAGACGGTCCACCGCTTCATGACCGCGATGGGCACCTCGATGCGGGAGCACCGGGACGCCGTCCGCGGCGAGTCCGCCCGACGACCGGCGGGCTGAGGAGGGTGCTCGACCGGCTGGCGGCCCGTCTCGCCACCGTCGCGCTGCGCCTGCCGCCGCCCCGGGCGCGGCAGGTCACGCTCACCCGGGACATCCCGCTGCGGGTCCGCGACGGGGTGACGCTGCGGGCCGATCACCACGCCCCGGACCTGGCCGGCGCGCCGACGGTGCTCATCCGGACGCCGTACGGGCGGGGCGGGCCGATGCGGCTGCTGGGCCGGCTGTTCGCCGAGCGGGGCCACCACGTCGTGATCCAGTCGTGTCGGGGGACGGGCGGCTCGGACGGGGTGTTCGACCCGCTGGTGCACGAGCGCGACGACGGGCTGGACACCCTCGACTGGTTGCGCCGCCAGCCCTGGTGGTCCGGGGTGTTCGGCATGTTCGGCGCGAGCTACCAGGGCTTCGTGCAGTGGGCGCTGGCCGCCGACGCCGCCGACGAGCTGCGGGCGATGGTCGCCGTGGTCACCGCCTCCGGCACCCGCGACTCCACCTACGCGGGGGAGTCGTTCGCCCTGGACACCGTCCTCACCTGGGCGGAGCTGCTCCAGGCGCAGACCGTGCCGTGGCTGGCCCGGCAGTGGGAGCTCAAGCGCGGCCAGCCCCGCCTCGCCGCCGCGCTGGCCCACCTGCCGCTCGCCGAGGCCGACCGGGTGGCCACCGGCGTGTCCGTGCCGTTCTTCCAGCAGTGGCTGCGCCACCACACGCCCGAGGCGGACTACTGGCGTACCCGGGTCTTCTCCGACCGGATCGCCGACGTCCGCGCGCCGGTCGCCCTGGTCGGCGGTTGGCACGACATCTTCCTGCCGGCGCAGCTGCGTGACTACGCCGCCCTGCGGGCGACCGGCGTCCGGCCGCGGCTGACCGTCGGGCCGTGGACGCACGGCAGCGCCGGACTCTTCGTCGCCGCCCTGCGGGAGGGCCTCGCCCACCTCGACGAGCACCTCGCCGGCCGACCGTCGCACCGCGCCGCCCCGGTGCGCGTGCACGTCGGCGGCAGCGGATGGCGGGATCTGCCGGACTGGCCCCCACCGCACACGCCGACCCGCTGGCACCTGCACGCCGGTGGCGAGCTGAGCACCGCGACCCCGGTCCCGTCGCCACCCGACCGCTTCTGGTACGACCCCGCCGACCCCACCCCGTCCCTCGGCGGCCCACTGCTCGTCGCCCAGCGGGCCGGTCCGGTGGACAACCGCCCGGTGGAGGCGCGGCCGGACGTGCTCACCTGGACCAGCGCACCACTGCGCGAGCCGGTCGAGACGATCGGCCCGGTCCACGCCGAGATCCACGTCCGCAGCGAGCTGTCCCACCTGGACGTCTTCGTGCGACTGTGCGACGTGGACCGGCGCGGACGCTCGTGGAACGTCTGCGACGGGCTGGTCCGGGTGACACCCGGCCGGTTCCCGTCCCACGACGGCGTGGCGCGGGTCCCGGTGGAGCTGTGGCCCGTCGCGCACCGGTTCGCCTCCGGCCACCGGCTGCGCGTCCAGGTCTCCGGCGGCGCCCACCCCCGGTACGCGCGCAACCCCGGCACGGGAGAGCCGCTCGGCACCTCGGTCACACTGCGTGCCGGCTGGCGGGAGATCCTGCACGGTCCCGACCATCCCTCGCATGTGCTGCTGCCGGTTCTCGATCGGGACACACAGGATTTTCCCAGCCGAAGAAGTGCCCTCTGAGCTGGGCATTCATCGATTCACGAGGTTATCGTGGGTGTAACGCCCGGCGCTGTGCACCACTCGGCCGGGCCGCGCGTGAAGCCTCACACCGCATACGTGACGTAACCGTCGTGCCCCCGGCCCCCGACCACCGGCAAGGGGGAACCCCATGACGCGGGCACCGGCAAATCTTCTGGCCGTTCGCCGCCTGCTGCTCGACCACCTCAACATCGACCCCGACACCGTGCGGAGCGACGACCTCGAACCGGCCGAGGTCGGCATCGTGGGCGACCCGAACCACCGGGGCGGCTACCACTGCGGCTCCGACCGCGTGGTGACCAACGACTACTCGGTCGTGGAGTCCACCCGGGACTCGTCCGGCCTGACCCTGGACGCCGCGGCTGTCGACGTCGGTCTCTTCCGGGTCACCTCGCGCGGCCGGACACACAACCTGTACAGCTTCTCCACCTGGTGCGTGGCGCAGTGCGTCGCCAACACCCCGGACGCCCGGGACATCCGCGAGATCATCTACAGCCCGGACGGGCGGGTGGTGCGGCGGTGGGACCGGCTGGCCCGGCGCACCAGCGGGGACGACTCCCACCTCTGGCACACCCACTTCAGCTTCTTCCGCGACGCCGTCAAGGCGGGTCGGGACCAGACACCCCTGTTCCGTCGCTACCTCACCAGCATCGGACTCCTGGAGGACGACATGCCGCTCACCGACGACGACCAACCGATCATCAGAGCCGCCGTGCACAGCACCCAGATCGGACGCTCCGGCGTCACGATCGGCCAGGTGCTGGACCAGATGCGCCTGCTACCCGGGCAGGTCGAGGCCCTGCGCGCCGAGCTCACCCAGCTCGCCGCGCGGGACTTCACCGACGAACCGGCGGTCATCCAGGGGGTCCTGGCCGGGCTCACCCCGGAGCGGATCGCCGCGGCCATCCCGCCCAGCCTCGCCCGGCAGGTCGCCGACGAACTGGCCCGCAGGCTGGCCGCCTGACAAGCATGATCCGCGACGAAGATCGCGCAACTCTCGCTGCGGATGGCAGACGTATCCGTCCCGCCGGCTGCCCGGTCGGATCACGGTGAGCCTGCGTCGCGGCGGTCACACCCTGAGCGGCGCGCTCCGAAAGGGATGCACAGCGGCGGCGGCCGGACCCCGGCCGCCGCCACCGGCACGGGTCACGCGGCGCGTACGTTGTCCGCCTGCGGACCCTTCTGACCCTGGGTCACCTCGAACTCGACCTTCTGCCCCTCGTTGAGCTCCCGGTAGCCGCTCATCGAGATGGCCGAGTAGTGGACGAAGACGTCCGGACCTCCGCCGTCCTGCTCGATGAAGCCGAAGCCCTTTTCCGCGTTGAACCACTTGACCGTGCCGGTTGCCATGCTCTCTCCCTGTTCAAAACGGGTGACCCCGGCCCACAGCCGATGATCGCCCTGATACCACCCCGACAGTAACCGTCCGAACCCCGATCTGCCGTGCGAAGTGCCGTAGGCGGTGATGTGAACTCTCGGGGTGGCGCGGCGGGAATGTGCCGTGACGGCCGTCCCACTGGGGCATGCTTGCCCCGGTGAGGGGTGCTGCGGCCGCGTTGGCCGACCTGGAGCGGGAGATCGGCGTGCCCGGCGCCGGTCTGGACCGGCTCCACCTGGTGCCCGCTCCGTTCGTCCCCGAGGTCCGGCTGCACCTAGCCGAGGACGCGATCCTGTGGTGGGCCCGGATGGAGGCGCACGCCGGTCGCCGCCTGCCTCCGCCGTTCTGGGCCTCCGTGTGGGCAGGCGGCCAGGCCCTCGCCCGGCACCTGCTCGACCACCCGGAACTGGTGGCCGGCCGTCGCGTGCTCGACCTGGCCGCCGGGTCGGGCCTGGTCGCGATCGCCGCCGCGTTGGCCGGCGCCGCGCAGGTCGTCGCCAACGACATCGACCCGTACGCGGTCGCCGCCGTCACCCTCAACGCCCGGGCCAACGACGTCCGGGTCACCGCCCGGGGAGGTGACCTGCTCGACTCCGAGCCGGTCGGGGTCGACCTGGTGGTGGCCGGCGACGTGCTCTACAGCCGGGTGATGGCCGAGCGCATGCTGCCCTTCCTGCACCGGGTCGCGGCCGGCGGAGCCGACGTGCTGGTCGGCGATCCCGGTCGGGGACACCTGCCGTCGGACGGGCTGGCGCTGGTGGCCGACTACCCCGTCCCCACCACCGAGCCCGCCGTCGACACGCCGTGGCGCCGGGTGCAGGTCCTGCGCCCCGAGCCGGCGCTCCTCAGGGACCACCCCTAGTCCGCGACCAGGGGACGGTGGGGGATGCGACCGGATGTGGGTGGGGTCCGGCCGGCCATAGCGTACGAGGCATGGTGGAAGCGCTGGCACAGGTCGGAGAACTACCCCTGGTACTGCTGATGGCGGTGCTGGGGCTGGTCATGCTCTTCGATGCCGTACCGCTGCTCGGCGTGCTGGTCCCCGGCGACGTGGCGATCCTGGCCGCGGTGGGTGTGGGTGGTGCGGCCACCGGCGCGGCCACCTTCACCGCCGTCGTCGCCGGGTGCATCGCCGGCTGGTCGCTGAGTTTCCTGGTCGGCCGGCTGTGGGGTGAGCGTCTGCGGCACAGCCGGGTCGGCGCCTGGATCGGTGAGGCGCGGTGGACGGCGGCGGAGGGGATCCTGCAGCGCGGCGGCGGCCGGATGGTGCTGGTGGCGCCGTTCCTGCCGGTGTTCAACGCGCTGCTGCCGCTGGCCGCGGGCGGGCTGCGGATGTCGTACCGGCGGTTCCTCGCCTGCGCGACGGGGGGCGCGGCGGCCTGGGCCGGTCTCTACCTGGTGCTGGGCACCGCGTCGCGGTCCCTCGCCGGGCTCCTGCCCGGACAGGTCAGCCCGATGCTGTTCACCATGGCGGTCGGCCTGCTGCTCGCCGGAGTCGTCCTGATGGGGACGCGGCACCGGTTGCGCGCGGTGACCGAGGTCGACTGACCCTCGGGGGGACGGGGGGACGGGGGGACGGCGCCGGGCGGGTCGACCGCCCGGCGCCGCGCCGGCTCACCAGCCCCGGGCCCGCCACTGCGGCAGGGACGCGCGCTCGGCCCCGAGGGTGCTGTCCTTGCCGTGACCGGGGTAGAACCAGGTCTCGTCGGGCAGCCGGTCGAAGAGCTTGTGCTCCACGTCGTCGATCAGCGCGGCGAACCGCTCCGGGTCCTTGTCGGTGTTGCCGACCCCGCCCGGGAAGAGGCTGTCGCCGGTGAAGAGGTGCGGCGTGCCCGCCGGGTCGCGGTACAGCAGGGCGATCGAACCGGGCGTGTGCCCCTTGATGTGGATGACCTCCAGCGCGCAGTCGCCCACCGGAACGGTGTCACCCTCGGCGAGGGTCTCCGCCTCGATCGGCAGGCCGGCGGCGTCGTCGGAGTGCACCAGCGGTCGGGCGCCGGTCTTGGCGACGACCTCCTCCAGCGCCACCCAGTGGTCCATGTGCTGGTGGGTGGTGACCACCGTGGCCAGCCCGGCGTCAGCGACCAGGTCCAGCAGGCGGGGCGCCTCGTTGGCCGCGTCGATGAGCACCTGCTCGCCGGTGGACCGGCAGTGCAGCAGGTAGGCGTTGTTGTCCATCGGGCCCACCGAGATCTTGGTGATGGTGAGCCGGTCGAGCTCGCGTACCGCCGGCGCACCGCCGGGCGTCACGTCTCCGCTGTAGGTCATGGGGATGTCTATATCCATTCCGGTGGGTCGGGCAGGGGACCGTCGGGGGTGACGGTCAGAACGGTGCCGGGGCTGCGGCCGATCAGCCACGAGGCGAGTTCCGGTGCGGCACCGGTGACCGTGGGCGCCTGCGCCCGGTCACCGATCACCAGCTCGTGACGACTGCCGTCGAAGCGCAGCACCATCGGTGGCGCGTCGGTGCGGGCCGCGAGGCTGTTGGCGACCTCGTGCAGCAGCCGGTGGCCGAACGTCTCCGGCCAGTCCGCGGGCCGGTAGCCGGCGGCCAGGTCGACGTGGTGCACCTCCAGCTCACGCAGCCGGCCCCAGACCAGCATCGCGGCCGGCCACGGCCCGCGGCGGGTCTCCACCGTGGCGCCCCAGGCGTCGACGGGCATCGCGGCCACCGCCTCGGTGAAGCGGTCCGCCGAGCGCCGCAGGTCGTCCAGGTGCACGGCGGGCGGCCGGGAGGAGCCGGACTCGATGTCGGCGTCGCGCGCCGTCGGGCTGGCGTACATCGGCACGGCCTGTCCGGTGCGGGCCGAGGTGAGCAGGTTGACGAACCCGTCGGCGTTGCGGGCCACGTGGGCCAGCACGTGCCCCCGGGTCCAGCCGGGCAGCAGCGACGCGGCGGCCAGGTCGGCGTCGTCGAAGCTGGCGGCGGTCCGCAGCAGGCGCGCGGTGGCGTCGTCCACCTCGCCGGTCAGCAGGAGCGGATCGGTGGTCACGTCTCGACCCTAGTCGTCCGGGGCCCCGGAGTCGCCGGGGAATCTCCTCCCGGGGGCTCCACCACCGGAAATCGCTTTCGGCGTGTCGCCGCCGGTCCTACCGTCAACGGCGGACGCGGCACCGGAGGCGGAGGAGGTGGTGGACATGCCGGCGGCGGTACGCGTGGACCACACACCGACGACCTCGATGAGGAAGCCATGACCATTGATCTGACCGCCCTCGGCTGGGACGCCGACCGGGCGGAGCGCCACCTCCGGCGCGCCGACCACCGCCCGGGCCGCGTGGCCCGCGTCGACCGGGGCGTCTGCACCCTGCTCTGCGCCTCCGGCCCGGTCCGGGCCACGATCGGCGGGGCCGTGCTGGCCGCCGCCGCCCGCGACGCGACCCGGCTGCCGTGCGCCGGCGACTGGGTGCTCGTCGGCACGTGGCCGGACGGGCGGGTGACCGTCGAGGCCGTGCTGCCCCGTCGCACCGCGCTGATCCGCCGTACCGCCGGCAAGGACGCCAGCGGCCAGGTGCTGGCCGCGAACCTGGACACCGCCGCGGTGGTGGAGCCGGTGCACCCCGAACCGGACATCGGCCGGATCGAGCGCCTGCTGTCGCTGGCCCACGAGTCCGGCGCCCAGCCGCTGGTCGTGCTCACCAAGTCCGACCTCGCGGCCGATCCGGACGAGGTCGCCCGCCAGGTGACCGCCGTCGCTCCGGGGGTGCCGGTGCTGCCGGTCAGCGCCGAGTGCGGCACCGGGCTGGACCCGCTGCGCGCGCTGGTCGCGCCGGGGCGCACCCTGGGGTTGCTCGGCCCGTCCGGCGCCGGCAAGTCGAGCCTGGTCAACGCGCTGGCGGGCGCGCTGGTGATGCCCACGCAGGCGATCCGGCGGGTCGACGGCAAGGGGCGCCACACCACCACCTTCCGGTCCCTGGTCACGGTGCCGGGCGGGGGAGCGGTGCTGGACACCCCGGGCGTACGGGCGGTCGGTCTGCTCGACGGCTCGGCGGGCCTGGACCGGGCCTTCGCCGACATCGCCGACCTCGCCGCCGGGTGCCGGTACGCCGACTGCGGGCACGACGGGGAGCCGGCCTGCGCGGTGCGGGACGCCCTGGAGTCCGGTGAGCTGTCGCACCGACGCTGGGAGAGTTGGCGCCGGTTGCAGCGCGAGGTGGCCTTCGAGAGCCGCCGCCGGGAGACCCGGCTGGCCGCCGAGCGGCGGGGCGGATGGCGGGGTGGGCGGCGACGGACAGCCCGTCCGGCGGCACCGCCGAATCCCGGTGGATTCTGAGTGGTCGAACGGTCCGGTGTCCCCACGACAGCGGGCTGAGCTGGGGGAAGGTGTGGGCGCGGGAAAGTGTCGTACCTCGGGGCTAGAGTTGCCGGGGCGCATTCTCCGCGCCCGCACAACCGCTCGGGAACGGTTCAGACCGACCCGGAGCGGGACAGATCCTCCTCATCTTCTTCACCCGGGAGTACACGGACAGTGGCCGACCGACTGATCATCCGTGGCGCGCGCGAGCACAACCTGCGTGACGTCAGTCTCGACCTGCCGCGGGACGCCCTGATCGTCTTCACCGGGCTCTCCGGGTCGGGCAAGTCGAGCCTGGCCTTCGACACGATCTTCGCCGAGGGGCAGCGGCGGTACGTGGAGTCGCTGTCGTCGTACGCCCGGCAGTTCCTCGGCCAGATGGACAAGCCGGACGTCGACTTCATCGAGGGTCTCAGCCCGGCGGTCTCCATCGACCAGAAGTCCACCTCGCGCAACCCGCGCTCGACGGTGGGCACCATCACCGAGGTCTACGACTACCTGCGGCTGCTCTTCGCCCGGATCGGCGAGCCGCACTGCCCGGTCTGCGGCGAGAAGATCTCCAAGCAGAGCCCGCAGCAGATCGTCGACCGGGTCCTGGCGATGACCGAGGGGACGAAGTTCATGGTGCTCGCCCCGGTCGTCCGGGGCCGCAAGGGCGAGTACGTCGACCTGTTCGCCGAGCTCCAGGCCAAGGGCTACGCCCGGGCCCGGGTCGACGGCGTGGTGTATCCGCTGACCGAGCCGCCGAAGCTCAAGAAGCAGGAGAAGCACACCATCGAGGTGGTGATCGACCGGCTCACCGTCAAGGCAAGCGCGAAGCAGCGGCTGACCGATTCGGTGGAGGCCGCGCTCGGGCTCTCCGGCGGCCTCGTCCTGCTCGACTTCGTCGACCTCGCCGAGGACGACCCGGAGCGGGAGCGGCGCTACTCCGAGCACCTCGCGTGCCCCAACGACCACCCGCTGGCCATCGAGGACCTGGAGCCCCGGGTCTTCTCCTTCAACGCGCCGTACGGCGCCTGCCCGGAGTGCACCGGCCTGGGCACCAAGAAGGAGGTCGACGCGGAGCTGATCGTCCCCGACCCCGAGCGCACCCTGCGCGAGGGGGCGATCCAGCCCTGGTCGACCGGGCACAACCTGGAATACTTCCTCCGCCTGCTGGAGGCCCTCGGCGAGGCCGAGCACTTCGACGTCGACACCCCGTGGCGGGCGCTGCCCTCGCGGGCGCAGAAGACGATCCTGCACGGCTCCGGTGACCAGGTGCACGTGCGCTACCGCAACAAGTACGGCCGCGAGCGCTCCTACTACACCGGCTTCGAGGGCGTGGTGCAGTGGATCGAGCGGCGGCACTCCGACACCGAGTCGGAGTGGTCGCGGGAGAAGTACGAGGGCTACATGCGGGACGTGCCCTGCGCGGCCTGCGGCGGCGCCCGGCTCAAGCCGGAGGTGCTCGCGGTCACCCTCGCCGGTCGGAGCATCGCCGAGGTGTGCAACCTGTCCGTCGGCGAGGCCGCCGACCTGCTCGCCGGCATCGAGCTGACCGACCGGCAGAAGATGATTGCCGAGCGCGTGCTCAAGGAGATCAACGCCCGCCTCAAGTTCCTGCTCGACGTCGGCCTGGACTACCTCTCCCTGGACCGGCCGGCCGGCACCCTCTCCGGCGGCGAGGCGCAGCGCATCCGGCTCGCCACGCAGATCGGCTCCGGTCTGGTCGGTGTGCTCTACGTGCTCGACGAGCCCTCGATCGGGCTGCATCAGCGCGACAACCACCGGCTGATCGAGACGCTGCTGCGCCTGCGCGGCCTGGGCAACACCCTCATCGTCGTCGAACACGACGAGGACACCATCCGAGTGGCCGACTGGATCGTCGACATCGGTCCGGGCGCCGGCGAGCACGGTGGGCGCATCGTGCACAGCGGCTCCGTACCGGCCCTGCTGGAGAACACGGAGTCGGTGACCGGGGCGTACCTGTCGGGGCGCAAGTCGATCCCGACGCCGGGGCAGCGCCGCCCGCAGACCCCGGAGCGGGAGCTGGTGGTGCACGGGGCGCGGGAGCACAACCTGCGCAACCTGACCGTGTCGTTCCCGCTCGGGCAGCTCATCGCGGTGACCGGGGTCAGCGGCTCCGGCAAGTCGACGCTGGTCAACGACATCCTGTACGCGGTGCTGGCCAACCAGATCAACGGCGCCCGGCTGGTCCCCGGCCGGCACACCCGCGTCTCCGGGCTTGAGCACGTGGACAAGGTCGTCGGGGTCGACCAGTCGCCGATCGGCCGGACGCCCCGCTCCAACCCGGCCACCTACACCGGCGTCTGGGACCACGTCCGCAAGCTCTTCGCGGAGACCACCGAGGCCAAGGTCCGCGGGTACGGCCCCGGCCGGTTCTCGTTCAACGTCAAGGGCGGTCGCTGCGAGGCGTGCTCCGGCGACGGCACGATCAAGATCGAGATGAACTTCCTCCCGGACGTCTACGTCCCCTGCGAGGTCTGCAAGGGTGCCCGCTACAACCGGGAGACCCTGGAGGTCCACTACAAGGGCAAGACCGTCTCCGACGTGCTGGAGATGCCCATCGAGGAGGCCGCGGAGTTCTTCTCGGCCATCCCGGCCATCCACCGGCACCTGAAGACGCTTGTCGACGTCGGCCTGGGCTACGTCCGGCTCGGTCAGCCGGCGCCGACCCTGTCCGGCGGTGAGGCGCAGCGGGTCAAGCTCGCCTCTGAGCTGCAGAAGCGCTCCACCGGCCGCACCGTCTACGTGCTCGACGAGCCCACCACCGGCCTGCACTTCGAGGACATCCGCAAGCTGCTGATGGTGCTGGAGGGCCTGGTCGACAAGGGCAACACCGTGATCACGATCGAGCACAACCTCGACGTCATCAAGACCGCCGACTGGATCATCGACATGGGGCCGGAGGGCGGTCACCGGGGTGGGACGGTGCTCGCCACCGGCACGCCGGAGGAGGTCGCCGAGGTGGCCGAGAGCCACACCGGCGAGTTCCTGCGCCAGGTGCTCAAGCTCGACGGCGCGCCGAAGGGCGCCGCCGCGGCCACCTCTCGCGCGGCCAGGGCCAACGGCGCGAAGGCGCGGACGTCCCGCAAGGTGGCGGTGGCCGCGCGCTGACGGTGCCGGGGTCCACCACAGTGGGCGGGTCCGGTTGGTCGCCGTCCGGGTGAACCGTCGGGCACAGTGGTGCGTGTACCCGAGTGCGGCCACCGATCATGACGGGTGGCGGCAGCCGAGAGAGAGGCGAGGCATGAGTGACGACCAGGTGCTGACCGGACCGGGCACGCAGACCCGCCGGACGTTGCTCGCCGGCGCGGGCGCAGTCGGTGCGGCGGTGGTCCTGGCCGCCTGCGGCGGCGACGACTCCGGCGACGGGTCGGCGCCGGCCAGCGGCGGCCCGGGGGTCACGAGCACCGGGGACGCCGGTGGCGGTGACCGTGAGGGTGCCCAGTCCCTGGCCCGCACCGGCGACATCCCGGTCGGCGGTGGAGCGGTCTTCGCCGCCCAGGGCGTGGTGATCACCCAGCCCACCCCGGGTCAGTTCAAGGGCTTCGACCCGATCTGCACCCACCAGAACTGCCCGGTGACGAACGTCGACGGGGGCACGATCAACTGTATCTGCCACGGCAGCAAGTTCTCGATCGAGGACGGCTCGGTCAAGACCGGCCCGGCCACCAAGCCGTTGGTCCCGAAGGACGTCAAGGTCGACGGCGACCGGATCACGCTGGCCTGACTCCGGCAGGAGACGGTCCGCCCCGAGGTGGGCGTGCACGTCGGGGGGTGCCGGAGTGCGGTCCGGTCGGTCGCGGGGCGGTGTCAGGGGCGCGGACTAGGCTTGCTGGCGTGGCTGACCCCTCGACCTATCGTCCCGCACCTGGCACCATCCCGGAGTCGCCGGGGGTCTACCGCTTCCGGGACGGCACCGGCCGGGTGATCTACGTCGGCAAGGCGAAGAACCTGCGCAGCCGGCTCAACTCCTACTTCGCCGATCCGGTCAACCTGCACCAACGCACCCGCCAGATGGTCTTCACGGCCGAATCGGTGGAGTGGACGTCCGTCGCGACCGAGGTCGAGGCTCTCCAGCTCGAATTCACCTGGATCAAGCAGTACGACCCGCGCTTCAACGTGCGCTACCGGGACGACAAGTCCTACCCCTACCTCGCGGTGACGCTGGACGAGGAGTTTCCCCGCCTCCAGGTCATGCGCGGCGCGAAGCGCAAGGGCGTGCGCTACTTCGGGCCGTACTCGCACGCGTGGGCGATCCGCGAGACGCTCGACCTGCTCCTGCGGGTCTTCCCGGCGCGGACCTGCTCCGCCGGGGTCTTCAAGCGGGCCGGCCAGGTCGGCCGCCCCTGCCTGCTGGGCTACATCGGCAAGTGCTCCGCGCCGTGTGTGGGCAGCGTCTCGGCCGAGGAGCACCGGCGCGTCGTCGACGCCTTCTGCGACTTCATGGGTGGCCGCACCGACACGATGGTGCGCCGGCTCGAGCGGGAGATGACCGAGGCCAGCGAGCAGCTGGAGTTCGAACGCGCCGCCCGGCTCCGCGACGACGTCGCCGCGCTGCGCCGGGCCATGGAGAAGCAGACGGTGGTCTTCGGTGACGGCACCGACGCCGACGTGGTCGCGTTCGCCGACGACCCCCTCGAAGCGGCCGTCCAGGTGTTCCACGTCCGTGACGGCCGGGTCCGCGGCCAGCGGGGCTGGGTGGTCGAGAAGACCGAGGACCTGACCATCGGTGACCTGGTGCACCACTTCTGCACGCAGGTCTACGGCAGCGAGCACGGCGAGGGGGACGTGCCCCGCGAGCTGCTGGTTCCCGAGCTGCCCGCCGACGCCGACGCGCTGGCCGACTGGCTGTCCAGCCACCGGGGCGGTCGGGTGGCGCTGCGGGTGCCGCAGCGCGGCGACAAGCGGGCCCTGCTGGAGACCGTCGAGCGCAACGCGAAGGACGCCCTCGCCCGGCACAAGCTGAAGCGTGCCGGTGACCTGACCACCCGCGGCAAGGCCCTCGACGAGATCCACGAGGCGCTCGGCATGCGGACGTCCCCGCTGCGCATCGAGTGCTTCGACATCTCCCAGATCCAGGGCACCGACGTGGTGGCCAGCATGGTGGTCTTCGAGGACGGGCTGCCGCGCAAGAGCGAGTACCGGCGCTTCATCATCCGGGGCGCCACCGACGACCTCTCCGCCATGTCCGAGGTGCTGCGCCGGCGGTTCGCCCGCTACCTGGACGCGCGCTCCGAGACCGGCGAGGTGGGCGTGGAGTCGGCCGACGACCCCGGTGCGCCGGCGGGCCAGGCCGACGGGGACGAGCCGCGCGTCGGGGCCTTGGTCGACCCGACCACGGGGCGCCCGCGCAGGTTCGCGTACCCGCCGCAGCTGGTCGTGGTCGACGGTGGCGCCCCGCAGGTCGCGGCGGCCGCGCAGGCCCTCGCCGACCTGGGCATCGACGACGTCGCCCTCTGCGGCCTGGCCAAGCGGCTGGAGGAGGTCTGGCTGCCCGACGACGAGTTCCCGGTCATCCTCCCGCGCACCTCGGAGGGTCTCTACCTGCTGCAACGCGTCCGGGACGAGGCGCACCGCTTCGCCATCACCTTCCACCGGCAGCGGCGCTCCAAGCGCATGACGGAGTCGGCGCTGGACACGGTGCCCGGTCTGGGTGAGGTGCGGCGCAAGGCGCTGCTGCGGCACTTCGGGTCGCTCAAGCGGCTCTCCACGGCGACGGTGGAGGAGATCACCGAGGTGCCAGGCGTCGGCCGGCGCACCGCCGAGGCCGTCCTGGCCGCCCTCGAGGCGGGGCAGAAGGCTCCGGCCACCGACTGAGGCAGGGCCGCCCCGTCCTGCCCTCGACGAGACGGCAACATCGGGGAAAGTGCTGCCTCAGCCGCTCGGGAGGCCGCACCTTCCCCGATGTTGCGCGGATCTTGAGGAGCGACGCGGCGGTGTGGCGGGGGCGGGTCAGTCGTCGGCGAGCACCGTGAGGATCTGCTCGCCGTACCTGGCGAGCTTGTTCTCCCCGACCCCGTTGACCCGGGCCAGCTCGGCCAGCGAGGTGGGCGCGTCGGTGGCGATCTGCCGCAGCGTCGCGTCGTGGAAGATCACGTACGCGGGAACGCCCTGTTCTTTCGCGCTGGCCGCCCGCCAGGCGCGGAGCCGCTCGAAGACGGCGGCGGCCGACGGCGCCAGCTCGGCGACCACCGTGGCCGCGCCCCGGGGCTTCGCCGACCGGGCGGGTCGTTCCGGTTCCCGCCGCAGCATGACCGAGCGTCGGCGGCCCAGCACCTCGGCACTGGTGTCGGTGAGGACCAGGGTGCCGTAGTCGCCCTCGACCGCCAGCAGGCCCTCGGCGAGCAGTTGACGGACCACGCCCCGCCACTCGGCCTCGCCCAGCTCGGTGCCGACGCCGAACACGGTCAGCGCGTCGTGGCCGTGCTGGGTGACCTTCTCCGTGGTGCGGCCGAGCAGGATGTCGATGCACTGCCCGGCGCCGAAGCGCTGGTTGCGTTCCCGGTCGAGCCGGTAGACCGTGGAGAGCAGCTTCTGCGCCGCGACCGTGCCGTCCCAGGACTCCGGCGGGTCGAGGCAGGTGTCGCAGTTGCCGCAGGCGGTGACGCCCTTCTCGCCGAAGTACTCCAGCAGCTGCGCCCGGCGGCAGCGGATGGTCTCGCAGAGGGCCAGCATGGCGTCGAGGTGGGCGGCGAGGTTACGCCGGTGGGCCAGGTCGCCCTCGGACGTCTCGATCATCTTGCGCTGCTGCACCACGTCCTGCAGGCCGTACGCCAGCCACGCCGTGGAGGGCAGGCCGTCCCGGCCGGCGCGGCCGGTCTCCTGGTAGTAGCCCTCGACGGACTTCGGCAAATCCAGGTGGGCGACGAAGCGGACGTCCGGCTTGTCGATGCCCATGCCGAACGCGATCGTGGCGACCATGACCAGCCCGTCCTCCCGGAGGAACCGCTTCTGGTTCGCGGCGCGGGTGGCCGCGTCCAGGCCGGCGTGGTACGGCAGGGCGGGGACGCCGTTGGCCACCAGGAACTCGGCGGTCTTGTCGACCGAGGCCCGGGACAGGCAGTAGACGATGCCGGCGTCGCCGGGGTGCTCGTCGCGCAGCAGGGCGAGCAACTGCTTGCGCGGCTCACGTTTGGGCACGATCCGGTACTGGATGTTGGGCCGGTCGAAGCTGGCCACGAAGTGCCGGGCGTCGTCGAGGCGCAGCCGGCCGGCGATCTCGGTGCGGGTGGCGCTGGTCGCGGTGGCGGTCAGCGCGATGCGGGGGACGCCCGGCCATCGCTCGTGCAGCATCGACAGGTTGAGGTAGTCGGGGCGGAAGTCGTGACCCCACTGGGACACGCAGTGCGCCTCGTCGATGGCGAAGAGCGCGATCGAGCCCCGGTCCAGCAGGTGCAGGGTGGCCCGGCTGGCCAGCGCCTCCGGGGCCAGGTAGAGCAGGTCCAGCTCGCCGGCGAGGAAGGACGCCTCGACCGCGCGCCGGGCGGTGAGGTCCTGCGTCGAGTTGAGGAAGCCGGCCCGTACGCCGACCGCGGTCAGCGCGTCGACCTGGTCCTGCATGAGGGCGATCAGCGGGGAGACCACCACCGCCACGCCGTCGCGGACCAGCGCGGGGATCTGGTAGCAGAGGGACTTGCCGCCACCGGTGGGCATCAGCACCAGCGCGTCCCCACCGGCCACGACGTGGTCGACGACCTCCTGCTGGAAACCGCGGAAGGCGTCGTAGCCGAACACCCGGCTCAGCACCCGCTCGGCCTCGGAGATCCGCACATCGGTGGGGGAGGTCATCCGCGGATTCTAGTGACCCGCCCCGACACGCCGGTGGTGGCGGGCGGGCGCGTCCGGGCGGGAAACCGGACGATCGGGTGTTCCGACGGTCACCCGTGGAATCCCGCCCCCGGTCCCAGCCGTTAGAGTCGCTGACTGACCATACGCGGCCGGACCGGCCGCGGCGCCACGGCTTGGGGGTAGTGGGTGAGCGAGGCGCGTACGGCCGAGGACCGGGACGGCATCGTCGGCGGGGAGCTGGCCGAGACGGACGGGGACACCACCCTCGTGGTGGTGACCGGTCTGTCCGGTGGTGGCCGCAGCACGGTGGCCCGGGCCCTGGAGAACGTCGGGTACTACGTGGTGGACAACCTGCCCCAGGCGCTCATGCTGGACATGGCGGAGCTGGCCCACAAGGCGGGCGGGGCGGCCCGGCGTACGGCGATGGTGCTGGACGTCCGCTCGCGGGCGTTCTCCACCGACCTGGCCGGGGCCATCCGGGAGCTGAAGGAGCGCGGCTTCTCGCCCCGGGTGGTCTTCGTCGACGCCGACGACGAGGTGCTCATCCGCCGGTTCGAGAGCGTCCGGCGGTCGCACCCGTTGCAGGGCGACGGTCGGCTGGCCGACGGCATCGCCGTCGAACGCGGCCTCCTGGAGGAGGCCCGCGACCAGGCCGACGTGATCATCGACACCAGCCACCTCAACGTCAACCAGCTGCGCCGGCGCATCGAGGAGCTGTTCGGCGGTGAGGACGCCCGCCGGTTGCGGGTCACCGTGCTGTCGTTCGGCTTCAAGTACGGCCTGCCGCCGGACGCGGACTTCGTGCTCGACGCCCGCTTCCTGCCCAACCCGTACTGGGTGCCCGAGTTGCGCGAGCACACCGGCCGGGAGGAGGCGGTCAGCTCGTACGTGCTCGGTCAGGAGGGGGCGGAGGCGTTCGTGGGGTCGTACGCCGATCTGGTCAACGCCACCACCACCGGCTTCGAGCGGGAGGGCAAGCGCTACCTGACCGTCGCCGTCGGCTGCACCGGTGGCAAGCACCGCAGCGTCGCCATCTCCGAGGAGCTGGCCGGCCGGCTGCGCCAGTGCGGCCTGGCCGCGAGCGCCCACCACCGGGACCTGGGGCGGGAATGACGGCACGCAAGGTGGTCGCCTTCGGCGGGGGGCACGGGCTCTCCGCCTCGCTGCGCGCGCTGCGGCGCTGCGCGCCGGAGGTCGACCTGGACATCACGGCGGTCGTCACGGTCGGTGACGACGGCGGCTCCAGCGGCCGGCTGCGCGCCGAGCGGGGCGGCCTGCCCCCGGGCGACCTGCGCCAGGCGCTCGTCGCGCTCGCCGGCGACCATCCGCAGACCCGGCGCAGCGCCGGGCTGTTCCAGCACCGGTTCGTCGAGCCGGCCGCCGTGAACGGACACGGGGCCGGTGGGACCGCCGCTCCTGCCGACGGTCTGGCCGGGCACGCGGTGGGCAACCTGGTGCTCTGCGGCCTGATGGAACTCCTCGGCGACCCCGTGGCCGCCCTGGAGCACGCCGGCGCGATGCTGGGCACGGTCGGCCGGGTGCTGCCCATGTCCTGCCAACCGGTGGGGATCGAGGCCCGGGTGCGGGGTGCCGACCCGGACCGGCCGGACGACGTCCGGACGGTCACCGGCCAGCACCAGGTGGCGGTGACCACCGGCCGGGTCGAGTCGCTGCGGCTGAATCCGCACGCGCCGGCGGCCTGCCCGCAGGCGGTCGAGGCGATCGGGACGGCCGACTGGCTGATCTTCGGGCCGGGGAGCTGGTACACGAGCGTCCTGCCGCACCTGCTGGTGCCGGAACTGGCCGCGGCGATCGTGGCCAGCCCGGCCCGGCGGCTGGTCACGCTGAACCTCGCCGCCGAGAAGGAGACCCTGGGCCTCTCGGTGGCCGACCACCTGGCCGCGCTGCGCTGGTACCTGCCGGAGCTGAAAGCCGACTACGTGCTGGCGGATTCGAAGGCGGTCGGTGACCCCGAACCGGTCGAACGTGCGGCAGAATCGCTGGGTGCCCGGCTGGTTCTCGCCCCCGTCGCGGTCACCGACGGCACTCCCCGTCATGATCCCGCCGCCCTCGGCGCCGCACTGGTGCCGGTCCTGGGCGCCGATCGTTAGACACGTACGTAATCTCCGGCGACACGCCGGAACCGGTCCGTGAGGGGACGCACAATGGCGATGACGGCGGCGGTCAAGGACGAGCTGAGCCGGGTCGACGTGCCCAAGCCATGCTGCCGGCGGGCGGAGATGGCGGCGCTGCTGCGCTTCGCCGGCGGGCTGCACATCGTCTCCGGCCGCGTGGTGGTCGAGGCGGAGCTGGACACGGGGGCGGTGGCCCGGCGGCTGCGCCGGGAGATCGCGGAGGTCTACGGCTACCCCAGCGAGATCCACGTGCTGGCCTCGGGCGGGCTGCGCAAGGGCAGCCACTTCATCGTCCGGGTGGTCAAGGACGGCGAGGCGCTCGCCCGGCAGACCGGCCTGCTCGACGTCCGCGGCCGGCCGGTGCGCGGGCTGCCCCCGCACGTCGTCGCCGCGAACGTCTGCTGCGCGGTGTCGGCCTGGCGGGGTGCGTTCATGGCGCACGGTTCGCTGACCGAGCCGGGCCGCTCCAGCGCGCTGGAGATCACCTGCCCCGGCCCGGAGTCCGCGCTCGCCCTGGTCGGCGCGGCCCGCCGCATCGGCATCACCGCGAAGAACCGCGAGGTGCGCGGCGTGGACCGGGTGGTGGTCAAGGACGGCGACGCGATCGCCGCGCTGCTCACCCGCATCGGCGCGCACTCCAGCGTGCTGGCCTGGGAGGAGCGCCGGGTGCGGCGCGAGGTGCGGGCGACCGCCAACCGGCTGGCGAACTTCGACGACGCCAACCTGCGCCGGTCGGCGCGGGCCGCGGTGGCCGCCGCCGCCCGGGTCACCCGGGCGCTGGAGATCCTCGCCGACGAGGCGCCGAACCACCTGACCGACGCGGGCCGGCTGCGTCTGGAGCACCGGCAGGCGTCCCTGGAGGAGCTGGGTGCCCTCGCCGACCCGCCGCTGACCAAGGACGCCATCGCCGGCCGGATCCGCCGGTTGCTGGCGCTGGCCGACAAGCGGGCCCGGGACCTGGGGATCCCGGATACGGAAGCGGCCGTCACGCCCGACATGCTCGTGGTCTGATAGGACGGTGGCGGCCGGAGGACCCGAGCGAGCGCGACGAGCGCGCGTCCTCCACCGTGCCGCGGCGTCCCGCAGAGCGAACCGGATCTTGCCCCGGCGCGGCGTGGTGCCGTGCGCTCGGCTAAGGTCACGACGTACGGCAAGGAGGCCGGCACAGGCATCCTCGCCGTGCTCACCGCCTCCGGCGGTCAAGGTCCTTCGAGACCGCGGCGGGGTGGCCGAGATGAATCGTCAACGGCCGGCTCCAACGGTCGGCGCACACACCTCCGCCGGCCCGGGTCTTACGCCGGCGGACCAGAACGCAAGGAGATGGGACCTGTGACCATCCGGGTTGGCATCAACGGCTTCGGCCGCATCGGCCGTAACTTCTTCCGGGCCGTGCTGGCGTCCGGCGCGGACGTCGAGGTCGTGGCGGTCAACGACCTGACCGACAACGCGACGCTCGCCCACCTGCTCAAGTACGACAGCATCCTGGGCCGCCTCCCGCACGAGGTGAAGGCCACCGCCGACGAGATCACCGTCGGTGGCAAGACCATCAAGGCGTACGCCGAGAAGGACCCGGCGGCGCTGCCGTGGGGTGAGGTCGGCGCGGACGTGGTCATCGAGTCCACCGGCTTCTTCACCGACGCCACCAAGGCCAAGGCGCACGTCGACGGCGGGGCCAAGAAGGTCATCATCTCCGCTCCGGCGAAGAACGAGGACGTCACGGTCGTCATGGGCGTCAACCACGACCAGTACGACCCGGCCAAGCACACGATCATCTCGAACGCGTCCTGCACGACCAACTGCCTCGCTCCGATGGCGAAGGTCCTGCACGACACCTTCGGCATCCAGCACGGCCTGATGACGACGATCCACGCGTACACCCAGGACCAGAACCTCCAGGACGCGCCGCACTCCGACCTGCGTCGCGCCCGGGCCGCCGCGCTGAACATCGTCCCGACCTCGACCGGCGCCGCCAAGGCGATCGGCCTGGTGCTGCCGGAGCTGAAGGGCAAGCTCGACGGTTACGCGCTGCGGGTGCCGATCCCGACCGGCTCCGCCACCGACCTGACCGTCAACGTCAACCGTGAGACCACGGTGGACGAGGTCAACGCCGCGATGAAGGCCGCCGCCGAGGGCCCGCTCAAGGGCTTCCTGACCTACAACGACGACCCGATCGTGTCCTCTGACATCGTGACCGACCCGGCGTCGTGCATCTTCGACGCGCCGCTGACCAAGGTCGTCGGCAACCAGGTCAAGGTCGTCGGCTGGTACGACAACGAGTGGGGCTACTCCAACCGCCTGGTCGACCTGGTCAAGCTGGTCGGTCAGTCGCTGTGAGCATCCGTACCCTCGACGACCTGCTCGGCGAGGGGGTGTCGGGTCGGCGCGTGCTGGTGCGCGCCGACCTGAACGTCCCGCTCGACAAGCAGACCGGCGACATCACCGACGACGGCCGCATCCGGGCCGTGCTGCCGACGCTGGAGGCGCTGGTCTCCGCCGGCGCGAAGGTGGTCGTCTTCTCGCACCTGGGCCGCCCGAAGGGCGCGCCGGACCCGCAGTTCAGCCTCCGCCCGGTCGCCGGGCGGCTCGGTGAGCTGCTCGGGGCGCCGGTGCACTTCGCCGAGGACACCGTCGGTGACTCGGCGCGGTCCACCGTGGAGGGTCTGGCCGACGGCCAGGTCGCCCTGCTGGAGAACCTGCGCTTCAACAAGGGGGAGACCAGCAAGGACGACGCCGAGCGGGGCGGCTTCGCCGACCAGCTCGCCGCCTTCGGCGACGCGTACGTCGACGACGCCTTCGGCGCGGTGCACCGCAAGCACGCCAGCGTGCACGACGTGCCGGCGCGGCTGCCGCACGTCGCGGGCCGGCTGGTGCTGCGCGAGGTGGAGGTGCTCTCCAAGCTGACCGGCGAGCCCGAGCGCCCGTACGTGGTGGTGCTCGGCGGCTCGAAGGTCTCCGACAAGCTGGCGGTCATCGAGGCGCTGCTGCCGAAGGTCGACCGGCTGCTCATCGGCGGCGGCATGTGCTTCACCTTCCTCAAGGCGCAGGGCCACGAGGTGGGCTCCTCGCTCCTGGAGGAGGAGATGGTCCAGACCTGCCGCAACCTGCTGGAGCGTTCCGAGGGCAAGATCATGCTCCCGGTCGACGTGGTGGCCGCGGACGCCTTCGCCCCGGACGCCGCGCACGACACCGTGCCGTCCGACGGCATCCCCAGCAAGCGGGTGGGCCTGGACATCGGCCCGCAGACCGTTGCCGGGTTCGCCGCCGCGCTGAAGGGCGCGAAGACGATCTTCTGGAACGGCCCGATGGGCGTGTTCGAGATGGCGGCGTTCGCGCACGGCACGCGGGGGGTGGCCGAGGCGATCGCCAAGGCCGACGCGTTCACCGTCGTCGGCGGTGGTGATTCCGCCGCGGCGGTCCGCGCCCTGGGCCTGGACGAGTCGGACTTCGATCACATCTCCACCGGTGGCGGCGCCTCCCTGGAGTACCTGGAGGGCAAGACCCTCCCCGGCATCGCGGCCCTGGAGAACTGAATGGCGAGCACCACCCGCCGGCCACTGATGGCCGGCAACTGGAAGATGAACCTGAACCACCTCGAGGCCAACCTGCTGGTGCAGAAGCTGGCGGCGAGCCTCACCGAGAAGCAGCTCACCGAGGTCGAGACGGTGGTCCTGCCGCCCTTCACCGACCTGCGGACGGTGCAGACCGCCGTGGACGGCGACAAGCTGCTGCTCGGCTACGGCGGGCAGGATCTGTCCCCGCACGCGTCTGGCGCCTACACCGGGGACATCTCCGGCGCGATGCTGGCGAAGCTGGGCTGCACGTACGTCGTGGTCGGCCACTCGGAGCGGCGGGCGTACCACCACGAGGACGACGTGGTCGTCAACGCCAAGGTGAAGGCGGCGCTGACCCACGGGCTCACCCCGATCCTCTGCGTGGGCGAGGGGCTGGACATCCGTGAGCAGGGCACCCACGTGGCGCACTGCAGCGACCAGCTCGACGGGGCCCTGAAGGGGCTCTCCGCGGAGGACGTCACCAAGGTCGTCGTCGCGTACGAGCCGGTCTGGGCGATCGGCACGGGCAAGACGGCCACCCCGGAGGACGCCCAGGAGGTCTGCGGCGAGGTGCGCAGGCGCCTGGCCGAGAGCTTCGGCCAGGGCACCGGCGACGCCGTCCGCATCCTGTACGGCGGCTCGGTGAAGTCCTCCAACGTCGCCGCCATCATGGCCAAGCCGGACGTGGACGGCGCCCTGGTGGGCGGGGCGAGCCTGGACGCCGAGGAGTTCGCGAAGATCTGCCGGTTCCCGGAGCACACGGCCCGCTGATCGCTCGCTATCCTTGACTCCGCCCGTCCGCCGGTCGGTGCCGCCGTGCCCGATCTGCCCGGGCGAGGACCGTAACGAGAGGAACTGACCCCAGCCATGCCGATCTGGTTCGCATACACGTTGATCGTGTTGCTGGTCATCACGAGCGTCATGCTCACCATGCTGATCCTGCTCCACCGCGGTAAGGGTGGTGGGATGTCGAGCATGTTCGGCGGCGGCGTCAGCTCCAGCCTCGCCGGGTCGTCTGTCGCGGAGAAGAACCTCGACCGCTACACGGTCCTGGTGGGCATCGTCTGGTTCGCCTGCATCGTCGGGCTGGGGCTCTGGCTGCGTCTGCAGGTCACCGCCGCCTGAGCAGCCCGCCGAGTCGTACAATCCGCGCGCGGTCCGTCACCCGACGGGCCGCGCGCGGCCGTTTCACCCGCTGCACCGCGTCGCCCGTCGCCACCCCTCCGGCGGCGGTACCCCCTCCCGACGACAGGAGCGAGCAGCCGTGTCGAACGGCAACGTCATCCGCGGCACCCGGATCGGGTCGACCCCCGACCGTCCCACCGAGCGTTACGAGCCGGCCCCGTGCCGGGCGGTCACCTACTGGTGCCGCAACGACCACCGTGTCGAGATCCGGATGGCCGCGGAGGCGTCACCGCCGGACGTCTGGGACTGCCCGCGCTGCGGCCTCCCGGCCGGCCGCGACGCGCAGAACCCGCCGGGTCGCGTCCGGGCCGAGCCCTACAAGACCCACCTGGCGTACGTGAAGGAGCGGCGCACCGAGGAGGAGGGCGAGGCGATCCTCGCCGAGGCCCTCGCCGCACTGCGCCGCCGCCGGGGACGCCCCGAGTGAAAGGAAGGGCCCCCTGTTAACGCGCGGCGTTAACGGGGGGCCCTTCCTATGCACCAGGCGTTAAGCGGGGGCCCTTCCTTTCACCTCAGCGGAGGCTGCGCGAGCGGGCCGGCACGTCGGCCGCGGCGGCCCGGTCCAGCAGCCAGAGCGTACGGCTGGTGCCCTGCGCCCCCGCTGCGGGCAGTTGGACCGCGCCCGCACCGGCCAGGGCCATGCCGACCGCCCGGGACTTGTCCGCCCCGCTGGCCACCAGCCACACCTCCTCGGCGGTGTTGATCGCCGGGAGGGTCAGCGTGGTCCGCACCGGCGGCGGCTTCGGGCTGCCCCGGACCGCGCTCACCGGCCGGCTCTCGTAGTGCACCGGGTGCTCGGGGAACACCGAGGCCACGTGCCCGTCCTCCCCGACGCCCAGCATCAGCACGTCGAAGTGGGGGAGGAGCGCGGTACCCGGGCGGGCCGCCCCGGCCAGCTCCGCCGCGTACCGGGCGGCGGCCTCCTCCGGGTCGTTACCGGCCGGGCCGTCGGACGCCGGCATGGCATGGATCCGCGCCGGGTCGAGCGGCACCGCGTCCAGCAGCGCCGCCCGGGCCTGCGTCTCGTTGCGCTCCGGATCGCCGGCGGGCAGGAACCGCTCGTCACCCCACCACACGTCGACCCGGGACCAGTCCACCGCGTCACGGGCCGGCAGGGCCGCCACCGCCCGGTAGACGGCGGCGGCGATCCGCCCTCCGGTCAGCACCACCGACGCCTGGCCCCGCTCGGCCTGCGCGTCGAGGAGCTTCACCAGCAACCGGGCCGCCACCGCCTGGGCCAGCAGGTCGGCGTCGGCGTGGACGGCGACACTCGCCTCTGTCATTCGTTCTGCCTTCGTTTCTCCGGCCCGGCCGGTGGTCCGCAGGTGCCGTGAACCGCCGCGGCGGTCAGTGACCCGCACTCGTGCCCGCATGGGCGGTGACTCCCGCCTCCGCCCGCTGGGCCTCCGACGGATCCTTCCAGACGTGCACCCGCTGGGCCGGACGATGGTCCAGGCCGGTCAGCCCGGCCGTGGCCCCCAGCGCCTCCGCGTACACCTGGTCGGCGTCGAGCCGGCGCAGCTCCTCGGCCAGCTCGTCGCCGAGTGGCCGGCGGACCAGCGGCAGCCTGCGGTCCTCCTGGCCGGTACGCCGGAAGACCGCCATGCTGTCGTCCCGGGTCAGCGTCAGCTGGTCGCCGTTGGCGCAGCGCAGCTGCACCTCCCGCATCCGGGGGTGCTCGTCGGTGTGCTCCCACTGCGGGCTGATGCCCAGCCGGCTGGCCAGCCAGCCGCTCATCAGCGCCGCCGTCGGGTCGGTACGCGGTGCGACAACGGTCGCCTCGGTGACCCGCGCCTCGGTGGTGTCGAACGCGCCCGCGACGAGGGTGCGCCACAGGGTGATCCGGCTCCACGCGAGATCGGTGTCGCCGGGGGCGTAGTCCTGGGCCCGCTGGTGCAGCGCCCGGATCGGGTCGACGGCCTGGCCGGCGTCGGTGATCCGGCGGTCGGCCACCACACCGAGGAAGTCCGTGGCGATCTCGGCCGGCGGCTCGCCGTGCCACCAGGTCACCACGGGGACGTCCGGGACCAGCAGCGGCATCACCACCGACTCGGCGTGCAGGGCCAGCCGCCCGTACATCCGGGTGACCACGGCCTCGCACGGTCCGAGCCGGCCGCCGACCACGATCTCCGCGTCCAGCCGGTTGCGCTCCCGCTCGACGTCGGAGCGGACCACCACCAGCAGCCGGCACGGGTGCGCGGCCGCGGCGATGGTCGCCGCCGCCTCCGCCTCACGGACCCGCTTCTCGTCCACCACGACGATCAGGGTGAGCGCCATCCCGCTGGCGACGCCGCCGGCGCTGCGCCGTTCGGCGGCGAGCGCCTTGACCACCTCGTTGCCGGTGGTGTCCCACAGTCCGATCACGGCCGCCTCCTGGTTCGCTCGCTCACGCCCGCCGCCACGCCCGGCCCTCGCGTGCCAGCATCTCGTCCGCCGCCCGGGGGCCCCACTCGCCGGCCCGGTACGGCTCCGGCTTCGTGCCCGCCCACGCCTGCTCCAGCGGGTCCACGACCTGCCAGCTCTGCTCGACCTCAGCGGCGTCGGGGAAGAGGGTACGGTCACCGATCAGCACGTCCAGGACCAGGCGCTCGTACGCCTCCGGGCTGGACTCGGTGAACGCCTCGCCGTACTGGAAGTCCATCGCGATGTCCCGGACCTCCATGGTGGTGCCGGGCACCTTCGAGCCGAACTTCAGCACCACCCCCTCGTCCGGTTGGACCCGGATGACGAGCTGGTTGTTGCCCAGCGACTCCATGTCGGCCGCGTTGAACGGCAGGTGCGGCGCCTTCTTGAAGATGATGGCGACCTCGGTGACCCGCCGGGGCAGCCGCTTGCCGGCCCGGATGTAGAACGGCACCTCCGCCCACCGGCGGTTCTGGATGCCGAGCCGGACCGCCACGTACGTCTCGGTGGTGGAGTCGGCGGGCACGCCCTCCTCCTCGAGGTAGCCGACGGCCCGCTGCCCACCCACCCAGCCGGGCAGGTACTGACCGCGTACGGTGCCCTCGACGACGTTCTTCGGCAACGTGATCGCCCGGAGCACCTTGAGCTTCTCGGTGCGGATCTCGTCGGCGTCGAAGCTGGTCGGCTCCTCCATCGCCACCAGCGCCAGCAGCTGGAGCAGGTGGTTCTGGAGGACGTCACGGGCGGCGCCGGCCGAGTCGTAGAACCCGGCGCGGCTGCCGATGCCCACGTCCTCGGCCATGGTGATCTGCACCGAGTCGACGTACTTCGAGTTCCACAGCGGCTCGAACAGGTTGTTGGCGAACCGCAGGGCGAGGATGTTCTGGACCGTCTCCTTGCCCAGGTAGTGGTCGATCCGGAAGACATCCTCACGGGTGAAGACGTCGTCGACCAGGTCGTTGAGCGCCTTCGCCGAGGGCAGGTCGTTGCCGAACGGCTTCTCCACCACCACCCGGCGCCAGCCGCCGGACTTGGCGTTGTCGGCCATGCCGGTACGGGCGAGCTGCTTGAGCACGACCGGGAACGCCGCCGGGGGGATGGAGAAGTAGAAGGCGGCGTTACCGGGGATGCCGTGCGTCTGGCGTAGCTCGTCCAGCGTGCCGGCGAGCTGGTCGAACGCGGCGTCGTCGTCGAACGAGCCACCGACGAACTTGATGTTGCCGACCAGCCGCGCCCACACCTCCTCCCGCCAGGGGGTGCGGGCGTGCTGCTTGGCCGCGTCGTGCGCGAGGGACTCGAAGTCACCGTCGCCCCAGTCGCGGCGGGCGAAGCCGAGGACGACGAAGCCCGGCGGCAGCAGCCCTCGGTTCGCCAGGTCGTACACGGCCGGCAGCAGCTTCTTCCGGGCCAGGTCACCGGTGACGCCGAAGATCACCAGAGCGCAGGGCTCCGGGATCCTCGGCAGTCGCCGGTCCTGCGGGTCGCGTAGCGGGTTCACGCCGCCTCCTCGCTCCGCATCGTCCACGTCGGTCATCGTCACGCGTGCAGCTTCCCGACCGCGTCCAGCAGCTGGGTCACGCCCGCCGACCGGTCGGTCAGGTGCAGGCGCACCACCGGGCGCTGCCGGCCGGCGAGGGCCTGCCGGTCGCCGGCGGCCTGCGCGGCCTGCAGCTCACCGAAGGTGTACGCCTTACCGGGCACCGGCAGGTCCTCCGCCGGCGTCCCGGTGACCTGGAGGTAACTGCCGACCTGCGGACCGCCCTTGTGGTACTGGCCGGTGGAGTGCAGGAAGCGGGGCCCCCAGCCGAAGGTGACCGGCCGCCCGGCGGCACCGGCCAGCGCCGGACGCAGCTGGGCCGCGTCCGCGTCGGCGAACCGGTCCAGGTACGCCATGACGGCGAGGTAGCCGTCGTCGCCGAGCCCGTCGACCAGCCAGCGCAGCACGCCGGCCAGGTCATCCGGTGCGCCCTGCGGCGCGTACACCTCGATCGCGCCCTCGGTGAACGACGACGTCTCCGCCGGCGGGCCCGAGGCGAGGATCGTGTTGGTGTTCTCCTTGGACTCGGTGACGTTGGGCTGGTTGAACGGGTCGATGCCCAGCACGACACCGGCGATCGCCGTGGCGTACTCCCAGGTCAGGAACTGGGCGCCGAGCGGACCGTTGACCGCCACGTCCGGGTTCGCGCCGCCGCCGGGCACGTCCCCGGCGTTCAGCGCGCCGCCGTAGGTGACGGTGAGCACGTCGTCGCCGGTGGCCCCGGGGCTCTGCGGCGACTCGACCACCACCGGCAGGATGCCCACGCCGGCCTTGCCGGTGGACTCGGCGATGAGCTGCTCGGCCCAGTCACCCAGCCCCTCGACACCGGTGCCGTCGGCGACCAGCGCGATCTTGTCCCGTCCGATGGTTGCCGCCGCGCCGAGCGCCGCGCCGAGGGCGAGACCCGGGTTGTCGCGGTCGCCGCCGAGCGAGCGGGACAGCTCGTCGGCCTGGTCCAGCAGTTCGGCCACCTCGACGCCGGCCAGCGCGGACGGCACCAGGCCGAACGCGGTCAGCGCCGAGTAGCGCCCGCCCACGTTCGGGTCGGCGAGCACGGTGAACGCGCCCATCTCGGTGGCGGTGGCCTCCAGCGGCGAACCCGGGTCGGTGACGATGACGAAGTGTCGGCCGGCCTCCGCCTCGGTCATCCCGGCGTCCAGGAACGCCTGCCAGTACGCCCGGCGGTGGCTGTCGGTCTCCACGGTGGAGCCGGACTTGCTGGCCACCACGACCACGGTGCGCTCCAGCCGGTCGGCCAGCGCCGCCCGGACCTGGCCCGGGTCGGTGGTGTCCAGAACGGTGAGTTCCTTGCCGAGGGTGCGCGCGATGACCTCGGGGGCCAGCGACGAACCGCCCATGCCGGCGAGGACCACGTGGTCCAGGTCGCCCAGCTCCGCCTTCAGCTCGGCGAGCTGGGGGAGGAGCTCCCGGCTGCGGCGGTGGGTGTCCACCCAGCCGAGCCTGATCTTCGCCTCGGCCTCGGCGTCCGGGCCCCACAGGGTCGGGTCCTTGTCGGCCAGCTTGGCCGGCACGCCGGCGGAGACCAGCGCGTCGCGGGTGGAGGCGGGCGCGGATTTGTCGACCGCGTCCGCCCCGTACACGGCGAGCCCGGCGGCCGCCTCGACGGCCCCCGACAGCAGGTCGCTCACGCGTTGCCTCCCGCCTGCTGCGCGGCCTCGGCGTTGGGCTTCGCGGCGTCGCTCGGGTGACTCTTGCCGGCACCGGCCGCCTCAAGGGACTTGCGGACGCCGTCCAGCAGCTCCAGCCAGCTCGCCTCGAACTTCTCCACGCCCTCGCGCTCCAGCACGCCGATGACGTCGGCCATGTCCACACCGACCGTCTCCAGGTCGCGGAAGACCTTCCGGGCCTCGTCGTACGCGCCGGTGATGGTGTCGCCGCCGCTCGTCTCGCCGTGGTCGCCGAACGCGTGGATCACCGGCTCCGGCATGGTGTTGACGGTGCCGGGGGCGATCAGCTCCTCGACGTAGATCACATCCCGGTAGTCGGGGTTCTTCGTCGAGGTGGACGCCCACAGCGGTCGCTGCGGGTGCGCGCCGGCGTCGGCGAGGGCCTGCCAGCGGTCGGAGGAGAAGACCTCGCCGTAGCGCTCGTACGCCAGCCGGGCGTTGGCGACGGCGGCCTTGCCGCGCAGCGCCCTGGCCTCGCCGGAGCCGATCTTCTCCAGCCGCTTGTCGACCTCGGCGTCGACGCGGGAGACGAAGAACGACGCGACCGAGCCGATCCTGGACAGGTCGTGGCCGTTGGCCTTCGCCTGCTCCAGGCCGGCCAGGAACGCCTCCATCACCTTCGCGTACCGCTCCAGGCTGAAGATCAGGGTCACGTTGACGCTGATCCCCTCGGCCAGGGTCGCGGTGATCGCCGGCAGGCCCGCCTCGGTGGCCGGGATCTTGATGAAGAGGTTCGGCCGGTCGACCAGCCACCACAGCGCCTTGGCCTCGGCGGCGGTCTTCTCCGCGTCGTGGGCCACGCGCGGGTCGACCTCGATGGAGACCCGGCCGTCCACGCCCGCGCTGGCGTCGTACGACGGGCGCATCACGTCGCACGCCCACCGCACGTCGTACGTGGTGAGCATGCGTACGGCCTCCTCGACCTCCACCCCACGGGTGGCCAGGTCGCGCAGCTGCCAGTCGTACTCGTCGGCGTCGCTCAGCGCCTTCGCGAAGATCGTCGGGTTGGTGGTCACCCCGACGACGTGCTTCTCACGGCGGAGCTGGTCCAGCCCGCCGGAGCTCAGTCGTACCCGGGAAAGATCATCCAGCCAGACCGCCACGCCTGCGGCGGTGAGTTCGTTCAGCCTGTCCGTCGTCATGCTGTCGACGCTCCCCTCAGTTGCCGGTCGTGAAACCGGTGATGTCGCCCACCCGGGCCAGCGAGGCGTGAGCCGCCGCCATGATCCGGTCGGGGGTGAACCCGAACTGCTCGAAGAGCACGGTGTGCGGGGCGCTCGCCCCGTAGTGCTCCAGGCTCACGCTCTCGCCGAGGTCACCGACCACGCCGCGCCACGACATGGCGATGCCCGCCTCCACGCTCACCCGGGCCTTTACCCCGCGCGGGAGCACCGACTCCCGGTACGCCTCGTCCTGCTCGTAGAACCACTCCTGACAGGGCATGGACACGACCCGGGTGGGGGTGCCCTCGGCCTCCAGCCGCTCGCGCGCGGTCAGGCAGAGCTGCACCTCGGACCCGGTGCCGACGATGATCACCTGCGGCTTGCCGTTGGACGCCTCCGCCAGCACGTAGCCGCCCCGGGCGACGCCCTCGGCGCCGGCCAGGGTCGACCGGTCCAGGGTCGGCAGCGCCTGGCGGCTGAGCGCCAGGGCGGTCGGCCGGTCGGTGTGCTCCAGGGCCTGCCGCCACGCCCAGGCGGTCTCGTTGGCGTCGGCCGGGCGGACCACGTCCAGGCCCGGGATGGCCCGCAGCGCGGTCAGTTGTTCCACCGGCTGGTGGGTCGGGCCGTCCTCGCCGAGGCCGATCGAGTCGTGCGTCCAGACGTAGACCACCGGCAGCTTCATCAGCGCGGCCAGCCGTACCGACGGGCGCATGTAGTCGCTGAACACGAGGAACGTGCCGCCGTACGGTCGGGTGCCACCGTGCAGGGCGATGCCGTTGAGGATCGCTCCCATGGCGTGCTCGCGGATGCCGAAGTGCAGCGTCCGGCCGTACTCGTGGCCGGGGAAGTCCTTGGTTGCGTGGGCCGCCGGGACGAAGGAGGGCTCGCCCTTCATGGTGGTGTTGTTGCTCTCCGCGAGGTCGGCCGAGCCGCCCCACAGCTCCGGCAGCACCGGGGCGAGCGCCTCCAGGACCTTGCCGGACGCGGCCCGCGTCGCGATGCCCTTGGCGTCGGCGGGGAACTCCGGCAGGGCGTCGGCCCAGCCCTGCGGCAGCACCCGGCCGGCCATCCGGTCGTACAGCGCCTTCCGCTCGGCGTCGGCGCCGGCCCAGGTCTCGAAGGCCGGGGTCCACTCCTGCTGGGCGGCGGCGCCCCGCTGCATCACCTCGCGGGCGTGCGCGAGGACCTCCTCGGCGACCTCGAACGACTGGGCCGGGTCGAAGCCGAGGATCTGCTTGGTGGCGGCCACCTCGTCACCGCCGAGCGCCGAACCGTGGATCTTGCCGGTGTTCTGCTTGTTGGGCGCGGGCCAGCCGATGATGGTGCGCAGCACGATGAAGGAGGGGCGCGCGGTCTCGGCCTTCGCCGCCAGCAGTGCGCGGTACAGCTCCTCCACGTCCTCGTGGTAGTCGCCCTGGTCGGCCTCGCCGCGCCGCCAGTCGACGGTCTGCACGTGCCAGCCGTACGCCTCGTAGCGAGCGGCGACGTCCTCGCTCTTGGCGATCCGGGTGTCGTCCTCGATCGAGATCTCGTTGTCGTCGTAGATCAGGCAGAGGTTGCCCAGCTGCTGGTGCCCGGCGAGCGCGCTGGCCTCGTGGCTGATGCCCTCTTCGATGTCGCCGTCGGAGGCGATACACCAGATGTCGTGGTCGAAGACCGAGGCGCCCGGCTCGGCCTCCGGGTCGAACAGGCCGCGCTCGCGGCGGGCCGCCATCGCCATGCCGACGGCGTTGCCGAGGCCCTGGCCGAGCGGGCCGGTGGTCGTCTCCACGCCCGGGGTGTGCCCGTGCTCGGGGTGGCCCGGGGTGAGCGAGCCCCACTGACGCAGCGACTGCAGGTCCTCCAGGCTCAACGGGTAGCCGGAGAGGAAGAGCTGGATGTAGAGGGTCAGGCTGGAGTGGCCGGCGGAGAGCACGAAGCGGTCCCGCCCCGCCCAGTTCGGGTCGGCCGGGTTGTGCCGCATGACCCGGTTGAAAAGCAGGTACGCCGCGGGCGCGAGGCTCATCGCCGTGCCCGGATGGCCGTTGCCGGATTTCTCCACGGCGTCCATGGCCAGCACGCGGACCGTGTCCACGGCCCGGCGGTCGAGGTCGGACCAGTTGAGTGCGGGGTGCTCGGGTCGGTTGGCAGCCACGATGGTTGTGCTCCTCGGCAGATGGGCGGAACCCTCACTGATGACCCTATCGAGCGTTCCTAAACGTCCGCCCGGGGATCTCTGCATGCTCGTATGTACGTGTCCGGAGGGATCGGTCGTTCAGTGCGCCCCGTCGCCGGTCGGGTGTGACGGCCGGCACCGTTACCGGGTCCCCCGGGCAGCTAAAACGACAGCGCGTAGTGTGTGGTGCGGTGTGGACCCCGGACGTGGTCCCGCCCGGCCCCGACCTCCCCTCCCGACGCCGGAAGGTGGCAATCCGTGAGCATGATCACCGAGCGCCCCGTCAGCAACTCTGCCGGGCAGCCGCCGGTGCGCACGGTCGCGGAGAGGGCGGCGGCCCGCCCCCGCGACCTGCGGGCGGTCGTGGCGGCGTACGTGGCGCTCACCAAGCCGCGGATCGTCGAGCTGCTCCTGGTGACCACGGTCCCGGCGATGATGCTCGCGCACGGCGGCATGCCCTCGCTGTGGCTGGTGGCGGTGGTGCTGGTGGGCGGCTCGCTGGCCGCCGGCGCGGCCAGTGTCCTCAACTGCTACATCGACCGCGACATCGACCAGCTGATGCGGCGCACGAAGCGTCGCCCACTGCCCGCGCACACCGTGTCGCCGCGCAGCGCGCTGGTCTTCGGCCTGGTGCTGGCGGTCGTCTCGGTCGTCCTGATGGCGGTGACGACCAACCTGCTGGCGGCCGGTCTCACGCTGGCCGCGATCGTCTACTACGACCTCGTCTACACGCTCTGGCTCAAGCGCACCACGACCGCCAACACCTTCTGGGGCGGTGCCTGCGGGGCGGCCCCGGTGCTGATCGGCTGGGCGGCGGTGACCGGGTCCCTCGCCCCGGCGGCGTGGGGGCTGTTCGCGGTGGTCTTCTTCTGGCAGATGCCGCACTTCTACCCGCTGGCGATGAAGTACAAGGACGACTATGCCCGGGCGGGCATCCCGATGCTGCCGGTGGTGGCCTCCACCCGCCGGGTCAACGCGGAGATCCTGATCTTCGCCTGGCTCACGGTGCTCACCTCGCTGGCGGTCTGGCCGCTGGGGATGAGCGCCGTCTACGGCGTACCGACCCTGGTGGTGGGAGCGATCTTCCTGGTCGAGGCGCACAAGCTGTGCCGTCGCGCGACGCGGGGCGAGGCGGTCAAGCCGATGCGGCTGTTCCACTGGTCCACGACCTACCTGACCATCCTGTTCGCCGCGGTGGCGCTCGACGCCCTGCTCTGAGCGACCCGGTCGATCGGTACCACGAAAGCCGGACAAGTCAGCCTGACGAGCGACTTGTCCGGCTTTACCGTTGGTCGGGAGGAAGTTTCGTCACACCGTCGGGCCTGTCGCTGTCTGTTCAAGATCCAGCCACTTCGTCGCGGTGGTTGGCACGGGTAAATCCGGACATATCCGGGCTGTTTACCTGTTGTCTTCCTTAAACCTGCAGGTAATTGGCATCACAAAAGGTTCACGGAAGTCGCCCGCACGGGTGCACGTCTGCTTAGGCTTCGCGTCATGGCAGATGGTTCCGATACGACGCTGACGGCTGAGCAGGCCGCCACCGCCCAGGCCCCCAACGGCCTGGTCGCGGGTATCAAGTCGTTCGCCGCCGGGCACGGCGGGGCGAAGGCGGTCATCGAGTACGTCGGCAAGCGGGGGGCACGGATCGTCCTGGTGGGCGAGGACGGGGCGTGGGGCGACCAGTTCGCCGACGACACCGTCGTCGCACGGCAGGCGTGCGCCAAGGCGGGAGTCACCGTCGAGAACGCCTGGGAGCGTGAACTCATGGACCAGATGCGTCCGAGCAACGACCTCTGGCGGTCGATGGCCCGGCGCACGATGTCCCGCTGACACATAAATTGACCACTCACCACCAGTCGACCCGGGGGAAACCCCGGGTCGCTCTCGTGACCTGTGCGGAACTCGCCGACCTGGAGGCCGACGACCGCCTCGTGATCGACCCGCTCGCGGCGCGCGGCGTGGTCGCCGACGCCGTCGTCTGGGACGACCCGACCGTCGACTGGTCGCGCTACGACCTGGCGGTGCTCCGCTCGCCCTGGGACTACATGTCCCGCCGGGACGAGTTCGTCGCCTGGGCGCAGACCGTGCCGGCCCTGGCCAACCCGGCCGACGTGGTCCGGTGGAACACCGACAAGCGCTACCTCGACGAGCTGTCCGCCGCCGGAGTGCCCACCGTGCCCACCGCCTGGGTGGCGCAGGGGGAGACGTGGACCGCGCCCGCCGACCGCGGCGAGTACGTGATCAAGCCCGCGGTCAGCGCCGGCAGCCAGGACACCGGCCGCTACGACCTGGCCGACCCGGAGCACCGCGACCTCGCGTACGCCCACGTGCGGCGCCTCGGTGACGCCGGCCGGCTCACCATGGTGCAGCCGTACCTGGACGCGGTCGACACGGCCGGCGAGACCGCGCTGCTCTTCCTGGCCACCCCGGACGGGCTCCGGTTCAGCCACGCAATCCGGAAGGGCCCCATGCTCACCGGGCCCGACCTCGGCACGGACGGGCTCTACAAGGCCGAGGAGATCCGCGCCCGCGACGCGAGCGCCGACGAGCGGGCGGTGGCGGAGAGGACGCTGGCGGCGGTCCCGGGCGGGTCGGAGCGGCTGCTCTACGCGCGGGTCGACCTGATCCCGGGTGCCGACGGCGCGCCGGTGCTGGTGGAGCTGGAGCTGACCGAGCCCTCGCTCTTCCTCGGGTACGCCGACGGTGCCGCCGACCGCCTCGCCGAGGCGGTCCTCACCCGGCTGTCCCGTCCCGTCTGAGCCTGCGGCGGGCCGATCGTGGCCCGGGGCCCGCGGCGGTCAGGCCGGGATCGGGACGGACGTCTCGGTCCGGGCGGCGGCCTCCGCTGCCGAGGGGGTCGCGGCCGGGCGACGCTCGCGGGTCGACCACAGCACCGACAGCGTGGCCAGCAGGACCAGGCAGGACCCCAGCATGTGCGCGCCGACCAGGATCGCCGGCAGGTCCGTGAAGTACTGCACGAAGCCGATCACGCCCTGACCGAGCTCCACGGCGAGAAGCACCAGAGCGGCCCGGTAGGCGCCGGTCGCGCCGACCGCGCGGAAGGCGAAGACCAGGGCCACCGAGAGGCCGACCAGCAGGAAGACCGCGTCGGCGTGGACCTGGGAGATGGTCTCCGGGTCCAGGCCGTTACGGGCGGCGCCGTGGTCGCCGGCGTGGGGGCCGCTGCCGGTCACCCAGGTGCCGATCACCAGCACCGCCGCGCTCACTGCCGTGGTGATCAGGGCGAGGGTCCGCAGCGGCGCCGGGACCACGGCGACCGCCGGGCCGTCGGGGTCCTTCACGCGCCGCCAGAGGGCGTACGCGGCGGCGATGACCAGCATCGAGGCCAGGAAGTGCAGGCCGACCACCCACGGGTTGAGGTCGGTGAGCACCGTGATGCCCCCGAGGACCGCCTGGGCGGGGATGCCCAGGAACACGGCGACCGCCAGAGGCAGCAGCCCTCGGCGGCGGGGGCGGTGCAGCAGCACCGCGACCAGGACCACCAGCGCGATGATCCCGACCGCGAAGGTGAGCAGCCGGTTGCCGAACTCGATCACCCCGTGCACGCCCATCTCGGGCGTGGTGGTGTACGACTCGTCGGTGCACCGCGGCCAGGTGGGGCAGCCCAGACCGGACGCGGTCAACCGGACGGCCCCGCCGGTGACGACGATCGCCACGTTCGCGACGATGTTGGCGTACGCCAGACGGCGCAGCAGCGTGGTGGAGACCGGGAACCGGACGGATGGAGTCACGGCGCAAATCCTACGCACTGTAGTGATCGAGGTTCGTGCGGCTCCGCCGGCCCGGTGGTTCGGATCACCGGACCCCGGGTTTGCGGGCACCTGACGAATTACGTAACGTTGGCGTTGTGAAAAACGTGGCAGGGCTCTCCGGGCGCCAGCCGACGACCGTTCCGGTCGCCGGTCAGCCCGTGTCCGCCACGGACCTCTCCACCCGCGACCGGGTAACCCGGCTGCTGCTGGAGCGGGGCGCGACCACCGCCGCGCAGCTCGGCGACGCGCTCGGGCTCAGCCCGGCCGCGATCCGTCGCCACCTCGACGCGATGCTCGTCGACGGTGACGTGGCCGCCCGCGAGCAGGTCGTGCGCGGCAGTCGCGGCCGGGGCCGTCCGGCCAAGGTGTTCGAGCTGACCGACGCCGGCCGGGGCCGCTGTGGCACCCACCACTACGACAACATGGCCACCGCCGCGCTGCGCTGGATCGCCCGCAACGGTGGTTCCGACGCGGTGGAGGCGTTCGCCACCGAGCAGGTCGCGGCCTTGGAGGCCCGCTGCCGGGCGGCCATGGAGGACGCCGGCGACAACCCCCTGGCGCGCGCGGAGGCGCTCGCGGGGGCGCTGACCGTCGAGGGTTACGCTGCGAACGCGTCCACGATCGCCTCCGGCGGCCAGCTCTGCCAGCACCACTGTCCGGTGGCGCACGTGGCCGCCGAGTTCCCCCAGCTGTGCGAGGCCGAGACCGCGGTGATCTCCCGTCTGGTCGGCACCCACGTGCAGCGCCTGGCCACCATCGCGCACGGCGACGGGGTGTGCACCACGCACATTCCCGGTCAGCCGGGGCGTGCCCAGTCCGGTAAGACCGTCACCACTGTGAGGACAGATAGATGACCGAGCAGATCGTCCAGCCCCTGACCCAGGAAGAGCAGCTCGCCGCCCTGGGCAACTACGAGTACGGCTGGGCCGACCCGGACGTCGCGGGGTCGGTGGCCCAGCGCGGTCTCAGCGAGGCGGTGGTGCGGGACATCTCGGCCAAGAAGAACGAGCCGGCCTGGATGCTCGACCTGCGGCTGAAGGGTCTGCGGCTGTTCGGTCGCAAGCCGATGCCGGCCTGGGGCGCCGACCTCACCGGGATCGACTTCGACAACATCAAGTACTTCGTCCGCTCCACGGAGAAGCAGGCCGCCAACTGGGAGGACCTGCCCGAGGACATCAAGAACACCTACGACCGGCTGGGCATCCCCGAGGCCGAGAAGCAGCGCCTCGTCGCCGGTGTGGCGGCGCAGTACGAGTCCGAGGTCGTCTACCACAAGATCCGTGAGGACCTCGAGGAGCAGGGCGTCCTCTTCCTGGACACCGACACGGCGCTGCGCGAGCACGAGGACGTCTTCAAGGAGTACTTCGGCACGGTGATCCCGGTCGGCGACAACAAGTTCGCCGCACTGAACACCTCCGTCTGGTCCGGCGGCTCGTTCATCTACGTGCCCAAGGGCGTGCAGGTGGAGATCCCGCTGCAGGCCTACTTCCGGATCAACACGGAGAACATGGGCCAGTTCGAGCGGACGCTGATCATCGTCGACGAGGGCGCGTACGTGCACTACGTCGAGGGCTGCACCGCGCCGATCTACTCCTCGGACTCGCTGCACAGCGCCGTGGTGGAGATCATCGTCAAGAAGAACGCGCGCTGCCGCTACACGACCATCCAGAACTGGTCGAACAACGTCTACAACCTGGTCACCAAGCGCGCCGTCTGCCACGAGGGCGCGACCATGGAGTGGATCGATGGCAACATCGGCTCCAAGGTCACCATGAAGTACCCGGCGGTCTACATGACCGGCGAGCACGCCAAGGGCGAGGTGCTCTCGGTGGCCATGGCCGGCGAGGGCCAGCACCAGGACGCGGGCGCCAAGATGGTGCACGCCGCGCCGCACACCTCCTCGACCATCGTGTCGAAGTCGATCGCCCGGGGCGGCGGCCGCACCTCGTACCGGGGCCTGGTGCAGGTGCTGGAGGGCTCGCACAGCAGCCGGAGCACCGTGAAGTGCGACGCGCTGCTGGTCGACACCATCTCCCGCTCGGACACCTACCCGTACGTCGACATCCGCGAGGACGACGTGTCGATGGGGCACGAGGCGACCGTCTCGAAGATCAGCGACGACCAGCTCTTCTACCTGATGAGCCGGGGCCTGAGCGAGGACGAGGCGATGGCGATGATCGTCCGCGGCTTCATCGAGCCGATCGCCAAGGAGCTCCCGATGGAGTACGCCCTGGAGCTCAACCGCCTGATCGAGCTGCAGATGGAGGGCGCGGTCGGCTGACGCCGCCCGTCCCGCCCGGCGGGCCGGCCACGCCGGCCCGCCGCTCCGAGCACCAGACACCGTCGTCGTTGCAGAACAGACCAAGGAAGAGATGACTACCCAGGCTTCCGCGCCGCCCAGCACCAAGACGCAGGCGCTCCGCTCGTACGACGTCGCCGACTTCCCGGCCCTGACGGGCCTGGAGGAGGAGTGGCGCTTCACCCCGCTCAAGCGTCTGCGCGGGCTGGTCGGTGGGGCGCAGGCCGCCACCGCCACGGTCCGGCACGAGTACGGCGACCTGCCCGCGGGCGTCACCGTCGCGCGGATCGGCAAGGACGACCCGCGGGTGGGCAGTGTGCTCACCCCGGTCGACCGGGTCAGCGCGCTGGCCTACGGCGGTGCCGAGCAGGCGCTGCTGGTCGAGGTCGCGCGGGACGCCGTGGTGGCGGAGCCGGTGAGCCTGCGGGTGGTCGGCGGCGGCGCCGAGGGGCTGGCCTTCGGGCACACGTACGTCGAGGTGGGCCGGTTCGCCGAGGTGACCCTGGTGCTGGAGCACGTCGGCACCGGCACCCTGGCCGACAACGTCGAGGTGTCGGTGGCCGACGGCGCGAAGCTGACCCTGGTCACCGTCGCCGACTGGGAGGCCGACGCGGTCCAGGCCCAGCACCTCAAGGTGCGGCTGGGCCGGGACGCCAAGGTCATCCACGTGCAGGTCAGCCTGGGCGGCGACCTGGTCCGGCAGTACACCTCGGTGGAGTACACCGGCCGGGGCGGCGAGGCCGAGCTGTACGGCGTCTACTTCGCCGACGGCGGGCAGCACCTGGAGCACCGCCAGCTGGTCGACCACAACGTGCCGGACTGCCGCAGCTACGTCGGCTACCGGGGCGCCCTGCAGGGCGAGGACGCGCACACCGTCTGGGTGGGCGACGTGCTCATCCGGGCCGAGGCGACCGGCACCGACACGTACGAGATCAACCGGAACCTGCTGCTCAGCGACGGTGCGCGGGCGGACTCCGTACCCAACCTCGAGATCGAGACCGGCGAGATCGCCGGCGCCGGCCACGCGAGCGCGACCGGTCGTTTCGACGACGAGCAGCTCTTCTACCTGATGGCCCGGGGCATCCCGGAGAGCGAGGCCCGGCGCCTGGTGGTGCGCGGCTTCTTCGCCGAGCTGATCAACAAGATCCCGGTGGAGTCCCTGCGCGAGCGCCTGGGGGACGCGATCGAGGCCCGGCTGGCCAAGGCGGGCGCCTGATGATCCGGATCTGCTCGACCGAGGACGTGCCGAAGGGCACCGCGATCAGCGCGGACGTCGACGGCACGCAGATCGCCCTGGTGCACGCCGAGGACGGCTCGTTCCACGCCGTGTTCGACGAGTGCTCGCACGCGTCGGTCGCCCTGTCCGAGGGCGAGGTGGAGGGCTGCACGCTGGAATGCTGGCTGCACGGTTCCCGTTTCGACCTGAGGACCGGCGAGCCGACCGGGCTGCCCGCCACCGAACCCGTTCCCGTCTATCCCGTCGAAGTCCGCGACGGCGACATCTACGTCAGCCTGACGCCGAGCAATGGAGTGACCCGATAATGAGCACCCTGGAGATCCGCGACCTGAAGGTGTCGGTCAAGCTGCCCGAGGGTGAGCTCAAGCCGATCCTGGCCGGCGTCGACCTGACCGTGAAGTCGGGGGAGACCCACGCCATCATGGGCCCCAACGGCTCCGGCAAGTCCACCCTGGCGTACTCGATCGCCGGCCACCCCCGGTACGAGATCACCGGTGGTTCGGTGACCCTCGACGGCGAGGACGTGCTGGCCATGTCCGTCGACGAGCGGGCCCGCGCCGGTCTCTTCCTGGCCATGCAGTACCCGGTCGAGGTGCCCGGCGTCTCGGTGGCCAACTTCCTGCGTACCGCCAAGACCGCCATCGACGGCGAGGCGCCGAAGCTGCGCACCTGGGGCGGCGAGCTCCGCGGCGCCATGGAGCGCCTCCAGATGGACCCGGCGTTCGCCCAGCGCAACGTCAACGAGGGCTTCTCCGGCGGTGAGAAGAAGCGGCACGAGATCGTGCAGCTCGAGCTGCTCAAGCCGAAGATCGCGATCCTCGACGAGACCGACTCCGGCCTTGACGTGGACGCGCTGCGCGTGGTCAGCGAGGGCGTCAACCGGGTCCGGGACACCGGCGACACCGGCGTGCTGCTGATCACCCACTACACCCGCATCCTGCGCTACATCAAGCCGGACTTCGTGCACGTCTTCGTGGCCGGCCGGATCGTCGAGCAGGGCGGGTCGGAGCTGGCCGACAAGCTCGAGGCCGAGGGCTACGAGCGCTACGCCGCCGGGGCCGGCTCGGCGAAGGCCTGACGGTTCGATGACCTCCATCGCGATCCCGGCGGGCATGCCGCAGTACGACGACGTGCCCCGGTACGACGTGGCGGCGGTGCGCGCCGACTTCCCGATCCTCGACCGGGAGGTCAACGGGCACCGGCTGGTCTACCTGGACAGCGCCAACACGTCGCACAAGCCGCGCCAGGTGCTCGACGTGCTCGCCGAGCACTACGCCCGGCACAACGCCAACGTGTCGCGCTCGGTGCACACCCTGGGCACCGAGGCGACCGAGGCGTACGAGGGCGCGCGAGCCAAGGTCGCGGCGTTCATCAACGCGCCGAGCGTCGACGAGGTGGTGTTCACGAAGAACTCCACCGAGGCGATCAACATCGTGGCGTACGCCTTCTCGAACGCCTCGCTGCGGTCCGACGGTGACCCGCGCTTCAGGCTGGGCCCCGGCGACGAGATCGTGATCTCCGAGATGGAGCACCACTCGAACATCGTGCCGTGGCAGCTGCTGGCCGAGCGGACCGGCGCGACGCTGCGCTGGTTCCCGGTCACCGACGGCGGACGCCTGGACGAGTCGGGCCTGGAGGACCTGGTCACCGAACGGACGAAGATCGTCTCGCTGGTGCACATGTCCAACATCCTGGGCACCGTCAACGCCACGTCGCGGATCACCGCGCGGGTCCGCGAGGTGGGCGCGCTGCTGCTGCTGGACTGCTCGCAGTCGGTGCCGCACATGCCGATGGACGTGGTCGACCACGACGCGGACTTCATCGTCTTCACCGGGCACAAGATGTGCGCGCCCACCGGCATCGGCGTGCTCTGGGGCCGTGCGGAGCTGCTCGCGGCGATGCCGCCGGTGTTCGGCGGCGGTTCGATGATCGAGACGGTGTCGATGGCGGGCTCCACGTTCGCCGCGCCGCCGGCGCGGTTCGAGGCGGGCACGCCGCCGATCGCCGAGGCCGTGGCGTTCGGCGCGGCCGTGGACTACCTGACCGGCATCGGGATGCGGGCCGTCCAGTGGCACGAGAAGCAGTTGACCGCGTACGCCCTGGACGCTCTCGCCTCGGTACCCGGCCTGCGGATCTTCGGTCCGTCGGTGCCGGTCGGCCGGGGTGGCACCATCTCCTTCGCGCTGGGTGACATCCACCCGCACGACGTGGGGCAGGTGCTGGACTCCCTCGGCGTGCAGGTGCGGGTGGGCCACCACTGCGCCCGCCCGGTCTGCGTCCGGTTCGGGGTGCCGGCCACGACCCGCGCGTCGTTCTACCTCTACACCACCACCGAGGAGATCGACGCCCTGGTGGCGGGCCTGGAGCGGGTGCGGAAGGTGTTCGACTGATGCAGCTTGAATCGCTCTACCAGGAGATCATCCTGGACCACTACAAGCACCCGCACGGCCGTGGCCTGCGGGACGCCGACGACCCGGCGGACCGGGTCGCCGAGGCGCACCACGTCAACCCGACCTGCGGGGACGAGGTGACCGTCCGGGTGGCCACCGACGGTGAGGTTCTGCACGACGTCTCGTACGACGGCATGGGCTGCTCGATCAGCCAGGCCTCGGCGAGCGTCCTGCACGAGCTGCTCACCGGCCGGGGCGCCGGCGAGGCGTTCGAGGTGCACGAGGCTTTCCTGGAGTTGATGTCCGGCCGTGGCCAGGTCACGCCGGACGAGGACGTACTCGGTGACGGGGTCGCGTTCGCGGGTGTCGCCCGCTACCCCGCCCGGGTCAAGTGCGCGCTGTTGCCGTGGATGGCGTTCAAGGACGCCGCGGCACGCGCCGGTGTGGGCGCGAGCCCGACGGAGGTGAAGGCATGAGCGAGGACACTGCCACGGCGGCGGCGCCGGAGACCGGCGACGCCGCCCCGACGAACGGCGCCGCCCCGGCGGCCGGCGGCAAGGCCGCCATCGCCGACATCGAGGAGGCGATGAAGGACGTCGTCGACCCCGAGCTGGGCATCAACGTGGTCGACCTCGGCCTGGTGTACGGCGTGCACGTCGGCGACGACAACGTCGCCACCCTGGACATGACGCTGACCTCGGCGGCCTGCCCGCTCACCGACGTGATCGAGGACCAGACCCGCCAGGCGCTGACCACCGGTCCCGGCGGCGGACTGGTCGACGACATCCGGATCAACTGGGTGTGGCTCCCGCCGTGGGGCCCGGACAAGATCACCGATGAGGGGCGCGACCAGCTCCGCTCCCTCGGCTTCAACGTCTGACACCTTGCGTCCCGTCGAGCGCGGCACCCGATCCGGGTGCCGCGCTCGACGCGTCTACGCGGGCTCCGCGTCCGGCAGCCAGGGCGCGAGGACGGCCGGGTCGGCAACGGCGAGGATCACCTGTTGCCGTTCCGGTGCGGTCAGCCGGAGCGCCCGTAGCCGGGCACCCCACTCGGGCGCGCGCTCGGGCTCGCCCAGGGCGACCGACAGCTCGATCAGCACGGCGAGCGCCAGCGCCTGTTCGGCGGCCGGTGCCGTCGCGGCGTGTCGGCGCAGTCCGGAGTTCAGCGCCCGGAAGGCGGCCCGGTCGTCGTTCTTGAACTCGCGCAGGATCCGCGCGTTGTCGAGGACCCGGGTCAGCCCGGTCAACCGCTTCGAACCGCCGTACTCCAGCTCCTTCGGTTCGTCCCGCTGGATGAAGATGATCGAGTTTCCGGACGGGTCGACGACGGTGAACCGCGAGGCGCCGGGCCGGTAGCGGGTCATCCGGGGCAGACCCTTGGCGAGCACCTTGCCGTACGCGGAACGCATCGACGCGCTGAACGCCGCGTGGTACGGGGCGACCGCGTCGACCATCACCAGGCAACCGCCGGTCTGCTCGGCCGACGGGTCCACGCCGCCCGGGGCGCGGCCGTAGTGCAGGTCGAACCCGCTCCACCGGAACGCCAGGTAAAGGTAGGGCCTGGTCTGCTCGTAGGTGACGGCGAAGCCGAGCGCCCGCCAGAACGTCAGAGTCGCCTCGGGTGACGTGCAGTGCAGCAGCGGCACCGTGGTCTCGTTGGGCCGGACGCGGTCCTCGGTCATCGGCACTCCACTCCCAGGGGGCTCGGATGGCCGGGCCATTGTGTCGTCCTTCCCGAGCGGGCGCACATACTTCCCGAGCGGGCGCACATAGCCAAGATCCACTCGATGTCATCGACGTCGGGGTGTCGCCCCGCCCCGGACCCCCCGATGTCAGCGACATTGAGTGGATCTTTTGGTTGGCCCGGCCGGTCGAGCCGGTCCTCGGCTTGCCGGCCGGACGCCCTGCGCCGCTGTGCCCGGGCGCTGACCCGGGCCGCAGGGCGATATCCGGTGGACCGGTCCCGGACGGGTGCCCGAGGATGGTCGTGTGATCGAGGCGTACCCGAAGCAGGTCCCTGTCCGCGCGGCCACCGCCGCGCGCCGACAGCGGACCGCTCCGGCGTCCGCCCCGACACGCCGCCCACCGTCGTGACAGCGGCGTTCCTGGCCGGGATGGTCGCCGGGTACGGCGTCGCGATCCCGGTCGGCGCCATCGCCGTGCTCGTCATGGGTCTGGCCGCGCGGACGTCGTTCCGGGTCGGTGCCGCCGCCGCGCTCGGCGTGGCCACGGCCGACGGTCTTTACGCCGCGGCGGCGGCGCTCGGCGGGGCGGCCCTGGCCGCGACGATCGCCCCGGTCGCCGGTCCGCTGCGGGTGGTGGCGGCGCTGGTGCTGCTCGGTCTCGCCGCGCACACCGCCGGGCAGGCCCTTCGTCCCCGGCCGGTACGGGCGGTGCAGCGCCGCGGCCTGGACAGTGCGCCACGGGCGTTCGCCGGTGTGCTCGCCCTGACCCTGTTGAACCCGGCGACCGTGGTCTACTTCGCGGCGCTCGTCCTGGGGCGCAGCGACGCCGCCGACCCGGATCCGGGTGTCGCCGCCATGTTCGTGCTGGGGGCGTTCCTCGCCTCGGCGAGCTGGCAACTCCTGGTGGCCGGTGGCGGCACCCTGATCGGTCGGGTGCTGGCGGGCCGGCGCGGCCGGATGATCACCGCCCTGCTCTCAAGCGCCATCATCGCCACGCTGGCCGTCACCATGCTCCTAGCGGGTTGACCACGACTGGGCTGCAACTTCCGGGAAGATGCTGTCACCTGGAGCGTGGAGGCAGCACCTTCCCCGAAGTTGCTCGCCCACACCGGCCGGGGACGGTGTCGTAGGTTCGGGTGATGGGTAGCAGGGCTGCGGCGGGTGGCGGGCGATGGGTCGACGTGGAACCAGGGCGCGTCGCCCGCTGGGTGGAGGGGTTCGCCGGGCGGCACGGCGCGCCCCGGACGGCACCCCACGAGTACGGGATGCTGCTCGCCGCCCCGGACGGCGCGACCGCCGAGCTGCACGCCCCGCCCGGCGCGCGGGGCGCCGGTGACCTCGACGGTTTCGTGGCCGCCGCCGTCGAGCCCCGCAGGATCGGCCTGCTGCTCGCCCGCAAGGGCGCGGTCGCGGTCGGCGTCGCCGACGGCAGCGACCTGACGGTGTCCAAGGTGGACACCCGCTATGTGCAGGGGCGCACGGCGGCCGGCGGCTGGTCCCAGCAGCGGTTCGCCCGGCGGCGGGACAACCAGGCGAAGGCGGCCACCGGTGACGCGGTCGACCTCGCCGTACGCCTGCTGCTACCGGCGGCCGGAACGCTCGCCGCGCTGGTGTGCGGCGGGGACCGGCGGGCGGTCGACGCGGTGCTGGTCGACCGTCGGCTCGCGCCGCTGGCCGCGCTGCGGTCCGAGCGCCTGCTCGACGTCCCGGAACCCCGGCACGCGGTGCTCGTCGCGGCGGTGGCCGCCGCCCGCGCCGTGCACATCCTCGTCCGGGACCCCGACGAGGCGTAAGGAAGGGCCCCCTGTTATCGCTTTCCGCATAACAGGGGGCCCTTCCTAACGCCGGACGGCGGGTCGCTCAGACGCCTGCCTTGAAGGTGTCGCAGGACTTCGGGTCGCCGCTGTCGTAGCCGCGGGTGAACCACTCGCGGCGCTGCGCCGACGAGCCATGGGTGAACTCGTCCTTGTTCACCGGCCGGTTGGCCCGCTCGGAGATGGCGTCGTCGCCGATCTTCTCGGCGGTGTCGACGCCCTGCTGGATGTCCTGCTCGGTGATGCTCGTGAAGATCTTCTGACCGCCCTCGTCCGCGGTGCCGGTGGCGTTCTTCGCCCAGGCGCCCGCGTAGCAGTCGGCCTGGAGTTCCAGCTTGACCGACAGGGCGTTGGCGTTGTTCGGGTCCCGCTGCTGCTGGCGGCGCACCTGCTCGTTGGTGCCGAGCAGGTTCTGCACATGGTGGCCGTACTCGTGGGCGAGCACGTACGGCTGCGCGAACTCACCTTCGGCGCCGAGCTGGTCGGCGAGCACCCGGTAGAAGGTGAGGTCGATGTAGACCAGGGAGTCCGCCGGGCAGTAGAAGGGGCCGACGCCCGAGTCGGCCTGGCCACAGGCGGTGCTGACGCCCTGGCTGAAGAAGACGGTGTCCGAGGGCAGGTACTGCTCACCGAACGCCTGCGGCAGGGCGGTTCGCCAGTACGCCTGGATGGAGTTGACGTACAGGGTGTTGCGGCATTCGAGCTTGTCGAGCGCGTTCTCGGCGGCGCACGCCTGCTCCAACGACGTGTTGTCGCCCTGCTCGCCGCCGCCGTTGGTGGCCGCGTTCAGGCCGAAACCGCCGCCGACGAGGGCCACCAGCACGGCGATGACGATGCCGACGACGCCGCCGCGCCCACCGCCGATGGGAATGGGGATCCCGCCGACCCCGCCGCCTCGGCCCGACCCTCGCCGGTCGTCCACCTGACTGGTGTCGATCCGCGCATTCTCGTTCAGCTCCATACCTACCCCGATCACCCGTGTGGTCCAGTTGTGGTGGTTGCGGTACCGGACGGGGTCCGGACGACGGTTTCCGTACCCGATGATCTTGGCTGGTAATCCGGCGGGGTCACCCGACGGCGCCCGGTACACTTGTCGGGTGCTGCTCTGCGAAGGCTGAACCGCCCCGCGCCGACGGACCCACCGCGTCCGCCGGCGCTTTCGCGTGCCTGAGTCAGCCCTTCCAGACCCCGAGAGCGAGTCCGTCGAGATGATCACTGCCACCGGCCTGGAGCTCCGTGCCGGCGCTCGTATCCTGCTGTCCGACACCACGCTGCGGGTGCAGCCGGGCGACCGGATCGGCCTGGTCGGCCGCAACGGTGCCGGCAAGACCACCACGCTCAAGGTGCTCGCCGGCGAGGGGCAGCCGTACGCCGGCCAGATCGACCGCCGCAGCGCCATCGGCTACCTCCCCCAGGACCCGCGCACCGGCGACCTGGAGGCCACCGGGCGGGACCGGGTGCTCTCCGCGCGAGGGCTGGACGTGCTGATGGCCCAGATGAAGGAGATCGAGGCCAAGCTCGCCGAGGACGCCAGCGACAAGCTGGTCCGCCGCTACGGCGCCCTGGAGGACCAGTTCGCCGCCCTCGGCGGGTACGCCGCCGAGGCCGAGGCCGCGCGCATCTGCGCGAACCTCGGGCTGCCCGACCGGGCCCTCGCCCAGACCATCGGCACCCTCTCCGGCGGTCAGCGCCGCCGCATCGAGCTGGCCCGGATCCTGTTCCGCGACGCCGGCGAGAACGGCGGCGGCATCCTGCTGCTCGACGAGCCCACCAACCACCTCGACGCCGACTCGATCACCTGGCTGCGGGGGTTCCTCGCCAACCACAAGGGCGGCCTGATCGTGATCTCCCACGACGGGTCGCTGTTGGAGTCGGTGGTCAACAAGGTCTGGTTCCTCGACGCCACGCGCTCGGTGGTCGACGTCTACAACCTGGGCTGGAAGGCGTACCTGGAGGCCCGCGAGACCGACGAGCGCCGCCGCCGTCGGGAGCGGGCCAACGCCGAGAAGAAGGCCGGCGCCCTGATGGCGCAGGCCGACAAGATGCGGGCCAAGGCCACCAAGACGGTCGCGGCGCAGAACATGGCCCGACGGGCCGAGAAGCTGATCGCCGGGCTGGACGAGGTACGCGTCGCCGACAAGGTGGCCAAGGTGCGCTTCCCGAACCCGGCCCCCTGCGGCAAGACCCCGCTGACCGCCACCGGGCTGTCGAAGTCGTACGGGTCGCTGGAGATCTTCACCGACGTGAACGTCGCGGTCGACCGCGGGTCGCGGGTGGCGATCCTGGGGCTGAACGGCGCCGGCAAGACCACGCTGCTGCGGATGCTCGGCGGCCTGCTGGAGCCGGACACCGGCGCGGTGCACCCGGGCCACGGCCTGCGGCTGGGCTACTACGCGCAGGAGCACGAGACGCTGGACGTGGAGCGGACGATCCTGGAGCACATGCGCAGCGCCGCCTCCGAGCAGACGGACACCGATCTGCGCAAGATCCTCGGCGCGTTCCTCTTCTCGGGCGAGGACGTGGACAAGCCCGCCGGGGTGCTGTCCGGCGGGGAGAAGACCCGGCTGGCGCTGGCCACCCTGGTTTGTTCCGGCGCGAACGTCCTGCTGCTCGACGAGCCCACGAACAACCTCGACCCGGTCAGCCGCGAGCAGGTGCTCGACGCGATCGCCCGTTACCCCGGCGCGATCGTGCTGGTCACCCACGACCCGGGCGCCGTCATGGCGCTCAAGCCGGACCGGGCCATCCTGCTTCCCGACGGCGACGAGGACGCCTGGAGCGACGACCTCCTGGAGCTGGTCGAGCTGGCCTGACCGCCGCCGGTCGCGGGCCGGTCAGCCGACCCGGTCGAGCAGGTGACCGACGACGCCCGAGCTGACCAGGATCACCACGCCGATGGCGATGAAGATCGTGGGGACCAGCCAGTGGCCGGCCCGCGCCACCACCCGGGTCACCCGCGGATGTCTGCCGAGCCAGGCCGCGGCGGCACACCACAGGGCGATCAGCATGACGAACACGAGCAGGAAGACGCCGCTGTCGGCCGGGCCGAGAGCCCGGAACACCGGGACGTAGACGGCGACGTTGTCCGCGCCGTTGGCGATCGTCACGCCGGCCACCCCGAGTGTCCCGGTCACCACCGTCGGGGCCTCGTCGTCGTCGGAGGTCCGCAGCGCGCGGACGCCCAGCGCGATCGGCAGCAGGCCGAGCAGACCGGTCCACGGATCGGGGACCACCAGCAGCCCGGCCGCGACGACCGCGCTGGCCAGGACGAGCGCGCCGATGCCGAGGTACTGCCCGGCGACGATCTGCCCGGTGCGCGGCCGGCCCGTGCTGCGGGCGGCGACGAAGAACAGCGTCAGGATGACGATGTCGTCGATGTCGGTAGCGGCGAAGACCAGTGCCGCGCCGGCCGCGGTGCCGAGCAGGTCGATCACGCTGCGAAGCGTACGGCCCGGCGGGGCCGGGGCACGACACGCCGACGGCGCGGGCGGTGGGGCCGGTCGGCGGGATCACGCTATCGGGAAGCTGACATTGCATAGCGTGTCGGTTGGCGAAGAGTTGATATCTGGCGCATGATCGTTCGAGGCGGTCTAATAGGTGGGACCGTATCCGAACCGCACAGTCTGGGACGTGAGGACACAGCATGGCAGCCACCGGCACAGCCACCAGCACTGAGAAGGGTCGCCGGATCGTCGGAGCCGAGCGTCAGACGCTCGCCAAGGACCTGGTAAAGCGGTACACCTCGGGCGAGAGCATCCGTGCGCTCGCAGCCTCGACCGGACGATCCTACGGGTTCATCCACCGGGTGCTCACCGAGTCCGGGGTGCAGCTGCGGCAGCGCGGCGGCGCCCGGCGCCGCAAGAAGGCGTGACCCGCCCACCAGCGTCGTCCATCAGCGCCGCGCCCCGGGCCGCCCGGTGACCGCCGAGGCGACCGGGGTTCGGCTGGAATGCGACGGGCCGGTCGCAACGGTCACGTTGTGTCGGCCCGACGTGCTCAACGCCCAGACCCCGGCGATGTGGCGGGCGATGAGCGAGTTCTCCCGGGATCTTCCGGGCGACGTCCGCGTCGTGGTCGTCCGCGGCGAGGGGCGGGCGTTCTCCGCCGGCCTCGACCTGTCGGTGGCCGGTGCCTCCGGGCCAGGCTCCTTCGCCGAGCTCGCCACCCTGCCCGAGCAGGAGTGCGCCGACCGGATCGCCGAGTTCCAGGCCGGCTTCACGTGGCTGCACCGCCCGGACGTCATCTCGGTGGCCGCCGTGCAGGGGCACGCCATCGGTGCCGGCTTCCAGCTCGCGCTGGCCTGTGACCTGCGCGTCCTGGCCGAGGACGCCAAGTTCTCCATGGCCGAGGTGACGCTCGGGCTGGTGCCCGACCTCGCCGGCACCAAGCGCCTGGTCGATCTCGTCGGCTACTCGCGGGCCCTGGAGATCTGCGCGACCGGTCGCCGGATGGACGCCGCCGAGGCCGACCGGATCGGCCTGGCCACCCTGGTCGTGCCGACCGCGGAGCTGGACGTCGCCGTCCGCGACCTCACCGCCGGTCTGCTGGCCGGCAACCGGGACGCCGTCGTGGAGATCAAGGCCCTGATCGCCGGCGCGACCGGTCGGTCCGCCGCCGAGCAGCAGCGGGCCGAGCGGGAGGCGCAGACCCGCCGGCTGCGTGATCTCGCCGGTCGCGGAGAATAGTAAGGACCGTTCGGGAAGATCCGGGTTACGACCGAGGTTGTCACAGTCGTCGGGAGAATCGACCTGACGACGCGGTCAGCCCGACGACCCGGAGGTGAGTGTGTCCAACCCGATGTCCGGCGGTGGCATGGTCGGTTGGAGCATGCTCCGGTCGATGCGCAACCGCGACGAGATCTCCACGCACCGGCTCAAGCGCGGTGTCGCCCGACGGATCGTGGCCTTCGCCCAGCCGTACCGGCGCGACATCGTGGTCTTCCTCGTGACGGTGGTGCTGGCCGCGATCATCGGTGTCGCCACCCCGGTGCTCGCCGGTGACGTCATCAACGCCATCAACCGGGGCGGCTCCGAGGCCGGCGCGCTGGTGGTCCGGCTCGCGCTGTTCATCGCCGCGCTGGCGGTGGTCGACGCTCTGCTGTCGCTGGTCCAGCGGTGGTACTCGGCCCGCATCGGCGAGGGCATCATCCTCGACCTGCGTACCCGCGTCTACGACCACGTCCAGCGGATGCCGCTGCAGTTCTTCACCCGCACCCAGACCGGTGCGCTGGTCAGCCGGCTGAACAACGACGTGCTCGGCGCGCAACGGGCGTTCACCTCGACGCTGTCCGGGGTGGTCAGCAACGTCATCCAGCTGGTGCTCACCGCCGCGGTGATGTTCACCCTCTCCTGGCAGATCACGGCCCTCTCGCTGGTGCTGCTGCCGATCTTCATCATCCCGGCCCGCCGCGTCGGCAAGCGGCTCGCCGAGATCACCCGCGAGTCGTACGACCTCGACGCGAAGATGAACGCGACGATGACCGAGCGGTTCGGTGTCGCGGGCGCCCTGCTGGTCAAGCTCTTCGGCCGGCCCGACGTCGAGGCCCGCCGCTTCTTCGACCGGGCCGAGCGGGTCCGGGACATCGGCATCCAGTCCGCGATGTACTCCCGGACGTTCTTCGTGGCCATGCTGCTGGTCGCGTCGCTGGCCCAGGCGCTCACCTACGGCCTCGGCGGCTGGCTCGCGGTCACCGGCAACGTCAGCGCCGGCACGGTCGTGACCCTGGCGCTGCTGCTCACCCGCCTGTACGGCCCGCTCACCGCGCTGTCCAACGTCCGGGTGGACGTGATGAGCGCGCTGGTCTCCTTCGACCGGGTCTTCGAGGTGCTCGACCTGCGGCCCGGCATCGAGGAGAAGCCGGCCGCCGTGCCGGTGCCCCGGGGCAGCGGTCGGGTCGAGTTCCGCGACGTGTTCTTCCGCTACCCGAGCGCCGCCGAGATCTCCCTCGCCAGCCTGGAGGAGGTCGCCGCGCTGGACCGTACGGTCAACGAGCCGGTGCTCAAGGGCGTCTCGTTCGGCGTCGAGCCCGGGCAGATGATCGCCCTGGTGGGTCCCTCCGGTGCCGGCAAGTCGACGCTGTCGATGCTGATCTCCCGGATCTACGACGTGACCGACGGGCAGGTGCTGGTCGGCGGGGTCGACGTACGGGACGCCACGTTGGACTCGCTGCGCGACGAGATCGGCGTCGTCACCCAGGACTCCCACCTGTTCCACGAGACGATCGCGGAGAACCTCCGCTACGCCAAGCCGGACGCCACCGACGACGAGATCTGGGCGGCGTTGGCGGGCGCCCAGGTCGCCGACCTGGTGCGTGCGCTGCCGGACGGCCTGGACACCACCGTCGGAGAGCGGGGCTACCGCTTCTCCGGCGGCGAGAAGCAGCGCATCGCGATCGCCCGCCTGCTGCTCAAGGCCCCGTCGATCGTCATCCTCGACGAGGCGACCGCCCACCTCGACTCGGAGAGCGAGGCGGCGGTGCAGCGGGCCCTCTCGGTGGCGCTGACCGGTCGTACCGCGTTGGTCATCGCACACCGGCTCTCCACGGTGCGCGACGCCGACCAGATTCTCGTCCTCGACGAGGGGCGGATCGTCGAGCGGGGCCGGCACGACGAGCTGGTCGCGGTGGGCGGGCTCTACGCCGAGCTGTACCGTACCCAGTTCGCGGTCGCCGACTCGCCCACCCCGTACGTCGACGCGACCGGCCCGGAGCCGGTGACCCTGCCGATGCGGTCGTACCTCCCGGACGACGCCCTGCCGCCGGCCTCGGCCAACTGACGGGTCGCCCGTCCGGGTCCGGACGCCTCACCCGGTGGTGACTGCCGCTCGTAGCTCGCCGAAGGCAGCGCCGAGGGTCTCCGGGGTGAAGTGCGCGTTCAGGCCGCTGGGGTTGGGCAGGACCCAGAGTCGGGCACCGGCGAGCGGCTCCGGCTGCGGCCCGAAGGCCGCCTTCGGTCGGGCGAATCCGACACGGTAGGCGGTCACCCCGACCACGGCGACCCACCGGGGCCGGTACCGCTCCACCTTGTCGGTGAGTATCCGGGCCCCGCCGACCAGCTCGGCGGCGGTCAGCTCGTCGGCCCGGGCGCTGGCCCGGGCCACCATGTTGGTGATCCCCAGGCCGTACCCGGGCAGCTCGTCCTGCTCGCTGGGGTGCAGCAACCGGGGCGTGAACCCTCCCCGGTGCAGCGCCGGCCAGAACCGGTTGCCGGGACGGGCGAAGTGCCACCCGGTCGCGGCCGACCACAGGCCGGGGTTGATGCCGACGAACAGCACGTCCAGACCGGGTGCGATGACGTCGGGAAGGGTCCGCTCCGCCGCCGCGGCCAGCTCCTCGCGGGTGGGCCGCGGGTACGTCCGGGCCGCGCGTCTCCGCTGCCCGGTGGGGTCCGGCCCGGCCATCACAGGCTCCGCAGGGCGCCACCGTCGATCGGGACGGTGATCCCGGTCAGGTACCCGGCGGCGGGGGAGAGTACGAACGCGGCCACCCGGCCGAACTCCGCCGGCTCGCCGATCCGCCGCAGCGGGATGCCCGCCTCGGCCTCGGTGCGCGCCCGCTCGGGGTCGGGGGCGGCGGCGAACAACTGCTCGCTGCGGTCGGTCCGGATCCGTCCGGGCAACAGCCCCACGACGCGTACGCCCCGGGGGCCGTACTCGTCGGCGACGTCCTTCGCCATTCCGACCAGGCCGGGCCGCAGGCCGTTGGAGATGCCCAGCCCGGGCACCGGGGAACGCGCCGAGGTGGACAGCACCAGGCCGATAGCGCCGCCGTCAGCCTCGGCCAGGACGCCGGCGACCGTCCGTACGACGCGGATGGTACCGAGGAAGACCGTCTCGAAGGACTGCCGCCACTGCCCGTCGTCGACGGACGCGGCGGTGCCCGGCGGGGGACCGCCGACCGAGACCAGCGCCCCGTCGAGCCGGCCGAAGTGGTCCCGCGCCGTCGCCACCAGACGCGCTGGCGCCTCCGGGTCGGCCAGGTCGGCGGTCAGCCCCACGGCGTGCTCCGGCCCGCCGAGGTCCCGCGCGGCGGCGGCCACCGCGTCGCCGTCCCGGGCGGAGAGCACGACTTTCGCCCCGTCGTCCACGAGGCAGCGCGCGGTCGCGTACCCCAGCCCCCGCGAGGCTCCGGTCAGGACGAACACCCGGTCGGTCAGTCCGAGATCCATGCCGTCGATCCTGCCGCAACCGCCCGGTGCCGGCATCCGACGCACCCGGAACCCGCGATCATGCACTTCCTGCCCGGTCAAAACGGTTCACGAACGACAAGAAGGCGACCGAAACTGCAAGATCGCGGGGCGGGGGCGGGGGCGGGGCGGGGGCTGGGGTCAGCGGGGGGCGGGGTGGAGGAGGTGTACGTGGCCGGCGATCTGGATCGCGACGGCGCCGGCGGCGCGTCCCCAGGCCGGTAGTCGGCGGTGACGTGGCGGGCGGTGTCCGTCGTAGCGGTCGGTGGCCTCGCGTACCGCCAGCTCGTCGGCGCCCAGCGGCGGCAACGTCCCCCGGTCGCGCAGCTCCCGGGCCAGGTCCCAGCCGTCGCGCAACGACCCGGCGGTGGGCCGCCCGGTCGCCCATCGGGCGAAGGTGCGCGGCCAGTCGGCGCCGAGACCGGCGGCGAGCAGCGGCCAGTGCCGTGCCACGTCACCGGCGCGTTTGCGCAGCAGGGCGGCGCGGGCGGCAGCCAGCGCGGCCGGGTCGAAACCGGCCGGGTCCGGTCCGCCGGCCACCAGGGCCGCCACCAGCTCGGCCTGCCGGGCGGCCAGGTCGCCGGTCACGTCACCACCGGATACCCGGACACCCGGGCGAGGGCGTCCAGCTCGGCGCGGAGCTCCGGCGCGGGTGGGTAGTACCCGTCGCGCTCCAGCAGCAGCGCCGGCGGGCGGTGCCGGGCGCACAGGTCACCCAGCACGTCGAGCACCGGCGACGGGACCGGATCGGTGTGCGTGTCGTGGTAGAAGCCGCCGTGCTCGGCGCCGCCCGCGACGTGCACGTACGCGACCCGGTCCAGCGGCAGCCGGTCGAGCAGGGCGACCGGGTCGGTGCCCCGGTTGCGGGCGTTGGCGTACACGTTGGCCACGTCGAGCAGCAGGAGCGCGCCGGTGCGGTCGAGGATCTCGGTGAGGAACGCGGCCTCGTCCAGCTCGTCGTCGGGCCAGTCGAACAGCGCCGCGATCGGCTCCAGCGCGATCGGCACCGGCAGCTGCGCCTGCGCCCGGGCCACGTTGGCGCAGACCGCATCGACCGCCTCCCTGCTGCGGGGCAGCGGCAGCAGGTGGCCCGCCTCCCGGTCGCCGGCGCGGACGAAGGCGATGTGCTCGCTGACCAGCGGGGCGTCCAGCTGGTGCGCCACCGACGCGAGGTGCGCGACGCGATCCGGGTCGACCGGCTCCGCGCCGCCGAGGGAGAGCCGCACCCCGTGCGGTACGACGGTGACGTCCCGCTCGCGGAGGGCCGCCAGCCCGTCCGGGAGCGGCCCGTCGGCGGGCACCGACTCGGCCACCACCTCGACGAAGCGCAGGCCCGGCAGGTCGGCGACGAAGCCCGCGATCTCCGGTCGCCAGCCGATGCCCACGCCGGACGGCCCGATCATCCGCCGCACCCGCCGCCACCGCCACCACCGCCACCGCAGGAGCTGCCGCCACTGCAGGAGCTGCCGCCGCTGCAGCCGGACGAGCCGCCCGCGCTGATCGCCGCCTGCCGCTGGATCTCGGCCTGCTCGGCGAAGGTCGGGTCGAGGGCCCACAGGGACGCGGCACCGAAGAGAGCCACGCTCATCGCGGCGCCGGCCGGGCCGTACGTGGCGTAGGCCGGGGAGGACGCGGGGGCGAGGTGGGCGTTGAGCAGGCGCAGTTCGCGCAGCACGGCATCGGCCGCGCGGGTGCGCCACGGAACCCGGGACAGCAGCACCATGGCGACGGCCACGGCGAGGAGGGCGACCACCAGGAACCCGATCGGCCGGTCGTTGGCCAGGCCGGCGGCCATGCGGAGGCCGCCGAGCAGCAGCAGCGCGAGCAGCACCTTCGACCCGGTCCGGGCGGCCCTGCGCTGGTCGGGCGTGAGGGCCAGGCCCTGCCGCTGGAGACCCTCCCGCAGCTCCGTGAGGGCGCGGGCGACCCACTCGTCCCGGACCAGCTCCCGGGAGTGCAGGTTGCGCCGGGCGGCGTGGTAGACCGCCTGGTCCAGCGGCGTCACCCCGCTGGGCAGCTGTGCGCCGACGGCCAGCCGCCGGTCGGGGCGTACGCCGACCACGCCGCTGCCGCGCAGGCCACCGAGGGACGCCAGGACGGCGACCAGGTCACCGCCGTTGAGGTACGCGACCTGCTGCGGACCGAGCTGGTCGACCGCGAGGCCACGCTGGCCGGCGAGGAGCCGGGAGCGGTGAACCCGGGTGCCGACGACGACCACCAGGGCGGCCAGCAGGTAGAGGCCGAGGAAGACGGGACCGGGGATGCCCCACGTGGCGTCCGGGGCGGCGAGGACGGTCATGACTGCTCCTGTCGTACGAGGAGGATCGCCGCCTCATTGTGGAGCCGCGCCGCCACCTCCGAACCGGCCCGGACGCCGAGTTACCAAGCCGAGACGTGGAGTGCGCTCAGCGGCGGCGGACCGCCTCCTCGACGAGATCCAGCACCGGATCGAGGTCGCCGGCCGGGCGGCCCATCGCGAGGTGCAGCACCAGGCCGTCGTAGGCGAGTTCGAGGAACTGCGCCAGCACCGCGATCGGCACGTCCTCGCGCAGCACGCCCGCGTCCCGCTGGCGGGCCAACCGGTCCCGGGTCGCCTCGGCGATCGCGGCCGACCGTTCCGTCCACCGCCGGGCGAACGCCGGATCGGTCCGGAGCCGGCGGGAGACCTCCAGCTGGCTGCCGAGCCAGCCGGTGGTGTCCGGTGACGTCGCCCGGGCCAGCAGGTCGCGCATGACCTGGACCAGACCGTTGCGGGCGACGGTCTCGACCATGACGGCGGCGTCGTCCTCGGCGACCGCGAGGAAGAGCGAGTCCTTGTCGCGGAAGTGGTGGAAGATCGCGCCCCGGGACAGGCCGGTCGCCTCCTCGAGCCGGCGCACCGTGGCGCCCTCGTAGCCGTGCCGGGCGAAGCACGCCCGCGCCGCGGCCAGGATCTCCTGGCGACGCGCGTCGAGCTGGTCCTGACTTACTCTGGGCACGGGTCGATCGTGTCAGGTGACAACCGGCCACGCAAACCGTACGTACGGCTTGCAGCCTGCTCGCGACGATCACCCGGGCCGGTTCGGTCCGGTTAGGATCGCCCCGTGCCGCCGCCCCCCGCCGCAGTTCCCGCCGCACCCCTGACCGTCGCCGCCGCCCAGGCCGAGCCGGTCCCGGGTGACGTGGCCGCCAACGCGCTCACTGCCGCGCGCCTCGCCCGCCAGGCCGCCGACCGGGGTGCCCGGGTGACCGTACTGCCCGAGTTGTTCCTGCCCGCGTACCATCCGCCGACCCTCGCCGCGGACCTGGCCGGCACGGACGTGGTGGCCGACCACGACGGGCGTGTGGACGACCCCCGCCTGGCGCCGCTGCGCGCGGCGGCCCGCGACGGTGGCACGGCGGTGCTGGTCGGGGCGGCGGTCCGGCACCCCGACGGCCGTCGGACGATTTCGTCCCTGCTGGTCGACCCGACCGGGGCGGTCCGGGTCGCCTACGACAAGCAGCAGCTCTGGGGCGGTGAGCGGGAGCTGTTCCACCCCGGCGACCGGGGCGCCACGCTGCTCGTGGAGGACTGGCGGCTCGGCCTCGGCATCTGCTACGACGGCTGCTTCCCGGAGCACGGGCGGGCCGCCGCCGACGACGGGGCCCACGGGTACCTGTGCCCGAGCGGCTACCTCGCCGGCTCCGAGCACCGTCGGGACCTCTACTACGCCGCCCGTGCCCTGGACAACACGATGTACGTGGTGTTCGCCAACGCCGTCGGCGGCACCGACCCGTGGCGGTTCAACGGTGGCGCGGCGGTGTACGACCCGGAGGGCCGGCCGCTGGCCCGCGCGGCGGACGAGGGCGAGGAGGTGCTGGTCGTCGCGCTCGACCCGGCCGCACTCGCGGCGACCCGGGCGGCCCACGCCATGCTCCTCGACCGCCTCGCCGACCAGGGCCTCACCCGTTCGGCGTTGACGGTCTGAACGGACGGTGGTGGGGTCCACGGCCCTGTCGGTCGGACACCGCAGTCCCGTAAGGTGCGCGAGTGCCGCTGCTCCTGCTCGACCTGGACAACACCCTGCTCGACCGGGCCGGGCCGTTCCGCGCCTGGGGCGAGCGGTTCCTGTCCGGCATCGGGGCGCCGCCCACCGACATCGACTGGCTGCTCTCGGTCGACGCGGACGGGCTCACCAACCGGTGGGACATCGCGGACGCCATCCGGGACCGGTACGCGCTGCGGATACCGTCCATCGACCTGGTCGAGGAACTGCACGACGGGGTTGCCGCCAACACGCGGCTGGACCCGTTGGTCGCCTGCGCCCTGCGGATCGCCGACGACGCGGGCTGGGTGCCGGTGGTGGTCACCAACGGCTCGGTACGTCAGCAGGACGCGAAGATCCGGCAGACCGGGCTGGACCGCTACGTCGCGGACTGGGTGATCTCCGAGGAGGCCGGGGTCAGCAAGCCCAACCCGCGGATCTTCGCCCTGGCCGCCCAGCGGGTACGGATGCCGCTGCGCGGCGCCTGGGTGATCGGCGACAGCCCGGAGGCGGACATCGGCGGTGCCGCGGCGGTCGGCCTGCCCAGCGTGTGGCTGCACCGGGGCAGGCCGTGGACCGACACGCGCTTCGCGCCCACCCGCACCGTCGACGGCGTGATCGCCGCCGTCGCCACCGTGCTGGGGGCGTAATTCGGTTGACCGCCGGGCCGGTGGATCGCGAGCATGGTCGGCGCAACGTGCACACCGGGCGTGCGCCCGGTCGAGGGAAGGAGGTCGGTCATGGCCGTCTTTGCAGGTCGCTTCCACCTGCCTCCATCAGCCTCGAACAAGGGATCACACCCGCAGTGCGCGATCACGACCTTCCGGCGCCCGAGCGCCGTACCCGCGGCAAGCGCCGCTTCGACGACGACGAACCACAGTTCCTGAAGCGCGGGCCGGCCCAGCCGGTCCTGACCGATCCCGACGACGAGCCCGATCCCGACACCGGGGAGCGCTGGTCGTCGTGGGACGGCGCCGTCCACGGTCCGGAGCCCTACCCGGACTGGCTGGTCACCGAGCTGGCCGCGAAGGACACCGAACTCGGTGTGCTCAAGACCGGCAAGGAGGCCGACGTCCACCTGGTCCGCCGGGCCGTCCCCGGCACCGACCGGTCCTGCCTGCTGGCCGTCAAGCGTTACCGGGACGCCCAGCACCGGCTGTTCCACCGGGACGCCGGCTACCTGGAGGGGCGCCGGGTCCGCCGGTCCCGGGAGAACCGCGCGATGGCCGGCCGGACGGCGTTCGGCCGCGAGATGATCGCCGGGCAGTGGGCGGCGGCCGAGTTCGCCGCGCTGGCCCGACTCTGGGAGATCGGCTCCCGGTACGGGACGATCACCGTCCCGTACCCGGTGCAGGTGCGCGGCACCGAACTGATGCTGGAGTTCCTCGGTGACGCCGAGGAGGGGACCGCCGCACCCCGGCTGGCGCAGCTGCGACCCGGACCGGACGAGGTGCGGGACCTCTGGCAGCAGTTGGTCGACGCACTGGTGGTGCTCGCCCGCGCCGGCTACGCGCACGGTGACCTTTCCCCGTACAACCTGCTCGTGCACGGGGGCCGGCTGGTGCTCATCGACCTGCCGCAGGTGGTCGACGTGGTGGCCAACCCGCAGGGGCCGGAGTTCCTGGCCCGTGACGTGCGGGTGGTCGCCACCTGGTTCGTGGCCCGGGGGATCCCGGCCTCCGCCGCCGATCCGGCGGCGCTGACCGAGATGCTGCTGCGGGAGGCGGGAATCCGCTGAGGTGTGTCCCGGGCGGCCCTAGGCCGCCCGGGACGACCGTCACTGGAGGTAGCGTTCGACCTCCGGCCTGGGGCGTACGCCCTGGGCGTCGGGGTCGCCGTGGGTCTGCCGGGCTGCCCGCCGCCGGCGCAGCAGGTCCCAGCACTGGTCCAGGGATTCCTCCAGCGCGCGGAGCCGCTCGCGGGCGTCGTCGTCGGTGCCCGTCTCGTGGGCCTGCGCGTCGGCGCGCAGCTGGTGCTCCTCGTCGACGAGTTCGGAGATCCGGTTCAGGATGGTCTTGTCGTCCATGCCCTGAGCCTGGCACAGGGTGCCCCGGTGCGCCCGCATTCGGTGGCCACCGAACCGCAGGACGTCGCGTCCGGGACGCGTGGCGCGACGAGGTGCGATCGGCCCTCACCCTCGTACGCCGAAGGGCCCGCCCCCACCGGGGAACGGGCCCTTCGTCCGTGGTGCGTCAGTTGGCGATCATGCGGCGCAGCACGTACTGCAGGATGCCGCCGTGGCGGTAGTAGTCCGCCTCACCCGGGGTGTCGATCCGGACCACCGCGTCGAACTCGACGCCGCTGTCGGTGGTGACCTTGACCGTACGCGGCGTCTCGCCGTCGTTCAGCGCGGTCACGCCGGTGACCGAGAACGTCTCGGTGCCGGTCAGGCCCAGCGACTCGGCGGTCTCGCCGGCGGGGAACTGCAGCGGCAGGACGCCCATCCCGATGAGGTTCGAGCGGTGGATCCGCTCGTACGACTCGGCGATGACCGCGCGGACACCGAGCAGCATCGTGCCCTTGGCCGCCCAGTCGCGCGACGAGCCGGAGCCGTACTCCTTGCCGGCCAGGACGACCAGCGGGATGCCGGCGGACTGGTAGGCGACCGAGGCGTCGTAGATGGAGCTCTGCTCGCCGGTCAGGTGGTTGACCGTGAAACCGCCCTCCACACCCGGAACGAGCTGGTTGCGCAGCCGGATGTTGGCGAAGGTGCCCCGGATCATCACCTCGTGGTTACCCCGGCGTGAGCCGTACGAGTTGAACTCGTGGCGCGGCACGCCGTGCTCGGCGAGGTACTTCCCGGCGGGGGAGTCGGCCTTGATCGAACCGGCCGGGGAGATGTGGTCGGTGGTGACCGAGTCGCCCAGCTTGGCCAGCACCCGGGCGCCGGAGATGTCGGCGACGGCCTTCGGCTCCCGCTCCATGCCCTCGAAGTACGGGGGCTTGCGGACGTAGGTGGAGTCGCCGTCCCAGGCGAAGGTGTCGCCGGTCGGGGTGGGCAGCGACTGCCAGCGCTCGTCGCCGGCGAACACGTCGGCGTACGCCGCGCTGAACCCGGTGGCGCCGATCGCCGAGGCGATGACGTCCTGGATCTCGGCGGAGTTCGGCCAGATCTCCCGGAGGAAGACCGGGTTGCCCTCGCCGTCCTCACCGATCGGCTCGTTGGCCAGGTCGATGTCCATGGTGCCGGCGAGCGCGTACGCGACCACCAGCGGCGGGGACGCCAGGTAGTTCATCTTGACGTCCGGGTTGATCCGGCCCTCGAAGTTGCGGTTGCCGGACAGGACCGAGACGACGGCGAGGTCGGCGTCGTTGACGGCGGCGGAGACCTCCTCCGGCAGCGGCCCGGAGTTGCCGATGCAGGTGGTGCAGCCGTAGCCGACCAGGTGGAAGCCGAGCTTCTCCAGGTACGGCGTCAGGCCGGCCCGCTCGTAGTAGTCCATGACGACCTTGGAACCCGGGGCCAGGGTGGTCTTCACCCACGGCTTGCGGGTCAGGCCCTTCTCGACGGCGTTGCGGGCCAGCAGGGCCGCGCCGATCATGACCTGCGGGTTGGACGTGTTGGTGCAGGAGGTGATCGCCGCGATCACCACGGCGCCGTGGTCCAGCTCGTACTCGGCGCCGTCGGCGCCGGTGACCCGGGTCGGGTTGCTGGCGCGGCCACCGGAGCCGACCGCCGCGGTCTCCAGGTCACGCGGGGCGTCGGCCGGGTCGTTGACGCCGTTGGCGGGGGAGTCGCTGGCCGGGAAGGACTCGGCGCTGGCCTCGTCGGCGTGACCGGCCACCCCGAACGGCTTCTCCTGCTGCGGCACGCCGGACTTGCGGTCCGGGTCGCCGCCGGTCTCGTCGGCCGCCACGTAGTCGGTCAGGGAGGCGCGGAACAGCGTCTTGGCGCTGCCCAGTGGCACCCGGTCCTGCGGGCGCTTCGGGCCGGCCAGGGAGGGCTCGATGGTGCTCAGGTCCAGTTCGAGGCGCTCGGAGTACTCCGGCTCGTGGTCCGGGTCGTGCCAGAGGCCCTGCTCCTTGGCGTACGCCTCGACGAGCGCGACCTGCTGCGGGTCGCGGCCGGTCAGCTCCAGGTAGCGGACGGTCTCGGCGTCGATCGGGAAGATCGCGACGGTGGAGCCGTACTCCGGGGACATGTTGCCGATGGTGGCGCGGTTGGCCAGCGGGACGGCGCTCACGCCGGGACCGTAGAACTCGACGAACTTGCCGACCACACCGTGCTTGCGCAGCATCTCGGTGATGGTGAGGACCAGGTCGGTGGCGGTGGTGCCGGCCGGCATCTCGCCGTGCAGCTTGAAGCCGACGACCCGCGGGATCAGCATGCTGACCGGCTGGCCGAGCATCGCGGCCTCGGCCTCGATGCCGCCGACGCCCCAGCCGAGCACGCCGAGGCCGTTGACCATCGTGGTGTGCGAGTCGGTGCCGACCACGGTGTCCGGGTACGCCTGGCCGCCCCGCTCCATGATGGTGCGGGCGAGGTACTCGATGTTGACCTGGTGCACGATGCCGGTGCCCGGCGGGACGACCTTGAACTCGTTGAACGCGGTCTGCCCCCAGCGCAGGAACTGGTAGCGCTCCTTGTTGCGCTCGTACTCCAGCTCGACGTTGCGCTCGAAGGCGTCCTCACGGCCGAACAGGTCGGCGATGACCGAGTGGTCGATGACCAGCTCGGCGGGAGCGAGGGGGTTGACCTTGGTGGCGTCGCCGCCGAGGTCCCGTACGGCCTCGCGCATGGTGGCCAGGTCGACCACGCAGGGCACGCCGGTGAAGTCCTGCATCAGCACCCGGGCCGGGGTGAACTGGATCTCCACGCTCGGGTCGGCGTCGGGATCCCAGCCGCCGAGCTGCCGGATGTGGTCGGCGGTGATGTTCGCGCCGTCCTCGGTCCGCAGCAGGTTCTCCAGGAGGACCTTCAGGCTGTAGGGGAGCCGGTCGTGGCCCTCCACCGTGCCGATCTTGAAAATCTCGTAGCTCGCGTCTCCGACGCGTAGCTGGGTCTTCGCACCGAAGGTGTCGAGGCTCGCCACGTCGTACTCCTTCACACCAGCGACCGTGAGTAGTCCTGAGCAGTCTGTCGCACGGGCCGGGGCGCCGCCGTGGTTAGGCGACACTTACCGCTGGTTCCCCGTGCTTAACAAAACCGTACGTCCGTCTTGCTATTGATGCAACCTCACGCCCACGTCTGCGACGGGTGCCGCCGAGGTCCCAGTAGCGGTCGACAGAAGGGTCACGCCGTCAGCAGTTCCACCACCGCGTCGCGGACCGTACGCACGGCAGCGCGGGACTCCTCGGTGTGGTCGAGCACCTCGAAGCCGTGCTGCCCGTTCGGCACGTCGATGACGCGGATCGGCCGGCGCTTCTCGTCGGCCGCCGTCAGGAACGCCTCCATCGCGGTGGCGACGACCGGCATGTCCCGGCCCGCCCGGGTGAGCACGAATGGCAGGTCACGGCCCGCGTCGAGGGCCTCGACCGGGTGGAACCGGGGGCCGAGCACCCAGCCCGGCATCGGCGCCAGCAACGGGTAGGTGGCGGCGATACCGCGCAGCCACGGTGGCGAGGCCCGCAGCCAGTCGCCCAGGAAGAGGCCGCTGCCGGAGAAGAACCAGAGCACCAGCCGGTCGGCATCCACCCGCGGGTCGGCGCGGACCTGCTCCACCATCGTCGCCAGGTCGTCGGCGGCCTCCGGCATCCTCGCCAGGTCCGTCACGGAGTAGGAGACGACGCCGGCGACCAGACCGGCCTCCGCCAGGAGCGCGCCGTAGCCCTGGTAGAGCAGCCAGTCGCGTGGATCGGGCGCCCCGGGTGGCAGCGGAACCCCGTGCACCACGACCACCGCGGGTCGCCGGCCGCCCTCGGTCGGCAGGTGGAGGTCGACCTGGCCGTGGCGCTCGACGGTCGCGGGCGGCGGGGAGAGGGCGAACGGCGTCTCGGGGAAGGCCATGATCGCAGCCTAGTCGGGAAGCCGCTGCTGAGCGGCCCCGTCGGCATCCACAAGGGACGCTCGGCGGCTCTGGCACGATGGTCGCCATGGAGATCTGGCTGAACCCGTCCTGCTCCAAGTGCGTCGGCGCGCGGGACACCCTCGACGAGGTGCGGGTGCCCTACCAGGTGCGGGCGTACCTGGACCAGCCGCCGAACGCGGCGGAGCTGGCCGACGTCCTGCGGCGGTTGGGCGCGCGGGCCTGGGAGGTCTGCCGCACGGGGGAGCCGGTGGCCGGCACCCTGGGCCTGTCGGAGTGGCCCCGCGACGACGCGACCGAGCCCCGCTGGATCGCGGCGATGGTGGCCCACCCCGAGCTGATCCAGCGGCCGATCCTGCTCCTCGACGACGGCGGTGCGCTCGTCGGTCGCACCCCGGAGGCGCTGGACGACGCGGTGCGCCGCACCGGCGCCTGACGCGATCGGCGGCCGCGGCCGAGTTCAGGCCGGGTTGTCGGTCCGGCTCGCGCTCCCGGCGGCCTGCGCGTGCCGCTCGCGCAGCCGGTCCCGGATCTCCTCCGGGGTGTACGCGCGACGCCGCCGCTCGGCCCGCGCGATGACCACACCGGACGCCGCGACCCCGGCCAGTCCGGCCAACCCGAGGACCTTCCACCACCGCATCCGTTGCCGCATCGGCTTAGGGTAGTCCCTCATGAGCATCAGTCTGGACGAGGCCGTGGAGTTGACCCGCACCGGCGACGTGTGGGTGTTCCGGGGCCGCAGCGTGCCGGACCGGGCCATCCAGCTCACCACCAACAGTCCGGTCAACCACGTCGGCATGGCCGTGGTGCTCGACGACATGCCGCCGCTGATGTGGCACGCCGAGCTGGGCCGGTCCCTGCCGGACATGTGGTCGGGCACCCACCAGCGCGGCGTCCAGCTGCACGACCTGCGGGACGCGGTCTGCGTCTGGGCGAACCGGTACGGCCAGCGGGGCTGGCTACGGCAGCTCGACCCGCCGGCCGACGCCGAGATGGAACGGGCGGTGCTGCGGACCATCGCGCGTCTCGACGGCACCCCGTTCCCGTCCACCGCGCAGCTCGCCTGGCGCTGGTTGCGCGGCCGGGTGCCGGCGATCCGGGTTCCCGCGCTGCCCGGCCGCGACGCCGAGCGCGGCGAGGGTCGGGACCGGTCGACGGCCCGGGACCAGGCGCTGGAGACGGCGTACTGCGCCGAGGTGGTGGCGGTGACCTACGAGGCGATGGGGCTGCTGCCCGCCGGACGACGTCCGAACTGGTACGACCCGGGGCGGTTCTGGAGCGGTGACGACCTGGGTCTGGCCGGCGGTGCCCGGCTCGGCGTGGAGATCGAGGTGGGGATTCCGCCGCGCTGAGGTTTGGCCCGGTGTCCGGCCGGCAATTGCTTCCCGCGTGAAAGCCCCCACCGACCTGGACACGCTGGCCGACTTCTTCGACCGGTACGGCGTCGCCCTGACGGCCGGCGACGTACCGGCCATCGCCGGCTGCTACGCGCTGCCGGGACTGGTGGTGGCCGACACCTACAGCTTCTCGTTCACGTCCCCCGCGGCGGTGGCGTTGTCCTTCGTGGGCGCCGCGCCGGACTACCAGGAACGCCAACTGGTGGCCGCGCACGCCGCGATCGAGGACGTGCAGCCGATGTCGGCGCTGCTGACGATGGTGGCGGTGGAGTGGGAGTTCCTCGACAGCGAGGGCCGCAGGGTGCCCGGTGAGCGGTACCGCTACCTGCTGCGGAGCACCGACGACGGTCCGGTCATCTGCACCGTCCTGCGCGCGGGCTGACCATCCGTCGAGACGACACGACACGGCCGGCGCGGAGGCGGGCCTCATCCCGTCCGACAGGATGGGTTGCTAAGTTGGCGCGTCGACTGCGCACGAGGGGGCTTCATGTCTGTGCAACCCGCCGGGGATCCCGGTGCACGGACCGTTTCCCGCGTGTTGGCCTCGGTGCCCTGGGTGGTGGTGCTGCTCGGCGTGGGCCTGCTGGTCGGCCTCCTGTTGGTGGCCCTGTTGTCGTTCCGTGGTGCGGAGCGGCGGGAGCCGGTGCCGCCGCCCGCGCCGCCGATGGTCCTGCCGACGCTGGCCGCCACCCCCACCGACACGGCGATCCCCGCGCCGACCGTCGCCACCCCCACGCGCCCCGCCGGCACCCCATCGGCGCCGCGCGCGCCCCGCACGCCCGACCTCCGGCCCGGCACCGGATCGCCGGCCGCCGCCGGCCGGGTGACCGCGCGCTACCGGGTGGTGTACGACGACCGGAAATCGTTCGAGGTGGAGCTCCAGGTCCGCAACGGCTCCGCCGCGTCCCGCGACTGGCGGGTGGAGCTCTACTTCAGCGGCGGCGTCAAGGGATTCCAGGCCTCCGGCGAGTCCGGGGTCTCCGTCTCCGCCGACGGCGCCGGCTCGTACCTGCTGCGGGGTACGGGTGCGCTCGACGCGGGCGAGAGCGAGACGGTGTGGCTGCGGATCAACCGCACCGGCAGTTGGGAACGCCCGGACCTGTGCACGGTGAACGGGACCGACTGCGCGGTCGGATGAGGGGCGCGTCCGTCATGGCGTACCGCACGCTGCGCCGCGTCATTCCGTGTGCACTGTCCGAGATGGCCGCTGCTGGGTACTCTGCCCGGGCGACACGGTGAGGAGAGACATGTCCGGTACGCGCCGCGCCCCACACTCGTCCCACACCACCACCGCGATCGCGTCCTCCCCGTGGGTGGTCGTGTTGATCGGGGTCCTCGTCATGGTGGTGCTGCTGGTCGTCGCGCTGGGCACCTACCGGGGCCGCAGTTCCGACGGTGGTCCACGACCCGATCCCGCGCCACCGATGGTGCTGCCGGAACTGTCGCCGTCGTCGGCCGAGTCCAGCGTCCCCGCTCCGAGGCCGACACCGACGGCGGCGGTCCGGCCGGGGCTGTCGCCGCGTGCCACCGTCCTGCCGACCACCGCCGCGGCCGTGCCGTCCACCCCGTCCGGTGCCGGCGGCGGTAGGCCCTCGGTGCGACCGGCCCAGCCCGCCCCGCCGCCGGTCACCGGGCGGTACCGGGTGATGGAGGCGTACGACGGCGGTTTCATCGCCGAGGTCCTGATCACCAACGGGGCGTCGACCGGTCGGGGATGGACCGCCACGCTCGCCTTCCCCGGGGGCCGGCTGGTGACCGCCTGGGTCGAGGGGCAGCAGCAGGGAACGCTCCGCACCACCGACGGTGGTTTCACGTACCGCAGTGGGGTCGACGTGCCGCCGGGCGGCACCGCGCCGTTGCGGTTCCACATCGAGCGGGCCGACACCCGCCCGGCGAGCTGCACCGTCGACGGTTTCGCCTGCCGCTGAGCCGTCCACTCCCGACGCACGAGCCCCTGGGGCGGTGCGCGAGGCAGCAAGGTGTCTGCAAGCAGAGTGCTTTGTTGCGACTCGGTTTGCAAGGTATTGCAGAATGTTTCGGCAAGAGCTAGCGTGCGGGCGAATCAGCGACCAGAGGAAGGCCGTCGATGAAACCGCCGCCGCTACCGCGCACAGCCTGGCTAGCCCTCGTCTCCCTGCTCACTCTCACCCTCGTCGGCGCTCCGGTCGCCGTGAACCAGATCAGCGCCGATGCCAGCGACCGGGTCGCCGGCACCGATCCGGCCGCCGGCGCCACCCAGTGGCGCTCCGAGCCCTCGGCCGAGGCTTTGCTCCGGGCCGCCGAGAACAAGGCCCGGGCCGAGCAGTTCTACTTCGTCCTGCCCGACCGGTTCGCCAACGGCGACCCGCGCAACGACCGGGGTGGCCTGTCCGGCGACCGCCTCAAGACCGGTCTCGACCCGGCGGACAAGGGCTTCTACCACGGTGGCGACCTCAAGGGCGTCATGGACCGGCTGGACTACATCGAGGGCATGGGCACCACCGCCATCTGGCTGGCCCCGGTCTTCAAGAACCGCCCGGTGCAGGGCCGAGGTGACGACGTGTCGGCCGGCTACCACGGCTACTGGATCACCGACTTCACCCAGGTCGATCCGCACTTCGGTACCAACGAGGACCTGAAGAAGCTGGTCAAGCTCGCCCACCAGCGCGGCATCAAGGTCTACCTCGACGTCATCGTCAACCACACCGCCGACGTCATCACGTACGCCGAGGACACGTTCACCTACGTCGACAAGAAGACGTCGCCGTACCGGGACGCGCAGGGGCGGGCCTTCGAGGACCGCAACTACGCCGACGGCACCCGGGACTTCCCGGACGTGAACACGAAGTCGTTCCCGTACACGCCGACCTTCGAGACCCCCGCCGACGCGAAGGTCAAGGTCCCGGCGTGGCTCAACGACCCGACCATGTACCACAACCGCGGCGACTCCACCTTCGCCGGTGAGAACAGCGAGTACGGCGACTTCTTCGGCCTGGACGACCTCTGGACCGAGCGTCCCGAGGTGGTACGCGGGCTGACCAAGGTCTACGGCGACTGGATCGCCAAGACCGGCGTCGACGGCTTCCGGCTGGACACGGTCAAGCACGTCAACCTCGACTTCTGGCCGCAGTTCAGTCAGGGCATCGAGCGCACGGCCGAACGCGCCGGCAAGAAGGACTTCTTCATGTTCGGCGAGGTCTACAGCTCCGACCAGGAGGTCGCCTCGACGTACGTCCGGCGCGGCGGCCTGCCGGCCACCCTCGACTTCTCGTTCCAGGAGGCGGCCCGGGGCTACACCGCCGGTGCCGGTTCCGCCAAGGCCCTCGCCGACGTGTACGCCCGCGACGACCTCTACCACGCCCGGGACACCGACGCCGGTCGGCTGCCCACCTTCCTCGGCAACCACGACATGGGCCGGATCGGCTCGTTCATCGCCTCCGGTGGCACCGACCCCACCACCCACCTGCGGCGTGACCAGCTCGCCCACGAGCTGATGTTCCTCACCCGCGGCCAGCCGGTCGTCTACTCCGGCGACGAGCAGGGCTTCACCGGCCCCGGCGGGGACAAGGACGCCCGACAGGACATGTTCGCGTCGAAGACCCCGGACTACCTCGACGACGACCTGCTCGGCACCGACCGGACGCACGCCGTCGACCAGTTCGACCCGCAGCACCCGCTGTACCGGGCCATCGCCGAGCTGGGCAAGCTGCGCCAGGCGCACCCGGCGCTGCGCGACGGGGTCCAGGTCACCCGGCACGCCGCCGACGGGCCGGGCGTCTTCGCCTTCTCCCGTATCGACCCGAAGCAGCGCACCGAGTACGTCGTCGCGGTGAACAACGCGGACACCGCGCAGACGGTCACCGTGGACACCTGGTCGGCCGGCGCCACCTTCACCGGCATCTACGGCGGCACGGCCGCGCCGGTCGCGGCCGGCGACGGCAAGCTCACGCTGACCGTTCCGCCGCTGTCGGCGGTGGTGCACCGCGCCGGCACGCCGATCGCGTCGCCCTCCGCCAACCCGTCGATCACCATCAGCGCCCCGGCCCCGGACGCCCCGGTCGCCACCAAGGCCGCCGTCACCGCACAGGTGACCGGCGACCCGCTGGCCACCGTCACGTTCGCCGCCCGGGTCGCCGGCGGGAAGTGGACCCTCCTCGGTGCCGCCGACCGGGCCCCGTACACCGTGCACCACGACCTGACCGGCCTGGCCGGCGGAACGAAGATCGAGTACAAGGCCGTGGTGCGGGACGGCAAGGGCCGTACCGCCACCGCGCGGTCCACGGCCACCGTCGGCACCCCCGAGCAGGGGCAGTCCCGCGAGTGGCTGGTCGTGCACTACCAGCGGCCCGCCGGCGGGTACGACGACTGGGGCCTGTACGCCTGGGGCGACATCGACCCCGCGTACGCGACCGAGTGGCCCAAGGGCCAGCCGTTCGCCGGTGAGGACTCCTACGGCCGGTTTGCCTGGGTCAAGCTCAAGCCGGGCGCGAAGTCGGTCGGCTTCCTGATGGTCGACAAGAACGGGAACAAGGACGTCGAGCAGGACCGCACGGTCGACGTGACGAAGACCGGCGAGATCTGGCTCAAGCAGGGTGACCCGACCATGCACCCGACCCGGCAGGCGGCCACCGGCGAGCCGGACCCGCCGGTCGCCGAGGGCACCGCGTTCATCCACTACCGCCGGGCCGACGGCAACTACGATGGCTGGGGCCTGCACCTCTGGGACGGCGCGGCCAACCCGACCGACTGGGCCAAGCCCCTCGCGCCGGTGAGGGTCGACGCCTTCGGCGCGGTCTTCGAGGTGCCGCTGTCGGCCGGGGCGACCGGGCTGAGCTACATCATCCACAAGGGAGACGAGAAGGACCTGCCCGAGGACCAGCGCCTCGACTTCGCCAGCGCCGGCCGCGAGGTGTGGCTGCTCGCCGGCACACGTGGCCGGCTGTTGCCGGCGACCACCACCGGCACGGCGAAGGACCTCGACATCACCAAGCAGAAGGCGCACTGGATCGACCGCTCGACGGTCGCCTGGCAGACCGGGCCGACCGACGGCAAGACGTACGCCCTGGTGGCCGCGCCGACCGGCGGGGTGACCCTGGCCGACGGCGAGCTGAGTGGCACGTACACCACCATCCCGCTGCGCGCCCAGCGCAACGGGCTCACCGAGGCCCAGCGCGCGACGTTCCCGCACCTGTGGGCGTACCAGAGCTTCACGCTGGACCGGCGGGACCTGGCCAAGGTGCCGGCGGCCCTGCGGGGGCAGCTCGTGGTGACCGAGCGGGACGCCCAGGGTGGCCTGCTCTCCGCCACCGGCGTGCAGATCCCCGGCGTGCTCGACGACGTCTACGCGGCGGCGACCGGGGCGCGTCTCGGCCCGACGTTCGCGGGGCGGGTTCCGACCCTGGCGGTCTGGGCGCCCACCGCCCGGAGCGTGTCGCTCCAGCTGTTCGACTCGCCGACCGCGCAGCCGACGACCGTGGCGATGAGCCGCAACGACCGCACCGGCGTCTGGTCGGTACGCGGCACGCGGGCCTGGGCCGGGAAGTACTACCGCTACCAGGTCGAGGCCTGGCAGCCGGCGGCGCAGAGGGTCGTCACCGCGGCGGTGACCGACCCGTACTCGGTGGCCCTCGCGCCGAACTCCACGCACAGCCAGATCGTCGACCTGACCGACCCGGCGCTCGCGCCGGCCGGCTGGGCGAACCTGCGCAAGCCGGCGGCCGTGCCGTCGACGAAGGTGCAGATCTCCGAGCTGTCGGTGCGGGACTTCTCCATCGCCGACACCACCGTCCCGGCGGAGCGGCGGGGCACCTTCGCCGCCTTCACCGACCCGGGCACGGCTGGGATGAAGCACCTGACGGCCCTCGGCGACGCCGGGGTCACCCACCTGCACCTGCTGCCGGCGTTCGACTTCGCCACGATCCCGGAGCGCCGGGCCGACCAGCAGCAGCCCGCCTGTGACCTGGCGAAGCTGCCGCCGGACTCCGACGAACAGCAGAAGTGCGTCGCGGCCGTGGCGGAGAAGGACGGTTACAACTGGGGGTACGACCCGCTGCACTACACGGTGCCGGAGGGCGGCTACGCCGTCGACCCGGCCGGCGCGGCACGGACCACCGAGTTCCGGCAGATGGTGGCCGGCGTCAACGGCGCCGGGATGCGGGTGGTGATGGACGTCGTCTACAACCACACGTCGGCGTCCGGCACCGACCCGAAGTCGGTGCTCGACCAGGTGGTTCCCGGCTACTACCACCGCCTGCTCGACGACGGCACGGTCGCCAACTCGACCTGCTGCGCCAACACCGCCCCCGAGAACGCCATGATGGGCAAGCTGGTGGTGGACTCGCTGGTCACCTGGGCCAAGGCGTACAAGGTCGACGGCTTCCGGTTCGACCTGATGGGTCACCACCCCAAGGCGAACATCCTGGCCGTGCGCAAGGCGCTGGACGCGCTGACCCCCGCCCGCGACGGCGTCGACGGCAAGTCGATCCTGCTCTACGGCGAGGGCTGGAACTTCGGCGAGGTCGCCAACGACGCCCGGTTCGTGCAGGCCACCCAGCTCAACATGGCCGGCACCGGCATCGGCACCTTCAACGACCGGCTCCGTGACGCGGTGCGCGGTGGCGGCCCGTTCGACGCGAACCCGCGCGTGCAGGGCTTCGCCTCCGGTCTTCTCACCGACGGAAACGGCGACGAGATCAACGGAACCGCCGAGCAGCAGCGCGAGCGGCTGCTGCACCAGCACGACCTCATCAAGGTCGGGCTGACCGGCAACCTGGCCCGGTACCGCTTCACGGACTCCTCCGGTAAGCGAGTCACCGGCGCGGAGGTCGACTACAACGGTTCCCCGGCCGGCTACACCGCCGCACCGGGCGAGGCGGTGACCTACGTCGACGCGCACGACAACGAGATCCTGTACGACGCGCTGGCGTACAAGCTGCCGCAGGACACCTCGGCGGCGGACCGGGCCCGGATGCAGGTGCTCGCGCTCAGCACGGTCGTGATGGGGCAGGGCACCGGGTTCGTCACCACCGGCACGGAGCGGCTGCGCTCCAAGTCGCTGGACCGCAACTCGTACAACTCGGGAGACTGGTTCAACCAGATCCGCTGGGACTGCGCCCAGGGCAACGGGTTCGGCGCCGGCCTTCCGCCGGAGCAGGACAACAAGGACAAGTGGCCGTACGCCAAGCCGCTGCTGGCCGATCCGAAGCTGGTGCCGGACTGCGCGGCGATCGACACCACCAACGCCCGGTACGCCGAGCTGCTGAAGATCCGGTCGTCCTCGCCGGTCTTCGGGCTCACCACCGCCGACCAGGTGCAGAAGCGGGTGGCCTTCCCGCTGTCCGGTACGGCGGAGACGCCGGGCGTACTCACCATGACGCTCGACGGTCGCGGCCTGGACCGGCGGTGGAAGTCGGTGACGGTGGTCTTCAACGCCACCCCGGAGGCGGCGACGCAGCGCCTCGACGGGCTACGCGGTGCGGACGTGGCGCTGCACCCGGTGCTGCGCGACTCCGCGGACCCGGTGCTGCGTACGGCGTCGTTCGACGCGGCGAGCGGCACGTTCCGGGTGCCGGCCCGTAGCGTGGCGGTCTTCGTACAGCGCTGACCCGAACGTGGGCCGGCCCCCTCCGCTCCCGCGGAGGGGGCCGGCCCTTCTGCGTCAGCCGTTCCCTGCCGCTACCGACGACGCTGGCCGGACAAAACGGCCTTTGGCCCACAAGAAGGATGAAGAAACTACTTACCGCACCTTCGGTCGTACATGTTACGAAACCCGGAAAGTCCTCTCGTTCGGCATGAATCAGCCTAACGTTCCTCGTAGCTCGGTCTCCTGAGCCGACCAGAAGGGAATGAGGAACATGTCGATGAGGTTCTTGACCAAGCTCGCCGGCGGGATGGTGTTGGGCAGCGCAGCGCTCCTGCTCGCCGCGCCCGCCACCGCGCTCGCCGCGCCCGACGACGGGGCGAACAAGCAGTCCAAGGTCTCGACCCAGGGGCAGAAATCGAAGAAGTCAGACGACAAGCCCAAGACATTCGACCTGAAGGACAGGGACGGAAACGGGGTCACCTGCGCGTCCACCACACAGATCAACGAGCAGAACATCTCCAACATCGTCCGGGACAACACGATCGAGGACAGCGTCGTCACCTTCAACCTGAGCGCCGCACAGTCGGCCTCGAACACCCGAACCCAGCAGCCCAACACCGTCGTGGTCTGCATCCGCGACCTCGAGGTGGGGGTGGACGTGGAGACCGACCTGCTCGGCGACCTGCTCAGGATGGTCCAGGCCAGTCTCGGCCGGGCTGGGTCGCCGGTGGGCCAGCCTGCCGGCAACGCCGCCGCGCCCGGCACCGCGTACGCGGGGCCGGACGGAGCCTGGATACTCCCCAGCACGGCTGGCGTCGCGGCCGGTGACGGTGGCGCGTTCTCCGACACCGACACCGGTGTCCTGACGGCGACCGGTGCCGGCATGATCGGCGTGGGCGTGCTCGGTGGCATCGCACTGCTGCGTCGGCGGTCGGCCGATGGCACTGTCGCCTAGGGCGGCCAGGAGCGCCGGCGGCCGCCACGGTTTCCCGTGGCGTGCCGCCGGCCTCGTCATGGTCGTCCTCGTCACGCTCACCGGAGCAGGATTGGTCGTGCACGCGGCGACGGTTGCCGATTCGGTCGGACCGCCACCGCAGCCCGACCCCGCCGCCGCACCGCAGTCCCTGCTGTCACCGTTGGCGGACGAGCCCACCACACCGGATCCGGCGCCGAGCAAGGCCGACGCGTCGCCGACCACCGGGGCGAGCCGCGGCGAGGCCCGCGGTGCGCGCGGCCGCCTCGAGAGCAGTTCCAGGTCCGCCGCGACCCGCCCGTCTTCCCCACCGACGTCGGCCGGGATGCCGCGATCGCAACCCACCCGCATCAAGATTTCGCGGATCGGCGTCGACGCGCCGACGACTCCGCTCGGGTTGGACCGGAACCAGCAGATCGCGGTCCCGCCGACCAACCAGCCCGATACGGCCGGGTGGTACAAGCTGGGACCCAGCCCCGGCGAGACCGGGACCGCGGTGGTAGTGGGCCACGTCGACTCACGCGCCACCGGGCGAGCGGTCTTCTTCCGCCTGGGCGCGCTGAAACCGAAGGATGCCATCGAGGTGCTTCGCAAGGACGGCAAGAAGGCCCGCTTCATCGTCGACGGCGTGGTCCGCTACCCGAAGACCAAGCTCCCGCTGAAGCAGGTCTACGGTCACACCGGCAAGGCGCAGCTCCGCGTGATCACCTGTGGTGGCGCCTACGACAAGGCAGCGAGGTCGTACAAGGACAACATCGTGGTGTTCGCGACGCTGGTGCCATGACCTCCCGGCTTCTTGTCTCTCGTAGGTAATGACCTGCGAGGGACAAGGCCGCGACGCGTGTGCGCAGCTCACGTGGATCGTGCCGGACGGGCTGTGGCAGCGCATCGAGCCGTTGCCGCCCACATCACGGCACCCGGGGCACAAGCGGATGCCGGACCGGAGGTGCTGTGTGCGGGATCGTTCGGCTGCACACCGGCACACTGCCGGCTCATCACGTCCGACACGTTGTCCGAGCTTCGGTAGGGCCTTCTATAGCAGCTAGAGGCATGTTCGCCGCAGAAACCTGGAAAGCGCTCCGAACGAACATGAACCCCTTTTATGTTCGTAGTGGCTCATTTCCGGAGCCGACAAGGAGGGAGTGGGGACATGTCGAAGAAGTTTCTGACCAAGCTCGCCGGCGGGGTGCTGCTGGGCAGCGCCGCACTGGTGCTCAGCGCGCCCGCCGCCGCGCTCGCCTCGTACGACGAGGAGTACGGGAAGGACGGGAAGGACCGCAACGGGTTCGTCTGCGCGACCAACGAGCAGATCAACGAGCTGATCGTCGCCAACATCATTAGCGACAACGACATCGAGGACAGCGAAGTCGACTTCGAGCAGTCCGTGGAGGTCGACGCGACGAACGACAACAGGACTCAGCCCAACAACCTCATCGTCTGCATCCGCGACATCGACCTGGACGTGGAGATCGAGGACTAGGAGCTGCTCGAGTAGCTCGAGGGTGCCGGCATCAGCTGGGCCGCTCGTGCGGCTCGCCGGTGGGCCAGTATGCCGGCAACGTGCTCGGTGGCATCCCACCGTTGCGTCCTGGCCAGGAGCGCCAGCGGCGGTCACGGGTTCCCGTGGCGTGCCGCTGGCGTCTTCTTTGTCGTACTTCTGATGCTCACAGGCAGGATGATCCGGCTCCCGGCGGTGCGGGTGCGGCGAGCCCGGAGGTCGATCGCTGTCCAGCCGCACCCTGAACCACCTCGCCAACCTCGTCCGCCAGCACTGCAACCAGCATCGATCCCGCCGGTTGCTTGACAGCTACCTCTCTGGGCGCTGTCCAAGGTCCGACACCACGGCTCGCTGCAGCACCGCAGTCGTGCCCAGCACCGTCCCAGCCGGCCCGTCGGCGGTGTCCGCCACGAGGTAACTGCGCTCACCGAGGTATTCGTACGTCTGTTCATCGAAGATCCACTCTTGGCGCCGGCTCCTCTCGGTGTGCGCGACAGCTACCCCTCGCCGCCCGGCGGCGTCGGTGACCCCGCGGACCACCTCGACCCCCGGAATCTTCGCCGCGGCCTGGTAGAGCGCGGCAGTCGTCTGTGGCGGTACCAGCGACTCGCGCAGGATGTCGCCGATCGCGGTAAACGCCGCGCCGTCGCGACTGTTGCCTCCGCCACGCTCGTTGCGCTCCCGGTAGAGCTTCTCCAACAGGGCGTCCGGATCGCTGGGCAGATCGACGAGCGCCGCGTTCGGCGTCACGTCCGTGAGCGTCTCCCGCTCCGGGATCACACCGATGATCGGCACGTTGACAAACGGCTGGCGGAGCAAGCCGTCACCGCGCTCGTTCCGCGGGATCCAGATCTCCCGTTCGTGTACCGGCTGCAGCCGCGCCGGGCCGTCACCCAGCTCAGCGAACGCACCCCGGCTCCTGATGTAGACGTACTCTCCCTCCCCGGACGATGGGTCCGGCGTGTCGGCAGCCGCTGCGGCCATCCGGTTCAGCAGCAACGTCGCGCCACTGCCTTCCCCCTTCTCGACCGTTACGATCTGCGGCGTGCTGTCTGGCGCCCACGGCTGGGCGATCGCCCCGGCCGAAACCGCGACCGCCAGCACGCCGGCCGCAGGCGCGAGCACCAGCATCCGCCGTGGCCGCCGGGCCGGCCGCTCGATTTCGTCCAGCAGATGATGCCGCAGTGCCTGCCGGCGCAGCGCCGGCATGGCCGGCACCCGGGGGGCGGTGGGCTCGCTCATCGGTACTCTCCCTGCTCGACGGGGATCATTCGGGTACGCGCCATCTCCTGCTGTGCCAGCGCCCGCAGCCGGGTCCGGGCCCGCGACAGCCGCGAACGCACGGTCCCGACGGGTACGCCCAGGGCCTCGGCCGCCGCCGCGTAGTCCAGCTGCGACCACACGCAGAGCAGGAACACCTCCCGGTCCGCCCGGCGCAGCGCCCGCAGTCCCGCCATGACGGCAGTCACCTGGTCGGCGTCGTGCATCCGGGCGACCACCTCGTCAGCGAAGTCCGGGACGGTGTCGCGTACGGGCAATCGCCGCAATGCCTCCCGGTGCCGGCGCGCCGCCCGCCTGCGATTGCGCAGCACATTGGTGGCGATCCCGAGCAGCCACGGCCGCAGGCTGCCTCCATCCGGATGCAAGGATTCGCGAACCCGCCACGCCTCGAGGAAGGTCAGCGACACCACATCCTCGGCCTGAACCGGATCGCCCCCACTCCACACCGCATGCCGATGAACCGCATCGGCATGCTCATCGAAGAGCTCACCGAAAGCATCGGTGTCTCCGGCCCGGATCCGGACCCGCATCTCAGCTGTCACACCTGTACCTGTCCGCAGCCACCCCCGAGTTCCACCACCGGGGACATCTCTCATCATGCGTAGCGGTTCGCTTCGACATGGTGGAGGACGAGGATGGCCTGCACGATCTCGGTGGCGCGGAGCGGGCGGCAGCGCAGCCTGGTCAGCATCTTCCAGGTCTTGAGCGTGGCGATGGCGCGTTCGCCGCCTTGTCAGCCAAGGTCATCACCTCCGCGATTCCCGCGCTCGCCACACCCGCCCTGAGCTGGAAGATCAGTTTGGAAAGGCTCAGTGATGGGGCAGGGGACCGGCTTCGTCACCGTCCGCAGCGACGAGGTGCTGCCGACGACCACGACCGATGCGGCCACCGGCACGATCATCCGCGCCGGCGCGGAGGGTCACGATCTCGTGCGGCAGGAGTACGACAGCGGCCGGCCCCCTTGCGCGGTGACGCGGAAGGGGGCCGGCTCGTATCTCCTGGCGACAGTCCTCCGGCCCGCCGGGTCCGATCCGGTTGGACCGTTCCCGAGCGGGCCGGAGGGTGGCCTCAGCCGATGCCGTCAGCGGTTCGGCTGTTCACTGCGCTGCCGGTCAGGCGTGGCAGTCTTTGACGTTGACGCAGTTCTTGGGGTCGTTGTCGGTGACGGTGGACTTGTCGTCGAGTTCGA